>NZ_CP126969.1:1925547-2567397 GCF_030252165.1 Corynebacterium breve | reverse complement strand
CGCTGACTTCGCTTTGCCCCACGCTTCCGACAATGCATAGGCCTCAGAACGAACAAGTGCTGCAATTCGCGGCTCCTCTCCCTCGACTCCCGCCGCCCAGAATTCAGCCGCGGTCGCTTCAAGGTCCGACCGTTTCCGCTCGGCGTTGGCAGCCAGCGCACGATTGACAATTCGCTCTGCCACCAGCTTGTCGACGACCAGCCAGCCCGCGAGATCTTCCACGAATTTTCCACGCCCAACCGAGTCTTTACGGGAGGCGGAAATCACGCCACCGTGATCGATGAGCAAGGCTTCTTTTGTGTTTTGCTCCTGTTCCTCGATGAGGTCGGAAACCGGGACAGTGACGTCGTCGAGAAGCGAAAGAATGCCTGATGGATCATCAAGCGTCACATCGGGAGTATCACGAATCGCAAAAGGCGGCGTTGAGGTGCGGGTATCGCGCGTAATGATGACCCCGCCGGCACCGGCACGCCGACCTGCGACGACGTCGCGGTCAAAAGTGTCGCCGACATACCAACACTCAGCAGGGGTGAGACCAAGCGCATCGGCAGCCAGCGTGATCATGCCGGGGTGGGGCTTGCGAATACCCACTTCATCGGAGTAGATCTGCACGTCGAAGTAGTCGGCAAGCCCATGTTCAGCAAGCAGCTGACGGTGAGAATAGCCGGACTGCGCGTTGGAGACGATGCCCAACGCGATTCCTTCTGCGCGGCACCGATCGAGCAATTCCACGATGCCAGGGCGCACAAAGTGATCGTTGGTCAACACGTTTTTGCGGGCGAGCCAATGCCGCGACTCGCTGGCGAGGAGTTCTCGTGGGCCATCGGGCAGATCAGCGGCCAAGAAGTCCACGATGAGTTCGCGGGGGCCGAGGTCGCGGGGGAAACGACGCCTCGATGCCGCGTTCTTCCAATCCTTCAACGCGCTAAGACCCGTATCCACAGAGTGCAGGACATCTTCTGACGCAAGCTCAAATCCAGCTTTCCGAAGCGCTTGAACCATTTCTTCCGCGAGTTCCTGCCTGCCGGAAGACCTCTTGCTTGTGGTGAACACGACGCCACCAAAGTCCAAGAGTATGGCGCGGGGGCGGGGCAACTGAGTCACGAGGCATCGATCTCCTTTCACAAGGAAAGTTAAACGATCAGGTTAACTTTTGGATTACCCCCAGGTGAACAGTTGTGGAACGTTCCACACCGAGAGGCGAGAGGAGTAAGATCACACACTGTGAGCAAGAAGAAGCCGACGATCATCGACATCGCACACGCCACAGGGCTGTCAAAGTCGCTGGTCTCACGCGCATTGGCAGGCAAGGCAGGTGTTGGGGAGGAAAGTCGCACGCGCATCCTCGAAACCGCGGATCGCCTCGGCTACAAGCGCAACACCTGGGCAACATCCTTGGTCAAGGGCTCTTCACACATGATCGGTGTGATTGCAACCGACATCGCGTCGACCTACCGCCTCGAAGTGATCACGGGCGTTGAGGACGCCGCCGCCGAGGCTGGTTACACAGCACTTCTGGCCCACGGCCGCCGCGACCCCGAGGTTCTTGCCGAACGCCTCGCACAAATGCACTCCCTCGGCGTAGACGGTGTGGTTGTCGTTTCGTCGCGCATGCCTAGTGGGCCATTGAGTGCGGTCGCCCGTTCCACCCCGATCGTCATCGTCGGCCGCCCCGCCGAGGCACCAGTAGGCGTTGACTTGATCCACAACGACGACGAAACCGGCGGAGCGCTTGCCACCCAACACCTCATCGATATCGGACACACCCGCATTGGCTTCGTCGCCTCGTCGCAACGCGCAGCAATTCGCGCCCGCGAACAGGCATGGCGCGACACCCTGGCAGCGGCTGGCCTCTCCGATGACTTCCTCCTGCGGCGACAAAATGAAGAGGATCTAGCACAGCGCACAATGAACGAGCTGGTGCTTAGCGACGACCCCCCGACCGCGCTCGTCGCCTCCACCGACGGGCTGGCCGCGGCGATCGTGGGCGCAGCGCAGGACCGCGGTCTCGTGGTACCAGATGATCTGGCGGTGGTCGGCTACAACAACTCGTCCCTTTCCACACAGCTGCGACCGCAACTCACCACGGTGGACCAGCCGCGCCACGAAATGGGCAAGTTAGCCGTAGAGATGATCCTGGAAAGGCTTGCGGGTCGCACGACCGATCGCGTCACCGTGGCGGAACCCCGACTTGTGGTGCGAGATTCGTCGTCAACTAGCGTTCCAGCCACTCCGACAACAGTTCACCGTGACGCGAACAACGCGCCTGCCACCCCATCGGGTTAATCTTCACCACCATGCGACGCCCGCACAAGGGACACACGCGGGGCGGATCATAAGGGCGGGTGTCAAGGGTGGCCTCTCCTGACAACACCGCCTCGGCAAGCTGACTCACAGGACGCGGATCTTCTCGATGATGTCCAGATCACGCTCTGCAGGGCGACCTAGGGTGGTCAAGTAGTTGCCCGCGATGACGGCGTTGATGCCGCCGAGCAAACCTGCTTCAGTGCCGTCGTCGCCAAGCACTAGCTCGGTGCCACCGGCAAAGCGCAGGGTGGTTGAAGGCATGGCGAGACGGAATGCTGCAACGGCGCGCAGTGCTTCGCCGACAGGTACCAGCGGACGCTGTGCAAATGGGGTGCCCGGGCGAGGATCGAGGAAGTTCATCGGAACTTCTTTAGGGTCAACTGCTGCCAGCTGAGCTGCAAATTCAGCGCGCTGCTCCAATGTTTCGCCAAGGCCGATAATGCCACCGGAGCAGACTTCCATGCCCTCGGCGCGAACGTTGTCCAAGGTCTCTTGACGCTCTTCCCACGTGTGAGTGGTGACTACGTTGGGGAAGAAACTACGCGCGGTTTCCAGATTGTGATTGTAGCGATGCACGCCCATCTCGCGGAGGCGCTGCGCTTTCTCGCGGGTCAAGGTACCCAGGGAGGCGGAGATGTTGATGTCGACTTCTGCCAGAATCGCTGCGACGGCCTGTGCGACCTGGTCCAGCAGGCGTTCGTCGGGGCTCTTGACCGCAGCGACGATACAGAACTCGGTTGCGCCGGTCTTTTCGGTCTGCTTGGCGGCTTCGACGAGCTCTGCAATGTCGAGGGTGACCGCACGGACAGGCGACTCGAAGAGCCCGGACTGGGAGCAGAAATGGCAATCTTCAGGACAGCCACCCGTCTTCAAGGAGATGATGCCCTCTACCTCGACACCATCGCCGCACCAGCGCAACCGGGTTTGGTGCGCTAGCTCGAGAAGCTCCTTGAGCTGATCTTCAGGGGTGTTGAGGACTTCCAGCAGTTCTTCCTGGTTCAGTCCGATGCCACGTTCGTAGGCTTTGTCTGCAGCGATCTCGCGAATCGAATTTATTGAACTCCGTTCAGTTAGGGGTGCAAACAGAATACATCCAAAACTGAACGGCGTTCAAGGGGGTGGGCTTTAGCGGGTGAGCTTCGCGTGATCGATCGCGGAAAGCTCGTCATTGACCTGGTACTTTACCGCACTGATATCAGAGATTCCGAACCCGGAAAGGCGTGCTGTGTGCTTCTCGATGTAGACGTCCGCCGCTTCGTCGCTAGTGAATAAGTACACGCCACCTGCCACCTTGCGGGCTTCGTCCTCGGTCCATACCTTCCAGATCAGGTCCTTCTCCTGGGAGATATCTTCCGCAAGCCCTCGGTAGCCCTCAGTTGCATCTGCGCCGAAAGGCCCGTCTGATGGGAATTCAAAAACTACAAGAATGTTCATACTAGCTAGTGTAGTAAACATGTCGCTTACTGAAACTGCTATCGAACTCCTTCGTGAGCTAATTCAAAACGCATGCGTCAATGACCTGACCAGCGATTCCGGATCAGAAGCCCGCAACGCCGAGACCCTCGAACGGTTCTTTGCCCACTCCGATGTCTCCATGCAGCGCTTCGAACCACACCCCGGTCGCGTCTCCGTGGCATTCACCGTCGAAGGCACCGACCCCACCGCCGAGCCGCTCACCCTGTTGGGCCACACCGACGTTGTGCCCGTCGACCGCCCGAAGTGGACCCACGACCCGTTCGGTGCAGACATCGTCGATGGCAAAATCTACGGTCGCGGCGCCACCGACATGCTGTTTATCACCGCCGCTATGGCCGCCACGACCCGCGAGATCGCAAAGCTGCGGCCCCGTGGCAGCCTCACCTTTGTCGCGCTTGCCGACGAAGAAGCCCGCGGCGGACTGGGTGCCGGGTGGCTCGCTGAAAACTATCCAACAGCTATCTCCTGGAAGAACTGCCTGAGCGAAACGGGAGGATCGCATTTGCCGGTGCAGGACGGTTCTGACGCACTGATTGTCGTCGTCGGCGAGAAAGGTGCAGCTCAGCGACGTCTGCACGTCCACGGCGATGCCGGCCACGGTTCTGCGCCATTTAGCCGCGACCTCACTGTAGGCACTATCGGCGAGGTCGCGCGTCGCATCTGCTCCATCGAACCAGAAGTCTCGTCCAGCGAGCTATGGGAAGGCTACGTCCGCGCGTTCCGCTTCGACTCCGAGACCGAACAGCAGCTGCTTGCAGGAGAAAACTATGAAGCACTCGGCCCTCTCGCCCGATACTCCCACGCAATGAGCCACCTCACCGTGGCTCCAACGGTGCTGCGCGCTGGCGGAGCCATCAACGTGCTGCCCTCCCACGCCTGGCTTGAACTGGACATTCGCCCACTGCCCGGCCAAAGCCAAGAGGACATCGACGAGCTGATCCGCGAAGCTCTCGGTGATCTTGCAGATCACGTCGAGATCGAGCACCTCATCACCGAGGACGCCACCCTCTCCCCTGCCGAAGGGCCGCTGTACCAGGCGATCGTCGACACGTACGACGAGTTCTTCCCCGGCGTGCCTGTGGTGCCAACCATCGCTGCGGGAGGCTCCGACCTGCGCTTCGCTCGTCGTTTAGGCGGCGTCGGCTACGGCTTCGCCCTCCACGCGCGAGAACGCTCCTTCAGCGAAGTGCTGGAGCAACTGCACTCGCACGATGAATGCGTCCACGTGGAAGACGTTGAGCTGACGACGAAGGCGTATTTCTCACTCGCGCAGAAATTCTTGGGGGCTTGATGAAAACGGCTTTCACCTGTAATTATGGTGAGCAACGGACCTGAAACCTCGGTACTCTGGGATGTGCCCAACCTCTGAAAATTCCGGAAGGATGCACCCCATGAAGGCAATTCGCCACACCGCATACAAGACGTTCCCTGTACTCAAAGAAATCGACAAGCCAACCCCAGGCCCGGGCGAAGTTCTGCTCAAGGTCGCTGGCGCTGGCGCTTGCCACTCTGACGTTGCAATCTTCCACGAGTTCGAAGAGGGCCTGAACCCGCAGATGGACCCAGAGTTCACCCTGGGCCACGAGAACTCCGGCTGGGTCGAAGAACTCGGCGAAGGCGTCAAGGGCATCGAGATCGGCGCTGCATACCTCGTCTACGGCCCAGTCGGCTGTGGCGTGTGCCGCGCATGTACCCGCGGCCAGGACACCTACTGCGAGAACGCAGCGAAGATGGACTACGCAGGCATTGGCCTGGGTCTCGACGGCGGCATGGCCGAGTACATGGTTGTCCCAGCCCGCAACCTAGTTCCACTCGGCGATGCGGACCCAATCAACGCTGCACCACTGTCCGACGCTGGCCTCACCCCGTACCACGCCATCAAGCTGGCACTCCCACACCTCAACGGTGGCGGAAAGTTCGCGCTTGTGATCGGCCTGGGCGGTCTTGGTCTCGTCGGCGTACAGATCCTGAAGGCTCTCACCGGCGCGACCATCATCGCAACCGACATGAAGGAAGACGCGATGGCTGAGGCTGAAAAGCTCGGCGCGATCACCGTTCCTGGCGGCGAGGGTCAGGTTGAGAAGATCATGGAGATCACCGGCGGCAAGGGCATTAACGCGGCATTCGACTTCGTCGGCGTAGGCGCCACCGTCAAGACCGCAATGCAGACCGCTGCCCGTCAGGGCCGCGTCACCATCGTCGGCATCGGCAACCTCTCCCCTTACGAGTGGGCCTTCCTCACCACCCCTTACGAGGCTGAGCTGGTCAACACCTACTGGGGCACCGTCGAGGAGCTCCACGAGGTCGTCGATATGTACAAGGCTGGCCAGATCGTTCCGCAGGTCACCACCTACTCCTTGGACGACGCACTCGAGGCATACCAGAAGCTGGTTGACGGCGAGATTGCCGGCCGCGCAGTGATCGTCCCTCACGGCGCAAAGTAGCCTCCGCTTAACGACGAAACCGCCGCCCGAATCGGACGGCGGTTTTATCGTTGGGTGGAACTAGAAGGTTGCTACGAGGCGACCAACTACTTCACCGTTCTTCAGCTTCTCGATACCCTCTGGGATTTCGTCGAAGCTGATCGTGGTGATCTGTGGATTTAGCTTGCCGGTGGCCATGTAGTCGTAGACACCGGCAACGTCTTCCTTGGTGCCACCGTTGGAGCCGATGAGGCGGCACTGGTTCAGGATGAGGTTCTTGGTGTTGATGGTGGACTCCAGGCGACCCATGCCGACAACAACCACGGTGCCGTCGCGGCGGATAATGTCCACTGCGTCAGCGGTAGTCTGGCCGAAACCTGCGAAGTCAACGATAACGTCGAAGGAAACGTCTTCGAATTCCTTGATGTCCTTCTTCACGTCCTTCGCACCGAGTTCCTTGGCCATTGGCCAGACCTTCTCGTTGATCTCTGCGACGTACACTTCAGCGCCCGCTAGCATTGCGACGACAGCGCCGATCTGACCGAGGCCACCCATGCCGATGATGCCAACCTTGTCGCCCTCCTTGACGCCACCTTGAGTGATGACAGCCGCGTGGGAAGTCATACCAGCGTCGGTAGCCGCTGCGCCGTTAACAAAGTCAACGTTGTCCGGAAGTGGAACGAGGGCTTCTGCTGCAACGAGCATCTTTGGCGCGAAGCCGCCGTCGAATGAGTAGCCAGGCGCTCCCGCAGCGGTGGTGGGGCAAACGCCTACGCGGTCGCCGACCTTGAATTCGGTAACGCCCTCGCCAACTTCTGCGACGACGCCAGCGTTCTCGTGGCCGATGGTGATTGGGCGCTTAGCCAGCAAGGAGAGCCAGCCTTCGTCCTCCAGCAGGCCGACGTCAGAGTGGCACAGTCCCGCTGCCTTCATCTCTAGGACGACCTCACCTGGTCCTGCGGTTGGATCCTCTACTTCGTTAAGTACGAGTGGTTCGTTGGTGTTAGTGAACTGCCAAGCCTTCATGCAACTTCTCCTGTAAATGTCTGATGTTCAATACATATTCAATTATAGAGATTTCCGCTGGTTGACGCAGAAATGCAAAACCCCGGCCACCTCAAAGACTCGAGGAAGCCGGGGCCGAGGGGATTAATCTTCGTATGTTGCTACGAAGCGCCCCACAACGCCACCCTCACGCAGCTTGTCGATCGCGCCTGGGATTTCGTCGAAAGTGATTGGGTTCATCGGCGGGTTCAGATCGCCGGACTTCATCATCTCGTAGAGCGCCTCAAGGTCTTCCTTGGTGCCGGACTTGGAACCAACGATGTTGAGCTGCTTGATGATCACTGGGTAGGTGTTGAAATCAGCGTCAAGCTTGCCCATGCCAACGTGGACGAAGGTGCCGTGCTCGTTGAGGATCTCCAGTGCCGGCTGCATGGTGTTAAACCCTGCATAGTCAACGACAACATCGAGTCCAATATCTGCAAACTCGGAGATGCTTTCTGCGACTCCGGCCAGGCCGATCTCATCCTTCAACTCACGAGCTGCCGGAGAAATGTCAGCGCCATACACCTCTGCGCCGAGCAGTACAGCGACACGAGCGCCGATGTAGCCCAAGCCACCCAGGCCGATAATGCCGACCTTCTTACCCTTTGCAGCGCCACCGCGGGTGACTACTGCGTGGTAGGAGGTAAGGCCAGCGTCGGTTGCCATCGCGCCCATTTCAAAAGAGAGCTCGTCTGGCAGGCGGACCAAGTTGTAGTCGGTAGCCTTGATGTATTCGCCGTACCCGCCGTCCCACTCGCCGTAACCGATTGCGTCATTGTCAGGCATCATTGGAGAAAGGCCAACACGGTCGCCAACCTTCCACTGCTCCATGCCCTCGCCGACCTCGGTGATCACGCCTGCGTTCTCGTGGCCCAGGGTGTGCGGGAGGTTCGGGAACATGGGCATCCAGCCTGGATCGTCGATGGCTGTGACGTCGGAGTGACATACGCCAGCTGCCTTGACCTTGATGACGACCTCGCCTGGACCCGCGGTTGGGATCTCCAAGTTTTCGTCGAGAGTGAGTGGCTTATCGGTGCCGTGGAAACGCCATGCCTTCATATTCTTCTCCGTTCGCTAGACAATTGGTGATACATTATTATTATACCAAGATTCCCGGTTTACGCTTCCGGAAAAGACCTGTACAGATATGATTTTCTCCGCATCTACGCGCAGAGGCAGAATACTCAATATTTCATGAGAGTTCATTATATATTTAGCTGTAGTTTGAGAACTATTTACAACTTAAATACGTGGAATTCAGTTCAGCCAGATACGAATGAGATTGTCCCCGTTTCCCCCTTACCAGGAGAAAAGCATGTCTTCCCGCAAGCTTCGTCACGTTCTCATCGCATCTTTTTCCACCCTCGCCCTAACCGTCGCAGCCGTCCCAGCTGCAGGCGCTCTGTCTTCCCTCGGTTCCTCTTCCTCTGGCCTCGACTGGTTCTCTAGCTCCCCAGGCGTTGAGGCCCCACAACCAACGGCATCCGCCCCTAAGAACATCATCTACCTGATCGGTGATGGCATGGGCTACGACCACGTCGCAGCCGCCAACTTCTACCAGACTGGCGACTCCCGCTACCAGGTCGAAGGGCCGGCAGGTTCCGAACTCGCTCAGATCGACGCTCCTGCGGTGCAGAAGTTTGAGGGCGACGACTGGAACGAGCTGGGCATGACTTCCTTCCAGCACGGCAACTCCTACGACGGCAAGGCAGCATGGTCTGACCACAACTACGTCAACCTCGACACCACTGACTCCGCTGCTGCAGGCACCGCAATGGCTACCGGTGTCAAGACAGTCAACGGCATGCTCGGTGTCGATCCAAACAACGCCGCTCAGGAGAACACCTCGGAGCGTGCAAAGGACAATGAGAAGGCAGCAGGCGTTGTCTCCTCCGTACCTTTCTCCCACGCAACCCCAGCGGCATGGGCTGTACACACCGAGTCCCGCAACGATTACCAGCTCATCGCGGACCAGATGATCAACTCTGAGTTGGACGTTGTATTCGGCGCAGGTAACCCGCACTTTGACGATAACGCTCAACGCATCGACACCCCGGACTACAAGTACATCTCCGAGGGTTCCTTCAACAAGCTCGCAAACGGCGAGACCGATTGGGCTTATGTCGAGGAAGACGTCGATTTCGAGGCGCTTGCAGCTGGCAAGGTCGAGGACAAGGATTACTTTGGTATCGCCCAGGCTGGTTCCACCCTGCAGCAGGGTCGCGCCGGTGAATCCGTTGAACCATACGACGTACCGTTCAACGACGTCGTTGATCTTGAGACCATGACGCTTGGTGCCCTCAACGTTTTGAGCCAGGACGAAGACGGCTTCCACCTGATGGTCGAGGGTGGCGCAATCGACTGGGCTGGTCACGCTAACGATATCGCTCGCGACATCGAAGAGACCGAGGCATTCATCGACGCAGCCAACGCAGTCATCGATTGGGTTGAGACCAACTCTTCTTGGGAAGAGACCCTGGTTATCGTGACCGCTGACCACGAGACCGGCTACCTCTCCGCCGCAGGCGAGGATCCAGACTGGAAGGCAATGACCGGCGAAGCTGGTAAGGCTCCAAACCACGCTTACTACTCAGGAAACCACACCAACGAGCTAGTGCCGTTCTACTTCAAGGGCGCAGGTTCCGAAGACATCCTGGCTGCAACCACCGGCACCGACCCAGTTCGCGGCAACTACGTGGACAACGTCACCGTGGCGCAGCTCACCCTGAACAAGTGGTGGGCACGCGACTAGTCCAGGAAGTATTCCTCGACATGATCCGAACACCCTGGGTTAAATAGCTGCCCGCAAGAAGGGCACTGTTTCCCGTACGCGGCGAGGCCGAATGTGTGGCCACACACTCCACACATTGCGGCCTCGTGCGCGTCGCGGGGCATCCGTCCAAACGGGTGGTCTCTCAGCGCTGCGTGGCAGAGGGAGCAGGCGAAGTAGTCGTCGCAAAGCAGGCATTTGTTGGCAACCACGTCGACGTCGCTGTGCCAGTGTGCGCAGCGACCTTGTCGGTCAACATCGACTCCGAGGATCATGATTCGAGTTGGTGCGGGCTGCGATCTCCGCGCACGCGCTTGATCACGTTTTCAGCGCTGATCAGGCACATCGGCACGCCCACGCCGGGAACGGTTGTCGCGCCTGCGTAGTACAGTCCGTCCAGTTTGCGGGACTTGTTGCTCCCGCGGAAAAACGCCGACTGCCGCAGCGTGTGTGAAGGCCCAATCGAGCCGCCGCGCCAGGCATAGTAGCGCTCGGCGAAGTCCTGGGGCCCAAGAGTTCGTTTGACGACGATCCTTTCGCGCAGGTCAGGGATGTCGCACCAGGAGGCAATCTGGTCAATCGCGGCTTCCGCGATGGTCTCGACCGCCGGAGAAGCCTCAGCGCTGTAGGCATCGCCCCGGCCGAGCTCCTCGATCGCTGGGGTGGGAACCAGGATGAAAAGGTTCTCGTCGCCCTCGGGTGCGGTGGATGGGTCGGTCGCCGACGGCATGGAGATGTAAATCGACTGTGAGGACTGCAGGGGGCGTTCGGTCACCGGACCGTCGAAGACAACAGTGAAGTCCTTGTCCCAGTCCTTGCTAAACAGCAGGTTGTGGTGGGTAAGCTGCGGGAGTTTGCCTTTGACGCCGAGCATCACCAAGACAGTGCTCAGGCCTGGCTCACGGCCTGCGAAGTACTTTTCGTCGTAGCTGCGCATGTCTGGCGAAAGCAAACGGGTTTCGGTGAAGTGCAAGTCGGCGGCGGAAACCACAAGGTCGGCGTCGAGGTGCGAAGCCGAACCGTCGGGCTTGCGGATGCGCACACCGGTGGTCTGCCCGCCGGAGTATGTAATCGCGGTGACCTCGGCGTGCAGGAAGATCCGGGCACCGTTGACACGAGCAAGGCTTTCGAAAGCCTCCATGACGGCGGTGAATCCACCTTGCGGGTAGCGCACACCCTGGACGAGATCGGTGTGGCTCATCAGGTGGTACAGCGCCGGGGTGCGATCCGGGTGCGAGGACAAGAATACGGCCGGGTAGGTGAGTATTTGGCGCAGGCGGTGGTCCTGGAATCGCTTGGCTACGTACTTGCTTAGCGGCTGGGTGAGCAGGGCTGCGAGCTTGATCAGGCGGTTGCGGACATCTTTGTGCAGCATCGGACCGATCGCGGAAAAGGTTGTATACAGGAACCTATCAACGGCGATCTGGTAGGTCTCGCTTGCACTATCCAGGTAGTTGCTAAGCTTTTGACCTGCACCTTTCTCAATCGACTCAAACAGCGCGATAGCTTCTTCACGCCCGGAGTTCACATCAATTGCAGCGTTACCTTCCGGAAAGAGACGGTAAGCAGGATCGAGATCCACCATGTCCAACTCCGCATCGGTGGTGGTGCCCAGCAGGTTGAAGAAGTGCTCAAAGGCGTCGGGCATGAGGTACCACGATGGGCCGGTGTCGAAGCGGAATCCATCGACGGTGAGTTCACCGGAGCGGCCTCCGATGGACTCGTTCTTTTCCACAACGGTGACGTTGTAGCCTTCGCGCCCCAACAGGGCTGCGGTGGCTAAACCTGCGGCACCGGCACCAATGACGATGGCCTTTTTCACTTCTTCATCCTTTGCGATGTTGCTAAAGCTTTGGCGGCGATCGCGACCTTGATGTGTTGCGGAACGCTGATCCTGCGCGTGGTGAGCTCTTCGGCGGGCGTGTCCTCGATTTGATCTGTAAGTCGCGAAAAAAGGTCGGTAGCTGCGAGTACTCCCGCGCGTGCCGACGCTGGCAGCAGCCCCATGACTGTGCGCGCCGCAGCCAGGTCCCTGCGGATTTCGGCGACGCAGGCATGCTTGTCGTCGTCGGTGAAGTCTTGTGGGTAATAGGCTCTACCCAGCACGCCGGAGTCTTCTTGCAGATCACGCAGGAAGTTGATCTTCTGAAACGCCGCGCCTAGAGAACACGCACCTGCCTCCATCTCGGCGCGCTGCGTGGCGGTGACGGGCTCGTCGACAAGAAAAACCGCCAGGCACAGCAACCCGATGACTTCGGCCGAACCGTAGACGTACTCGTCGAGTTCACCCTCGGTGTAGGTGGTTTGATGCAGGTCACGGCGCATGGACGAGAAAAACGCCTTGATATGCTCATCCGGAAACTGGCACCTGCGCGCGGTGATGGCGTAGGCGTGCAGGACTGGATCCGTGTGGAAGCGCACGGCGGGCGCGGCAAGGACTTGGGCTTGGTAGTCGTCGAGAAGCGAAGGTGCAGCATCACGTGCGGCGGCACCGTCAACTATTTCGTCGGCGATGCGCACCATGGCGTACAGGTTGTGGATATCGGTGCGCACGCGGCGGCTCAGCAGACGGGAGGCCAGCGAAAAACTTGTGGAATAGTGCAGGATCACCTGATGCGCTGCTCGTACGCTCATGGCGTCGTAGCGGGCAAGGAAATCATTGTGTGCACTCATCGTTAACCAGCGACTATCTTAGTCACAAGGCGTGCCACGCGATCCGGTGCCCACTGCCCCGCCACATAAAAAAGCTTGTCGACGATTCCGACACCGTAGTGCAACCGCCCGCGCTGCCAGCGGTTCTTCGGGTTGACGGACTCCCAGACGGCATCGGCGACCTGCTCAGTGGTCAGGTTCACGCCGAGTTTGCGCACGGAAGCTGCGGACACATCGGCGACTGGGGTCTTCGCCCACAGCGGCATGACATCGACAACGCGAATGCCGTCCTTTTCCCATTCAAGGCTCAGCGCTTCGGTCAGTCCATTGACATAAAACTTCGAGGCCGAATATGCGGCGATGCCCGGTTGGCCAAAGACCGCCGATGCACTGGAGATATTCACCAAGTGTGAACCCGGGGTGGCCTTGAGGTATTTGTGCGCAGCGCGGGCGCCAAGGGTAAGACCGGTGACGTTCACGTCGATGATCTTTTGGATGCGGGCGGGGTCTTCGTCGGCAAGCGGACCGTCGATGATGATGCCGGCGTTGTTGTCGAGAACGTCCAGCTCGCCGCCGGTATGCGCGGTGAATTCAGCGAGTGCTTTGTCCCAGGATTCGGGGTCAGTGACGTCGAGATGGGTGACGATCAGGTTCTCGATTCCTTCCGCCCACGGGGCCGGTTGGACATCGCCAATGCCAACGAGCCACCCCTCGCTGAGGAACTTTTCCGCGGTCGCGCGTCCGATGCCTTGAGCTCCGCCCGAAATGAAGATTTTTCGCATACCCTAAATCATATGACAGCCAGCATCGATCACGAGATGATCCCGGTAGTAAATCCCGTTGATGGGTCAATTGTCGATAATGCACCGCTTTTCGACGAAGACTCCACCCTTGAGGCTTTCGCCCGCGCCCGGAAAGCGCAGGCTGCGTGGACTGCGACACCGGTGCGAAAGCGAAAGAAGATCATGCTGCGCTATCACGACTTGGTGTTGGAGCATCGCGACGAGCTCATGGACCTCATCCAGGCAGAAAACGGCAAGAACCGCCGTTCGGCGTTTGAAGAGGTACTGGATAACGCGATTACTGCGCGCCACTATGCCTTTGCTGCGGGGCGTTTGCTGAAAACCCGGCGTGCCAAGGGTGCTTTACCGGTGTTGACGAAGACTGAGGTGGAGAACGTCCCAGTGGGTGTGGTGGGCATTATCGCGCCATGGAATTATCCACTGACCTTGTCGATGTCCGATGCGATTCCGGCGCTGTTGGCTGGCAATGCCGTGGTGATCAAGCCGGATATGGAGACTCCGCTGACGGCTTTGCGGGGCGCCGAGCTATTGCGTGAGGCCGGATTGCCCGAGGATCTGTTCATCGTGGTTCCGGGTCCTGGATCCACCGTTGGCCAGACGATTGTGGCCGAATGTGATTATTTGATGTTCACCGGTTCCACCGAAACTGGTCGCATGCTGGCTCAGCAGGCTGCCGAGCGGTTGATCGGGTTCTCTGGCGAACTCGGCGGCAAGAACCCTCTGATCGTCACCGCCGATGCCGATCCGTTTGCCGTTGTGCGTGGTGTGCGCGAAGCGTGTTTTTCCAATTCGGGGCAGCTGTGCATTTCAATCGAGCGGATCTACGTACACGCCGATGTTGCAGACAGGTTCATTCCTGCATTTGTGCAGTCAGTCAACGATATGGTGATCGCAGGCGATAACTCGTGGGAGACAGACATGGGCTGCTTGATCTCTAAGCAGCACACCGACAACGTGGCGGACTTTGTCTCCGACGCAGTCTTCCACGGCGCAACGGTGGCAACCGGTGGGGAGCGCCTGACCGATCTTGGCCCAACCTTCTACGCTCCGACCGTACTGTTGGATGTTCCTGAAGAAGCCGAGCTGTACCACCAGGAAGTCTTCGGGCCGGTCGTCCGGATCGAGGTCGTGGATTCACATGAGGAAGCCATTCGACGAGCCAACGACACGGAATACGGGCTCAACGCTGCAGTATTCGGGCCGGAGCGGACAGCGCGTGCCATCGCCACGGAGCTCGAGGCCGGCACGGTTAATATCAACGAAGGCTACTCTGCGGCGTGGGCCAGCGTAGATGCGCCTATGGGTGGCTGGAAATCCTCTGGTGTGGGCCGTCGCCACGGCGACCAGGGACTATTGAAGTACACGGAGCCACGGACGATTGCGAGCCAGCGCTTGGTTCCGATTTCTGGGCCAAATGAGATGGCTACCGAGAAGTGGAACAACTTGTTGAGTACGGCATTAAAGCTTGGGAGAGACTACTTGCGCTAGAGTTCTAGACTTCGTACAAGGTCTGCTCGCCTGCGTCCCGTCCTGCCCAAGGCTTTATGTTCACGGCAGTCCATCGTGAGATGGTCCCACTTGGCATGTCTCTCTCGGTAGTCTGCCCTGCTACCTGGGCACTTTTGCAGGCGTGTTCGTTGTCTGCTTGCTCGCTGCCCGGAGCTGGTGAACGGTGGCGAGGGGTTCTACCCGGTCATGGTTCTCGCCTCATCGCGTTGAGGCGGCCTGGGTTGGTCGGAGACTAGATTTTACCCTAGGAGGACGATCAGCATGGCACGACCCAGCAAGTACGACACCGCCACCCAACAACGCGCGGTACGCATGTACTTCGAACGTCTCGAAGACGGCGACATCTCCAAAGCAGCCGCCCGCCGAGAAATCGGCGAACTACTCGGCGTAAAGGAATCCACCCTGCGCAACTGGGTCCGAAAACAAGAACAACAGGAACAAGCACCCCAGCCCGGCTCCCTGTCCTACGAGCAGCTCCAGGCTGCCTACGAGGAGCAGGCCAAGGAAGTCGCCAAACTGCGACGAGCCAATGACATCCTCAAGACGGCGTCAGCTTTTTTCGCCCAGGCGGAGCTCGACCGCAAACTTCGGTAGTCGTGGATTTCATCCGCACCTACCGGAACCGCTTCGGGGTCGAGTCAATCTGCGAGACCTTGACTGCCCACGGCATCGCGATTGCCCCGAGCACCTTTTACGCCCACCAGTCCCGCGGCTTCGGCCCCACCGACGCCGAGTTGGATGAGGCCTACGCCGCCCACCGCATCTACCGATTGTGGGAGGACAACCGCAAGGTCTATGGCCGGCGCAAGCTCTGGAAAGCAGCCATCCGTGACGGCATGCTTATTGGTCGTGACCAGGTGGAACGACTGATGAAGATCACCGGTATTCGTGGTGTGTCCCGCGGGATGCACCGCAAGAAGACGACCGTGGCCAATCCTGCGCACCGCCGGCACCCAGACCTGGTGGACCGTCGGTGGACCTACCCCTGGCATCCGGATCAGTGGTGGATCGCGGACTTCACCTACGCCTGGACCAGGGAGGGCTTTTGTTACGTCGCCTTCATCGTCGACGCCTACTCGCGGCAGGTCCTCGGCTGGGTGGTCACCACCGTCATGGACACCAGGATGGTGCTCATGGCCCTGGAACACGCGTTGTTCAGCCGCAAACGCACCCGCATGGATTTCACCGCCACCGGCATCGTTCACCATTCGGACGCTGGGGTCCAGTACACGTCGCTGGCGTTTACCGACGCGCTGGCAGACGCCGGACTCCAGGGCTCGATCGGCTCGGTCGGTGATGCCTTGGACAACGCGATGATGGAGTCGACGATCGGACTGTACAAAACTGAGCTCATCGACCTCGACCCCGCACGCACATGGAGGGATGCCCGGGAGATCGAAACGGAAACGGCATCCTGGATCTATTGGTATAATCACCAGCGTCTGCACTCGTCGATCGGTGACGTTCCCCCGATCGAATACGAGCAGGACTACGAGGACATCAACACCGCACGAAAAGCCCAGTAAGGCTTTTGCCCGTAGTCTCCACAAAACTCAGGCCGATTCACGTAGACGGGACAACCCGTCGACCCGGTGGTCTTGGACGTGCTACCCAGTTTTCATCAATAACAAAACCGATCCACTAGCAGACCTGACGATCCGACTAGTGTCAGTTAACGATGAGTTTTCGGCTTCAAGGAACCAAACGCGAAAGCAATCAGCGCTAAATTGGCCAACGAAAGTGGGACAAAGGTAGACGTGACATTAGCTATAAGCAATCCAATAGACGCTAGAGCCAAGACGATGGTTATAGCGTAACTTAGCTTCACGCGACCTCCTAGAAACACCTGTTCTTGATGACTGCGTATCCAGCATATATTCTTTGCGTGGTTGTCCTCTTACGGACGCATGATACGTACAAGTTGGGAGCCCACTAGACGAGGGCAACCTCACTACGATCGAGGACCGATCAACAAATTGCCATAGTGGTACGACTCCCTAAACAGACTTAGCGCAATTGAGGCCTCGAAAAGGTCTTCGTAGACTTAAGACCTTTGTAGGAAATCTCACCGAAGCCAATGGCCAAATACAGAATCCACAATGTGACTGCTAATGCCAGGGAGAATCCAATCTGCAAGCCAGAGATTCCGTCATTGACTGAACCTCCCAGAGCCACGGAATGGTAGACAGCCACCGCTACCGAAGAAATAACCATGAGCATTGTCGCGGTAAAAATGATGAAGGTAGGCAGGAGCAGATAGCGCACTGTTTGGTTCACTTTCAATGGCACCCCCAGCCTGGCCAAACTCTCCTCAGTAATACTCGCGTCTCTCCAGTTCAGCATCAACGCCGCAGCAGATACGGAGCCAATGAAAAAGAGAGGTAGCGCAAATAGCACAGAGAAATCCCATGTAGCAATACCCCCTTCTGAGTAATTGAGCACCTTTGCCTCTGTTCGTCCTACTGTTAGTACGATTGCGGGTATGCACAGCACGTAGACGAGTGGAAGAAAAATCGCTTGAAAAGACGCGTGCAGTTCACCTAGATAAGCAGCGAGGATTGATGGTATGCGAAAGCGTACTGGCACCGCTGCCAAGAGTTTTCCCACGCTCTCTCCTCTAGCCAGCACGATGACCACCTGGACGCCCTGAGCACTTCTCGTGCAAATGGACCATAAACTAAGCGCTTGTAACACATGGTCAGAGGGATGAACACCGGCGAGTAAACAGCGGAAGTGCTTGTGCCAGGCAACCGCACCGGCGTATTCGCGTCTCAGTATGGGCAACATAGAGCGCTCAAAACGTCAGGGCGCGCAAGCGCAAACGAACGCCAGGACGTGACAATCACACGGGGCAAGGACGTCCTGCCCGCGACTTTCGCGGCAGCACCAAAACTTTGAACTCGTGTCACGCACAACGACTAATCGTTATGACCGTTTTCAACAACTCGTCGTGCTTGTCACGTTGCTACCGAGTGAACAATTCTTCCGGCATTCGCAAAAATCTGATCTCTTCCAACTAGTCCAGTTCCTCTTGTGACGGGTGGACTTGAACGTGTCCATGCCCCACTGATTCCACGTGATTCTTGGAACGCAACGAAGAACGAACGGCACCGTACTCCAAGTACTCCCACCAATACCTATGGGTACCTATGGGACTCACTCGACGTCACTTGAGCAACTACGGGGATAGGCAACTTCCCTGTTAAGACTTCGCGACGGCTGGTCTCCCATTCTCGTTACTAGTCCTTAAGGGTGCTGTTGCAAACTTCAGGCGGAGAGCCGTGACGACCCAGTCTTCATCCTCTGATCCTCGCTGCGGGTCGGGGTTCTCAGGCAGCCTCGAACACCCGGTTGACGATCACCGCGTCCGGGTTCGGTTGCCCGTAGGCAAACATCGTGCCTTGCCCTTTCCGCAATGAGTGCATCGCCTCCATCCCTTTCAACGTCCGATATGCAGATGTCCGGTTCTTAAACGCGCCTTTCGGCCCGAGGATCCGCTTCAGCCGACCATGGTCGCCTTCCAGGATGTTGTTGAGGTATTTCACCTGCCGGTGTTCCACTGTTGGCGGGCAGATTCCCTCTGACTTCAACTCGGCGATTGCCCTGGCTAAGGAGGGTGCTTTATCGGTGTTGATCACCCGCGGGAACCCGGCGGAGGCGTTCGACCGCGGGGTCTTGGCCAGGAAACGCTTCGCTGCCGCGACGTTACGCTTCGGGGAGAGGTAAAAGTCCAGGGTCTGGCCACCGGCGGTGATTGCCCGATAGAGGTAGCACCACTTTCCGCCGACCCGGATATAGGTCTCATCCACCCGCCAGGAACTGGCCTGCCAGTCAGGTACCTGCCGGTACCACCGCGTTTGCTTGTCCAGCTCAGGGGCGTATTTCTGGACCCAGCGATAGATCGTGGTGTGATCGACCGGCACGCCCCGCTGAAGTCATCATTTCCTCCAGATCTTAGGTCAGCTCACCTCGTAGCGGCAGTACCACCGCACTGCCCACAGAATGATGTCACGGGGGAAATGACGACCGGAGAAGATACCCATGGCTGTGATTATTTCACGCCGGTCTTTCTACTGCCCCAACTTTGCAACAGCATCCACAATTTTAATGAATAAGGGAGGAGTAAAATTTCCCATTCGTGATTTAACTAGTCCAACCATCTAGCCTTTAACATAACTGCACTAATAATCCGAGTTGCCACTGTGGTTGTAGCGAGCGCCCATCTCTCGCAACATATTTACAGGTTTACAGCATCAATAAATATGTCGTCCCCAACCGCAGTGAGACGCTTAGAACAATGGATGACTCTTCCAAACGCATTTTCAATTAACAACAGTAGAAGATTTTTCTCTATGGGATTCAAGAACATTCGCAATCTCTTGCCCACGTTTCAGAGAAGAAACTCCAATACGAATTACCTTGCGGTCAATAAGATAAAAAGCCAGGCAGCTCGTTGATTGCCCAGCATCGATAAAGATCTCTCCGCCACGCTTCAAGGATCCCCGATTTCCCCACTCCCGTTCGAGGGGTTTTATTGGCTCCACAGCAATCGACCGGATCTCTTCGAACTGGATTGTTTTTCTCCACAACGGTGGCAACTGCAACTGCACCGAATTTGAATTTGCAGACACTGTGGTACCAGCTCTCCAGTAAATGATCACGAACACTAAGCAAATAATAGTAAGAATTACCGATGGCAATGGGTTTACTAGGCCACTAAAAGTAACTGTTACCAAAAAAATAAGGGACATTGCCACTAGTAATCCTACTGTCCACCGGTAAGCGGACGGGATTCTATTGCCATATACTTTTTCCACAATTGATACTCTAACCGGAATTTATCTATACGGTGAAACAATCATAACGGAGAGACCCGGGGCTTGACACCTAAAAGCTTAACTAGGTACGAAATGAACCTGGGACCTGACCCCCGTTTGGTGGACACCTAACATCCCACCAATCTGGGACCGAAAGGTAATCTGCCACCATGCCAAGCAAGACCTACACAGAGGAGTTCAAGCGCGACGCCGTGGCCTTGTACGAGAACTCCCCGGGGGCTTCAATCCACACCATAGCCACCGATCTCGGGATCAACCGGGCTACCCTGGCGAACTGGGTGAAAAAGCATGGAACCGAAACCCATGCCACCAGCCCTGCGACTGAGAAATCCCCCTCTGCTTCAGTGACCGAAGCTGAGCAGATCCGGCAACTACAACGCGAAAACGCCCGGCTGAGGGAAGAGCGTGACATCCTGCGCAAGGCAGCAAAAGATTTCGCGGAAGAGACGAACTGGTGATCCGCTTCCGGTTCGTTGATGACACCCAGAAGAACCATTCGGTTAAGCGGTTATGCGAGGTCCTGGGCCTCAACAGGTCCTCGTATTACAAATGGAAAACTACCTCTCCTGGGCGTGAGAAACGCCTGATCAACGATGCTATTCTCGGTGCTCGAGTCACTGCCGTATTCACGAAAGAACGTGGCTGTTATGGTGCCAAGCGCATTACCGCTGAACTCCAAGACCAGGTGGGGCATGAGCCGGTGAATCATAAGCGGGTCGCGCGAGTCATGAAGTCCTTGAAGCTGTTTGGTTACACAAAGAAACGCAAGGTCACCACCACCGTGTCGGACAAAACCAAAACAGTGTTTCCTGACCTTGTCGGCCGGAAATTCACCGCTGACAAGCCCAACCGCCTTTACGTCGGGGATATCACCTATCTGCCGATCGCAGACGGATCGAATATGTATCTGGCCACCGTTATTGACTGCTATTCTCGACGGTTGGTGGGGTTTGCGATCGCGGACCATATGCGGACTAGCTTGGTTCAGGACGCGCTGACCATGGCTAAGGGCCAGCGCGGGAGCCTTAGAAGTGCGATCTTTCACTCGGACCACGGCAGCGTTTATACGTCCCGCGCGTTCCAGAACACCTGCACAGAATTAGGTATCCGGCAGTCGATGGGAGCGATTGGTACCAGCGCGGATAACGCTTTGGCCGAGTCTTTCAACGCCACGATGAAACGGGAAGTGCTCCAGGATTCCAAGACCTTTGCCAACCACTTGCGCTGCCGCCGGGACGTATTCCGCTGGTGCACCCGCTACAACACGGTGCGCCGGCATTCCTGGTGTGGTGCTGTTGCAAACTTCAGGCGGAGAGCCGTGACGACCCAGTCTTCATCCTCTGATGCTCGCTGCGGGTTGGCGTTCTCAGGCCGTCTCGAAGACCCGGTTGACGATCACCGCGTCCGGGTTCGGTTGCCCGTAGGCAAACATCGTGCCCTGGCCTTTCCGTAATGAATGCATCGCTTCCATCCCTTTCAACGTCCGGTAGGCGGAAATTCGGTTTTTGAACGCTCCCTTCGGCCCCAGGATTCTTTTAAGTCGGCCATGATCTCCCTCGAGAACGTTGTTCAGGTATTTCACCTGCCGGTGCTCCACCGTCTGAGGGCAGATTCCCTCCGCCTTCAGCTCGGATATTGCCTTGGCCAGAGCTGGTGCCTTGTCGGTGTTGATGACCCGCGGGGACCCGGCGGAGGCGTTCGACCGCGGGGTCTTGGCCAGGAAACGCTTCGCTGCCGCGACGTTACGCTTCGGGGAGAGGTAAAAATCCAGGGTCTGCCCACCGGCGGTGATCGCCCGATAGAGGTAGCACCACTTTCCGCCGACCCGGATATAGGTCTCATCCACCCGCCAGGAACTGGCCTGCCAGTCAGGTACCTGCCGGTACCACCGAGTTCGCTTGTCCAGCTCAGGGGCGTATTTCTGGACCCAGCGGTGAGAATCGTGGTGTGATCGACCGGCACGCCCCGCTGAAGTCATCATTTCCTCCAGATCTTAGGTCAGCTCACCTCGTAGCGGCAGTACCACCGCACTGCCCACAGAATGATGTCACGGGGGAAATGACGACCGGAGAAGATACCCATGGCTGTGATTATTTCACGCCGGTCTTTCTACTGCCCCAACTTTGCAACAGCATCGTCAGTTCTTCCCTGTGTGGTTGGCGCGTGTCTTCGTTACGTTTAATTCACTGTTTGGCAACTTCCTCGGCTTCTTCGTGCCGATCCTCATCTTTGCCCTGATCACGCCCGCAATTGCAGGCCTTGGCCGCGGCGCCGGCAAGTGGCTCGGCATTACCGCCGGAGTTGCATACGGTTCCACCATCATCTCAGGCTTGATGGCGTACGGCCTGTCCGTGACGCTGTACCCATGGTTGCTTGCCGACGACACCCTGATCACCGCCGTCGATGACATCGATGAGGGCAACCTGAGTCCCTTCTTCGCCATTGAGATTCCGGCTCCGTTCGAAGTGATGACCGCACTCGTGCTGGCCTTTTGTGTTGGTCTTGCGATGACCGCCGTGAAGTCCGACACCTTGTACTCCGCCTCCCGCGATCTTGAGCGCGTGATTATGAAGGTGATCGAATCCTTTGTAATCCCACTTTTGCCCCTGTTCATTTTTGGCATGTTCCTCAACTTGGGAATGAACGAAAACTTGGGATCCACCATGGCAGCCTTCGGGAAGGTGCTGGTTCTAGCAGTCATCATGACTTGGGTGTTGTTGATTTTGCAGTTCCTCATCGCCGGAGTAGTTGCCGGGGTAAATCCGTTGGTGGCGATGAAGAACATGCTGCCGGCCTACTTCACGGCACTCGGAACCTCCTCTTCTGCGGCCACTATCCCCGTGACGCTGCGCTCCACTGTGAATAATGGCGTAGACAGGAATGTCGCAGGGTTCGTCATTCCACTGAGCGCGACGATCCACCTCGCCGGTTCCATGATGAAGCTGACGCTGTACGCATTTGCCATTATCTACATGACTGGCATGGACGTTTCCACTGGCAAAGCCATGGGCTTCCTGTTTATGCTGGGCATCACCATGGTTGCCGCGCCGGGCGTGCCTGGTGGTGCTGTGATGGCGGCCGTGGGCCTGCTGGGCTCGATGATGGGCTTTGATGAAAACCTGATTGCGCTGATGATCGCCGCCTACATCGTGATCGATAGCTTTGGCACCGCAGCCAACGTCACCGGCGACGGCGCGATCGCCCTGGTGATGAACCGTTTCGCCGCCGGAAAGATCGAAGCAGTGCGTGAAGAGTTTGCCGACGAGGATCTTCGCTACTCCACCAAATCTGACACGATTGAACAATCCCGCGGTTCCATGCAGTAAAGCGGTGTGGATCGTCCAGCCACCACTGACTTTGATGCTGAATGGCCTGCGCAATAGATCTTTACCATGCGTTTTTGGTGCCAGCTTAAGCTGCCCCACACGTTGCGCTGCAGGTACCACGTACCGGTAATGGGCACGAGATGCCCGGAGGATTTCGCTTGCCAGGTCTGTGTCCTCAAGTGCGACTCGGCGTAGGTTGAGCATTGCAGGGGCCAGCTGGCTGATAAGTTCATTCGGCGTCATGCCCTTTTAGACTGCACTCGCGATGTTCTGGTTTCCTTTGTGGCAGCTTGGCTCACCGTCAACGAGGCGGTAGAAGCCCACCTACACTCGCACGACCGGAAATGGCCACGGCCGCGACGCAAAACTCGCAGGCAGAGGCGGATCAAAAGGCGTTCCCAGTGAAACCTCCACGTGGCTGACCCCATCCACCCGCGTTTCCGCGGGAATGTGCAGGTGCCCGTGCACAACCATCTGCGCGCGATATTTTACCGCCCAATCGCGGGTGAGATCAGTCCCGCTCCACAAGGCGACATCGCGCGAGCGCAGTCGGTGCGTTGGCTCCACAACCAAAGGCCAATGGTTCACCAGTACCGTCGGCCCGCTCACTTCATCCAACCGTGCTTGCGAGTACTCAACTCGTTCACGGCACCACTGCTCCACGTTGACGTATGGGGAGATGGCCAGTTCGTCGTCAAGCACTACTGTGGCGCGCTCAATAGCTTGCTTTGCCGTGAGCCCCAGCGGGCGCCACGAATAGTCGTAGAGCGTAAACAATGGGCATACTGTCACCGGCCCGAAGACCGGAAACGGATCTTCGGGAGTGACCACGCCAATCGCGCGCAGCTCACCGACTAAGGCGCGGTAGCGCGCTTTGCCGTTAATGCGGTCCGATTTGCGATTGAACAATTCGTGGTTGCCTGGCACCCAGATCACCTTGGCAAAGCGCTGGACCAGCGATTTCATGGCGCGCACAATATCGGGGATCTTTTCGGCGACGTCACCGGCGACGATCAGCCAGTCGTGCGGCCCAGACAGCTTATCGACGATCGCCTGGTTGGCCGCGAACGTCACATGCAGGTCGCTGACAGCCCAAAGAGTGCGGGTCATGGTGGAGAGTGTAGTCTCCTATTCGCCGCACTTGAGCTTCTCTTCGACATCTTTGCGAAGTTTGACTTTGTCGATCTTCTTGATTTTTGTCATCGGTAATGATTCGGCAATTTCTAGCCGCTCGGGGTATTTAAAGCGGGCAATTCCGATTTCGGAAAGATGTGCAGTTATTTCTTCCAGCGTCACACGCTGTCCCGCTTTGGGTTTTACGTAGGCGCACACGCGAGAGCCATAAAACTCGTCAGGCATACCGACGACGGCCACTTGCTCGATTGAGGTGAGTTGGTACAAGACGGATTCAACTTCTTCGGCCGAGATTTTTTCGCCACCGCGGTTGATTATGTCTTTGTCGCGACCGTGTACACGGAGGTTTCCATCTGGGAGCTTCTCAACGACATCGCCTGGGCAGTACCATCCGTCGATGAAGGATCGTTCGTTCGCTTCGGGGTCGTCGAAGTACCCACGGGGAGTGTATGGTCCGCGGGTAATGAGAAGGCCTCGTTCTCCATCATCAACTTCTTCACCTGCGGCGTTGATCACTCGGATTTCATCCAGGGGGCTGATGGGGCGGCCTTGAGTAGTGAGGATTATTTCCTCTGGATCGTCGAGGCGGGTCATGTTGATCAGGCCTTCTGCCATTCCATAGACCTGTTGCAGTCGGGCACCGAGGACACGTTGAATTTCAGGAGCCTTCTCATCCGGCATGCGTGCACCGCCAACTTGGATGACTTCCAGAGATTTGATCTGGTCAGTTCGTTTCTCGTTTTGGTAGTCAATCCACCTTTGCGCTACTGCCGGGACCATCGCGGCGATAGTGACACCGTGTTCTTCAATGATCGGGAAACATTTCACAGGATTTGGGGAGGCAGAGAGGACGACTGTTCCGGCTGAGTAAAGCGCACCAAGTACACCAGGGCTCGCTAGACCAAAGTTGTGTGCAATGGGGAGACAAGACAGGAGGACGCTGTTCTCGTTGAGGTGAGAGACTTCAGCGGATTTCTCAATGTTATAGACGTAATCGTTGTGCGTACGCGAGATCAGTTTCGGCGTACCGGTGGTTCCGCCTGAAAGCTGGAAAACTACTGGTTGGTAGGGGTTGGGAGTTGCAAGTTCGGCCAGTTTTGAACAATTTTCGTGCTCTTCTGGTGGGGTAAGTAATGCATCTAGGTTGTGAGTTTGTGGACTGTTGTCTCCGAAGCAGAAAATCTTCTCAATGGATGCGACATTGTATGCGACGTCGAGGGCTAAGCTTTCGAAATCAAATTCTCGCCACTCCGCAGGCGCGAAAAGTGCTTTGGCTTGGGTATGGGAGCAGATGTGAGTCAGTTCGTGCTTTCGGTGCTCAGCCAGTGCCATTGCTGGAATGATTCCGATGCGTGCACACGCAAGGAGGCTGACGACGAAATGCCAGGTGTTAGGGAGTGCGAAGACTACGTGGTCCTGGTCACGGAAACCCATTTCGTGGAGTCGAAGTGCTGCCACCTTTGAGCTTTCGACTAGTTCGGCATAGCTGAGAAAAACGCCGTGCTTTACGTCGGCGACGGCAATTTTGTGAGGGTGGGATAGCGCAACCTGGTCGATAGTGTCTACGAGATTGCGTTCTTTCCACACGCCAGACTCACGGAATCGCTTCACTTCGTCTGCAGGCCAAGGGACGAGTCCAGAAATGGGCTTGTGAATCACATGATCACCTCCGTGAGTCGGGAACCGCGCTAGCGGTTATTCGTGGGGATTAGCTTAGCGAAGAATCCAACACAATGACACCGTTCTTACTGACCTGTAGTGTTGCAGAAACTTGTTCTGTCTGTGGATTCTCCTCAAGTGTCTTGGCGAGGGACGCCAAGACTTGATCGACTGGTTGCCAGTTCGCTTCGCTGAGGGCACCAAATCGATTAATTTCATCTGCATCTGCCACGGCAGTGATCAAGCGTTGAGCTAGTCCCTTGAACACCGGTGTGGCGTGCTCTGCCGGAGTGCGGTTTGCACCGAGTCGCAGTGAAACTGTGGTTCTGAAGATGTCGTCGTGGCGGGCCTCTGCGATGAGAGTAACTCCGTCGGCAGGAGTGGTGGTGCCTGCCGAGGCTCCGGAACTCGTTGCAAGGTTCGCACTGTCAGTCGCAGCAACACCTTCGATGCGTTCCAACTCGGCTGCATAGCGTGCTCGCGAGTCTTCAACCAGTGCGCGGATGCCCACAGCCAGACTGGTTGGGCCGACAAGCAGTGGAATACCCTGTTGGTTAGCAATTTCCATGGCTTTGCTAATGGTTTCGGAAGGACCATCGACAGACGCAAGTACTGGGAGGTGGGTGACACCAGATTCAACGAATTCTGTTGTTAGGTTAAGTGTTTCTTCGACGATTGCGAATGCGCCGAGAACATCGAGCTGCTCGTCGCGAGCCGTAATTTCGATGATCTTGCGCAGGCCTGGCGCTGGTCGGCCGGTGTCCACCGGGTTCTTGAAGTGGGTCATCGGTGGCAGAATCTCGCCAATAGCATCCACGATGGAGCTGTCGAGGTATGGAAGATCGACACCGTCGGTCTGCAGGCGGTCTGCAATGATCATTCCGGGACCAGCTTGTCCGGTAACGAAAGATGCTTGTGGGTTTTTCTTCGGAGGAATGCGCTTTCCGGTGAGCGCGACAGCGGACTCAACCATCTCTTGCTCAGTATCGACGACGACGGCGCCTGCGTTGCGGAGAACAGAGCGGGTGAGCTCCCATGACGTGTCCAGAGAGCCTGTGTGGCGCCGTGCAAATTCCTTGATGTCGGTGCGGCCGATGACGAGAGCGACAACTGGCTTTTTCCTTGTGGCGGCTTCTACAGCAGCACGCAGTCGTGGCCCATCCTCGACCTTCTCGATGTGAAGAGCAACAACCTCGGTCGCCTCGTCCTCGGTGAGATACTCGAGTACTTCAGTTGCGGTGACGTTGATCGCTCCACCAATGCCAACACCTAGGCGGACACCCTGTCCGAGGCGAGCAAGGCTGTAGCAAGAGGCCAAGTTAACCCCACCACTGGAGGAAATGACGGAGATTTTTCCGGGCTTGAGCAACTTGACACTTGGTACGAAGCAGGCCAACAGATCTTCACCCGGGAGAAAGAATCCAGAAGTATTCGGGCCGAGAACCCGGATACCAGTTTCGTCGATAGCTGCTTGGAGCTCAGCTTCGTACTTGTCGAACTCGCCGCCTGCTTCAGCGAACCCACCGGAGCAAATAAGAGAGCTCGTTGCACCGGCCTTGGATGCTTCGCGTAGTGCGTTGGCGGTCGCTGGGGCAGGGACGCATGAAATGACCAGGTCGATGGGGCCTACTGCTTCGACTGCTTCTGCGACGGAAGTGTGAAGACCTTCGCCACCCTTTGGGTTAATACCAACCACAGGACCTGGGAAATTAGACAGGGATCGGATCATGATGCTGCCGAGCTTGTCTGGGTTTTCTGAAGCGCCGATGACGGCGATACCGCGTGGCTTGAAAAGACTATCTAGAGAATGGGAGCTCATAATTAATTCCTTACGATGGCGTCTGCGCGACGAGAAATGATTTCGGTGTTTGCGATGTCGTCGGAGAATTCGTCTGCTGCGAACGTGAGAAGAGTAGGAATGCTGTGTTTGAGGCGAATTTCCTCAGAAAGCAAGCGCTTGTTCAGTGGGTCGCCATCGCGGATAACGACGAAAGCAGCGTTCTTGACATTTTCTGCTACAGCGGGGATATCGGTGGTCTCTTTCGGTGCGTCGATGATTGCACCGCCGTTGGCCTGGATATCCAAATTCTGTTCTTGCTGGCTAAGGACTTCACCGTTGAGCTGGAAGACACGTCCGGTGAAATCAAAACCGCCGAGTGAAATTGTGGAGGTGATCGGATCGTTTCCAAATTCCTTGAGCCATGCTTCAGTAGCCGCGGTAGCCAGTTCAGGATCTCGCTTAGCAATCTTGCTCAGCGGAATGGAGCGGGTAAAGAAGTGGGTGGTAAAGGTCAACGGGTCGAAAGCATCGTAGTAGCGCTCGAAGTGCTCCCACCATGCGAGGGAAGGTGCGGCGTACTTTTGGACCTTGTTGACGCGTGGCTGCGCAGCCTCTTCATAAGCGACTAGTGCCTGCGTGATGTTGTCTGGGTTTTCATTGATAGCAGCAGCGAGTGCGATGGCATCTTCCATGGCCATTTTGGTGCCAGATCCGACAGAGAAGTGGGCGGTGTGGATGGCATCGCCGAGGAAAACGACGTTGCCCTTGTACCAGCGCTTGGTCGCGCGACCACGGAAGTTGGACCAACGAGAATTGTTTACTACGATTTCGCCGCCATCAAGTTCATCTGCGAAGAGCGTCTCTAGGTATTCCTTTGACTTCATGTCAGATGGACCTGGGGTTTGCGTGACATCGAACTCATCGAGGCCTGCGTTGCGCCAGGCATCTTCGTTAGCCTCAACGATGAACGTGGACAGCTCATTGCTGATTGGGTAAGCGTGCACCGCGAAGTTTCCGTGCTCGCTCTTCCTGTGAAGGAAGGTAAGCCCGTCAAAGATTTTCGTGGTGCCGAACCAGATGAACTTTGCGCTTGCAATGTCGAGAGTGTGGCCAAGCACTTCCTCGCCGACTGCCTGTCGTGCTGCCGAGTTAGTGCCGTCTGCAGCAACGATCAAGTCATAGTCTGGGAAGTCATCGATGGTTCGCTCAGCCTCAAACATGAGGTCAACGCCGATCGAGCGGGCACTGTTGCGTAGGCGGTCGAGAAGATCACGACGGTGTACTGCGGACATACCGTTGCCCTCGAAGGAGTGCGTTTCGCCCTTAGCGACAACATCGATCCGGGACCAGTGCTTTCCTAGGTCGCGCAGCGTTTCATCAAGTGTCTCATCAGCCTCGGTGATGTAGCTCAACGTTGCGTCTGAAAAGACGACTCCAAAGCCGAAAACATCTTCTTCGCGTCCACGCTCATACACCTCGACGGTGCGGGATGGATCTGCTTCTTTGAGGAGTTTACCAGCCAGAAGGCCGCCGGGGCCCCCTCCGATGATTGCAATTTTCATAGTGACTCTCCCGATAGTGACTGTCTTATGTGTTCCAAATCTCACCACAACTGTAACGCGCAAATCCCATACAGGCAATATCTGTTACAAGTGGGGGTGCGGAATTCTACGGCTCTATCGGCGTGTTGACGGAAGATACAAAAGCGGTAGCCAGGGGCGCTAGGAAGTCGTGCACCTGCACAAAGACTTGGTGGGCCACGAGGGGGGAGGGGCCGGTCGGGTGCAAAATTGCAGGTAACTGCGGGTCTTGGTGGACAATCCGGCGATAGTCACTGATAAGAGTGATACGTCGTTGGTAAGCCAGTAATGGTGACAGCCCCTCATCGGTCATAGCTGGCGTCCACTTGGAGAGGAAGGCAGATCGAGCTTGCGTTAGTTCTTCTAGATCCCAGCAGCGGCGTGCAATCTTGCGGTCTTTCTCGAGTGACTCGGTGCGCAGCGTAGCGATGGAAAATTCCTCGACCCCGGCACGGTCTAGGGCCTGCCGAGACTCATTTACATCCTGAAGTGCGGAAACCCAAAAATTCCCGGTCATGGGAGCAAATCTCTCCCATTCGAGTTTCTTGAAAAGTCGGTCTTTGTCGGAGCGTGAAAGGTCCTTGTCCGATACATCTGCCAAGACCCATTGGTGGCCCCAAGTTTGGGTCGGAAGGCTAAAAATCCGAGTGTATCCATCATCGAGGAACTTGATGGTCTTTTCGCTTATTCGATAGCGGGCTTCGCGGCCGTCGCGTTCGGTAATGAACCAGCCGCTCCTCCGCATTCGGGATAGTGCCATGCGGATATTCGTGGGGGTGTACCCAAGTGGTTCTAAGAGTTGTGAGATTACGCTTAGCCTTGGCGGTTCGTCCAGGTAGCGCAGGTAATCTCCGCAAACATCGAAGATGACTTCGCGTGCATTCATTGACTTACTCCTCCTCACAACAGTGCCCCCATTGTGCTGTGGGCCACTCGCTGGCATACTCTACGTGCAACAAGCATTCACGTTTGTGTCAAACAGTGTCACGCAAAAGGGGCTATTAATGACTTCCTCCACCGCGAATCAATCCGCAGAGAGTAGGCGTGCATCAACGTCGCCTGCAACAAGCAAACCACGCCGCTCGGCTGGGTTTGTTATCTTTCTCTGTTTCTTAACAATCGTTTTCGATGGTTACGACCTTGTCGTCTATGGAACCATCGTTCCAGCCCTCCTAGCTTACGAGGAGTGGGGGCTGACTCCTGTTCAGACCGGCGCATATGGCAGTTATGCTCTTGCAGGTATGTTCATTGGCGCGATCATCGTCGGGTATTTGACCGATGTCATCGGTCGTCGAAAAGTATTGATCGCTTCGATCATCGCCTTCTCCCTGTTAATGGTGGCTACCGCATTTGCTCCCTCACCATTCTGGTTTGGTGCTTTCCGATTCCTGGCAGGACTAGGTTTGGGTGGAGTGATTCCAACGGCTATTGCGATCACCGTTGAGTTCTCACGCCGCGAACGTAGAAACTTCAATAACGCTTTAATGTTTTCTGGGTACGCTTTTGGTGGCATCATGGCTGCAATCCTGGCGATGTTGCTCCTTCCTCATATCGGCTTCCGTGGCATGTTGGCCATCGGTGCCTTGCCTCTGGTGACGATCCTGCCGCTGGTGTTCTTCTTGATGCCCGAATCTCCGGCGTACTTGCGTTCCAAGGGCGATGTCGCAGAGGCAAATGCTGTTCTCGAGCAGCATGGTCTGAATCCCTACCCGCCAACTGCTGCAACGGATGATGCGAAACGCTTCGACCACGAGCCCAAGCGAAAATCCGCAATGGCTGAACTGTTCCGTAGTCGCTTTATTGTGGCAACACTACTGTTCTGTCTTGCTGGAATCGCAGGCCAAACGCTCGTGTACGGTTTGAACACGTGGATGCCCCAGTTGCTCGTCATGGCTGACTATTCGATCAATTCGTCGCTCAGTTTTTTGCTGACGACAAACGTTGGTGCAGTCTTCGGTGTGCTTGTTTCTTCTCGGCTAGCTGACCGCGTAGGGCCTCGCGCGATGGTGATGTTCTCTTTCATCGCCTCCGGTACGGCTCTGGTACTCATGGGCACTGGTATCTTCCCACTGTGGGCCATGTATTTGCTAGTTGCAGTGGTTGGTTTCGGTTCGATTGGTGCCCAGATTCTGGTCAACGGATTCGTCGCCACCTTCTACCCTGATGATGTACGAGCAAGTGCGCTGGGACTGACCCTCGGCATTGGTCGAATCGGTGCAGTGATTGCTATTGCCGGTGGTGGAGTGCTGGTTTCCATGGCGTTGAGCACTTTTGCCAACTTTTCTGTCTGGGCGATTGCAGCGGGCATCGGCTTGATCGCTGCGCTGCTTGTCCCCCGCGCACCGCGCTAAGGAGTACCGTGGAAAATCAGGAAAAGCTCGCGAGTAGTTCTGACGGCACCAAGCTTGCTTACATAGAGGTTGGGACTGGTCCAGCCCTTGTGATCACCCACGGATCACTTGCAGGTAAAGATCAGTGGGAGCCTGCGGTCCAGGAATTAAGCGGTGATGTCACCTGTTATGTGTACGATCGTCGCGGCCGCGGGTCTAGCGGTGATTCCCCCTCATACTCCATGCAAACGGAGATGGATGACCTTGCGGCGATTCTGCAGATCGCAGGTGAAGGTGCAACAATTCTCGGCCACTCGTATGGTGCCTTGTGCGTTCTGGAGTATGCCTTGAAGTCGAAAGGACATCATCCGATCATTGCATTTGAACCACCACTTGCTGTAGATGAGCCAGTTGCGGGGGAACCATGGGTCGAGTATCGGAACGCTATCGAGGCAGGAAACAATGATGATGCACTACGGCTGGGGTTACGTAGCTTTGTCCGTGCCTCGGACGCTGAGGTAGAAGCGATGGCGAACAGCTCCTCCTGGCCGTCTCTCCTCGAAATTGCCCCAACCTGGGTTCGCGAGCTTCGCGAAATCGATGCACTTGGAAGTGGTGCAAGCAGGTATGCACCCCTGGTGGAGAGGTCTACCGCCGTCCTCGTCGGCACTGCGACTTCCCCATTTCTTCTCAAGTCTGCAGAAGCGCTAATAGATGCCGTGCCGAGTATTCATCCTGTGTCCATGCCCGGTTTGAATCATTTTGCACATGTTTTCGATCCTGTAGGGTTTGCGGGCCATGTCCGTCACGCTATGGGCATTGAGTAACTGAGTTCTCCGCCTCAGCCAGCTCTTGGTGCGCCACCGCCGGCGCCTCCCCCGGTCTCGGCGCCAAGCGAACGATGTGCACAGTGACCAGGGCCGCGATGATGGGTAACACAATCCACGTCGCGGCTTTTCCAATCAGTCAAGCGGATACCAAAATACCTACCCACAAGACTGCAAGAGTGCGCACCTTATCTTTCGGTGCCATCGGGTGCTGTTGCAAACTTCAGGCGGAGAGCCGTGACGACCCAGTCTTCATCCTCTGATGCTCGCTGCGGGTCGGCGTTCTCAGGCCGTCTCGAAGACCCGGTTGACGATCACCGCGTCCGGGTTCGGTTGCCCGTAGGCAAACATCGTGCCCTGGCCTTTCCGTAATGAATGCATCGCTTCCATCCCTTTCAACGTCCGGTAGGCGGAAATTCGGTTTTTGAACGCTCCCTTCGGCCCCAGGATTCTTTTAAGTCGGCCATGATCTCCCTCGAGAACGTTGTTCAGGTATTTCACCTGCCGGTGCTCCACCGTCTGAGGGCAGATTCCCTCCGCCTTCAGCTCGGATATTGCCCTGGCCAGAGCTGGTGCCTTGTCGGTGTTGATGACCCGCGGGGACCCGGCGGAGGCGTTCGACCGCGGGGTCTTGGCCAGGAAACGCTTCGCTGCCGCGACGTTACGCTTCGGGGAGAGGTAAAAATCCAGGGTCTGCCCACCGGCGGTGATCGCCCGATAGAGGTAGCACCACTTTCCGCCGACCCGGATATAGGTCTCATCCACCCGCCAGGACCGGGCCTGCCAGTCAGGTACCTGCCGGTACCACCGAGTTCGCTTGTCCAGCTCAGGGGCGTATTTCTGGACCCAGCGGTGAGAATCGTGGTGTGATCGACCGGCACGCCCCGCTGAAGTCATCATTTCCTCCAGATCTTAGGTCAGCTCACCTCGTAGCGGCAGTACCACCGCACTGCCCACAGAATGATGTCACGGGGGAAATGACGACCGGAGAAGATACCCATGGCTGTGATTATTTCACGCCGGTCTTTCTACTGCCCCAACTTTGCAACAGCATCGATAATTCAACCCCTATGCAGTCAGAAAACTGTTCTGAATCAGCAATAATGGGCTTTAGATATGCGCCTGTTAAGTCAGCACGTGTTAACGTCGATCCACGAAAATCCGACTCACTAAGAATTGCGTCCGTAAAATCTGCGTCGGTGAAATCTGCCGATCTCAAATTAGCCCATGCCAACATGGAACCTCGGAATGAGCATTCCCGGCACACGCTTCCTTCAAGATTGATATCAGTGAGGTCATAATTAGACATATCCTTTCCAGAAATGTCTTTTCCGGCTAAAACATTAGCCCATGAACCAGGCATTGCTCTATACATGTTATTTAATCTGTGACGAATCAATAATCCACTGAGGGCAACGGTCGTCGGACCCTTCACAATAGGTAGTAACCACTCCGTAAGGTTTACCATCCCGCATTTTATTGAAACCAACTACCGCTAATACATTTCCCGTTTCAAGCTTTTGACACTTTCTAAACGGCCCCTACCTTTGCAAGAAATGTGATCCATCGGCAATCTGTATTCATACCGGTCGCCAAAATTCTTTATGCTAGGGGCATATTTTGTCGTAGCCTGAACTGCTCGGGTGGACAAACCATGTTTATTCTGAATTTTTACCCGAGCCTGCTCCCGAAGATAGACCGTCCGTCCCTTTTTAGCCGACCATTGCGAGATAATCGTATAGGGTCCACGAGTAGCGAAAAAAGATAAATCAGAAGAATCGCTATCTTCTGATTCCGTGATCAGCGTTGAGGCCGTTTCGTTCGTGCAATGGATTCCGGATACATTGGTAGAAAAATTGCCAGCGACCGCCGACACGCTCCAGGAGCTCGACCGGTTCCTGCCGGTGACGCTAAAGCAAGCCCCAGGCTACCTGCACTATTGCTTTTCCAAATGGCCAAAAATCTTCCACACTGGATAGATCATTACGGCCAAGACAAGAAATGCTATAAACAACTCGCTTGTTTGGCCTTGGGCGTAGATGGAATATCCAATTACCCCGACCACGATCACTGCCACGAGAACTCCCGCAACAATGCCGTATTCGCACAGGCGATCAGACTTTTTCGCTGCGTACACCCCAGCCAGATTAATGGCCAGAAATAACAAGCATCCCAAGTACATCATGTCCTACAGCTTATACAGGGTATTGCCACCTGTATGGACATGAACTCCGGGATTCGGCTCTAGCCACACGTCCACCTGGATCTGCCGATCGTTCGAGGAAACGGTGTAGCTGATTGTCTCGTTGGTGTTGTCGAGCACTTCTACGGTGCCGGTAGCAAGCCACGGATGCTGTCGTCGCAAAGCAATGAGCGCTTTATGTGCATTAAGGACCCACTGCCCAATCGGCGAAAGTTCCTCTGGTGTAGCTGGCAACGGCGGGCGGACCGGATCGTCGGCGGCGAAACCTTCGCCGCGCATGCCGGTAAAGCCCTGCTCATCGCCGTAATAGATGCTCGGGGAGCCAGGAAGCGTCATGAGCATGGCTACCGCGAGAAGCACCTTGTCTTGGCGGACCTTGGACGCGATACGGTCAACGTCGTGGTTGCCGACAAAAGTATTGGTGATCATGTGGTTGGAAAACTCCTGGTGGCGGTTCAACGCGTGCGCAAGCTCGAAGAAGTTTGCGTCATTGAGGGAGCTCCACATTGCCTTCCACAGCTCATACTGGGTGACGCTGTCGAGCGTGCCCGCCTGGGCGATCTGGGTATAGTCGCCGTGGATGACTTCGCCGAGGAAGACGGCGTGCGGGTAGTTCTGGCGCACGCGACCCAAGACCGCCCGCCAGAACTCGGGCGGAACTGAGTAGGCAACATCGAGGCGCCAGCCGGAGATACCGCGGGCGAGCCAGAACTCCATAATTTCCACTACCTTGTCTTGGACCAGCGGGTCTGCGTGGTGCAAGGTGGCCAACGATTCGTGGCCCTCCCAGTCGGTGGAGCCGGCGCGACCTGCTGCGACAGCCTCGTGGTTTCGGGAGACATGGTTGAACACGCCGTCGAGCATGACGCGGATGCCGCGCTCGTTGCAGGCACGCATTAGGCGGTCGAAGACGTCGAGGGTGCCGAGGCGGCGGTCGATCATGAAGTGATCGATGGTGTCATATCCGTGGGTTTCGGATTCAAAAATTGGACCGAGAAGTAGGCCGTTGCAGCCGAGTTCGAGTAGGTAATCCAACCACGGCTCAAGCTGCTGGAGACGATGCCCAGAGTCGTCGCCGGAACGATCGCGAATCGGCGCACCGGTGGAACCAAGTGGGTAGACCTGCCACCAGATGGATGTGTCGAGCATGTTCATCCTCCTTATTGAGTGATACTTAACAACTGTTGTTGAGTGTAGATCAATACGTGTAGGATTGCCAGTATGACTTCCGAACCTCGCCGCCGCCTCAGCAGTGCAGAACGCCGCGCCGTCATCCTTGAAGCCGCCGGCGACCTCTTCGGACAAGCCCCCTACTCCGAGGTGCCCACCCAGAAGATCGCCGACCAATCCGGTTCTTCCCAGGCCCTGATTTTCCACTACTTTGGCTCCAAGGCTGGTCTCTATTCTGCCTGGGTCGATGAAACCATGCAGAAGCTGCACAACACGATCGACGCAGCACTCGATGAGCTACCGCCGAACACCTCCTCACGCGACAAGGTACGCACCGCAGTAGAGATCTACCTCGGACACGTCCAAGCGCAGCCTTTGAGCTGGTCGCTCACCCGCCGCGGCAACGATGAACCGCCAGAAGCGACAAACACCCGCCTGGAATTTCAGGATCAGATGTTTACCAAACTCATGGGTCTCCTCGACCCACAGAGCAGGCGCGGCGAGTTCGCCATCGCCGGAATCTTCGGCTTCATCGACGCCGCCTGCCTCGAGTGGGTAGACAACGACTGCGAAGCCGACGACTACTACTCCCTTCTCGACGCGATTCTCGGATCACTCCAAGGCGCGCTGGGCGACTGGGGCAATTAGTTATCCGCCTCTAACGGCTCGCCCTTGCCTTCGTCGATAAGCGGAATGAGCCCCTTGGCAATTTGGCGCTTCCACTCGGATGTGTCCTGATCGTAGGTTTCCAAGTGCTCCTGCATTCCGCGGTGAGTAAAGGTGATCTCGGTCTTGTCGCCCTTTTCCTCGAACTCGAAGATGAGGTCGGTGTCTTTCCACTCCCCTTGCTCGTCCTCGTGGCCGGTGGGATCGACGTGCCAGACAAGGCGCTCGCCTGGCTCGCACTCCGTGACGCGCAGGTGGGAATAGTGCTCGGGGATGTCCACCTCGAAGGTTTCGCCCTCGTCGCCAGCCTTCGCTGTGATCGACTTCGCCCACCACTGCGAAGGGTGCGCAACGGCAGCAAAAGCCTTGTCCACCGGGGCGTCGACCTCAAACGTAGTGCTGAAATCTTCGACCTCTTCGGCGTGAGTGCCATCCGAGAACTGCAGGTCTGTCATGACGCTGTCCGGATCGTAGATCGCCACCTGCATACCGTTCTCTCGGAAACGGCGCAGCCCTTCTTTGACCACGCGGCGGCCCATTTTGTTAAAACCGGTCACGTGCGAGACATCGAGGACAAGGCGCTCGCTCATCAGGTGCTGCTCGCTGAGCTGGTAGATAATGTTCTCAGCAGAAGGGAAGTTGATCATGCCCTGCAGGGAAATCACCGTGGAATCGCCTTCCACGTCGATCGAGCGGATACCCGGCGCGGTATAGTAGTTCGCGCTCATGAGGTGGAGGCCCATCTCGTCGGAAAGCCTTTCAAACGCCTCGACCCCGCGGACTGAGTTGCCTTGCAGGTCTAGGCGAGGTGATAGTGTCGCGATACCCATTTGTCCTGGCATTGTCCCGATCAGCCCGCCGGAGACACCCGATTTTGCTGGGATTCCAACGTTGGCCATCCAGCGGCCGGCCGCATCGTACATGCCGGCGGAACTCATGACCGCGAGCGCCAGCCGGGAGGCTTTCTCGCTAAACACGCGCTTTTCGGTCACCGGTTGCACCCCACCGTTAGCCAAGGTCGCCGCCATGACGGCGAGATCACGGGTAGTCACCATGAAGGAACATTGCGCGATATAGCTCCGCACGGCATCGTGCGCCTCGTCTTTGATGACGTCGTAGCTACGCAGCATGTGGGCGATCGAAAGGTTACGGTCGGCGGTCTGCATCTCGGCCTCGACAAGTTCCTCGTTCAGGCGCAGTTCGCGGCCTGCGAGGTCGATGTAGAGTTGGCGGAACCGCTCGGTACGGTCGTCCACCGTGGAAGTTTCGCCGTTAATCAGCTGGTTCACGGCGATGGCGCCGGCGTTGATCATCGCGTTGTCGGGGCGTTTCGACGACTCCTCCAACGAGAGCTCATTAAATGCCTCGCCGGAAGGCTCAACACCGACGACCTCGAATACCTCATCGGGACCGCGTTCGTCCAGGGCCAACGCATAGGCGAAAGGCTTGGATACCGACTGCATGGAGAACTCAACATCGTCGTCGCCAACCGAATACATGTGTCCTGACGTAGTGCACAACGCGAGCGAAAGCTTTTCGGGGTCAGCATCTTTCAACTCGGGAATGTACTGCGCGACCTCTCCCCCGTCCAGATCACGGACTTCGTCGAGAATCGCGCTGAGGTAATCAGGAATCGGCGACAGCATGGCGCCCAGTGTACGGATGAACTCGCTGGTTTCTACCGTCACAGCATGCGCTTGCACAATCAACCAACGTCAAAGGCTTGAAACCCACTCAAGAACCGGGGAAACTGGTCTGTATGACAAAAGAAAACCTGACGCTCCCCGTGCCAGAGGGTCTGGCTGCTCAAGCTTCGCTGCTGGGCTCACCCACCGATTCGCTTAGCGACGATCAGGCCCGCCAATTCATCCTTGAGCAATTGGAAGGCGCCGACATCGACGACAAGAACGTTGTCGTCGTGATCCCAGACGGTACGCGCTCAGGCCCGCACGCGTTGATGATCCAGTCGGCATACGATGCCCTGGAAAACCGCGCACAGTCGATCACCATCCTGATCGCATTGGGCACGCACGCGGCAATGCCAGAAGCAGCGATTGAAAAACTGCTGGGCGTAGGTGAGAGTGAACTAAAGTCTCGCTTCCCTAAGGCGCAGATTCTCAACCACGACTGGCAGAACCCCGACGCAATTGTCTCCCTAGGCACCGTGCCTGCCGACGAGATTGAGCGATTGACGTCCGGCCTGTTGCATGACCGCGCGATGGACGTGCAGATCAATAAGCTCGTCGCCGAGGCAGACGTGAACTTAGTCGTCGGCCCGATCTTCCCTCACGAAGTAGTCGGCATGTCCGGTGGCAACAAGTACTTCTTCCCTGGCTGCTCAGTACACGATGTCATCGATATCTCCCACTGGGTCGGTGCCCTCATCACCGCCTCCGACATCATCGGCACCTTGGGAATCACCCCCGTACGCCAGCTGATTAACACCGCGTCGGACATGATCCCGGGAGAGAAGCTCGCGATCACTTACGTGGCAACCACAGGCGACGACGATTCCCTGACTTTGCACTCGGTAGCGTTTGGCACTACCGAATCCGCGTGGGCCGCTAACGCTGAAATCGCACACCAGACCCACATCAAGTGGCTCGACGCGCCATACAAGCGCATCGTGTCCAAGGTGCCCGAAATGTATGAGGACCTCTGGACCGGCGCCAAGGGTGTCTACAAGATGGAACCGGTGTGCGCCGACGGTGGCGAGATCATCGTTTACGCACCGCACATCACTGAGATCGCCGAAATGCACCCAGGCATCGGCGAGATCGGCTACCACTGCATCGACTACTTCATCAAGCAGTGGGATAAATTCAAAGACCACCCTTGGGGGGAAATCGCACACTCGACTCACGTCCGTGGACTCGGCGAATACGATGCTGAGACCGGAGTGGAGACCCTGCGCATCAACATCACCCTGGCCTCCCGAGTTCCTCGCGAGGTTTGCGAAGCCTACAACCTTGGATACGCCGACCCAGACACGCTGGACTGGGCCGAATTCGAATCGGACCCAGACACCCTCGTCGTCGAGCACGCCGGCGAAATCCTTCACCGATTAAAGAAATAAGAGGAGTAAACCATGAAGCGCCGTATCGCTGCCATTCTTGCACTAACACTCACCCTGACCGCCTGTGGCGAAGCAGAAAACCCAGCAGAGAACACCAGCAACACCACTGAAAGCAGCTTGTCGACGACCACACCAGACACGTCATCTGCCGAAGAGGAAACCACCCCGGCCGAAGAGCAGGTCGAACCACAGCCTTCGGTTTCCTCGGGTGCGGAGCTACCTCCGTCCCAGAAGCCTGACATGCTACCACCGGAGAGTTTCCAACCAAAGCAGCCGAATCAACCTGAGCAGGGTACCCCTGACGTGCTCCCACCTCAGCAATTCGACCCGCCACAAACCGGTGAGCAGCTGCCTTAGTCTTTTAAAGGTAAATATACAAAGGGCAATTTGCCCCGGAACTAGGTGTTTCCGGGGCAAATTTCCTTTCTCAGATTCGCCTTCTCGGTGGACTACACGGTGAATTTCTCCACGTGCGAGTCATCGTCAGAAGACGTGCCCACGTACACGGTGAATTCGCCCGATGGCACCACAAAGTCGCGTGCTGCGACATCCCACACGCTCAGTGGGTGATGGGTTGCATCTGCGTCGATGTTGATCTCCACTGCGGCGGAGGAACCCGGCTCAACCTGCACCTTGGCAAAACCGACCAGGCGCTTCGGTGGCTGGCCCTCGGAAGGAATACCCAGGTAGACCTGGACAACCTCGGCACCTGCGACATCGCCGGTGTTCTTCACGGTGGCGGAGACCTTCACGCCTGCTGCGGAGCCGGCGACGGAGACGTCGGAAAGCTCGAAGCTGGTGTAGGACAAACCGTAGCCAAATGGGAACGCCGGGGTGACATCGTTGGCCTGGAACCAGCGGTAACCCATCTCCAGCCCCTCGGAATAGGTGATGGTGTTGTAGCCTTCGCCAAGGTTGACACCTGGGTAGCGCTCGGGGTGATCGTGGCCGATCCAATCCGCCTCAGTCTTTGGGTAGGTGGTTGGGACCTTGCCGGATGGGTTAACGCTGCCGAAGACAAGGTCGCCGACAACGTGGCCGTCCTCGGCGCCCTGGTTCCACACTTCGAGGACGGTGGCTGCATCGTCGATCCATGGCATGACCAGCGGTGCGGAAGACTTCAGCACGACCACAGAGTTGTCGTTGGCCTTCAGCAGCTCAGCAATCATGTCGGATTGCTTTTGTGGCATGAGCATGGTTGGCATGTCGGCGCCCTCGGTGGCGATTAGGCCGGCCATGATAAGCACGGTATCGGCGCCCTTAGCTGCCTCGACGGCACCTTCGAGGTTGGACAGGTCGCGTTCCACGATGAAGGACTCAACGGTAGCGCTGCCGCCCAAATCGGCGATGACGTCGCGCAGGCCTGGCTCTGGGTCCACGGTGTACAGCGGATCCACCTTGGACGAGCCGCCGCCACCCTGGCAGGCGTACTTGGCAAACTTCTCCTGCCCCACGATCAGGATCTTGCCCGCGGAGTTCGGATCCAGTGGCAGGATGTTCTTGTCGTTCTTCAGCAAAACGGCCATGTCCGCGCCGATCTCGCGGGAGATCGCACCGTTGCCAGCCGCGTCGATTTCGCGCGGGGCGTACTCGCGGTCGAACTGGTTAAAGCGGAACATCTGGGTGTAGCGGCGCACCAGTGCGCGGTCGACCAGCTCGATTTCCAAGGAAGTGTCTTCCAAGGCTGCCTTGACGTTGTCCTCGTTGAGCCACTTGGCATCCGGCATTTCGTGGTCTAGGCCGGCGTTCAAGGAAGCGGCTGCAGAGCGGGTGGACCAGAAGTCCGACTGGACGTAGCCTTCGAAGCCCCAGTCGCCGCGGAGGACGTCGTTAAGCAGGTAGCGGTTTTCCGTTGCGTAGTCGCCGCGCACGCGATTGTAGGCCGACATGATCGCTGCGACCTGGCCGTCCTTGACCACCATTTCGAAGGGCAAAAGGTACATCTCGCGTAGGGTCTGCTCGTCAACCTCGACGTTGGTGCGGAAGCGCTCGAATTCCTGGTCGTTGACCGCATAGTGCTTGGCCATCGCGATGATGTCGTGTGCCTGGATCGCCTTGGTCACCTCGATACCCATCACGCCGGAGAGGTAAGGATCCTCGGAGAAGTACTCAAAGTTGCGGCCTGCAGTTACGGTGCGGTGCAGACACACGCCTGGGCCTTCCAGCACGTGCTGGCCTAGATCATCGGTCTCGCGGCCAATGATATCGCCGTATTTAAACGCCAGCTCGGGGTCAAAAGAAGCCGCAACACCAATGGTCATCGGCAAAGCGGTCGCCGGTGGAGACGGGGTGCCATCGCCCATGCCCACGCCGACTGGGCCGTTGGTAATGCGGAAGCGCGGGATACCCAGTTCTGGAATCTCCGGCACGTGGCGCTCGATCTGAATCTGCATGGCCAGCTGCTCCATGGCATCTTCGTCTTCGGGGTCAATCTCGTTGGACGCCGCGTAAATGTTAATGGTCTCCATGCCGCCGTGGAGCTGAGCGATCTTCTGCTCCAGGGTCATGTTTTCCACGAGCTTTTCGGCACGCTCGCGGTCGGAGAGGTTGTCGTCCATCCAAGGACGTTGTGATTCTGTCATGATTTTTGCCTTTCTGTGGTGGAGGGCACTACCTCCAGTCCTACCAAAGTTCTATACACCTTGCCCGCATATGGTCATTCCATTGCCTAACTCACAGTTGTCTCTACGCCCCCAACGCCTAGAGTGGAACCATGTCTTTACCCCAGCCTGATTCAGCAACCCAGGCCTTGCTTGACCGCGTCGCACGCTGCTTGCCGACGACCGGCCGCGTCGGCGTCGCCTATTCAGGTGGCGTGGATTCCGCGACACTCCTGGCGATCTGCGAGTACGTCCTTGGCCACGACCGCACCCTCGGTATCACCGCGGTCTCCGCGTCGTTGGCCGCCCGCGAACGCGCCATGGCCCGCGACACCGCCGCCCTGATCGGCGCCGAGGTCATTGAGGTCGACACTCACGAGGACCAGAACCCTGCTTACGTGGAAAACGATGTTGACCGCTGCTATTTCTGCAAGGACGAAATGTTCCAGGTGATCGACGAAGGGGTCGTCGGCAAGCATGGTCTAGTTGCTGTTGCCTACGGTGAGAACGCCGACGACGCTGCGCGCATCGACCGCCCCGGTGCGCAGGCGGCCCGCGAGCATGGTGTGCTGCGCCCGCTAGCTGACGCCGGACTGACCAAGGCTGAGGTGCGTCAGATCGCGCGCGCCTTTGACCTGCCCGTGGCGGACAAGCCCGCCGCTCCGTGTTTGGCATCGCGCGTCCCACACGGCTTGCCGGTGCATCCGAAGAAGCTGGCGCAGATCGAGGCCCTGGAGCTCACTTTGTATGAGCTAGGCTTTTCCGATTCGCGCGTGCGTCACCACGACTCCATCGCGCGGGTCGAGCTGCCGCGCGCGGAGATGGCCCGCGCCTTGGAGCCCGCCACCGCGGATAAGATTATGGAATCCGCCCGCGCCGTCGGGTTCACCTTTGCCGCGATCGACGTCTTGGGCATCCAGTCCGGCGCGATGACCGTCGCCGCGCTGAAAGAGAAGTTGAACTATGTCGGAGCCGATTAAGCCCGTTGGGGATTTTGCCCAGCTAGACACTGACCGCGTCCGTCGCCGCGGCTACCCCGAGGCCATCTACTGCGAAGGCAAAACCGTCGAGCAGGTCCGCGCGATCGCCCAAGCCGTGGATTCCGACCATGTCACGCTGTTCACCAGGCTTAACGACGAGCAGGCCACCGCCATCATGCGCGAGCTCCCCGGTGCTTTCTACGATCCCTTGGCCAGACTGATCGCCTTTCCTGCTGAGGCGCCGGAACCGTCGGGTGTATCAGTGCTGGTCGTATGCGCGGGGACGTCCGATCTGCCGGTTGCCCGCGAGGCCATGCACACGGCCCGCTACCTGGGACGATCCGTATCGCTCATCGCCGACGTGGGCGTGGCCGGCATCCACCGACTGTTGGCGCACGAAGAGGAGCTGCAATCCGCGGGGGTGATCGTGGTCGTCGCCGGTATGGATGGTGCTTTGCCGAGTGTGGTCGGCGGCCTGGTGTCCGCGCCGGTGGTGGCTGTGCCGACTTCAGTGGGATATGGCGCGGGTGCTGGCGGGATCGCACCCCTTTTAACCATGCTGAACTCGTGCGCTCCGGGTGTGGGCGTGGTGAATATCGACAATGGGTACGGCGCGGGACACTTGGCGGCGCAGATCGCGGCTAGGTGACTCAGACCTAGCGCTCAACGCGTGTGGCGTGCAGCGGCTGAGTTGACCAGGCGATACAAAATACCGCGAAACTCACGAATCCCGCCGCCACAATCGTGCCCAACACGGGCCCGAGCAATGGCGTTTCCACCAATATTTTGATCACTGTACTGATCGTTCCTGCGTATTCGGGGTGCACGCTGATCGCTGACCATACCAGTGCCCCACCGACGAGCACCACGGATAGCCCCAGCATGACATAGCCCACCAGCCCCAAGGCGACAACCCAGCGGGAGACGGGCCCTTCAAACTCGTCGACGAAAATGCGGCCGATCCCGCGCCCCATTTGCCCGATGCCAATCGCGATAATCACGCAGCCCACCGCCACAATCAGCTGGCGACCGCCTCGGCGCCCCAGGGCTTCGTCGACAATGTCTGCCCACGTGGTGTTGCCACGTAGCTCAACATCCAACGCGACCAAGAACGTCAAAGCGCCCAGGCCGAGGTACATGAACGCGCGGCCAACGCTGGCGACGCGGCGGTTGAAGCGACGGACGCCGCGCAAGTGCACATATCCGACGAGCGCCTCGATGACCTGCCATAACGCGATCATGGCCAGCCCTACTGCGGCGAACAGCAGAATCTACCGCCCCATCGGTCGGCGCGAGATTGCTTCTAGGACGGTATAAAAGTTCGCGGAATTGCTGCGGAAGCTGGGATCCCACGCGATGAGCAGCACCAGAAGGCCGAGCAGCCCGTACACCGTGCCGAAGACAGTGAGTCCAACACGCACAAATAACAGGTACCACCTGTTGTGCTGGACTGTGGCGCTAAGTTCGCGGACGGGCTTCACGCAGGGTAACTCTAGCGGAGTGCTCGGCAACGCGAGCGAGCATCTCTTTCACGGTAATCCCTAGTGCCTCGGCAGCTTGGCGCACGTCCTCAAACTCCGGCTGGCGGGTCTGCTCCACGCCATCGCGGGAGCCCACCTTCACGCGGATCTCATGCCCGTCAATCACCACTGCGTCGAAGTGTCGATCCAGCCCCTCCCGCTGCACAGTCCAGGAGCGCACGCCGAACGTCGTGGTGTGGGTGAACAGGATGTCCTTCGCGGCCTCGGCATCGTCGGTTAACACGTGGATCGTGTGCGCCGGGCGGCCTTTCTTCATCTGGATGTGGGTCAGCCAGGCGTCCTTCGCCCCAGCGTCAAGCAGCTTATCGACGACCACCGGCCACACACGCGGGTCCATGTCATCCACGTTGGCCTCGAGCTGGGTCAAGGTGCCGGTGTCGGGGTTCGCTGCCTCGAGCACGAATACGCGCACGATATTGGGCCGCGCGGGAAAATCCTTGCTACCAGCGCCGACACCGACGGTCCGCACGGTTCCATCCGGCATCGCGCCTACAGTCGGAGCAAAGTGACGCACCAAGGCAACCCCGGTGGGCGTGGCCAGTTCCCCTTCCCCACCAGCAAGGGCAGGCCAGCCCAACATAAGCTCTGCCACCGCCGGGACCGGCACAGGGATATCGCCGTGGGCTGCGGGGATGCGCCCAGAGCCCAGAGCAATCGGCGACGCGACCACAGTCTTGGCCCCCAGCAGCCGCATGCCCTCACACACCCCGACCACATCAGCGATGGAATCCAGGGCGCCCACCTCGTGGAAATGAACCGTCTCGGGATCGACGCCGTGCACGCGCGCTTCTGCTTGCGCGATCAGTTCAAATACACCCAATGCGGCCTCCCGGGTGTCTGAGTCCAACTCAGCAGCCCCGAGCATCTCCTTGATGGTGGCCCAGGTGCGGTGGGGTGGGTCGTCGACAAGCATGTCAACGTTCACTTTGGTGGCGCGTTGCCCGGCGCGGGTGACCGGGTTGGCGGAAAGACGCACTGAGCCTGGCACAACGGCATCGACCGCGGTTTGCAGAGCCTGAAGTGGCGCTCCGGCATCGACGAGCGCGCCGAGCAACATGTCACCGGCCACGCCTGCGGTCGCATCAATCCAGATCATGGTCACGACTCTAGCGCGTCGCGTACAACCGCCATCGCTTCGTCAGGGGTCAGGTCACCGATCAGCACCCGTTGGACAAGCCCGTCTGCCATTGCGATCAGGCTACGTGCCCGTGACCGGTCCCCCAGCACCCGCGTGACCTCATCCTCTTGGCCGCGTTTGGCGTCGGCGAGCAGTTCCGCGATCGCCGGCTGCACCAGGGCATGTGCCACGTAGGCGTTCCAGATGATGGCACCGTGGCGCGTGTTTTCGTCGTGTGGGATGACGTGGGTTATGGCGTGGTCAAGACTGCCATCGTAGAGCGCATTCGCGCTATTGATCATTGCGCGGCAGCTTTCGAGGATGAGATTTTCTTTCGTGCCAAAGTGGTGTTGCACCCGTCCGACCGAAACACCGGCCTGCTTTGCGACGACCCGCATCGTTACCCCGGGCAGACCTTGCTCAGCGATGACCGCCCAAACGGAATAAATGATTTCAGTGCGACTATCCAACTGCATATTGCCAGCCTACCAATACGGGCGTATCGTCAGAATCAATACACCCGTATTGGACTAAGGAGTAAGTCATGCGCCGACGGACGATAGCGGTCATCGGGCTGGTTCTTGCAGCCCTCGTGTGCGATCGCCTCGCAATTGCTCTCACCGCCGATCCAGACGTAGGCCATTTCCTCACATCAGAAGGCCACTCGAACTACGTCCATGCCTACGAAGCAGCCCTCGCGGAGGGCCCGGCGCCCGAACTCACCACAGACATTCCCACCACCTTTGGCACCGCCCACGTCCACGGGTGGAACCTCAACGCGACAAGCGCACCGATCGTGTTGGTTCCAGGGCGTGCGTCCGGCGCGCCGATGTGGAATGAGCTCATCCCAGCGCTGCCCCACGACCGCCCCATCTACGCCCTAGACGCCATCGGCGACGCCGGCTTGTCCACGCAATCGGTCCCACTGACCTCTATGGAAGACCAGGCAACGTGGCTCGCCGACGTGATCCGCGGATTGGACATCCGCCAAGCACATGTCGTCGGGCACTCATTCGGCGGCGCTACCGCGACGGCTCTGGCGCAGCACCATCCCGAGCTCGTCGAAACGCTGACGCTCCTTGAGCCCGCCTTCGTCTTTGCCTATCCGCCGGCCTCAGTGTTTTTCTGGGGAAGCGTAATCGTGCTCCCGCTACCGCAAACCTGGATCGATCGAGGCCTCGCGGAAATCGGGGGAACCACCATCGACGACGTCCGTCGGCGCACCCCCATCTCCGAGATGATCGATGCCGGCGCCCAGCACTACTCCGCAGCGCTGCCCACTCCAACGCCACTGAGCGACGACGCCCTGCACAAACTGGACATGCCCGTCTACGTTGGGGTCGCTGACACGAAGTCGCTCGCGGGCGGTGAAAAGGCCGTGCAACGTGCCTCAAGCCTGCTGCCCCAACCCACAGTGAAGTTGTGGGAAAACACAACCCACTCCCTGCCTTTTCAAGTGGCCTATCCCATAGGTGCTGAACTGCAGATCTTCTGGGCGGAGGCGGAGCTTTCCACGTAAAATATTAGGTGCCACGACCACCTCAGCTGGGAGCAGATCCGATGTCGGTTTCAGTATGTGATCAACGATGAAAGGCCTCAATTCTCGCTACCTCATGGGGGATCTCAAAGCGCACAAGGGCGTAGCGATCGCCTTGGCTGTGCTGCTCACCCTGTGTGCGGCGCTGATGGCGATCGGAGCCGGCACCTTGGAGCGGCTCTCCGGCGCGGTAGAAGCGATGAACGAGAACACGAAGCCACCGCACTACCTCCAGATGCATTACGGGGAGTACGACGTTGCCGCGCTCGAGGAGTTCGCGGCAGGTCGCGACGACATCGACCAGTGGCTCATCGAGGAGATGGTGGGTTTTGACTCGAATCTGATCAGCTTCACTGGCGGCGACTTTTCCTCATCCGTGATCGACAATCTTTTCGTGGCGCAGAATGAGGAGTTCGATTTTCTCGTCGATACGCGCAACGAACAGCCGGCCGATCCGCAGCCTGGCGAGGTATTCATCCCGATGGCCTACCACGGCCAGTTCCCCATCGACGTGGGCGATACCCTCGATGTTGCTGGCGAGCAGTTCACCGTAGCGGGCTTCGTGCGCGATGGGCAGATGGTGTCGTCGATGGCCGGCTCAACCAGGTTCTTGGTACACGAAAGCGCCCTAGACCAGCTGGCCGAAGCCGGTGGTCAACCCGAGATCATCGTCGAGTTCCGCGTGCCCGACCCCGCGAAAGACGTAGCCACCCTCCAATCCGCCTACGAAGGCAACGAGCAACTGCCGCGCAACGGCCAGGCCATCACCCACGCTCTGCTGAAGTTGATCTCGATGCTGTCATCGGGTGTGGTGGCGTTCGCGTTCATCTTCGCCTCGCTGATTCTCATGGCGATCGCGCTGCTTGCCGTACGTTTTGTCATCGGCGGCACGCTGGAAGATCAGATTCACCAGGTTGGCGTGCTCAAGGCGATCGGGCTTTCGCACCGGCACATCTCGCAGCTGTTCCTCATGCGCTATGTGGCGCTGACGGCCATCGGCTGCGTGCTCGGCGGCATCATCGGTTTCGCAACTCTTGGGCCTTTGACTCGGGGCTTCACCGAGAGCTTCGGTGCCTCACCGGTGAGTGCGTGGACTGTTATCATGCCGCTTATCGCACTCTTTGTCGTTGCGGCACTGGTCATTGGGCTGTGCTGGCTGATGCTGCGGCGTTTGCGCAAGGTGGAAGTGGTCACCGCGCTGGTGCACGGGCAGTCAAAGTACCGCCCGCCGCGCAAGGCGATTCCGCTGCGGCATGCCGAAGGAGGCGCCCTAAATTGGCGACTCGCCACCATCGACCTCATCAAAGAACGCGGCCAGTGGGCGCTCTTACCCGTGGTGTTTTTCCTCGCTGTCACGCTGATTCTGTTGCCCGCCACCCTACAGTCCACCTTTGGCAACCCGCAGGTCTCCGGCTACATGGGCGTGGAGGAAGCCGACGTTTCGATCTATAGTCCCAACACCTCAGATGCCGCCGACTCCCAACTGGCTTACGATGCCATCCTCGCCGGCCTCCGTGATGACCCCAAGGTCGCCGGCGTTGAGCCTTTTGCCACCGTGCTTTACTCCATCCCGGGCGAGAAAGGCTGGGACACTCTCCCTGTCGACGTGGGCGACCACTCCAACACCACGATCAAGTTCACCGACGGACACGCGCCTCAGCCGGGAGAGCTCGCTTTGTCGCTGCTCAACGCCGACAAGTACCAGGTCCAAGTCGGCGACCAACTGGAGCTGCGCAGCGCCGACGACTCCGTAAACACTTACCCCGTGGTGGGCATTTACCAAGACATCACCGGCGGTGGTTTCACGGCAATGCTAAACGACGACGCCCCTGCCAACGCCCAGCGCTGGTCGATCTTGGTCAACTTGCGCGACCCTGCCGACTCTGCACTCTTGGCCAGCCAGATCGAATCCGATTACGCCGACATGAACGTGGTGCGCTTCGAGGACTTCGCCGCGCAGACCCTGTCCTTTGCAACCGCCGCTTTCGGCTGGGCGACCATGATCGCCTGGATTGCGGCCATCGCCACAGTCGCGCTGATCACGTTTCTGTTTCTCAATGTACGCATCGCCAAGGAGCGTCGCCGCATGGGACTTCTCAATGTCCTGGGCTTTAGCACCGACGAACTCACCGGGCAGGTGTTTATCAAAGCTCTCGGCCTCGCCCTCCTCGGCATCGTCCTCGGCATTTTGTTCATGGTCACGCTCGGCCCAGCGATGGTCTCCGGTGCGCTCGCTATCTCGGGTGTGGGCATGCAGCAGATCGCCCTGTTCCCGACTCCGTGGCTGAATTACCTAGTCGTCCCCCTATCGCTGCTGCTCACCGGCGCGCTCGGTGTAGCGCTGTCCACTCAACCGATCCGTCACCTGTCCCCGAGCTCGTGGCTTCGCGCTTAGGTTCCCAGAAAGAGTAATCACAATGACACACGCCCTACTCCAAGCCTCCGACGTGACCAAGCAGTTCGATACCTCCGACCCGCCCACCGTCGTCCTGCGCGGCATCAGTCTTGACGTCCAGCCCGGCGAATTCCTCGCGATCATGGGCGCATCCGGCAGCGGTAAATCCACCCTGCTGTACGCGATCAGCGGTATGGACTCCCCCACCTCGGGCACCGTGATGCTTAACGACGAAGAACTCACCGCCATGAAACCCGCCCAGCTGGCTTCCCTGCGCCTGAACCACATGGGCTTTGTGTTCCAGCAGGCTCACTTTCTGGAAAACTTGAACGTCCGCGACAACATCGCCTTGCCGGCTTTGAAGGCCAAAAAGAGCGTATCGACGAGCGCGTCGACGAACTCATGGCCCGCTTCGACATCGACCACGTCGCCCACCACTCGATTTCGCAGGTCTCGGGCGGCCAGCTCCAGCGTGCTGCATTGTGCCGCGCCCTGGTTACGCAACCGGAGATCCTCTTCGCTGACGAACCCACTGGCGCTTTGAACAGCTCAATGACCAAGGAGGTGTTGGCCGCGTTCATCGACGTGCGCGATCAAGGAACCTCCATTGTCATGGTCACCCACGATCCGCGCTGCGCTTCCTACGCCGATCGGGTTATCTACCTGCGCGATGGGTTGATCGTCGACACGCACACGCCAGGGCCATGGACTCCCGAGGCGGAGAAGGAGCGCGAGATAGACACGCTGTCGTGGTTGGCGCAGCAGGACTTCTAAGGCGCTGCGCTGCCTATGACCGTGAGTTTTTGTAGCACGCCGACCCCGTGGCCGGACTGTAAAAACGGCTCGGTGAGGTCGCGTCCTGCGAGGTGTCCGTGGTGCAGTCCGCTCGGCCACTGTGTGCTTGCGGTGAGGTCGTAGACCACTCCATCGACAGCGATCCATGCGGGGTGGCCGTCTTTTCCGTCGGCCGCAGCGAGCTCGCTGGCGGTGATGGCGGTGTTGTCGATGAGTTGTTGCTCAGCCGCGGTGAATGTGCGGTTGAACTTGTCCGCGTTACCTGCCTGGGAGGGCGCAAATACGAAGAACAAGACCACCGCCACGATGACAACGGCTAGGACGATGAGTGTGATTTGGACGGGGCGTGACATGGGATTCTCCTTTTGAATGAATATTCTCGGTGTTCATTCATGAATATAGCAGGGGTATATTCATTTCGTCATGAATCTTCTATACTTGTGTTCATGAACACCCCCGCACGCCACGACGCCACCGATGCCATCCTCAGCGCCGCCGAGGCAGAATTCTCAGAGCACGGGTTCCAAAAGACCAGCGTGGCAGCCATCGCCAATCGGGCCGGGATCGCCGTTGGCACCGTCTACCTCGCCTTTCCGTCCAAGTACGAGCTGTTCAAGGCCGTGTTCTCCCAGCTTCAGCAAAGGCGCCAGGTCGACCTACTCAACCGACTGGACTGGTCCGACCCACGCACGGCGATCGGCCAACTCATTAGAGAAAACATCGCCGCTACCGCCAGCAACCGCGTCCTCGCAGAGTGGCACAGCGAGAAGATCGGGCCACAACTCCGAGCCGACATGGGTGCCGGCGACCTGTGGCGCTTCGAGGAGCTCTTCCAGCAATGGCACGACGCGGGCCTACTCGCCCCCACCGTGGACACCGCCATGCTCGCCGACCTCCTCGAAGTAGCGCGCGTTGTCGATCAAGCTGCGATCAGCAGTCCGGCGACGTTTGAGTTTTTGGTGGAGGCGGTCGTCGACAAGCTTTTTGTTTAGAAACCCCTACCTTTTCGGGTTCGACTAGAGAAGAATCTAAATCATGACCAATGTCATTCACGCCCAGGCTCTAGAAAAGAAGTACGGGCAGCACCTCGCCGTTGACGGCATCGACCTAAAAGTTGAGCGTGGCTCAATCTTCGGCTTGGTCGGCCCCAACGGCGCAGGCAAAACCACCATCTTGCGCATGCTGGTCGACATCATCCGTCCCACCGGCGGCGAACTCACTGTGCTCGGCGAAACACCGAGCCAATCCACCGCTGCGCTGCGCCAACGCATCGGCTACCTCCCCGGCGAGCTCAAATTCAACGACCGCATCACCGGCGAGAAAATGTTGCGCCACCTCGCCCGGATTAGCGGGCCGGTGGACCAGGTATTCGTCGACAAGCTTGCCCAGCGCTTGGGGGTAGACCTGACACGCCCCGTGCGCGCGCTATCCAAGGGCAATAAGCAGAAGATCGGGCTGATTCAAGCGTTCATGCACCTCCCTGAGCTGCTCATTCTCGACGAACCCACCAGCGGACTCGATCCTCTGATGCAGCGCGAGTTTTTGGCGCTGGTGCGCGAGGCCCGCGACAACGGCCAGACGGTGCTGTTGAGCTCGCACATCTTGAGTGAGATTCAGCATGCAGCAGATCAGGTCGCAGTGCTGGCGCAGGGCAAGATCGTGGCCAACGACAACGTGGCTAACCTGCGCCTGGCCAGCGTGTCGCGTGTGCGCGCGATCGTTGCTGGCATAACGGCGGAGGAGGCGCGCATGGTGCTCGGCGGCGTGCTAGAGGATGTCAGCGCTGAGGCCACCGGCTCGGGCGAGCTCGTGAGCGTTGAAGGTATGGTCCGCGGACAAATCGACAAGGTGGTCAAGGCGCTGGCGCGATTCGAACTGGTTGACCTGTCCATCGAAGAACCCGACCTGGAGGAATCCATCCTGGACCTGTACGCCCGAAAGGACGCGCAACGATGATCTTTTCACGACTTTTCGCAAGCGGCTGGCGCGGTCTCGTCGGCTGGGCCATCGGTATCGCTGCGGTGCTTTTCTTGTACCTGCCGCTGTACCCTTCGCTACAAACACCTGAGCTAGCGAAGATGATCGAGGCTTTGCCGCCCGAGATGATCCAAGCCTTTGGGTACGACCAGATTTCTTCCGGCCCCGGCTACGCGCAGGCCACGTTCTTTGGATTGTTGGGCTTTGTGTTGGCTGTAATCGCGTGCATCACGTGGGGCACGTCGTTCATCGCAGGTGCCGAGGAATCCGGCGACCTCGAGCTCACTTTGGCCCACGCCGTGGGACGCAAGCAGTACGCGTGGCAGTCCGCGCTGGCGTTGGTCGCCCGGATGGCAGTCTTGGCTGTGGTGGTATTTGTGCTGTTGCTGGGGTTGAATGAGCCATCTGAGCTGGAGCTTTCGACCCGCAACATGCTGGCCGTGGTAGTTGCTTGGGCGGGGCTCGGGTTGCTTGCTGGCGCTGCTTCATTGGCGGTCGGCGCCCTGACCGGACGGCGCAGCTGGGCGATCGGCGCCGGTACTGCCGTGGCTGTGGTCGGCTACATTTGCGATGCGATCGCTTCCATGAACGCCGACTTCGACTGGCTGGCCAAGCTGTCGCCGTTTTATTGGGCATATGGACAGACCCCGCTGGTCAACGGCTTCGACTGGGGCGGGCTAGCGCTGCTGTGGGGCTCGGTGGCTGCGCTCGTCGTCGTGGCGGTGGTGGCGCTGGACCGCCGTGACATCACCGGTTAGCGCAAAGTGACCTTTATGGATTGACCTTTACCGAGTGGGCCTCAGCCGGCTACTCGGTAAAGGTCACTCTGCAAAGGTCAGTTTAGCCTCAGGAGCCGCGCCTAACCCTCCAGTGCGTCAATAGTGCCAAGGAAGTCCTCCGCGTAGCCGATCTGCTTCTGCAACTTGGCGTAGCGCGCATGTGCTTCCTCACGGATCCCGGCAATCGTCGCCTCTGCCTGCGCCCTCTCGCTTGCCGACGACTCCCCGCGCACCACATCCGCCGCATCCAAGAAATCGCGCATCTGGTCCAGGCTGAAACCCAGCGGCTTCATCCGCCGGATGAGCAGGATGCGTTGGACGTCGCGGTCGTCGTAAAGCCTGAAGCCGCCGGCACTGCGCTTTGAGGGGGAAATGAGGCCGACGCTGTCGTAGTGGCGCAGGGTTGAGTCGGAAAGCCCTGTGAGTTGAGTGACCTCACCGATCTTCAAGCCAAGCTCCGACAAGGGCGCGCGCTCCTTTTGCATTTTTTGGTAGTACGACTAGAGTCGTGCACGTCGCAAACCCTCAAGTAGCTTGAGGGTTCCATCCTCCCCTGCACAACCCAGGAGAATCATGGCTCAATCTACCACGGGGACCCAGACCCACCCGGAGATCCCGCTTGGCGTAGGCAGCTCCTTCCGCTTCGCGTTTTCGTCCCCGGCGCGTCTGCGCACCGAGATCCTCGCCGGCCTGTCCGTCGCACTTGCGCTGATCCCGGAAGCGATCGCATTCTCGATCCTCGCGGGCGTCGACCCTGCCGTAGGCCTCTTTTCATCTGTAATCATGGCGATCGTCATTTCGTTTACCGGCGGGCGCCCCGGCATGATTACCGCGGCCACCGGCGCGATCGCCCTTGTCATTGCGCCAGTAGTGAAATCTCACGGCATCGACTACCTCATTGCCACTGTGCTGCTCGGCGGCGTTTTCCAGATCGTGCTCGCGGCGCTGGGTGTGGCCAAGCTGCAACGCTTCATCCCACGCTCCGTGATGATCGGCTTTGTCAACGCACTGGGCATCATGATTTTCATGGCACAGCTCGAACACCTGATCAACGTGCCCTGGGCTGTGTATCCGCTGGTCGCCGCCGGCATCCTGCTAATGGTGTTCTGGCCACGCGTCACCGCCGCGATCCCCGCGCCACTGATCACCATCATCGTGATCACGGCGATCGTTTTGGTCGCCAGCATCAACGTCCCGCGCGTGTCCGACATGGGCGAGCTGCCCGATTCCCTTCCGGAGTTTTTCATCCCCAACGTTCCGCTGACCTGGGAAACCTTCCAGATCATCGCGCCTTATGCCCTCGGTTTAGCCATCGTGGGTCTGATGGAATCGCTCATGACCGCCAAGCTTGTCGACGACATCACCGACACCCACTCCGACAAAACCCGCGAAAGCTGGGGCCAGGGCGTAGCGAACATCGCATCCGGTCTCTTCGGCGGAATGGGCGGCTGCGCCATGATCGGCCAAACGATGATCAACGTCCGCGAATCCCGCGCGCGAACCCGCTTGTCGTCGCTAGTGGCTGGCGCATTCCTGCTGGTCTTGATGCTGCTGCTTGGCGACATCGTGGGCCAGATCCCGATGGCCGCGCTGGTCGCCATCATGATCATGGTGTCCGTGGGCACCATCGACTGGCATTCGCTGCATCCGCGCACGCTCAAGCTGATGCCGCGCTCGGAAACCTCGACCATGATCGTCACCGTGATCGCTACCCTGGCCACGAGCAACCTGGCTGTCGGCGTGATACTGGGCGTGGTCACAGCATCGCTGTTCTTCGCGCGTCGCGTCGCCCATTTGGTGCGCGTGGACAAGGTCGAGCCGAACACCTACCAGGTGCATGGCCAGCTGTTTTTCGCCTCGTCCAACGACTTGGTCTACCAGTTCGATTACAACGACGAGGCCGACCACATCATCATCGACCTCACCGCCGCCGAAATCTGGGACGCTTCCACTGTGGCCACATTGGATTCCATTACGCAGAAGTTCCAGGACAAGGGCAAGACCGTGGAGATCGTCGGCATCGATGGCCCGAGTCGCTACCGTCTTGAGAGGCTCACCGGCCAGCTCGGCGACTAGTGCGCGGGGTGCCCGCGGCCGCTTCCCGGCCAAACTGACCTCCGCAGAGTGACCTTTACCGAGTGGGCCACAGCCGGCTACTCGGTAAAGGCCGTTGTGTAAAGGTCAATCTAGCGCGAGACGGCCCCGCGCCGAACATAGCTATCATGACAGACATGGCTCGAAACCCCGTCCGTCACAATTGCGCGCAACCACACCAGTGCTCCTTCGACGTGCGCATGAAGGTGCTGGCCCGCTCCCCGCTGACCAAGTACCTGACACCCGAGGAGCACCAGGCGCTGGACGCCCACCTCACCGCGTGGGCATGGGCAGAAGGCGACCCCATCATGATGACCGGCGAGGAAGTCACCGGCAGCTACATGATCGCGTCAGGGCGGGCCCGCATCACGCACGACACCAGCGACGGGCGCGAGCTCACCGTGGACATCGCGGTTCCCGGCGACCTCGTCGGCCCGCTCAGCACCGGCCCCGCGCCTGCGACCGAGACAGCGTGGGCGATGGAAACCACCTGTGCGCTGTATTTTTCCGGGGAGGCGCTGGGGACGATCGTCGAGAAGCATCCGCAGCTCGCTGTGTCCATCCTGTCGAAGCAGCAAACCCGCATCGCCCAGCTCACACAGCGCAAGGCGGGACTCGTGTCGCTGACGGTGGAGCAGCGCGTGGCCGCCGCCTTGCTGTATCTCGACGGCAAACTGGGCCAGAAACGGCGCGACGGTTCCAGCCTGTTGCAGGTGCGATTGCGTCGCGACGACATCGCGGGGCTGGCCGGGACCACCGTGGAGTCAGCATCGCGCGCGCTGACGAAAATGAAGAAGGAGGGGCTGATTGACTCGGGGCGGGAGTGGATTTCGCTCGTCGATAATGCTGCTTTGGAGCGCCTGGCCAGCGGATTGAGCGCTAATTGATCTAGGTCAAAGACCGAGCGCGGTTTCCTTCATAGTGTCAATCATGACAGCAGGCCACAGGGGCTCTGCGAATGAAAGGAAGGAAACCACAATGACCACCAACACCACTCTTCGTTCCGATGAATTTAGCTGCCCAAGCTGCGTATCCAAGATTGAGACCAAGCTCAATGGCCTTGATGGCGTGGACAACGCTGAGGTGAAGTTCTCCTCCGGACGCATCCTGGTCGACCACGACGCAGAGAAGGTCTCGGTGAAGGAGCTTGTCGACGCAGTCGCGGCCGTCGGCTACACCGCAAAGCCATCCGCTTACTAAACCCACTGCAGGCTCGAAGCCCGCTTAACGCATCGTCGCTAAGCGGGCTTTGTGCATGTCAGAGCTAATTTCGCGCTGATTGATCTGGGTCAAGGACTGCCTCGGCGCCAGGCCATAGCGTGTGAAGTGTCAGCAACTAGAACAGAAAGATGTGAAGAAAATGAAATCATGGCGAGTAGTGATAGTCTCAGGCTTGCTCATCGTGGCATCGTGGCTCACGCAAGGCAGGCTTTCCGACGCCCTCATGATCGCGGCCGCGGTTGTCGTCGGTTGGCAGATCGCGGTGTCGGCGATCCAGGCGCTGCGGATCAAGGTCATCTCGATAGACCTCTTAGTTATGGTGGCGGCCATCGGCGCGCTATTCCTGCAGAACTGGTGGGAATCCGCGGCGGTGACCTTCCTGTTCGCGCTGGGCAAGGCCCTGGAACGCGCGACGTTGAACAAGACCCGGAAGGCGCTGTCGGACCTAGTCGATGCGGCCCCTGAAACCGCGACAGTGCTTCGCGACGACGAGCCCGTGCAGGTGGAAATCTGGGAGCTGGTCCCCGGCGACATCGTGCTGGTGCGCAACGGCGAGCAGATCCCGGTAGACGGTCGAGTCGTGTCGGGCCGCGGTGGCGTGGACGAGGCAACCATTACCGGCGAATCCGTGCCGGCCGAAAAGGCCGAGGACTCCGAGGTTTTCGCAGGTACCTGGCTGCGTTCGGGAGTGCTGCGCGTGGAGGCAGTGGGCATTGGCGCGGACTCCACCCTGGCGAAAATCATCCGCCGCGTTGAGGACGCGCAAGATGACAAGGCGAAGACCCAGACGTTCTTGGAGAAGTTCTCCCAGTGGTACACCCCCGGCGTGATGGTCGCGGCCCTTTTGGTCGGCCTGATTACGCGAAACACCGAACTTGCGCTGACGCTTTTGGTCATCGCGTGCCCTGGCGCACTGGTGATCTCGATTCCGGTATCCATCGTCGCAGGCATCGGACGCGCAGCCAAGGACGGTGTGTTGATCAAGGGCGGCGAGTACCTGGAGACTTCGGCGAAGGTGGACGCGGTGGTCGTCGATAAGACTGGCACGTTGACCAACGGCACGCCAGTGCTTACCAACGTCGATGTGTTGGACCCGAGTTACTCCGCCGAGCAAGTACTGACGTTGGCGGCGCGCGCCGAGACCGCGTCCGAGCACCCGCTGGCCGAGGCGATCATCCGCGGTGCCGAGGACCGCGGACTGCAGGTGGACATGGTTGATTACGCCGAACCTGTGACCGGCAAGGGCATCCTTGCAGAGGTCGACGGTGTCTCGGTAACTGTGGGTTCCGCCGAACTACTCGAGGTTGCGCCTGATAATGCGCGCATCTTGGAGCTCAACGAGCAGGGCAAGACCGCAATGTATGTGGGTGTAAATGGTGCAGCTGTGGGCATCGTCGCCGTGGCGGACACCATCCGTGCCGATGCGCCTGCTGCCGTGGATGCGCTGCACAAGCGCGGGGTCAAGGTCATTATGGCGACCGGTGACGCCGAGCGCGTCGCCCGCAACGTGGCCGCTGAGCTGGGAGTTGACGAAGTCCGCGCCGAGTTGCTGCCCGAGGACAAACTGGACATCGTGAAGGAATTGCAGGGTCAAGGTCTCACCGTGGCCATGGTCGGCGACGGCGTCAACGACACCCCGGCGCTCGCCCAGGCCGACATCGGCGTGGCGATGGGTGCAGCTGGCTCCCCCGCCGCGATCGAAACCGCCGACATCGCGCTGATGGCCGACAAGCTGCCACGATTGCCATACGCGTTGAGTCTGGCTCAGCGTACCGTGCGCACCATGAAGGTCAACATCGGCATCGCGCTGTTCACCGTGGCTGTGCTGCTGGCCGGCGTGCTCCTGGGTGACGTCACCATGTCGATCGGCATGCTGGTCCACGAGGCATCGGTCCTGATCGTGATCGTGATCGCCATGTTGCTGCTGCGTCCGACGCTGCATGAGGAAGAGCCTGCGGGCGTTGGTGCCCGGGTGGCTGATGCGGAGGCGGCTGGCGCTGGGGCGGGCGCTGCGTCGGGCGCTGCGTCGGGCGCTGCGCGCTAACTTGGCAAACTGACCTTTACAGACCGACCTTTACCGAGTGGGCAATAGTCGCCCTCTTGGTAAAGGTCGGTCTGCAAAGGTCACTTTGGCGTTCGGGGGTCTCGCGGCGGCGGTGGTGCTGGTCAGACTGTAGCTCGCACTTTGGCTATTGCAGCAGGGGGAACACGAAATCGCGAAGAAGCGGAGCACGGGGCTGGTCAGGATGCACGGGAGCAACCCACGCGATTTGCTCGATTTCGGCGGCCGGTTGCTCAGTGACGTGCGAGGGGCTGCGAAAGACGGTCGCGATAATGTCGAAACCGGCCTCGTTCGCAGCGGAGGCATGGAACCGGACCGCGCTCTCTGTAATGATGTTCTCCATGCTCTCCTGCTTCTCCCCCCGCCAGACTGACCTTCGCAGACCGACCTTTACCATTGAACCGGATCCGGCCCACTCGGTAAAGGTCATTCTGCAGAGGTCAATGTGCGAGAAATTACGCCACACCTTCGCGGCGCCACACCGCGCGCAGCCCAGCGAAGATCGGAGCGGTGATCACAGCGACGGAGGCCACCAGCGACCCCAGGATCACACCGAGGGCGGTGTTGCCGGCGCGCTCGTCGCCACCAGCTTCAGCGACAGCGCCAGCGAGCTGACCAGTAGTGATACCCGCAGCGACGGAGGCCAGGGAGGCGGCGTTGAGGGAGTCCTCCCGGTCACCGCGCATAGCCGGGATCAGAGCAGCTGCGGTGGCGACAGCACTCACAAACAGGCTCAAGCTGAGTGCGTTCTTCGAGCATCTCGCTCCCTTAGGCGTACCGTCCATCGCCCACTGAGTGTGAACACTATCCGGCAATGAACGCCAACGACGCACCAGCATGCACCCCTGGGCGGCAGTCACCACAGCTGGTACCGCTTGAGCCGCTCGCAAAGCTGGCCGCGGAATGGAGGCAATGACGTCGTGGTCGATATCGTCGGGTTGGATCAGGCCGAGCTTCACCGCCACGGCTCCCCAGTTGATCGACCAGCCGATTCCTAGCTGGTGCGGTTGCAAGACTCGTGGGTCTTGTGGGTCCCACATCTTGCGGCGGGAGTCCCGAGAGAAGGCACCGAGCAGGTTCACGGGAACGAAACCCAAAAGCTGCGGCTCCCGGCGCTGGATCCCCGCCGCGACCTCGGCGGCGTAAACCTCCGGGGCGCCCAGTTCATCGGTGAGATTCGTGTCCGTGGCGAGGAGGTCGTCGATAAGCGAGCGGTGCTCAGCGACAATACTGTCGATCTGGCGACGTGGCATACGCTGCTCGCGCAGGGCTGCAGCAATGGCTTCGAGATAGCGGTTCATGGTGTGCGCCTTTCGGGGTGCAGGAGGGCGAGCATGTCCTCGGTGATTTGTTGGAAGTCGGAGGCGAGTTGGTCGCGCATCGCTCGGCCTTGCGGGGTAAGCGAGTAGTACTTGCGTGGCGGGCCTTTGGGCGATTCCTCCCAGCGGCTTGTGACCAGCTCTTTTGTGGTGAGTCGCGTGAGTAGCGGGTAAACGGTTCCGGACGGGGCGGCGAGGCCGGGGTAGCTGGAAAGTCGCTCGAGGAGCTCGGCGCCGTAGAGTTCTTCGCGGTCAAGCAGGGTGAGGATCGCTAATTCGATCGCACCTTTGCGCAGCTGGGTGGGCGGCTTCTTGGGGGCCATGGCACCTCCTAGGTACTTTGCATTACAAGGTACATGCTACACCGCGGTACATGGTATTGCAATGTACGTAATCGCGAACGAACCGTCGTCGCCTGAGCCCGAGCTTGGCGACGACAGCGGCCCCAAACTAGATAGACACTCCAAACACCAGCGGCACCAGGGTGTACATCACGATCATGATCAGGACCAAAGCCACCAGATTCATCCATACGCCTGCGCGCACCATCTGCTTGATGGTGATGTCACCAGAACCAAACGCCACTGCGTTGGACGGGGTTGCCACTGGGAGCATGAACGCCGAACAGACGGAGAGAGTCACCACGATCGTCATGACCAACGGGTCAATGCCCACGCCGACAGCAACTGCACCGAAGATCGGGAAGAACGCAGCCGCGGTTGCGGTGTTGGAGGTCAGTTCCGTCAAGGCGAGGCTGACCACCATGACGATGAGGATGATTGCCCAGGCTGGCAGGTTCGCAAGGCCAGCAACCTGCTCACCCACCCATTCGGAAAATCCGGTCTGAGTGAACATTGCCGACAGCGACAGACCACCGCCGAACAGGAGCAGCAGCCCCCACGGGACTTCCTTGGCATCTGGCCACTGCAGCAGGCGTGAGTACGCGCGCTCGCCACCAGTTTCACCATTCGGAACGATGAAGCACAAGATAGCTGCGGCAACGGCGATCTGTGCGTCGGAGAGGCTAGCTAGCCACGGCACGTACTCCGCCACGACGGGAATCTCACTAATGAACGGCACAACTACCCAGAAGATGATCGCCGCCGAGAAGACCGCTGCAACCCGCTTTTCGGCAGTGCTCATCGGTCCCAGCTTGGCGATTTCATTAGCGATGAGCTGCTTGCCACCTGGGATTTCATCCACCTCAGGGCGGTACACAAACTTGGTTAACACCAGCCAAGCCAACACAACCATGACGATCGCCCACGGCACGCCGACGAGCATCCAACGGCCGAAAGAAAGATCGAAGTCGTATGTTTCCAGCAAGAACGCCTTCATCAGCGCCATCGGGGGCTGCCCAATCGGAGTTGCAGTGGAGCCAATGGTCACGCCGTATGCCACGCCGAGCAGCAGAGACGCGGCAAACTTTGTGCCCCCGGCGTCTTTATCAACCGAACGCACTAGGTGCAGAATCGATGAGGCGATCGGAACCATGATCACGGCGGTCGCAGTGTTGGACACCCAGGCAGAAATGAACGCCGAGGCAATCATCAGTCCGAGCACGATCTGGGAAGGCTTTGTACCCACCAACCGCACCGTCAGAAGCGCGATGCGGATGTGCAGGTTGGATTTTTCCGTTGCCAATCCCAGTAGGACACCGCCTAGGACGAGAAAGATGACGGAGTTCGCATAGGGACTGGCCACCTCCTGCAGTGTTCCCATACCGAAGAGTGGAAACAGCACAATCGGCAGCAAAGAGGTCACAGGGATGGGTACCGGCTCGGTGATCCACCACAGCGCCATCCATAGTGCGCAAGCGGCTACTGCTTTGCCCGGAGTTTCGAGGGTGTCGGGGAGGAGGAAGAAAAGGCCCAGCCCCAGCAGCGGACCCAGCAGCATCGGAATGAGCTGATTTTTCCTCGGTGGCGTTTCGGGATGAGCTTGAGAACTCGTAGTCGTCGTCATAGCGGCTCCAGGATGGTTCGGAAAATTCTAACAAGCATAAGTTCCAGACAATATTCCCGGCAATAACTCGTGGGCAGGCCACCTTTAGTTCCACCCCGAAACACAAACCAATCAACCGTTCGGCTGACCGAAAAGCCAACCTGCCAGCCGATGTGAAACAAAACCGCAGATCATAGGCTTAAGGCTATGGTCAAGAACTTCTATGCTCCCTTGTCGTACATGGTCCTCGGGCTGCTCGCAGGCCTATTTTTCCGCGAGTACACCAAGAGAAACGACTTCCCACTCGATGATTTCTCCCAACTCAACGTCCTGCACACCCACCTGCTCACGCTGGGATTCATTGTGTTCCTCATCGTGTTGCTACTGGACGCGGTCTTCCACCTCTCCGGCCGCAAATCCTTTGCCGTCTTCTTCTGGACCTACAACATCGGCGTACTCACCACTGTCACCATGATGCTGATCCACGGCATGGTCACCGTCCAGGGCACCCCCGAGTCAGACATCTCCCCCGCCATCTCCGGCATCGCGGGTTTGGGCCACATCTTCATCACCATCGGACTCATGGCGTTTTTCGTCGCATTCAAGCCCGCGGTCGCAGAAAAGATGGCTAGCATGAACTAAAACCACCGGAGGAGGCCCCGCCATGGAAGACATCACCTATGAGCAGTTGGCTTACGACGAGCACGTACGCCGCCGTCAGAACACGCTTAGCACAACGCTTCCCACCAGGCAGGGGCCATTCGAATTTGATCCCCGCGACCTGAAACAGATCAAGGGCGCCGATTCATTCTTCCTTTCCACTGTCACCGGAAGTGGCTGGCCATACATCCAGCACCGGGGCGGGCCAGCGGGATTCGTCAAGCAGCTCAGCCCGACCACGCTTGCCTGGGCCGAGCTACGCGGAAACAACCAGTATGTGACCACCGGAAACCTCGACCGCGACGGCCGCGTCGCCATGTTCTTTATCGACTATCCCACCCGTCGCCGCCTGAAGGTGTTCGGGCATGCGCGAATCGTCGAGGATGATCCCGAGCTGCTGCGCTCTCTGACGGATCAGCCTTCGCGACGTGCGATCGTCGTCAGTGTTACCGCTACGGACAAGAACTGCGTGAAGCATATCCAGCCACGTTGGACCAAAGACACTATCGACGAGCGCCTGGTCCCTTATATCGAAGAAATCCGCGAATTGAAGGCGCGGATCAAGGAGTTGGAGGGCCAGTAGTTTCGAGTTGCGCACTTGCACCCCCAGTGCAGCTTTGGGCACTTCCCTAGTTTCACACACAAGACAATCCCGATTGAATGTGTCTGGTATCACAAATCACATTCACTCAAGGAGCGCACTATGTCCACCGCCTTAGAGCAGACCCCCAACCAGACTTGGGCGTCCGGCGCACACCGACGCACCATCTATTTGGTGCTAGCAATCGTCGGCATCTCGATCCTCTTCGATGGATACGACCTCGTGGTCTACGGTGCCGTTCTGTCCACGCTTCTCGACGACCCCTCCCACATCGGTGAGCTCTCCCCTGCAGTGGCGGGCACCCTAGGATCATGGGCGATGATAGGCGTGATGATCGGTGCCCTCGGCGCAGGTGCTGTGGGCGACCGCCTTGGTCGTCGTAAAGTAATGATCGTCGCAATCATCTGGTTCTCCCTGGGCATGGCAGCGACCGCGATGTCCACCTCGATCTTCGCGTTCGGCGCGCTGCGCTTTGTCACCGGCCTTGGTGTGGGCGTTATTGTCGCTACCGGCGGTGCTGTCATCGCGGAGTTCGCGCCGGCGAACCGCAAGAACTTGTTCAACGCGATCGTTTACTCGGGCGTTCCTGCAGGTGGCGTGATGGCGTCGCTGCTCGCCCTCGTGCTCGAGGACGCCATCGGCTGGCGCGGACTCTTCATGATCGGCGCATCCCCACTGCTCTTCCTCTTGCCACTGGCGCTGGTCGCACTGCCGGAATCCCCCCGCTGGCTCATGAGCCGCGGCCGTGCCGACGAAGCTGCCTCTACCTGCGAGCGCTTCGGCCTGCCAAAGGCGCAGTTCATGTCCGAACCAGTCGCGGCTTTGAAAGAAGAAACCAACTCCAAGCAAGCAGCTGACTTGAACAAGAGTGGCTTTGCCGGCATCTTCTCCCGCTCCTACCTGCCGGGCACCATTTTGATTGGCACTATGTCCTTCATCGGCCTGTTGTCCACCTACGGACTGAACACCTGGCTGCCGAAGATCATGCAGGCCAACGGTGCTTCCGCGCATGACTCCTTGTACTCTCTGCTTGCCTTGAACGGCGGCGCGGTACTCGGTGGCCTGTTCGCGTCCTGGATCGCTGACAAGATCGGTGCGAAGGCCGTGATTACCTCGACGTTTGGTCTGGCGGCGCTGTCCTTGGCGATCCTTCCGCAATTCAACACCGTCGCCCCGATGTATCTTCCGATTGCACTCGCAGGTATCGGCGTATTAGGCACCCAGGTGCTCACCTACGGCCTGACCTCGAACTACTTCGGCACCGCATCCCGCGCGGCCGGCGTGGCATGGTGCGCAGGTTTCGGACGCCTCGGCGGCATCGTCGGCCCACTGGTCGGCGGCCTGATCTTGGGCGCTGGCCTCGGCCCAACCTACGCGTTCTACATCTTCGCCGGCGCTGCGCTGATCGGCGCGATCTGCACCGCAATCATCCCGCGCTCCCCGGCGGCGGCGACCATAGTGTCCTCCTCCGAGGCGCTGACCCAGGAAGAGCGCGCACAGGCGCTCGCCGAAGCGAAGGCTGTCGCAGGCTAGAGTCGCCAAGTCGGCGGAACCGCTGGCACCTCAAGACGTTGCTTGCGCGGAATCACCTTCGCAACCCCGGTGCGCACCGGCTTGATTACCTTCATGACCTTCGCCAACACCCGCATGTACAGCGGGATTGGCGAAGGTTTTGGTCTGTGTTTACCCCGCCTGTGCTTCCCCGCGTTGCTTGCCCGCTGGATCTTCCTCGCCATCCGCAGCTGCGACTGGCGCTTCGCAATCGCCTTGTCCCGCGCGGCCTGCTGCTCAGCCACGGCGGCCAGTGTCTCCTCGTACTCGGTGAGCTCTTTGCGCAAATGCCATGCTTGACGACGACTCTTCGCGCGACGGATCTCCCGCCGATAACGTTTGATTCGTCGTAAAGCCCGCTCATGACGGGCCCGTTCCTGGGCAAGTTCGCGGCGGTCCGCCAGCCTCTTCCGCTTGTGCTCAGCGCCCTCCGGATAGCGCGCGCGCAGAATGACCAGGATGATGGTGGATTGGGTAAGCGTCCACAAGTTGTTGGTAAACCAGTACACGATCAGCGCTAGAGGCACCGGGCCGTGCAGACCGAGCCACAGCAAAAACCCCGGCACGATCAGGGACATGGCCAGGATGAATTTGAATCCGCGGCGGGCTATCTTCGATTCCCAATCCATCGTGTTGTAGCTATTGACCAGCGAGACGATCATATTCACGGCTGTAAACGAGACGGCTAGGACAAGAAGCGGGACCATAAAGTCGCGCGCCGCGCTAGCGGAGACACCAAGCCGGCTGAGTTCCGAGTCCGACATCGCCAAATACACGGGGATGGGGATGCCGTTGAAAGTTGACTGCTGAAACTGCTCAACGTCGGTGGCGCTCAAGATTCCGACGCCGCTGGCAAGGCGCTCCTGGTCGGGGCGGGCGATCCACAAAATCAGGCGGTACAGGCCGATCATGATGGGGATCTGAATTAGCGGAGGGATACAACCCGCGAGCGGTGTGTACCCATACTTCTGGTGAATTGCCTTCTTACCGTCCTCAAGAGCAAACACATCTCCTGGCTGGACAGACTCGCCGTACTGCTTCTCCAGCGCGGCTATCTCCGGGCGCATCAGCACCGACCGACGAGCCGAAAGACGCTGCCGCCACGCAATAGGCACGATCACACCACGCACGGTGACTACCAGCAAAACGATGGACGCAACCCAGGATTGAACCGCATCGATTCGCAACACACCGGCAAGAACGAGGTGCCACAGCTTCAAGACGAGAGAGACAAGGAAGACAAGAAGTTCCACTCGACTGATCCTTATTGTCGGACCGAATGCGCTAGGCTAGTAACGCATTGTCCATGAGATGCGCACAACCTCCCGCGTGCTGGCAGGCACAAACGGGAGGATTCAAGAAGTCTGAACGGAGACCTCTTTAGTGCAAAGTTGCCTTTGGGACAGCTTTGGGACAGCTTTAGGACAATGCTGCGAAGAGGCCTTCGAGGTCTGTCAGCAGGCTTGCGAACTCGTCGACTCCCTCGACACCGCAGTCGCCGCCTGGGCAGTCCTCGACTGGTGCGTAATTGTCAGCTGGTGCGTAGTTGTCAGCTGGTGCGTAGTTGTCAGCTGGTGCGTAGTTGTCAGCTGGTGCGGTTCCGCCGCAATCGCCGCCTGGTGCGGTTCCGCCGCCACCGCAGTTGCCGCCTGGCGCGTATGGGTTGGTTGGGGTGGTTCCTGGGCAAGCAGCTGTAGTTGCGTCCATGGTTTTCTCCTTCAAGTGGGTGTGGCTAAAGTCACGGGACTTTAGCAACTGACTGATGTTCGTGCCTGGCTCTGTGTGCCTGACGAACAAAAGCGTATCACCTGAATTTTGGCTTAATTTTGATTAAGTTTCTATCACACGACTTTCCCAGCTCGTTACATAAGTAGATTCGCATGCACCCTGAACCAGCCCAGCACGCCTGCGAAACATTGACGATAGCCCCAGTACCGCTCAATGCTTCTTTCAAATAACGAATAAGATTCTCTTACGCTTTTATTAGATAGAGTGATCCGAATTTGCCCGACGGCGCTCGGCCTGCCGGTCCTGGCCCATGCGATACACGGCTACAAGAATTAGCGCGACGCCAACAATCCCGAAGATCCAACCGAGCAAGCTCTCCAACATCAGCGCCGCGACGGTATTGAGCGCCAGCCCACAGACAACCAACGTCATGTTTTGCGATTTCCGGTCTTCCATAGTTAACCATCCTTAATGACAAGTTTCCTTTACATGACTCAATGTAAAGGACAGTTGCCATCTAGTCAATAGGGGTGCTGTTGCAAAGTTGGGGCAGTAGGAAGAGCGACGTGAAATAATCACAGCCATGGGTATCTTCTCCGGTCGTCATTTCCCCCGTGACATCATTCTGTGGGCAGTGCGGTGGTACTGCCGCTACGGGTGAGCTGACCTAAGATCTGGAGGAAATGGTGACTTCAGCGGGGCGTGCCGGTCGATCACACCACGATTCTCACCGCTGGGTCCAGAAATACGCCCCTGAGCTGGACAAGCGAACTCGGTGGTACCGGCTGGTACCTGACTGGCAGGCCAGTTCCTGGCGGGTGGATGAGACCTATATCCGGGTCGGCGGAAAGTGGTGCTATCTCTATCGGGCGATCACCGCCGGTGGGTATACCCTGGATTTTTACCTCTCCCCGAAGCGTAACGTCGCGGCAGCGAAGCGTTTCCTGGCCAAGGCCCTCAGATCCAATGCGTCAGCCGGGTATCCCAGAGTGATCAACACCGATAAAACACCCTCCCGAGCCAGGGCAATCGCCGAGTTGAAATCGGAGGGGATCTGCCCGCCAACAGTGGAACACCGGCAGGTGAAATACCTCAATAACGTGCTGGAAGGTGACCACGGTCGATTAAAGCGGATCCTCGGGCCGAAAGGTGCATTTAAGAACAGGACGTCTGCATATCGGACGTTGAAAGGGATGGAAGCGATGCATTCATTACGGAAAGGGCAGGGCACGATGTTTGCCTACGGGCAACCGAACCCGGATGCGGTGATCGTCAACCGGGTGTTCGAGACGGCCTGAGAACGCCCACACGCAGCGGCCATCAGGGAATGAGAAACTGAGTCTTCGCTGCTCTCCGCCCAACTTTGCAACAGCACCGACATGATGATAGCCGAGATTTGGGATGCCTCCACCGTGGCGACTTTGGATTCGATCATCCAGAAGTTCCAAGACAAGGGAAAGACAGTAGAAATCATTGGCCTGGATGGGCCGAGCGAGCAACGCCTCCAGCAGCTATCCGGCAAGCTCGGGGGCTAATCGAGCAGCGGAAACACATGATCGCGGAGCAACGGAGCCAACGGCTGTTCAGGGCGAGTAGGATTCACCCACGCGAGCTGCTCAATCTCTGCAGCTGGCTGCGGAGTAACGTGCGCCGCACAGGTGAATACCGTCGCGGCGATGTCGAAGCCGACTTCGTTGGCGGCGGAAGCCTGGAAATTGCCAAGCAATTCGAGCTGGTCAGGCGCCAGGACCACTCCGATTTCCTCACTGACCTCGCGGAGTGCGGCAGACAGCGCGTCTTCGCCTAGTTCTGGCTTTCCGCCAGGGAACATGAACTTCTCCGTGCCTCGCTTGCGCACAGTGAGAACTCGGCCGATCTCATCGCGGAAGACAACTGAGGCGGCCTGGGTTGGTCGGAGACTAGGTTTTACCCTAGGAGGACGATCAGCATGGCACGACCCAGCAAGTACGACACCGCCACCCAACAACGCGCGGTACGCATGTACTTCGAACGTCTCGAAGACGGCGACATCTCCAAAGCAGCCGCCCGCCGAGAAATCGGCGAACTACTCGGCGTAAAGGAATCCACCCTGCGCAACTGGGTCCGAAAACAAGAACAACAGGAACAAGCACCCCAGCCCGGCTCCCTGTCCTACGAGCAGCTCCAGGCTGCCTACGAGGAGCAGGCCAAGGAAGTCGCCAAACTGCGACGAGCCAATGACATCCTCAAGACGGCGTCAGCTTTTTTCGCCCAGGCGGAGCTCGACCGCAAACTTCGGTAGTCGTGGATTTCATCCGCACCTACCGGAACCGCTTCGGGGTCGAGTCAATCTGCGAGACCTTGACTGCCCACGGCATCGCGATTGCCCCGAGCACCTTTTACGCCCACCAGTCCCGCGGCTTCGGCCCCACCGACGCCGAGTTGGATGAGGCCTACGCCGCCCACCGCATCTACCGATTGTGGGAGGACAACCGCAAGGTCTATGGCCGGCGCAAGCTCTGGAAAGCAGCCATCCGTGACGGCATGCTTATTGGTCGTGACCAGGTGGAACGACTGATGAAGATCACCGGTATTCGTGGTGTGTCCCGCGGGATGCACCGCAAGAAGACGACCGTGGCCAATCCTGCGCACCGCCGGCACCCAGACCTGGTGGACCGTCGGTGGACCTACCCCTGGCATCCGGATCAGTGGTGGATCGCGGACTTCACCTACGCCTGGACCAGGGAGGGCTTTTGTTACGTCGCCTTCATCGTCGACGCCTACTCGCGGCAGGTCCTCGGCTGGGTGGTCACCACCGTCATGGACACCAGGATGGTGCTCATGGCCCTGGAACACGCGTTGTTCAGCCGCAGACGCACCCGCATGGATTTCACCGCCACCGGCATCGTTCACCATTCGGACGCTGGGGTCCAGTACACGTCGCTGGCGTTTACCGACGCGCTGGCAGACGCCGGACTCCAGGGCTCGATCGGCTCGGTCGGTGATGCCTTGGACAACGCGATGATGGAGTCGACGATCGGACTGTACAAAACTGAGCTCATCGACCTCGACCCCGCACGCACATGGAGGGATGCCCGGGAGATCGAAACGGAAACGGCATCCTGGATCTATTGGTATAATCACCAGCGTCTGCACTCGTCGATCGGTGACGTTCCCCCGATCGAATACGAGCAGGACTACGAGGACATCAACACCGCACGAAAAGCCCAGTAAGGCTTTTGCCCGTAGTCTCCACAAAACTCAGGCCGATTCACAACCGCGCTCACTGTGATGATGTTATCCATGCTCACCCTCTCCCGCGCCAAACTAACCTTTGCAGATTAACCTTTACCGGGTGGGCCAAAACCGGCCACCCGGTAAAGGTTAATCTGCAAAGGTCGATCTGCGAATGAGATAGGGCGTGTCTCCTAAAGTACTCGGCCAGGTGGTAATCGCGCGCAGGACCACCGCATTAAACGCTAGGAGCCGACCGGATAGACGGTGGCTGCAGTCCAGAGTCGCGGGGCATATGACATTTGTCCTTGCCAGACTGTGACATTAGATTGCGAAGCTCCTGACATATTGCACTACCTGCGACGTTGATCTCTCGGCAGTATGAGTGCCATGAATAACTCACCGATAATAAATGTCCACGGACTTACCCACACCTACGGCAGCGGAGATAAGGCCTACACAGCTGTCACCGACGCATCGTTCACGGTTGCTCGAGGAGAGGTCTTTGGCCTGTTGGGGACCAACGGTGCTGGAAAGACCACCACACTCGAGATTTTGGAAGGCCTCACTGCCCCAACCAGCGGCGAGGTCACCATCTTGGGTGCCGATCCTCTTGCTGACCGCAAAACTCTGCGCCCCTACCTCGGCATCATGCTGCAATCTGGTGGACTGCCCACTGAGCTGACGACTCGCCAAACACTACAGATGTGGGCGGGTACCTGTGCTGCTCCGTTAAGCATCGACGAAGTGCTCGCCGATGTTGACCTTTCCCACCGCGCCGACGTCAAGGTTGGTCAGATGTCCGGTGGTGAACAACGGCGCCTCGACCTCGCCTGCGCTCTCGTCGGGGACCCTCGCGTTCTCTTTCTCGACGAACCGACCACCGGCCTCGACCCAGAATCACGCCGCAACGTCTGGTCGCTCCTCGAACGGCTCAAATCCCGGGGCGTGACCATGATGCTGACCACCCATTACTTGGAGGAAGCAGAGCGACTCTGCGATCGTGTTGCCATCATGCACGGCGGAGAGATTGTTGTGGCCGGCACGACTCCAGAGATCGTCGCGTCGGCAAGCAGTGAAATCACCGCAGTGCTCCCACCGAACCATCCGCCACTGCCGGACTTGACCGGAGCCCATACCACTCTCGACGGCACACACTTGACTATTTCGACTGACCGAATTCAGCACCACACTGCGGAGCTGCTGGGTTGGGCAGATGACCATAACCTCGAACTCGGTCGCTTTACCGCCAGTACCGCCAGCCTCGAATCGGTGTTCTTGTCTATCGCCGACCGTACCGCCCTGCAATAACAACGCAGATTCGAATCCAAGGAGAATGTCATGAACACCACTACAACCTACTCTCACGTCGATAAACGCCCCGAGAATGCGCCACCACGCCGGGGCAGCTCCGCCCGCCGTATTCGCGCATTGATCGTTGCCGAACTGCGTCAATTCCTCGCCAACCGCACCCTCTTGTTTATGGCTGTGCTGCCACTGCTCATGTCATTTGTTTTGTATGCGCTCATCAGTCGGCAAACGAACGAGACCACTGGGCTACAAAACACCCTCAGCGATGTGCTGATCCCATTTGTCCTTCTTTTCGTGCAGTTCTATCCGGTCATCTCTGCGGCAACCACCCGGCGTGATGAGAAAGTGCTCAAACGTCTGCGCACTGGGGAGTCCCGCGACCATGAAATCCTGGGCGCCCTTGCGGTTCCCGGAACGATTTTGTCGCTACTGACCATCGCTGCCTACAGCGTGTTCGTGATAATCGACGGCGCACCTTCCATCGATAATCTTTTCCTACTAGTTGCAGCTGTCCTGCTCGGGCTCGTAGTGTCCGCGACCGCAGGATTGATCACGGCTTCATTCACCAAGAATGCTGAAGCTGCCCAGATGACCTCGATGCCAGTATTCCTTATCGCTCTGCTCGCAATGCCGGGACTGCGCAGATTGTTCCCCGACAAAGTCATCGAGGTCATCGAATACACCCCGTTCGCATTGGTCTACGATCTAGCGTTGGCTTCGTGGCTGGACGCACCAACCCTCACCGCAGCGCTCAGTGATCTTGGGGTGCTCACCGCGTGGGCGATAGTTCTCGTATGGTGCGCGACCTGCTACTTTAAGTGGGAAACAAACCGCTAGAAGGTACCCCTGCAAATATGGACCTGTTTACTTTGCGCCATTGGAATGAGCTCGACTCCGCCGAACAGTACATCGCTTATTCAAGGTATTCGGTGCTTTTTACTGCCGTTCCAGCGCTCATGTTTGTCTCGGCAGTGGCGCTTGTTCAAGTAGCAGTCGCGCACGAGCTGAGCGCCTTCCTGATTCTTTCCACAATCGCCGCACTGCTGGTGGTGGGCATAACGACCACCTGGGCGGTGGCGGTGCATCCAGCGTTCAATTCGATACCTAGGCGCTCTGCCGGCACGGCTCAGAAGGTCTTGGTCGCGGTGCAGGCCGTCACAGCCGGGGTTCCTTTAGTAGTTATTTTGCTGGTTGACTTGTCAGACGCAACCAGAGTTGCTTTGGCTACAGTCGTGCTGTGTGGGGTGGGGTCGGTGGCACTGCTCCCGTGGTCGTTGACACGGGTCCGATGGGCGGTCGCCGTTGGGGCAGGACTTTTAGCAGGCTGGGCCGCTGAAGTAACGGGCGGAAGCTGGTTCGTCGGGCTCTTCTTCGCCAGCCTAACCGTGCTGACCGCCCTGACAGTGTGGACCATTCGTCTTTTTCGTGAGATCGAACGAGCTCGAGCCACTGAAGCCCAGTTGAAAGTCGCCGAGGAACGGCTGCGTTTTGCACAAGAACTCCACGACACACTCGGTCAGCACTTGGCTGCAATGAGCATAAAAGCAGAACTCGCCCGAGCGCTTGTAGCGCGCGGGGACGAGCGCGCAGATGATGAGCTCTCCGAACTGCAGAAGCTAGCGAAACTCTCAGCCACAGAAATGCACGAAGTGGTCACCGGTTACCGGAAGGTCAATCTCGCGACCGAAGTGGCCGGCATGGAAGCATTGCTTGCCGATGCCAACATTGCTCTCACCATCCGCGGCGATGTATCGACAGTACCCGATGAGGACCGGAATCTCACCGCCTGGTTCGTGCGGGAAGCAGCGACGAACATTGTCAAGCATTCCAACGCTCGTCATGCCACGCTGACGCTGAAACCGGGGAGCGTCACGATGGTGAATGACGGAGCTCCGAATTCCATTGGTCCGCAGCGAGGACTGGACTCACTGCGTCGCCGCGCCACGCGAGAAGGATCCAGCATTCATCTGGAGCATAATGCCGACACGTTCCGAGTGCGGTTGGAATTCGAAGATCGATCGAGAAAGGAAGTGCGATGATCCACGTCGCTGTCTGCGATGACGAATCACTCGTGGCAAGCTCGTTGTCGACACTGTTGTCCCTGGAAAGTGACCTGGAAATCGCGGTGGTCGCTGGCTCTGGCGAAGAATTAATCGCCTGGTGGAAGAAAGCAATGGCCACCGGTGCCTCACGTGCCGATGTGGTAGTGATGGATCTCAATCTCGGTGGCATTGACGGAATAGACACAACCAGGCAACTACTCGCTCTCGATTCCGCACCGCATGTACTCGTTGTCACCAGCCACGCCCGACCCCGGGCGTTAAAACGTGCACTCGCCGCTGGTGCGCGGGGTTTTTTGCCAAAAACCTCATCGGCTGCGGATTTTGCCGCCGCCATCCGGACGGTGCATGCCGGTCGTCGGCACATTGATGCTGACATCGCTGCGCAGGCAATCTCCTTGGGGGAATCGCCGCTTACCCCGCGGGAGGAAGAAGTTCTCAAGGCTGCCGGTACCGGCGGCACAGTTGAGGACATTGCTGCTCAGGTACATCTGGCGGCAGGTACGACGCGCAACTATCTGTCATCTGCAATGGGAAAGGTTGACGCTGCTAATCGTTTCGAGGCGTTTCAACGCGCCCGCGAACTGGGTTGGATCTAGGGCATGTCTCCCAAAACCTTGGGCCGCGTGAGCACGGGTGATCGAGGCTCCGCGGAGACGTTTCAGTCGATTTTTCCTTCCGCATCAGCCACAGTCAGCAGTTTGGTCAAGACGCGAAACTGACTCGTGGTGCCACTCACCGATCCAGTATCGCACCACCAGCCCACTTATTTAGGAAACGCGATCTAGTACGTCGCGTGCCCCAGTGACAGCATCAATCGGTTCGCCCAGTTGAAAAACGCAGTGGCATACAGGTGATCGAGTAGCTCAGCATCATCGAAACCGACAGAATGCAGCTTGCCGACGACCACCTGGTCGTACTCCATCGGTGTCCTCGTGAGAGCTCGGGTCGCATCGCGCAAAGCGTTCCACCGCGCAGTGCCCAAGTCAATGTCAGCACCATCGAAGATGAGACGGTCTAGGATCTCCGAGTCCGCGCCTTCTTCCTTAGCGCGCTGTTGATGCACCGACGCGCAGTAGGGGCAACCGTTGAGGCGCGAAGTGATTGTTGCCGCTAGTTCACGTTCGGCACGCGAAAGCCCGCCCTGGATGTTGTAGAAAATATCCAGGTCAGTCAGCGTGCGTGCTTTCAACGCCTGCGGGTTGCGCACAAGCAAACGGAAGTACGGCATGTTTGCGCGCTCGGGTTTGATCAGTGCTTCATGATGTTCTGCTGTCAGTTCAGACTTTTTCAAGTCTTTGACCCAAGGTTTCCACCCCAGCTGCGCAGTAGAGAATTCGTGAGGAGTGGTGATGATTGGGCCACGGCCGCCCGTCGACGCAACATCAAGTCCGCCGATGGTTTGAATTCCATGCACAACGCGGAGTTGGAAGGAAAGAAAGCTGATGAGTTGCGCCAGGGTGACGATCTCGTTTTCGTCGAAAAGCTCAAGCAGGGCGCCGACATCGGCCGCAGTGGCGTCGGCAGGTCGCAGGACCAACAGGTCAGCGAACTTGATGGCGGCATCCTTACGTGCTGGATCGGTCGCGGGGTCTTCTTCCGCAAGCTCTGCGTAGAAGTCAACAGCGGTGTCGTGCAATCTGGCCACGTGTTCGGCCACGGCGTAGCGTTCGGGAAGGGCGTTGGGGTCGTCGAAAAGCACGTCGAAGGAGCGCTGGGCGTTCGCCTTTGCATTGGGGCGTGCCTCGCGAATGGTGGCGAACTGGTTGTTGGTTAGAAGATCAATAATGTCGGTCATAAGAGTCCTTTAGCCCGGATCCACCGATGTAGTTCGGGTTCCAGCGGCGTGGGAATAAAAGAAATGCTCTTCTGATCTGGGAAAATACGACTTGTCTAAGGTCCGTATCCCACATCAAGAAAGAGCATCTCGTAGATGCAACTATCTCACACTCCCGCTGCGGTGTCAGCATCATTCGATGACCCGAACCTCGTGTCCGCATCCGGTCTGGTTCCGGTCATGCGGCTGGCCGATAAGGCCGGTCTATCCACCCTGGCACAAGACCGGTTGAGGGTGCTGTTGCAAAGTTGGGCGGAGAGCAGCGAAGACTCAGTTTCTCATTCCCTGATGGCCGCTGCGCGTGGGCGTTCTCAGGCAGCCTCGAACACCCGGCTGACGATCACCGCATCCGGGTTCGGTTGCCCGTAGGCAAACATCGTGCCCTGCCCTTTCCGTAATGAATGCATCGCTTCCATCCCTTTCAACGTCCGGTAGGCGGAAATTCGGTTTTTGAACGCTCCCTTCGGCCCCAGGATTCTTTTAAGTCGGCCATGATCTCCCTCGAGAACGTTGTTCAGGTATTTCACCTGCCGGTGCTCCACCGTCTGAGGGCAGATTCCCTCCGCCTTCAGCTCGGATATTGCCTTGGCCAGAGCTGGTGCCTTGTCGGTGTTGATGACCCGCGGGGACCCGGCTGACGCATTGGATCTGAGGGCCTTGGCCAGGAAACGCTTCGCTGCCGCAACGTTACGCTTCGGGGAGAGGTAAAAGTCCAGGGTATACCCACCGGCGGTGATCGCCCGATAGAGATAGCACCACTTTCCGCCGACCCGGATATAGGTCTCATCCACCCGCCAGGAACTGGCCTGCCAGTCAGGTACCAGCCGGTACCACCGAGTTCGCTTGTCCAGCTCAGGGGCGTATTTCTGGACCCAGCGGTGAGAATCGTGGTGTGATCGACCGGCACGCCCCGCTGAAGTCATCATTTCCTCCAGATCGCGGTAGCTCACCCGTAGCGGCAGTACCACCGCACTGCCCACAGAATGATGTCACGGGGGAAATGACGACCGGAGAAGATACCCATGGCTGTGATTATTTCACGTCGCTCTTCCTACTGCCCCAACTTTGCAACAGCATCGGTGGGTTTGTATGCTATGCCGAACCGGTCGCTGCGCTACTGCGTAACCAGTCTCGGTCTTATGTCTATTCGACATCAAATGCTGCTTCTATCATGGCAGCTACTGGCGAAGCTCTTCGTGTCATTGATGACGAGCCAGTCATTGGTGATGCACTTCGCTGTAATGAGCAGAGGTTGAGGGAAAAGATCGGTGTGCCTGGTAATGGGCCAATTATCCCTGTTCACATAGGGTCTGAAAAACATGCAACTATAGTCTCGGACAAGCTTCGACAGAGAGGCTTTCATGTTCCAGCGATTCGTTATCCTACGGTCCGTCGTAATGAGGCGATTCTGCGAGTAACTGTGATGGCTACTCACACTAAAGAGCACATTGATCGCCTTAGTGTTGCGATACAGGAAGTGAAAGACAGTCTTGGATTTGCTGACTAAATACTGCAATTCGCTCAGGTGAATGAGGGTGTATTTGCGGTGGTCACAAGGATTCCTAAAGCGCTCATTTTATAGCCTTGCTGTTGGTATGGATTGCCACTCCATTAATGGGTGATCAAGCACCTCTATGGATTCAGTGGGTGTACTAGTGCAGCGTCTCTTGATGCCATGGTGATTGAATCACGCAGAGAGCCCCAAGATACTTTGGATATGAAAATGCTTAATTACTTGCGAACTCAGCAAATAGTGTCAAAAATCCGTATGCACCATAAAACCGGACCGAGCGATCCCATGCTGTGGGTTCCAGATGCTTGCTGTGGAGCGATCGTGGATTATAGGTGTGGTGTCCCGGAATTTTATTCCTACATTGAAGAAAAACTACCGTTCATCCGATTTAGAAAGCGCACAACCCGGGCCCCATCGTCCGGTGGGATGTCCCGGGTTTTACTTCTCCGCAACACGCATGCTGTGGAGCTCTGATGACATTATGACACGTTGTGCATCGCTAACTGCTTGTTGAGAGCTTGTTAACTGTCTGACTCTTTTTTATTTCACGAATTTTTCGAAAGGCGATGAAGGTGATCACTAGCCAATTTACGGCAAGCACTACGGTCATGAACGAAAACTCGAAAGCAAGAATTCCCCCCAAAGCTATACAAGCTAATATAAAGCTCGTAACCGCCAAGGACATTTCTTTTTTCTGTTGTGTCAACATACCACCCTACCGACCCTTAATGAAATAAAACTTCCTCAAAGAATAACGCTGAGGTTCGCTTTGGTCTTACTTGCCGATCTGAGCGCATTCATACGCAGTCAGGCCTGCAGCGCCGCCTGCTATCAGGATCGCTGGCCAAGCAGTAGCGCCACCCGTCAATGGAATGCTTGCAATTGCGCCGATAGTACCAACTGTACCATTAGGAGAAGGCCCTACGGGCCTTAAACGAACACGGGCGGGGAGACGGCGCGAAAAGCGACGAATGCAGCGACAGCACGAGGACGTGACAGGAAACGTCGGGAACGAAAATAAAGGGGGACAAGAACGCCGTAGGCGTTCGCGTCAGCGCCTCAACACAGACACGCCGTCAGCATCTCCCGCGATGCCGCGCGCACCACACAACGAACGGTGCCGATACCGAATGCACGCGCGTGACGCGTCGCCTCTGATGTCGTGCGGCTACTCCTGGACGCCGTCGGCGAAGCGACGCGTGGAGTAGTTTTCCGCGTCCTCACTCGCACGTGCTGATGTCTTCAACACGTTCACAAGTGCACGCTGTTGGCGACTGTCCAACGCGTCCCACTCGTCAACGAGGACGGCAACAATCCGCGCATGCGCGCGCTCGCCGGAACTCAACGACTCGTCGGACGGGTCAACGCGCGGGACTCCCGTGTCCCGAAGCAAAGCATCAATGTTCGCAGTAAAGTCACGGCCCCAGCAAAAGAATTTAGATAGCGTCATCGCCGACTCAAATGTGTCCGCCGAAAAGTCGCGCAGCGTGATCCTCTGCCCCCGCGCTCGCACCCGCTGACGCCTCTAGCACGTCCCGAAGGCAATCGGAACCAACGCGCAGAACGCCAGAAACGCGAGGGCACCACCGAGCACCTGCGTCGCACGGATCAGCCTAGGGTAACCGAAATCGTTCGGTCTAAGAGACCAGGACATCACACCTGCCCCCAACACAAAAAGGAGCACCACCGTGCGGATCGTATGCCACGTGGACTCCCACCAAGAAGGTCCCTCAGAAGGAGCCTCCGTATAGAAAACTTGGGCCAGTACTAGCGAGTCAAAAAGGTATTCCATGCGTACATACTCGCAGAGGGGTGTGCACACGCACCGAGACCGCAGACGCACCGGTGACACCACGCGCACAACACAACGGGTGCTGTTGCAAACTTCAGGCGGAGAGCCGTGACGACCCAGTCTTCATCCTCTGATGCTCGCTGCGGGTCGGCGTTCTCAGGCAGCCTCGAACACCCGGCTGACGATCACCGCATCCGGGTTCGGTTGCCCGTAGGCAAACATCGTGCCCTGCCCTTTCCGTAATGAATGCATCGCTTCCATCCCTTTCAACGTCCGGTAGGCGGAAATTCGGTTTTTGAACGCTCCCTTCGGCCCCAGGATTCTTTTAAGTCGGCCATGATCTCCCTCGAGAACGTTGTTCAGGTATTTCACCTGCCGGTGCTCCACCGTCTGAGGGCAGATTCCCTCCGCCTTCAGCTCGGATATTGCCTTGGCCAGAGCTGGTGCCTTGTCGGTGTTGATGACCCGCGGGGACCCGGCTGACGCATTGGATCTGAGGGCCTTGGCCAGGAAACGCTTCGCTGCCGCAACGTTACGCTTCGGGGAGAGGTAAAAGTCCAGGGTATACCCACCGGCGGTGATCGCCCGATAGAGATAGCACCACTTTCCGCCGACCCGGATATAGGTCTCATCCACCCGCCAGGAACTGGCCTGCCAGTCAGGTACCAGCCGGTACCACCGAGTTCGCTTGTCCAGCTCAGGGGCGTATTTCTGGACCCAGCGGTGAGAATCGTGGTGTGATCGACCGGCACGCCCCGCTGAAGTCATCATTTCCTCCAGATCGCGGTAGCTCACCCGTAGCGGCAGTACCTGCGCACTGCCCACAGAATGATGTCACGGGGGAAATGACGACCGGAGAAGATACCCATGGCTGTGATTATTTCACGCCGGTCTTTCTACTGCCCCAACTTTGCAACAGCATCGTTCTCGGCCAGGAAGACCAACGCCCACCAGAGGTATCAATGTCCGAGGAGCAGTTGAACTTCTTGGAAACTCGCCTGAACTCCTGGACCGATTTGAACAAGCAGGTCCTGATCCTGTCGCACTTCCCACTGGGCGAAACCACCGGCGGTACCTACCAGCCGCAGTACTCCACTCACCACCAACACAACGATCGCCTGACCACCTTGATGGGCGACTTCCCTAACGCCGTCTGGGTCTCGGGCCACACCCACTACCCTGCCGAAGCTGGCGACGCCTACATGCAAAAGCGCGTTCCTGGTGGCCACCCTGACGGTTTCTGGAACATCAACACCGTTGACATGCACAACGGCTGGGATGCCGAGGGCGAGAACACCGAGACCGCAACCGAGATTGTCACCGGCGACGACAACTACGGCACCAACCTGGATGCGTACGATGATCGCCTCGTGTTCACCATGTACGACTTCGGCGCAGTCGCCGAAGGCGACGCGGACCAGATCCTCGACGAAGTTCGCACTCTCACCATTCCGAACCCGCTCTACACAGGTGAAGTCCTGGACGGCGAAGCAGCCCCCCTGCCAACCACCGACGCACCAGAAACTCCTGTTGAGACTGAAGAGCCTGAAACGCCTGAGGAGCCAACCGAAGAGCCAGAAGCAGGCTCGAGCGAAAACTCTGGCCTCATCGGTGGTCTTGTTGGGGGCATCGTCGGCGCCCTGATCACCATTCTCGCAATGATGGCCGCACCAGCTGCCCTCATCGAGCAGCTCCGCGCCCTGACCCGCCTCTAGTTTCCCGCTTATCGACGATCCCTGCGGCCAGTTCGTGCGCTTCGGGGTCGGCATTCGCACAGAGACGGCCGTTAATCGCCAATTCCCTCAGCATTTCTCATCCACTGTGAGATTAGGCACCCCTCTAATCTCACAGTGATTCGTCGAAAAGCGAAAAGTTGGCGAATTAGGGTTGAGCCGTCTCGTACCGTGACGATCTTCCCTTGCCTTTAGGCACCAAGTCTCCTGCAGCTACGAGGTTGTCCAGTATCTTCTTTGCAGTTCCTCGGGCCATCCCGCTCAACGTCATGAGGTCGCCCGTGGTAATCCCCGAATTCTCTGCCAACCACAACTTGATCGTCGAGTAAGCAGCGTCCTCATCTGTCCCGCGGTATGCGACAAGCGGAGTGACCAGGTCATGATCCTGCTCGAGGATCTCAAGCACCTTTTCGCCGAGCAACCACGCATCGCCAAAGCGTTGCAAAAATGGTGCACCACGCACAACCGTTTGCAGCGCGACCTGCAGAGCGACTCGCGCAGCTTCTTCAGAAGATTGCAGAGCACGAGCTAGCGATGAAATCGTAAGAAAAGGCTTATGAAGCAGCTGATGCAAAATGATGCTCAACCGATAGTCATCCCTGCGTTCGGCCGGCCGCACCGCGTCCATCACTTCTAAAACAGGCCGTTTCGGCTGTCCACCGACCAAGGTGACGTGTACATAGGGACCCGCAACCTCTTCAATCACCGGTACCGTATGCCCGAGACTAATCATGGCGCGATACATTCGATCTACCCCAACACCTTGCTTATCGACGAGCCCTACTGCCCGAAACAAGTCCGCGAGAGCAGGGTATCTAGCTTCTCGCTGGCTCAAGATATTGTGCTCGTTAACTTCGCCGATGAAGCCACCCGGACTGCGCACCTCAAGCATGGAATCAGCATCCGTCCATCTCACGTCTGTCGGAGCCATCAAATTCCAATCCCGGTGGATGACACCGTTGAGAATTGCTTCGCGCACGGCTGTTTGCGGAATGCGGTCAATCTGCCGATGGCTCAGCCCCGTTTCCACAGTGATCTTTGTATTCATAATGGCTAACGCAGACTCGACGGCATCAATTTGTTCGACGAGTGACAATTCCTTAGCGGGCTGAACGCGGTTGAGAACTTGACCGCTGGGCACATTGAACTGAGTGAGCTCAACTGCGACTCGTCCCAACGATGTGAAAAGTAACGCTGCCGCCTCCGACAGGTGTCCATCACTTCGCAAGGCACCTAATTCACGAAGGAAGTCCATGTCAGTGATGTCTTCAACGCCGCGCCACCGACGAGCGATCCCTAATGCCCCTGGACGAACATCGGCTGCCGTCTTTGTTGATGCTGATGCCAGCGGATCGTAGCCACGCACAGTATCCCGATGCTGCCACCATTCGGATCGGTCTACTTCTACGCATCTATCGCTTACCCTCCATCGCAACCTGCCTGAAGTATCTTCAACAGGTTCCGAGGATTCTGCTACATAGATGGCCAGTACGCGCAGCCCCTCAACGGAATAGTCTTGAATGCTGGGGGCAACGCCAACGCCGGAATGGATTCGTTGCCGAAGCTTTTCGATATCTAACTCAGTACCGATGACCCTCCCGGTTTTGTCCTCCACTCCGACAATCAGCACGCCGCCGCCAGGAGAGTTGGCCATGCACGCAACTTCATCAGCAAGCTTTGTGGCAGCTACCTGGTTATCAGGTTGGCCGGGAAGCAGATCTCTCCCTTGACGACGTCCCGCTTCTTCTTTGAAATCGATCGCCTCAGACTCCGTCGTCATTTGGAGTGCTCCATTGGAGGAAGTCTTGAGAATATCGTCGACCATTTGCTCCAACTGACGACGACGCTCCAGTCCACGCTGCACGACCATTCAACCACTGCCTTCGAAATGTTAGTTTAGGGACTCCCTTAATCTAACACTCAATTGACAAAAATCGATTTATCGACAGATTAGAGACTCCATAATCTCACATGTTCTGTTAAACTGGGCGAATGTTGGTCGTTCAGGGCAACAGCATTGGTGACAGCAGTACAGTTGGTCTGCGATCCTACTTGCCAGTCGAGAGCAGATTTACCTCCACCGGGGTGTTCCGCGGTGGCACCGTCGTCGATAAGCGCAAGTCCTTCGTTGGCGTTGTCATGACAGACTACGGTTGCTTCTGGCCCCGCACCCCTATTGACCAAGGCCAGGTAAAGCTATAGACACGGACAGGACCTTGCTTAATAGCATCGTCGGAAATGGCGAGGTAGCGGGATCCTCCCGCATCTTCCAGACCAGACATTCCGCCAAATGGCGCTGCGGCGGATCAGACGAATTTGCTGGCTTCGCTTCCGCTGCTGACAAGTTTTGCGGCCGCTTCGAGAATGCGGAGCAGTTGGTCGTCGTCAAGCTTGACTGGAACTGCGAGCCAATCGCCTGTGCGAATTGCCCGCGCAGCCTCGATCGAGAGATCACTCAGCCCTGCGGTGTCTTCACGATGGAAGGCTTGCTCCACTTCGGTTGCCCAATCGAGAACCGCGCGTTCAAAGTCTGAGTATTCGATCGTTTCGGCTGAGCCGTACTCAATGTCTAGAACCTGCCCGCAGAACACGATGCATGTCACCGGTCCCCTTGTCGTGACAAGGTGGCCGGCACGTTCTGCGGCTTGGAAAGCGTGTCGCTGGAGCGCGGTAATGACACCCGACTCATAGACGGAGTGTCTAGGCACTTGTGGCCGGTGTTTCATACAATTCCTTACTGACAACCGGAGACCGGACAGGCTGCCCAATGGCCTTGGTTCATCTCTACTTCATTAATTGATTCCTCACTTGATGCAACATCTACGGGCTGTCAAGCCTATAGCCTGCGATGATATATACACTATCCACAACGCATCAACTTTTATTTGCAATTTCCCGGGTCACGTGGTGAATAATTTTCCTTGCTGCGGAAACACAACCGGCAAGCTTCGGCCAGTCTGCACAAAAACACACTTTACAATCCGTTAAGCGCTTAATAGAATGTAAAATACAAGGTCTCTCCACCAGCCAAGGAGAAGCTCATGACTCGCTCACCTGAGTTCACCAAAACCGCGCAATCTGCCCGTCGTCGGGGCGGAGCTATCGGAATAAACAGACGAGAAGCGACGCTCTGGATGGTTTACCTCGCCTGTTTAACCGGTGTACTTGTAATCAACCTGGCAAGCACATATTCGGAATGGGGCGGAATCATAAATTTCACGACAGTCGGCCTCTTTATTTTCATCTCTTACCGTTTGACCCAGGCGATATATGTCACCGCCAAGGCACGGCCACACGGTTTTCAACGCCTCGTACTCGGAATCTTCTTCTGGATAGTGGTAGTAGGAACCGTATTCTCTGTCATTTGGCACACCAACCTAGGGCCGGAAGATATTCCATGGCCATGGATCGTTCCCGCGACTTTGACGGTCTTCATTCCACCAGTCGTCGCAACGCTTATCTTCTTTAAACGGGCACCGAAATGAATCTTGCAGAAGCCCGCAATCTGATCGATGGAACGATCCATTCGCCTGTGCGACTTAGCATCATGGGCGCGCTAAACAGCGTGGAATCCGTCGATTATCAGACACTGCTCACTAGCCTCGGCATCAGCTATTCGCTGCTGTCGAAGCACCTCGCGATTCTAGAAGAAGCCGAACTGGTTGTTGCGACCAAGGCATTCATCGGCAAGAAACCCGTCACCCGAATGAAAATGACTAGCGCTGGCAGAAGAGCATTCGACGCGTACCTGCAGGCTCTCGACAGAATCGTCGCTGGTCTACAGACCAACTAAGCTGGCCTTTCAGGCTCCACACAATGTAAATAGTCTCGTCTTCATGCACCTCTATCTAGTCTCCGACACAAACAAGCCCGACTTGCTGCGCACCCGCATCGGTGACGCGCTGCGCCATGAACGTCTCACCCAAGGCAAAACGATCAAAGAACTTGCCGACCCACAGAGATAAACGAAGCCCCGAAACACCGAATCAGAACGATGTCTCGAAACTTCACAATGGACTGGGCTTCCTTTCGAGGTCACTGCTTTTACTGCTTGACACATTGACAAACGACCCACTCACCAAGGAACGTGCCATCCATATGTCGTTGCATACTCAGCCCCAAACGTGAAATTGTCCCAGTGGTTCCACGGAGTTTCCCTCACCCCTGCCGAAAGCACCTCGCTTGCGTCCCAGATTCGACTCTTGTTGCGCCCGCCAGAATCTGCGCCCATGAGTGAGAAGGAGTTGGCAAGCGTCTTGAGTTCGTGGTCTTGAAGCGCGAGCCTCGAATAAAGTGAGGTGAGGAACGATGCCAAAACATCACCTTCACGGCGTGCAGGGTTAAGTACGAACGCGGATCGAATCTCCATGGAGTTAAGCATGTCGATTGCGGCTTGTTGCTCTCCCGCCGGAAGATCCTCAAACATTTGCGGGTGCGAGGGCACTGGAGGACGAACACTCGTAATGTGATTCCAAGTACCCAGATCCGGGACACAAACAAGATCTAGCGATGCAATCGGGTGCGCGGCAAAGCTCTGATCAGCTTCAAAAAGTTGCTTGGATACGTTGTAAAAGGGATGAGAAGAAGGCTTTTTCCATTCATGCGAGCTCGCGAGCAGCCCATAAATGAACGGTCGCGTCAGCTCTTTCCTCGGAGTGCCTTCCCTTGGAGCCAACGTGCGTTGCAGACAGGCACAAGACTGCGCAGCTTGTTGAATCGACGAACTCTTAAGTGTTGATTTCACTGAGAATGCCGCGGCGAGACCTCCCACCAGAATATGCGATTTGGATCGCAGGGATCTCGGATAACTCGGTCGAAGGACAACTATGTCGTCTCTTCGGGTGGCTCACCATTATCAATCTCGCCAACTATGTGCTTATTCTTGACTACTTCATACTGTGGCGGTAACCAACTCTCGAGGAATGTGGCCCATGCCGCTTCAACCTGCATGCCGGATTCCTGGACTCGTCCGGTCGTCATCGATAGGCGTGAGAATACTTCATCGTACTCATCCGCCATCTGCGAGGAAGCCGAGTTTAGCCACCGCAAGTGCTGGCCCGATAGCGGCTGAGGGTGTCCACCGAGCTTGCTGAACGTGTATTCCTCAGCGTCATCGTAGGCAATGCTCTCGCTCAAGACACCCTCATTTCATTGTCGCAGCCGAAGGCTAATCTAGAACCCAACTGCACATTTAACCTGAACTCAACCGCTTTGCATATTTGATGACCATCAACTTATGTAGCAGCAACCAACCTACAGTGGCTTTTCTGCCTAAATCAGGAAAGATCGCCATCTTGTGCTGCTAGCTCAGCCTCACGCTCCTTAACGTGCATTTTAAGGTTCTCACGGTAAAAGCGATATCGCTGGTGTTCGCCGAGCGCGTCTGCAATCTCCTGGTCGGAGAACCCTGCATGAGACAAGAGGCACAGCCTCAGAACCCAAATCGCGGATGCTTCCGCAATTAGCCAGTTGTAGAACTGCTCGTCGAACGAACGCCCCGTGTTGTGATGAGCAAGATCATTGCGCGCGTTTCTGACTACTTCATCCCAATTCTCGACTGGACTGGTAATCTCGGGGTCAATACGCATTGCTATCCTGTGTAGGTCACGCACACGTTTGACGTAGTCCCTCTTGCTTGAATCAATAATGCGCTTATGGATTCCCTCGATAAGCGAACATGCCACGAGTCCCTGGACCTGCATAGCCTCGCCTTTAACTGGATTCGCAACAGCTGCGGCGAGGCCGTCCATAGACTGCTCGATCTCTAGCCACTTTGCGAGCCGCTTCAAGGTTACCGCCGATGGAGCGAGCAGGTTCTTCGGATCTGGTGACGAGAGCATCCCCGAATCCTGTCCTTTGTTTTTCACTTCAAGCCAGTCTGCCTGACCTTGACGACGGACTTGGATTCGAATTGGTGTGAGGTCGACGTCTACGGCCAGCTTCATCAGGGTCATCACCGAATGGACTACACGGTCTGACGAGCGAAGAGTCATTGTGGACGACGGTCGAAATTCCAACCACACCAGACCATCTTCGGTTCGTTCACACACAATCTCACCGGCCCCGCTCACCGCGCTACCAGAGTCTGGCATCTGCCTCCACCATGCGGAGCTATCGAGGATAAAACGTACAGCGCTAAGTTTCGCAGTATTCCCGTCTGGCATGTGCGCCCCAACAATTAAGGTGTACGGGTCCCAGGTCTGCTCTAACATTGCTGCTATGTCAAACACGTTGCTTGGTAAGTGCTGCAAGTATGAGTCGACACACGTGACTGGTCCCGCCTTGGTATCACCAAGCAATGTGCGCGGCACCCCGTCCGCAACGATCCGAGCCGGGTCCCCGCTGTTTGTTAACGCCACCCCCATAGTAGAGATCTCTATCGGATTTGCCAGCTCGTCAATGAGGCGGGATTTCAGCGTAACTCTCGCCCGAGAGCCTGGCTCCCAGATCAACGTTCCCTCAACATGTTTGTCGGGGTTCTGAGGTGACCAGAACTCTCCCTTTGTCTGTAATGGCCCCATGCATTTACCCTAGCCATGCCCTCCGACACACAGTTCTACTGCTCTGAACAGCATTGCAGGCAATTCGATATCTGGTGGAAATCCGACAAGTTTCGCATAGCCATAACATCAGCAAGTTACGCCTAGGACATAAGCGACTCCATGACTAAAGTCAGGCTCGGGCCCCAATGTCGATCTGGCTTTATCCGCAGGACCTATTACCTGGAACAGCCCTATCAAACAGCGGTCCGCGCTTCAGCCGATGCCCAGATCTAGGACTTGCACCCGCAATCCCCACTCCAACACTCCACAACCCCCACGAAGGGTTATGCGACAAAATGTGTGTCCAGTGAACTGGTGTTTGCCCAGCTCCTTGGTCAAAAATGGTGGGTTTATAATGATCTGCCCCTTATAAATACCTCGGAGTCGTTCAATCCCGGACCTGGTTGTAGTCGTGTGGTAGTAGGTTCGGTTCCCTTAACGGATGAGCAAAAACCGACCTCACTGCCCGGTATGTCACGGGCCAACCAAACGTAATGGAACCACGTCAAAAGGCACGGTACGCTGGCGTTGCAAGAACAAACAGTGCGGCGCTTCAGCGTCTCACTCCCGACCGGACAAACGGCTAAGTTCAGATTTCGCGGTCTTCATCGACTGCATCTGCGGCAAACAATCCATGCAAGAAGCCGCCGATACAAAAGGGATAAGCAAACGAAGCCTTGAACGCAGGTTTCGCACGTTCTGGTTTATCGATATCCCACACGAGTGCGACAACTTCCGCATCTACGACTAGGTCTTTATCGACGGAACCTACACAGGAGCCGGATGTCTTCTCATCGCCGCCACACGCAACTACGTTCTCAATTGGGTATGGGCACGATACGAAACAACTGCGGCCTATCAGCAACTTCTAGAGCCACTACAACCTCCCCTCATGGTGGTACTCGATGGTGGTCGCGGTGCGTACTCTGCAATCAAACGAACCTGGCCAACAACCCACATCCAACGATGCCTTGTCCATGCCCAACGCGTCGTTCGCAGGTACGTCACCTCCCAACCACGCACCGATGCTGGCAAAGCAATCTACAAGCTTGCACTCGACCTCACACGCGTACGCACGATTGGCCAAGCGGCGCAATGGACCGCCCACCTGCAACAATTCAACACCGTCTACCGAAGCTGGATGGACGAAAAGACACTCAGCATCACCACCGGCAAGCGTGAATACACGCACCTATCCGTGCGCAAGGCCTACAACAGCCTGACACACCTTTCCCGGCAGCAATGGTTGTTTGCTTTCCTCCAACCGCCAGATACGCCAACGACCAGCGGATTTGAATGGGTATCAACGACCAACCACCTGGAAGGAGCGATCAATTCACAGCTCAAACTACTGACAAGACTACACCGCGGAAGAGCAGGTGAGCGACAAAGAAGAATGCTCGAATGGTGGCTCCATCTGCACACCGAACAGCCCAGACCACCCACCGAAATAGCCAAAGAACAAAACTGGGGGCGCGATGCACTCGCCAAAGTTAACACCACGCCCCGCAACGAAAACCAAGCCGACCAGCAAACAGGACGACCAGCTCTCTACGACAACGCTATCCCAACCGAGTACAGCCACAACCTAGGCGTACAGAAAGGATGGATAGGAACCTAACCCCGACACGGGGTAACAGCCCCGGACACACATTTTGTCGCATAACCCCAATTAATTACCCGAAAAACATCAATAACCCCGGCGATTTACTCCTACTTGCGTAGTGCAGGGATCGCTCCGGGGCTTTCAGGATTAAGACTAACACAGATCCGTAATGAATACACCAAAACCAGCCCCGGCACCGCTATCTGAGTGGTTTTCATCTGCGCGAATGAGCCGGTACGTCGACCATCCTTCACCAGAAGCTCTCTACCTTTGGAATACTCACCTCACAAAGACCTATCTCGCTGACATCGAGCATCTCGAAGTGCTCCTCCGAAACTGCATCCACACGACCCTAACCAAAAGATACAACGAACGATGGTTTGACAACGACCGAATAAACTTTAGCGATGAAGCAAAAAAGAGCATTCGCAAGGCGAAGAGACGAGCTGGAGGGAGAGAAGCGCCACCAGGGAAAATCATCGCTGAACTCAGCTTTGACTTCTGGCGCTTCCTTTTAAGTAGCCACTATCAGGCGAGCATCTGGCCTCAGGTAGAAAAAGCCTTGAAACAAAAACCCAACAGCAGACAGCAGTTCGAAGCTCTTGTAGTCATCGTCTACAAAATGAGAAACAGGTGCTCTCACCACGAATCAATCGTCCAACAACGCGATATACTTCGTGAAATCACACATCTCAACTCCGTTGATAACGCCATCTACATGGTGGCAAGCTTCATTGATCCTCATGCCGCAATATGGATCAAAGACAACTCCCGCGTCCCCGCTATACGAGCACAACGACCTAGTCGTATACCGCATTCCTAAGGCAGGTAATAGAGGCCATCATCGACGTTGGCGTGCACCCGAAGTGGACACTCGATACTGCTGTGCTTTCTGGGGAGAGTCCACACAACGTTCGAAGGCCAACGGCGAGCGAAGGCAGCCGGAAACTACCAAAGAATCTGAGGCACTCTGACTCACAAGGCCATTTAGAGGCAGAGATGTTGGAGTCTTCCAAGAGGTTCCACCCCTCGGGATCGATTAGAAGGACTCCTGCCCATGCAGCGCCTTCCGGATTACACCTTCGGCTGTTTCCCTGTCCTAGATGCTAGCCACATTGTGTGCTCACGACTGATAGCCTCTTCGGCATCCGCAGCCACTAACGGCCAGTCATTCTCGGGGACGGATTTTAACTTGTCGGCCTGTATCGCAAGCTCCATTGATGCCATAGAATAGGCCGCGGCGAGCGGCGAGAACTGTTTCACCGCTGCCCACGCCGCTCCCGCCATAATGAAAGCAGCCATGAGGCCCGCGAAGTCCACTCCCCACCCCCCAAATACCCTCAAAGAAGCGAACACAAGGGCGACTACCTCGGCGCTCACGAGCGCAACACGCCAGCCAGTAGCGCACTTCCGATTGACTTCCGCTTTTTTCGCATACCATCTCTGCTGGTCCTCCGTGCGACCCTTTACATATGCCTCACGGCGCTCGGCGAAAGCAGCCCCACGCAAGGCTTGCATCCCAGAGGTTACGAGCGGACCAGGTGTGGTGATCGTGATTCGATCTGATACCCCTTTACCAATCTTGGCGAAGCGCTCGCGCAGCAAGTTCGAAGCCTCCGTCGCATCCAACGCGACGGGGAAAGGGTCAGCCCCCACGGCGTAGCGCCATGCCAGCGTTTTTGCTGACTCAGCAAGCGCCCGACCGTCGTACCACCTTTCCGCTGGCTTATGCAACCATGCGGCAAGTTCCGCGATTAGCGCAGCCATGAAACCGAGTAGGACCACGAGTGCTGCCAGATCAAGGCCTCCAGCGTTAAGCGAAAAAACTGCCCCGAGTGCTGCCAGAATACTCCCGCCCAGGCGCAAACGCTCGTATATCAAAGTCCACTTCTGTCCATTCCTTGACGCCTCGTCGGCATCTCGCCAGAACCCCGGAAGGTCAGCATCAGTCAGCGGTCCAGGCATTAGCAGGAGGAGTTGTAGGAACGGAGTTCTCGCGAATTGTCGACTAGGTAATCCCTCGTGCTGCGACACTCATATGCGGTTTCGATCATGCTTGCAAGGCCACTGGCACTGGAAGGATACTTCCACCAACGGGCGTATCCGTTCTCCCCGTCCACATTGTCCCCGACTCGTGCAGGTAGTTTCTTGTCGTAGTAGTCGGCAGCTGAGGGGAGAGTGATGGCCAACAGCCCACTTCGAACGGCGGTCGCCGTGTTGCGCAGGGATGCCGCAACCTCCCAGTCAACGAACTTCCGCGCCCATGTGCACTTGCCCACCATAACGATGGTCACGGACGTGTCTCGGAGGTACTTCTCCCGAATCCGATCCTTGATGTAGTCATCATCACTGCTGTGGATGATGTCGCCAGCCATGCTTGCCCCGATGCCGCGCGCGATGAGCACGTCTTGGTCATGATCGAAGTCCTGAATGAACTGCTGCACCTCATACTCATCGTCGTGATGATAAGAGATAAAGCACTTCCGACGCGTGTGACTCCCCAAGCCCATGAACGTTCCTCCTCCAGACCTGCCTCTGTACAAGCCACTACGCCAAGAATACAGATGGCACACAACGGAACGGCTTCGGCTCACCGAAGGACTGATGCGCGATCAGGCGCCTGTCGCGAATCAATGAGGCGTGATGATTTGCAAAAGTCCTTGTCCTCGGTCGGCACATGAAAGCCGTCGCATTCGGCAACTACAACCTCCAAGGCAAGGGCGAAATCGTAACCATGCTGCAACGCGCACGCCTCAATCCGGCCCATCGTCTCGAGGACTGTCTCTTCGGTGCTGTTGCAAAGTTGGGGGGAGAGCAGCGAAGACTCAGTTTCTCATTCCCTGATGGTCGCTGTGCAGGGGGCGGCGCCGCAGCCCCTGACCTCGGCGCTCCTCTGTGGTTCCAGAGGCTGCCAGCGGCGCTGGCAGCCAATGTGGGATGGGCACTGGGGATAGAATCGCAGGCCACGACCGGGTGTGCTTTCCATCTGACGACGAGTCCAGGACAAGCGCACAGCACGGATGGTGCTGTCGATGATCACGAAACCAGACGACGCCGTGACTGACCGTCTCCACGCGAGCTGAGGGCGCTTGAGCTGCTTCGACTTGCCGAGCTTGATGCCGTGGTGGCGGACCTCGCAGCGACCGTTGTGGTCGAAGCCAGCCTTCGCTCTGGATCAATGGGCTTCGCCCAGCGCGCGCACGAACTCGACCACGCTCTGTAGCTGCCCGTGAGCCGCTTCCACGCCGATCCGCCGCTCAGGCTATGTATGCCAAGCGCGCTGCTTTCGCCTTCTCCCAGTCTTCCTGCACTTCGCTCACAGTCGGCTTGGTGCTCATGTACTCGGCAGCGTGAGAGTGTCCGGTCATTCGCTCGCAAGCACGATCGAAAAGGGGTTCAATAACTGCGACGGCCGCATCGAGCCGAGCGCTGTCGATCTTCGACAGGCGGGTCATCATGATGTTCTTGCGGTACCGCTGTGTGACGTTCTGGAGGAGCTCCTGCTCGACGAAGGCTTCGCACCAAGCGCGAATGAGGTCGTAGGTCTCTTTGATGAGTGCATCCTGCACCACCGGCTCAGCGCTCGTCATCACTTGAAGTTTGACGTTGATCCGCTTGGCCAGATCGGCTGGCGTATCGAGCCTCGGCTCGACGTCCGGAGCCAGGATTCCCTTGGCCTCTCCGCCGTCGCGCACCTCGTAGATTCTCGTCCTGAGCTTCTTATTCTGCCTAGCCGCCATCAGCGCTGACGCGAACATGATGTTGTGCGTCAAGACAACGACCTGATGTGTCTCGGCGAGATTCTGGATGCGTGCAGCAACCTCATCAAGTCTGCGGTAGTCGAGACTTGTCACCGGGTCATCGAAGATCAGAGGTGCTTTGGTCCCTCGCATCCGACTCTCGGCAAGAAAGTCGGCCAGTGCCAACACCTTCTGCTCACCCTCCGAGAGCACCGCAGAGGGCTTGTAGGAGGCGACCGCCTTCTTACGTTGCGCCTGTCCGCTGCGCCCTTGGAAACGAAGTGCGACGTGAGGCGCTCGGAGGCGAGCGCACTCCTCTGCGAACAGCGTCTCGAAGTTCTTGTTCACGAGGTCTTCGCTGGCAAGTTTGGACTGGACCGTGAGCTGCTTCGCCACGCCGCCTGAGATGACCCGTGAGAGCTTGTCGAGTTGTTGCGCTCTTCGCGCGCGTCGGACATACTCGCGGGCTGCGACGATATTCCGGTTCAACTCAATGCGTGCAGCGAGCTCTGAAAGTTCCTTCTGTTTTTCGGTGAGCGCGGTTGCCGCATTTGCTTTGTCCTCCGACATCTGCTGGACCGCCGCCTGCACAGTAGCCAGTTCGGTTGCGACCCTAGACGCCACTGTTTCTGCGCTCTCTAGGAGGTTGCCTCCAGTCACGGGCTTCCCATTCGCGGTATCCTGAGCGGCCGCCCGAGCCGCCGCGAGCACCTCACATGCTTGAGCGGCCCATGCCGGTGGGTCTTCACCATCCCGCTGTTCTGTGGCGAACTCGTTCGCGCGGGTTAGTTCGGCTTCGTCGAACCTGAGGCTGGAGTTGCGCACCTCGGTATACGCGGCCTCGACCTGACGGGCTAGCGTTTCATCGAGGAATGTGCGATAGCGAGTCAGCAGATTCAAGGCCGTCGGGCTGAGCTCCTGCATGCAGTACAGGCACTTGTCACCGGCAGTTGGATAGTGCTCGCGGTCAAGGTGTTGGCGGTACGCGTCTCCCGCAACGATGAACTCCTGCCATTCCTCATCTGCTGGGCCTGGCAGCTCATCCTGACTGAAGAGTCGCTCTCGCGCTTCCGTCCTTCGATCTTCTGCTTCCTGGAGTTTCGTCCGGGCTTTCTCATAGACGACCGCATCGAAGTTCATTGCCGTTGTAAGCACGCCTTGAAGCCGATTGAGGTGACGTCCAGTCTCCTGCGTGCTGGAGAGAATCGCGTCGAGCGAGTTGGAACGCAATGCCGCGATGTCACCTTCGAGACGCTCGCGGTTGGCCTCGGCACCTTCGGGCAGCGTTGCCAGGGCATCAAGCTCCGCGAGGTCTGTGGTAGCGCCCAGGGTCTCGATTACGGGATACACCTTCGTACCTCGCGTAAACCTCGACAACAGAGGGTTGCTCCCCAGCGCCAAGGCCTTGACCTCGGCTGCGATCCGTTGTTGAATGCCTTGCAGCCCGGCAGCGACGTGACCAAACAGTGCGAGTTCGGCCGGCGTGTAGACGTAACCCAGATCGCTGTCAACGTGCAGCGAAACTGTGCTCGCGTCAAAGACGCTGATGCGAGTGAATGGTGCAAGGCCGGATTCGTTCTTCCACACCACCGAGGAGTCCGTGCCAGACAGTCGGTACTGGATGGTGGCGCTGGGCAACGGCGGGCTGTCGAAGTAGGCGGTGTGCGCGTTCGGCAGGATATCCTCAGCGGTCCGCACAGCCGAGATGCGCTTCAGTATCCGTGCATATCCAGTCTTCCCCGATCCGTTTTGCCCAAAGAGCACAGTCAGTTCCGGGTCGAAGTCAAGTTCTTGGTCTGCGGCGAGTGCATTCACGCCTTCGATGTTCGCCAAACTCACGAGTTCGAGAGTCTCCTCTTCCGCAGCATCCGCAGCGACAAGTTCAAGCTTCGGGACTTCCGGGGCCTCGCCATCGCCAAGCCCCTTCTCAGCGAGGAAGGTGGCGTAGGCGACGTCCAACAACGCATCGCTCGGTGCCTGGCGCGAGAGGATCGTTTCAGCGGTGATCTGACGCACCCATGCGTCCTGACCGTTCGCCCAATCCACCAACAGGCGTCGGGGCGTCGCATTCCCCAAGTTGACTGAGACCTCTGGAGCGGCCACGTCTACCTCCGTCCTGGCGTACGGTGTCAGGAAATACGTGTCACCGGCCCAACTCGAACTGTCATGGTGCTATCCATCATGCCCGAGCAGCGGGGGTCAGGCTGAACGACACAACGGACGCGCCGCTCCGAAGCCCACTCTGGCTCACAGCGACGGTCCCGTGCGCTGCGTCCGAGCGCGTCGAGAGCCTTCTTGATCTTGTTCGACGCGAGCGACGTTCAGCGATCGGTCGAGGGCTGCCCGGGCCCGTGCAGCGTCGATCTTCTGGGCATCTGACTCGGGTGAGGTGCGAAGGGGTGCATCGTCAGTGATCTGGTAGCGGTCTCGGTAGGCGGCGACGACCAGGGCGCGGCGTCGCCATTGCTGCCGCTCCCGACCGCCGGCGGGTATCGGACCGAGTGCCATAGCCCATGGTTCTTGCGTCTGCAGGGCGGTGTCGAGGACGGCTTCTGCTCGGGTTTCGATGAGGTGGCAGCGCTCGGTCAGAGCCCGTTGCATGTCGGAGGTCATGGGGCCGGCGGCTTCGGGAATCAGCCCGGCAATGAGACGCGGTGCCTGTCGGGTGCGGCCGGAGCCGGCGGGTCGAGCAGTGGCGTTGGCGAGGCGGTGGTGGATGACGGAGGCGATGTCGTCGGCGTCAGCGAACCCGCGAGCCTTGATGAGGCGTGGCAGGAGGGTGTCGACGTGGTGGTGGTTAGCTTCGGCCCGGCGCAGTTCCGCAGTCAGGGCGCCGAAGGCGTCGGAGTCGATGACGGCTTGCGCTTGGTCGGTAGTGAGGCCGCTGGTGGTGACGAGGGTGGTCCAGCGGTCGTGTTGGGCTGCGGCGGCGATGGTTTCGTATTCGGCGGCGAGTTGAGCGATCGAGCCCCACCGCTCCTGCTCGGCGGTGATGGTCTCGTGCGCCGACAGCTCAGCACCGCTGTGTTGGAGCACGCCGTAGAGGACCGTGCGGGCGGTGGCCTCGGGGTTGTCGCCCGGATGCGCCGTGGCGTGATCGTCGGGACGGTCGAGGATGACGTAGGCCCGGTTCGATTCCCGCCCGCGCGTCATCGCGACATACAGGTTCTCCCGCGTGGTGGTGGGTTCCACCCGGACGTGGACGGTGTCGGTGGTGATGCCTTGGGCGCGTCTGCCGCTCCAGGTCCTGAGGGAGGTTTTGGGTCTGCGGTGGTGTTGTCGGTGTTATCTGACGACGCTGCGGTACGTGAAGTCTTCGTGGAGTCATCGGCCCTGTCTGCGATGCAGCCGGGCTCGGTGCACGTGAATCTGGCGACGATCAGCCCGTCACTTGCCGCAGAGGCAGCACGGTCGCATACTGCGGCAGGCTTGGAGTACGTGGCGGCACCCATGTTCGGTGGGGTTCCGGTGGCTGAAGCTGGCCGGCTGAATGTCGTCATTGCCGGGCGTGTTGAGGCAGTGGAGCTCGCGCGTCCCTACTTGAGAGAGTTCAGTGCGGCGCTTTGGCCGGTGGGTGATGATCCTGCGCAGGCGAACGTACTCAAGGTGGCGGGCCAGGTTCTGATTGCGTCGGCGATTCAGGCGATGGCAGAGGCCGTGAGCATCGTTGAGCGCTCCGGTGGCGATGCCCACCGGGCGATTGAGGTGCTGACCTCGACGATTACTCCTGGTCCGGTGTACTCGATGTACGGGGCCCTGATCGCGGATGCTTCCTATGAGCCTGCTCGTTTCACCCCGATTCTGGGACGCAAGGACGTTGACCTGGCACGGCATCTGGCAGATGCTGTGGGGCTTCGACTCCCGCTGGGTGATTTGCTGTCTGAGTTGTTGAGCGAGGCTATTGCGTCCGGCCATGCGGCGCGGGATTGGGCTGTGCTGGCTGACATGCAGCGTCGACGCGCGGGCGCCGGATGTCACGATGAGTAGAAGCTCGGTTGGCTCCCATGGTCGTCTGCCGTGGGCTGCGCTTCTGGCGCTTTCGGCGTCGGGGTTCCTCGCGATCTTCACTGAGACTATTCCGGCGGGTCTGCTGCCAGATCTAGCTCGTGGGCTGGGCGTGTCTGAGTCTGCTGCTGGCCAGTTGGTGACGGCGTATGCCATGGGGTCGGTCGTCGCGGCCATTCCCCTGGTCGCGTGGACGCAGCAGGTGAGCCGCAAGAAGGTGTTGCTTGTTGCGGTGGGGACGCTGGGGGCGTTCAACTTGGTGACGGCAGTCGCGCCGTGGTTCCCTGCGATCCTCGCGGCTCGGTTTGTGGCCGGTGCCGCGGCTGCGCTGGTGTGGGGTGTGCTTACTGGGTATGCGCGTGGGCTTGTGTCTCCGGACTTGCAGGGTCGGGCGCTGGCGGTCACGGGTCTCAGGCAGCCGATTGCCTTGGCTGGCGGGGTTCCGCTGGGGTCGTTCGCAGCATCGGTCATGGATTGGCAGTGGGTGTTTGTTGCGATCTCGATCATTTCCGCGGGGCTCGCGCTGTGGATCGTGGCCGTCGTCCCTGACATCCCGGGGACCACTCTTCGACGACTGGCCCCGCTGAGGCAGGTGGTCAGGCTGCCCGGGGTGCAGGTTGTGCTCGGCGTGACCGGTTGTTGGATTCTCGCCCACAACATGCTCTACACCTACGTCGCTCCCCTGCTGAACCAGACGGGGTTGCGTCTTGATGTGGGCCTTGCTGTGTTCGGGGTGGCATCGATGGTGGGGATCGGCCTGGTCGGCGTGGTGATTGACCGGGCGCTCCGCCTGGTCACCTTGGCGTGCATCGCCACGATGGGTGTCGCTACGGACGGATGGGTCGCTCCTGAGGCGGGGGTGGTGCTGGCCGTCGTGCTCGTGGTCGCGTGGGGGCTGAGCTTCGGTGGTGCTCCGGTCCTGCTTCAGACAGCTCTTGCTGATCGCGCAGGTGTGCACACCGACGCGGCACAGTCCGTGTTCGTCACCGTGTTCAACCTGGCGGTCGCCGGTGGCGGCTTCGTGGGCGGGCTCATCCTCTCGGCAGCGGTGCCGGTCGGGATTGCCACGTCATCGGCGGGACTCTGTGTCGTAGCCGTAGTGGCCGTGAGCATTGCACGGTGGGCGTTCCCGCCAGGTAGACGTCACGATGGCGACTCGCCAGTTGGGACCGCGGAGTGCTCGGCGCACTGTGATTGATGGAGGGTGACGGCGTCGAGGAACGCGGTGGTGGCGGGGCTGGGGTTGAAGTCGTTCCAGGCGAGGTATTCCACTCGCCGTGGCGCGTCCTTCACGGTGATGGCTGACAGCGTGTGGTCTGCGGGGACAACATGGGCGGACAGGAGAGCGGCTGCCAGTCCGTTGCGGATGAGTCCGAGGATCAGGTCGATGGTCATCGCCTCGAACGCCACCTCGCGTTGCAGACCGGCCGCACTGAATGCAAGGTCGGCCTGTGCCCGGCCGGCGGTACCGCTGGGAAAGTCGACGAACCGTTCATGCGTGAGGTCCTCCAGGGTCACGTGCGTGCTCGACGCCAGTGGGTGTGCCGCTGGCAGTACCGCGACCAGGGATTCTCGCGAGAGCTCCTTGGTGGTGACCCCGTGCGGGGGTATGCATTCGGCCAGTCCGAGGAAGGCGACGTCGAGGCGGCCGGAGCGGATATCGCCCACGAACTGCTCGCTGCCTCCGGTGCGTAGCGCGATGTGAACCGCGGGGTGCTTGGTGTGAAATGACGCGAGCAGGTACGGCACATCGACGGCCGTGACGGTGGGTATCACCCCGATGCTCAAAGACCCACGCACCTCGCCACCGGCTGCGGCGGCGTCGGCGACGGCACGCTCGGCAGCGGCCAGGCTTTGCCGTGCTGCCTCCACGAAGGCCTCCCCCGCCGGGGTCAGTTCCACGCGGCGTGAGGTGCGCGCAAAGAGCTGGATCCCGATCTCCCGTTCGAGTGCCTTGATCTGGTGGCTGAGCGCGGACTGGACCACGTAGCAGCGCTCGGCGGCTCGGGTGAAACTCCGTTCCTCGGCGACTGCCACGGCATAACGCATCTGCTGCAACTCCATTCATCCATGATCCATGTGCATGCCAGGAATGACAAACATGCGTTGGACTCATGATCGTGTTGGTGTGAAGGTGGATCACATGACCACCACGATCGCACCTAGCACGGACAGCACAACGACTCCCGCCGTACGTACCGGCTGGATTGCCGCGACTGCGCTTGCCCCAATGGTCTGGGGCACCACCTACATCGTCACCACCCACCTGCTCCCACCGGGACATCCCGTGTTCGCCGCGCTGATGCGCACCCTTCCGCCCGGGCTGATCGCCCTAGCCATTGCCCGCCAGCTCCCCCAGGGCAACTGGTGGTGGAAGAGCCTGGTGCTCGGCGGACTGAACATGGGGGCGTTCTTCCCCTTGCTGTTCGTGGCAGCTCAGCGTCTGCCCGGTGGGGTCGCTGCCACCTTGAGTGCCGTGCAGCCGATCGTTATCGCGTTCCTCGCCGTCGTGGTCCTGCACGAGAAGCTCTCCGGTTGGCGGCTGCTGTGGGGCGTGGTCGGCATGGTGGGCGTGGGCCTTGTGGTCCTCGGACCGGAGGCCGCGCTGGACCCGCTCGGCGTGATGGCCGGCCTCGCGGGTGCCATATCGATGGGGACCGGCGTCGTGCTCACCAAGAAGTGGGGACGCCCCGCGAACGTGAACGCGGTCGGGCTCGCGGGATGGCAACTCACCGCAGCCGGGCTGATCCTGCTGCTCCCCGCGCTGGTGATCGACGGCATCCCGCCCGGCATCGACGCCGCCGCGCTCGCCGGATACGCATGGCTTGGCCTCGTCGGGGCGCTGCTGACCTACACGATCTGGTTCGCAGGCATCCGCCATCTGCCCGTCACACCGACCGCCCTACTCGGGCTGCTCTCACCCCTGACAGCTGCGGCACTGGGCGCGCTCATCGCGGGAGAAGCGCTCACCGCGATCCAGCTCGTCGGCTTCGCCACGGCACTGATCGCCCTGGCCTCGGGGCAACTTCCACCACCCATTCGACGAAAGGACAACGCATGAAGATCGCCATATTCGGAGCCACGGGCATGGCAGGTTCTACCATCACCGACGAAGCCGTCCGACGCGGACACCAGGCCCTCGCCGCATCCCGCCACCCGCGCGAGGACGCCTCACCCCACGTCGAATCCCGAGCCGTCGACGTCGCAGACATCGACTCAGTAGCCGCTGCTCTGGGCGACGCCGACGCGGTCGTTGTCGCAGTCCGCCCCGCGCCGGGCCAGGAGAGCACTCTGCCTGCCCTCACCCGGAACGTGCTCGACGCCGCCCGGATCCATGATGTTCGCGTGGTCGTGGTGGGCGGATCGGCACCCCTGTGGTCCCCCACCATGCCGGGCCATCGAGTCTTCGACGACCCCGCCTACATTCCGGCAGCGTGGCGCACCATCGCGCAGGCGAGCCTAGAGCAGTTCAACGCGTGTCAGCAGCATCCGCATGAGCGGTGGACGTACGTCAGCCCACCAGCACTCTTCGAACCGGGACCGCGAACCGGACACTACGAACGAGGCACAGACACACTCCTGGTGGACGAGCACGGAACCTCTCGCATCAGTGCGGCGGACTTCGCGATCGCCATCGTCGACGAACTGGAGGACCCCGGCGAGGACAACCACTTCACCGTGGCGACGTTGAGTTCCGACAACAAGACGATGGAGAACCGCGCATGACGGCTACTGCTGAAGGTGTGTTTTCGCCCGGGCTGCGCTTTGTCACCATTGGCCTGCTGGTCTCGGTGGGCATCGTCGCGTTCGACGGGCTGGGCGTGACCACGGCCCTGCCTGCCATCGCCTCAGACCTGGGAGGAATGACCACCTAAGGGTGGGCGGTCTCGGCACTGATGCTGGCCAGTGTCGCGGACACCGTGATCGCCGGCTTCCTCGCAGACCGGCACAACCCGCGCGGACCGTACCTGGCGGGCTTCGGGATCTTTGCCGCAGGACTCGTGGTGTCCGGCCTCGCGACGGGCTGGGCGCTGTTTCTGCTCGGCCGTGTCATCCAAGGCTTCGGGGCGGGAGCGATCCTCAGCATGGCCTACGTGTTCATCGGCAGGGTGTACCCGTCGGAGCTGCAGTCACGTGCCCTTGCCCTGCTGTCGGGGGCGTGGACTGTGCCCGCGCTGGTCGGACCGCTTGCGGCCAGCGTGCTCATGGAAGCGGCCAGCTGGCGGGCCTTGTTCCTCGCATTGATCCCGATCGTGGGAGTCACCATGATCATGACCACGCGAGGACTGCCTGAGCTGGGCTCATCCTTGGACGCGCCTCCAACCGGTATGCGTCAGCGTCTCGCCTACAGCGTGTTGCTAGCTGCCTCTGCTGCCGTGCTGTTGCTCGGGCTGGAACAGCGCGGAGGGGTCACGGGCACAGGGCTCACGGTCGTCGGGCTGGCGGGCATGTTCCTCGGACTACGTCACGTGCTGCCAGCAGGAACACTTCGATTGGCCCCAGGCGTGCCGTCGGGGATCGCGACCCGCGCCGTGTTGTCGTTGGCGTTCTTTGGCATCGAGGTGTTCCTCCCGTTGGCCATGACCCAGATGCGAGGCGCGAGCCTTTTCTCGGCGGGTCTTACCCTGGCAGCAGGAGCCCTGGTGTGGGTCGCAGGCTCAATGGCCCAGAGTCGTCACGAACAGCGGACTGGCAGCCACACCCGACGAGGCGACAGCATTATCGGCTTGGTCACGTTGAGCCTGGGCATCGGGATCATTGCCGCGACGCTGTTTGTCACTGCCCTTCCCATCGGTGTCGCGACCTTGGGGTGGGCGATCGGTGGTTTCGGCATGGGCATGGCGTACAACGCCACCACTGCCGAGACCTTCGCGCAGACCGAACCGGCGGCTATCGGAGCGATGAGCGGAACCATCCAGATGGCACAGACCCTTGCCACGGCCCTGATTGCAGGGATCGGCACAGCGATTCTTGCCGCAACACGCAGCGTCGACGGCAGTCCCGATGTTGGAGTTGCGGCCATTCTCAGCCTCACCGGCGTGCTCGCCCTTGCCGCGATTCCGATCGCGCTTCGCATCAGTGCGCGCCGCACTCGCCCGGCCAAGGCGGCATGACTCCTACAAGGAGTTTCGGTGAGGGACTTTGGTGATTCCCGAACAGCACCCGGCGACACGGTCATCGCCGTGGAGGCTGCCGTCTGTGCAGACATCTCCCACCGCTGGACCCTGTCCGAGCTGGCCGCGATCGCACACCTCTCCCCCCAGGACTCGGGCAACTATTCACCAAGATCCACGGCATCAGCCCCTTCACATGGATAACCCACCAACGGGTCCGAGAGATGGCCCGCATCCTGCGCGAGACCCGTCAACCCGTGCGTGACATCGCCCGAGCCGTCGGCTGGACCAAACAAGCCCACGCCGCACAGCAGTTCCGTAAGCTCACCAGACGGTGCCCGACGAAGTACCGAACCGAAGTCCGTGGGGCGACAGTGGTGGCATGCCTGTGGTGCGGGCAGAGAGTCAAAAACAACTCGCAACTTCTGTCCGGGAGGCTTTGCCGGGCAACGAGGGGACGATCCTTCGACTGCCCCTCTGCAGCATTGAATCGCAAACCTCCCGAATCTAGGTCTCGCTCTAGGAGGTTAGGCCGCCCTTCGAGGACGCCGCCCTGTCGCCGGGATGAGATGCGACGTACAGGAATACCGTGCTTCTCGTTTCTTAGGTAGACAGCCGTGAGATCATCCACGGACTTACGCCACCTCCACGAGCGTCTTATGACTCCCTCCTGCCGCGGGAGTCGTCCAGCAGAAAAAGCGTCGGACGCCGACCACTCCCCTATCGCTACGGCCGAAACGCGACTATTCCGCGAGCATACCCAAGGCCCTGGGTACATAGCTGCCTGGCTGCAGCACTGAGCACATCGTGGGTGCGCTTACGTCGCCGTCTGATCCAATAGCGTGTTGAGTCCGGTTGTGAAGATCTGTTCGGCGTTAACGGCGTGGTGCTGGTGTAGTTGGGCGTAGGTGGGTGCATGGTCAGCGTCGACCGGGGCCGCTCGTTCGTCGTCGGACATGGGTGCGGTCATCGCACTGCCGATTACGTAGTTGGACAGCATGTAGGCGGCTCCGAGGGGGTCCGGGGCGCCGAGTTCGCCAAGGAGCACGACCATCTTTTCTGAGAGTTGAAGGTAGTGCGGTCCTCTCGGGGCGCGCATTCCGATGACGTGGCAGGCCCATCTGTGGCGTAACAAATGTTGGAAGAAGGCATGCATGAGGCCAGGGAGCTCCGCATCGCGAACGGCGTGCTGCATAGAGGGGTCCTCTCCGAGTGCGGTGTCGAGTGCGAGGTCGAACAGGTCATCGCCTGACTCGATGCGCGAGTACAGACTCGCGGGGGCGACGTCGAGCTGACCCGCGACAGCCCGCACGGTCAGCGCCCTTAGCCCACCGACATCGAGGAGCGCCACTGCTGTGCGGGCCACCTCGCGAACATCCACAGCGCGGGTTCGCTGCACGGGCTTTCGGTGTTCCCAGTAGCTCATAGGAGAAGTCTATCTGAACACCGTTTGCAGCCTTATGCGAACTATGTTAGGTTATGGCCATGGTTACTCCCGCGCCCGATACACCCCCGTTCACAACTTCACGCTTGCAGCTGCGCACCCATCACGAGACTGATGCTGGGTGGCTCCATGACATCTACTCCAACCCGGACGTGGCCCGCTTCCTATTGGATGAGCCCTGGTCTGCAGACGATGCCACTCGACATGCGACCGAACGCGCGACCAAGACCCGCTTGGACGGCGAGCCAGGAGCTCTTGCCCTCGTGATCGAGCATGAGGGGACGCCGATCGGGGACGTCCTGCTGTGGCTGACCGACAAGGAGCGCTGCGTCGCGGAGATCGGCTGGGTACTCCATCCAGCCCATGGCGGCCATGGTTTCGCGCGCGAGGCGGTCGCCGAGGTCCTCCGCATTGCTTTCGAGCACCACCGACTGCACCGCGTGGTCGCTCAGATGGATGCCCGCAACAAGGCCTCAGCGAGGCTCGCCTCTGCCGTGGGCATGCAGCAGGAGGCCCACCTGCGGCAGGACTGGTGGAACAAGGGCGAATGGACCGACACGCTCGTCTTTGCCTCTCTATTGGACGACCCTCGGCCGCCGGTTTTCGACGTGAATCGACCCACGTAACGAGACAAGCGCTGCACAGAACGATGCTGCGGAGGGGGCTGCTTCTTGGCCGTCTCGGCAGTCATGACATGCCGACTTCCTCCACGCGGAGAAGGGACCCACGATCGGATGACCTCACGAAACACCGCCGCGGCAGATGCTGCGGTTCGTCCCGACGGGCGCTGGCTGGTGCTGACAGCGGTCTCACTTGGGCTGCTGCTAGCAACGCTCGACACTTCGATCCTATACATCGCAGTCCCACCGTTGACTGTGGATCTGGGTGCGTCCACGAGTGAGTCGCTATGGATCATCAACACGTACCCGTTGGTGATGACTGGGCTGCTCTTGGGAACCGGGACTCTCGGCGATCGATATAGCCATAAGCGAGTCTTCCAGTATGGAATCGCCTTGTTTGGGTTGGCGTCGCTGGTTGCGGCCTTCTCACCCAGCCCCGGTGTGTTGATCTTCGCGCGAGGGCTTTTGGCAGTGGGAGCGGCGCTCATGCTTCCCGCGACCCTGGCGATCATCAGAGTCACGTTCGGTGATGAGAAGGAGCGGAACTTCGCCATCGCCGTGTGGTCAAGCGTGTCCATCGGCGGGATCGCGTTCGGGCCGCTTGTGGGCGGACTGCTCTTGGAGTGGTTCTGGTGGGGCTCTGTGTTTCTGATCAATGTGCCCATCGTGATCGCCACCTTTATCCTGACAGGGCTCTATGCCCCAAAGGCTCAGGAGTCGGGGGCGGTGCCCTGGGACCTGCTCTCGTCGCTGCTCGCGCTCGCTGGTCTGACCGGGATGGTTGCTGCGATCAAGGAGGTCACGCTGCCGGATCCGTCCGCGGTCCTGCTTGTTGCCGCGATCCTGGTCTCCGCGGCGAGCTTTACTCTGTTCGCCCGGCGACAAGCACGACTGAAGACACCGCTCCTGGACTTCCGCATCTTCAGTAACCGCAGCGTGTCGGCGGGAGTGGTGGCGGCCGGGCTGAGCACCTTCGTTTTCGCCGGGGTCGGAGCCGTGACCGCTCAGCACTTCCAAACAGCCGAGGGATACTCACCGCTACACAGTGGGCTCTTGGTGGGGTGTATCGCTGTCGGAGCGACAGTCACATCGCTCCTGAGTGGTTCGCTGCACTCCCGCATCGGCCCACGCCCGATGTTGCTTGGCGGGGCAGGTCTTGCTGGCGTTGGCTACGCGGCCGGGGCGCTCCTCCTCCCGGTGAGCCTCGGGGCATTCGCAATCAGCCTTGTCGCAGGAGGGGCTGGCATCGGTGTCCTGATCACGGTGGCTTCTTCCACCATCATCACCAACGTTTCCCCGGAACGTGCCGGCATGGCATCCGGAGTCGAAGAGGTTGCCTACGAATTCGGCAGCTTGCTGTCAGTCACCATCCTCGGAAGCGCCTACGCTTCTATGGCCCTCACTCCCCTCGGCACTGAGTCAAGCTACCGAACCATTCTGCTGGTGGGGGTCACCGCTGCGGTACTCGGATTCATCAACATCGCTTGGTTACTACCTTCCCGCGCCTCAGCGACCAATGGGAACGGGCATTGAACGAGCCGCATCTTGCTCAGGCACCGCGACCATTCCCTCAAGAGCGTTCCATCGCGAACCAGCGGATCTCCGCTACTCCCGCTTTACGAGTAGAGGTCATCGTGGCGATGAACGCTATGGAGCATGACCTGTCTCGACCGTGGTCGCTGCGTGATCTCGCAACCGCTGCCAGACTGTCGCCGGCACGCCATCCCGTCCCCGGGACTTACACGAGACACTCCCGCATGTGCCAATATTGACTACACTCGGACCCATACACGAAAAAACCGGAGGTCACATACCCTTTCGAGTTTGTGACCTCCGGCCGTTGCAGTTCGAGAACCGCTCCGACAGGCGAGAGCGGGAGTTAGGATGTAAATCCCCACACTTGCAATCCTCGACCGCTCAAGTTCAGAAAAACAAAGAAACCGAAGGTCACAAACCCTTTCGAGTTTGTGACCTCCGGTGTAGCAGTTTGTTGAACTGCTCTTTCCGCTCTTTGTGGGACTTGCACCCGCAATCCCCACACCGTCAATCCACGACCCTCGTGAACACAAAAACAAAAGAAACCGGAGGTCACAAACCCTTTCGAGTTTGTGATCTCCGGTGCTTGCAGTTCGAGAACCGCACATGGTGCCCGAGGGGGGACTTGAACCCCCACGTTCTTGCGAACACTGGCACCTGAAGCCAGCGCGTCTGCCAATTCCGCCACCCGGGCTTGGGTAGTTGCGGCCAAAAAGCCGTGCGACTCGATAAACATAGCATGCGCAGCGGTTCGAATACCAAATCGCGCAGGCCAAACCCAGTAACTCGATCTTCTTTCACTCTTCTTGCAGCAAATCCCTATCGCCGTGGGTAGGTAACAAGTGGGTTCAGTGCCTATACTGACACGGAATACCTATGTCGAAATTTTCGTCACATCATCTGAGAATGGAAGGAGGTGCGGAAGATGGGGCTTCTGGATAAACTCGCCAAGTTTGATAGTTCGTTGCAGCGCGGCCTGGATAACGGATTCGCTGCGGTTCTCGGCGGGCGCATTGTGCCAGCGGAGATCGAAGAGCTTCTGAAACAGGAGGCGCAGGACAATATCTCTGTCACGGAAGATGACAAGCTGATTGCTCCCAATGTGTTTGCGGTGGGAGTGTCGTCGAAAGACTTGGAGAATTTGTCGCGGGACAAGAATCTTCCGTTCAGCCTTGCAGAGCAGTTGATGCGTTTTATCCGAAACCAAGGGTGGGTCCTCGCTGGGCCTGCCGTGGTGCGGATTGCGGAGGAGTCTGGTCTGCGGACCGGCCAGTTGCGTGTTTCTTCCTATATAGATACACAACCGGATGTCGATAATGGTTTTGATGCCATTGTCAGCGATGCTCCACGCCCAGAGCGGCCCGCGGTCGCACCGTCTAAGGAGGATGAAGTGTCCGAACCGAATAGTATGACTCCAGTATCCGGTAGCCCCAATCCTGCGGTGAGCCTGTTGTTGCAAGATGGCTCGTCGCGCACCTACTTGGTCCATGAGGGATCGAATATCTTGGGTCGCTCAAATGATGCAGACTTCCGTTTGCCGGATACCGGCGTTTCTCGTCAGCATGCTGAGATCACCTGGGATGGCAAGGATGCGGTTTTGGTCGATTTGCAGTCGACGAATGGCACGACGGTCAATGACACTCCCGTGGAAAATTGGCTGCTTGCTGATGGTGACGTGATCACCATCGGCCATTCCAATATCGAGGTCCGCATCGTCGGGCCTTCTTCCCACTAAGCGAAAGGGCCCTATTTCCGTGGACTCAGTCATCATGCTCACAGTCCGGTTCGGCCTTTTGGCCCTGCTGTGGCTGTTGATCATCATTGTCGTGTGGGCGCTGCGCAAGGACACGAACAAGGCGGCCGGCGCTCGCCCAAAGACGGCGACATCGAACCCGATTCGTCGCGAGAAGGCTCGCTCGATCCAAGTGGTGGAAGGCCCGCTTAAGGGAAGCCACATGGATATCTCAGCGATTGAGGCGTTTACTCTCGGGCGCGCGGACGATAATGACTTTGTGCTTGGCGACGACTTCTCGTCGTCACGCCACGCTCGCCTGTTTAGGCGCGGCAGCGACTGGTTTGTGGAAGACCTGGACTCCCGCAATGGCACGTTTGTGCAGGGTATGCGCATCGATCAGCCGGAGCACGTGTCCGTAGGAACTGATATCAAGATGGGACGAACGATTGTGAGGTTGGTTCCATGACGCTCAAACTAAATTATGTGGCCACGTCGGATCGTGGCCTTGTGCGCGGCAACAATGAGGACTCGGCCTATGCCGGTCCGCATTTGCTTTTGCTTGCCGACGGCATGGGCGGCCACGCAGCAGGCGAAGTCGCCTCCCAGCTCATGGTCGAGCACATGGAACACCTGGACCAAGACCCAGGCGACGCCGACATGCTTGCCCTTCTCGGTGCCGCGGCAGACGATGCTAACGCGTCGATCGCTGACTCAATCCGCGAGCACCCCGAGCAGGACGGCATGGGCACCACGCTCACAGCTTTGATGTTCAATGGCACAGACTTCGGGATGATCCATGCTGGTGATTCCCGCGGCTACCTCCTGCGTGGCGACACCCTGGTGCAAATCACCGTCGATGACACGTTCGTGCAGTCGCTGGTCGAGCAAGGCAAGCTCGATCCCGAGGATGTGTCCTCGCACCCGCAGAAGTCGCTGATCCTCAAGGCCTACACGGGCCGTCCCGTCCAGCCTTACCTGGAGCAGTTCGCTGCTGAGCCCGGCGATCGCTACCTGCTGTGCTCCGACGGTCTTTCCGATCCGGTCACCTCGACCACCATCCAGTCCGCGTTGGCCGAGGGCAGTCCCGAGGAAGCTGCACAACGCCTCACCGAGCTTGCGCTGCGCTCCGGCGGCCCGGACAACATCACGATCGTGATCGCTGATGTCGTCGACACTGCTGCTGATGACGCACCGCGCTTGCCGACGACACCTGCCATCGCCGGTGCCCTCGCCTTGGAGCAAAAGGATGAGACCCACCCCAACACTGCGGCAGGACGCGCTGCCGCGCTCAATCGTAAGCCACAGGTGATTCCTCCAAACCAGAACTCCTCCGACGACACAGGAGCCCCGGAATCCGGCGACGACGATGAGGAGTCTCACACTCGTAAGCCCCGCATCAAGGGCCGCGCTTTCTGGATCACGCTGGTCACGTTGCTCTTGATCATCATCTTGGCGCTCCTGGCTATTTGGTTCGCCATGTCCAAGATTGATGATCGTTTCTATGTCACGCTCAATGACAACGATGAGTTCGTCGTCGAGCATGGCGTTGACTTTGAAGTCTTTGGCAAACCGCTGCATGAACCGATCCAACAGACCTGCATCAACAGCAAGAATGAGTTGAAGTTTGTCGACGTAGGCGAGCTGCCGAAGGACTGCCAAGTCTTCTCGCTAAGCGACCTGCCGAAGTCCGCCCACAGCGCCGCCATGGATCTGCCCGGCGGCTCGTTTGAGGAGGTCTCACAGCAGATGCACAGGCTTGCCGACGAAGCCCTGCCCGTCTGCGTATCTGACAAGCCGGAAGACGAAAAGCGTTCCACACCAAATGACTGCCGGGAGGTGAAGTAGATGTCTCGCCTATTTGGAAGAAAAGTAGAGCTTGGCCTACTCATCCTTGTCGCTGCCCTCCTGGCCTTGATGCTGGTGAGCTTGGAGCTGTCGCAGGGAAACGCGCTCGACATCGATATGGTCTGGCTGATCGGTGGCTTCATCGGCGTGTTTGCTCTGGCACACATAGTGATCAGCTTTGCGGCTCCCTACTCTGACCAGATCATGCTGCCGGTCGCCGCAGCGCTCAATGCCATCGGACTGGTGATGATCTACCGCATTGACATCGCACGAGAAACCGCGTTGGCATCTCGCCAAGTGATGTGGACCCTGGTGGGTATCGTGCTACTCGTGCTTACGCTGCTCATCATCCGAGACCATAAGGCACTGTCTAGGTTCTCTTACCTGCTCGGTGTGCTCGGCTTGGTCTTGCTGGCGCTTCCTTTAGTGTGGCCCCAGCCCGAAGGTGCCGAGGCCAAGATCTGGCTTTCGCTCGGGCCTCTATCGGTCCAGCCCGGTGAGTTTTCCAAGATTCTGCTTCTGATGTTCTTCGCGCAGCTGCTCACGCAAAAGCGCGCCCTGTTCACCGTGGCGGGCTACCGCTTCTTGGGCATGGAGTTTCCTCGCCTGCGCGACCTCGCACCGATCATGGTGGTCTGGGCGATCGCGATCTTGATCATGGCGATCTCCAATGACTTTGGCCCGGCGCTGCTGCTGTTCGCAACGGTGCTAGGCATGATGTACTTTGCTACTGGTCGAGCAAGCTGGCTGGTCATCGGACTCGGCTTGGTAACGGTCGGCGCCGTTGCTGTGTACCAGGTGTCGTCGAAGATTCAGTCCCGTGTGCAGAACTTCCTCGACCCGCTCGGCACCTACCACGGTGATGGCGGTGGGTTCCAGCTCTCCCAGGCACTCTTCGGAATGAGCTGGGGTGGCCTCACCGGCACTGGCCTAGGCATGGGCTACCCACAGAGCGTTCCCGTTGCATGGACCGACTTCATCCTCGCCGGTGTTGGCGAGGAACTTGGCCTTGTTGGCCTAGCAGGCGTGCTGGTGCTCTTCGCGATCTTCGTCAGCCGCGGCTTCAACGCCGCCTTGGCGGTGCGCGATTCATACGGCAAGCTCTTGGCCTCCGGCTTGGCTTTGACCATTGCGATCCAGGTGTTCGTCGTCACTGCGGGTATTTCTGCGCTGATGCCAATGACCGGCCTGACTACCCCGTTTATGTCCGCGGGTGGATCGGCGTTGATGGCTAACTACATTCTGCTGGGCCTGCTGCTGCGCATTTCCGATAGTGCGCGCAGGCCGGTCGAGGTTGATGCCGTTGCGCTCGAGGCACCGGGCACTAATATGTTTCCATCGCAGGCGGTGAGTCGATAATGAATCGCAGTATTCGTTTCGGTGCTATTTTCGCACTCCTGCTCACCCTCGTGCTCTTGGTCAATTTGACCATCGTGCAGGTGTTCAGCGAGGAGAAGTACGCGCAGAACCCGCTGAACTCGCGTGGCTACATCACGATGAAGCAGACTCAGCGCGGGCAGATCAATGCTGGCGGCCAGATTTTGGCTGAGTCCAACGCGGACGCCGATGGCTTCTACCAGCGCTCCTACCCCACCTCGGCGATCGCGTTCGCGCCAGTGGTGGGCTACCTCTCCGACCAGTACGGTGCGGCCGGGCTCGAGTCGGGCTACAACGGCACCTTGTCGGGTGACACGACCAGCCTGATGAATTCCCGCTTCCTTGCCACAGGCTATGAGACCCGTGTGGGCAACTCCATCGAGCTCACCATGGATCCGACCACCCAGGACACGGCATACAACCAGCTCACGCAAAATGGTTTCGATGGTGCCGTCGTCGCCATGCGCCCATCGACGGGCGCTATCCTCGCGATGGCCAGCACACCGAGCTACAACCCTAACGAGATCATCAATCCGGAGACTTCCGAGGCCGCATGGTCTGCCGTAAACAACGATCCGGGCCAGCCGCTGATTAACCACGCGACCCAGGACCAGCTGCCACCTGGATCGATTTTCAAGATCATCACCACGGCTGCTGGCCTTGAGCACGGCTACACCCCGGATTCCCAGCTCACGGGCGCAGCCTCCATTACCCTGCCTGACACTGTTACCGAACTGACCAACTACGGTGGCACGTCCTGTGGTGGCTCCGACTCGACCACACTGCAGAAGGCGTTCGAGTTGTCGTGTAACACTGCGTTCGTCGAGATGGCCACCGATATTGGTCCCGACGCACTTCGCGATGCTGCCACTGCGTTCGGTGTCGGCGAGAACTACGATTTGGGCATCCCGACCGCCACCGGCACTCTGGGTGACCTGCCCGACCTCGCTGCAACTGGCCAGTCTTCAATCGGCCAGCGCGACGTCACCATGACCGCCCTGCAGGCTGCCGTCATGGCGGCCACCGTGGCCAACGAAGGTCGCCGCATGGAGCCGTACCTGATCAACCGCGTTCTCGGGCCAGAACTCCAGGTCAAGGACGAGACCAAGCCGAAGGAAATCACCCAGGCAATCAGCCCGGAGCAAGCGTCGACGCTAACCGATCTGATGCTCGCCGCTGAGCGCAGCGCCTACGGTTCCTCCGGCGAGGGCTTTGCTTCCAAGACCGGCACCGCTGAACATGCCGACGACCAGCCACCACATGTCTGGTACGTCGCCTTCGACCCGGACAAGGACGTGGCCGTGGCTGTCGTCGTTAAGAACGGTGGTGGCTACGGAGAGAGCGCAACCGGCGGTCGCGTCGCTGGCCCAGTAGGTCGCGCCGTGTTAAACGCCGCCCCTGCCGGAGGTGGCGAGTAATGCACACCAATAGCCGCAACGAGCTGCAAGCCCTCATCGGTGACGACTACCAACTGCAGTGGATCATCGGGCACGGAGGCATGTCCACAGTTTGGCTTGCCGACGACCGCGCGAACGATCGCGAAGTAGCCATCAAGGTACTCAAGCCTGAGTTCTCTTCCCACGAAGAGTTCCTCGCTCGCTTCCGTAACGAGGCCATCGCCGCGGAAGGCATCGTCTCCGACCACGTGGTTGCCACATACGACTACCGCGAGGTCACCGCCGAAGCTGGCTATACCGTGTGTTTTATCGTCATGGAATACGTCCGTGGCGAATCCCTCGCCGACCTTTTGGCGCGCGAGCACCAACTGGACGAGCCCCTCGCCCTCGACGTTTTGGAACAAGCCGCGCACGGCCTGTCCATTATTCACCGCATGGGGCTGGTCCACCGCGACATCAAACCCGGCAACATCATGATCACCCAGAATGGGCAGGTCAAGATCACTGACTTTGGTATTGCCAAGGCTGCGGCCGCCGTGCCCCTGACGCGCACCGGAATGGTCGTCGGTACCGCGCAATACGTGTCACCTGAGCAAGCCCAAGGCAAGGAAGTCACCGCCGCCAGCGACATCTACTCCCTCGGTGTGATGGGCTACGAAATGCTCGCCGGGCGCCGGCCGTTCACGGGGGATTCGTCGGTAAGCGTGGCGTTGGCACATGTGAACAACATGCCGCCAGCATTGTCGACGAACGTGTCCGCCCCCACCCGTGAGCTCATCGAAATCGCGCTGCGCAAAGATCCGACGACGCGTTTTGCCGATGGCAACGAACTCGCGTTGGCGGTGGCAGCTGTACGCCAGGGCCAGCGCCCGCCGCAGCCCGCGTCGGCCGCGATGAACCAGATCGCGGAAGAGCCTTCGCCCACTGCTTCGACACGCCAGCTAGCTGCGGTTGCTCAGCCGACGACGATCCGTCCGCAGGCCGAGGTGCCTACGCATGTTCCTTCCGGATTGGTGGAACGCCCGGCTGTCGCGGGCTCGAAGACCGTGACCTCGAACGACCGCGGCAACGGGGCTTGGATTGCGATCGCTACGCTTCTTGGTTTGGCAGCACTTGGGGCTGGTGCCTGGGCGTTTATCGCGGGTCCGTTTTCTACTAACGACGACCCAGCGCCGCCGAGTCCCGAAATCGTCACCAGTTTCATCACGCCTTCCGCTGAGGAGACTACAGAAGAAAGCTCGTCGGTCCAGCAGGAACCAACGTCGCGCAGACCAACTCTGACGGAGCCTCGCCAGCGGGGCTCGTCAGTGCGGCTCACGACAGATGAGGTTCCGACCCGCGAACAGACTACTCAGGAGCAACCACCCGAGGAGACCTCGCAGCCAGAAGTTACCTCGGAGCCGACGGCCGAACAGCCAGCTCCCACCGGCGATAGTGCCCCGACGGCTTCAACATTGCCCGGGCCGATTGACGAGGTAACTGAGTACAGCGGCAATACTGATAACAACGAAGGTTTTCTAGAATTCTCGGCACCTGAAGCACCAGCCGAAGAGGGAGGTATCTAATGCCACTCATAGGAGATCGCTACGATCTCGGCGTCAGCATTGGCACCGGCGGCATGTCAGATGTCTACGCTGCGACGGACACCCTCCTTGGACGCGAGATCGCCATCAAGATGCTCAAGGTGGATTTGGCGCGCGACGAGAACTTCCGCGAACGCTTTCGTCGAGAAGCTCAAAATTCCGCTCGGCTAAACCACCCGAATATTGTGGCCGTTTACGACACCGGCTCTTGCGTTATCGATGGGGTGGACGTGCCGTACATCGTGATGGAGCGCGTCATTGGCCGTAACCTGCGCGACATTATGCGCGAAGATGGCGTTCTCCCGCCAGAACGGGCCGCGGCACTACTCACCCCGGTCACCGCTGCGCTGCAGGCCAGCCACGATGCAGGCATTATCCACCGCGACGTAAAACCGGCGAACATCATGGTGACCAACACCGGAGAAGTCAAAGTCATGGACTTTGGAATCGCCCGCGCCATGGACGATTCGACTTCCGCGATGACCCAGACCTCCGCCGTCATCGGCACGGCCCAGTATCTGTCACCCGAACAGGCCCGTGGCAAAACCGCTGACTTCCGCAGCGACGTCTACGCACTCGGTTGCGTGCTTTACGAATCAGTCACCGGCAAGCCTCCTTTCGAAGGCGAGACTCCGTTTGCGGTGGCCTACCAGCATGTGCAAGAAGATCCCGAAGAGCCAAGCTCTTATATCTCCGGACTGTCTCCCCAGGAAGCCGTAAACATCGACGCCGTCACACTCACTGCGATGGCGAAGCACCCAGCGGATCGCTACCAAACTGCCGCCGAGATGGGCGAAGATTTGAAGCGCCTGTCGCGCGGTGCGGTGACGCAGGCTGCGCGTTCCCACGTTGCCACCCCGAGCCAGGAACAAACGGTTGTTTCTGGGCGGGCAGTACCGGCGCCCGCCCCGGTTGCGACGACTGCGATTCCGGCCGCCGCAGGTGCTGGTGCCGGTGCTATGGCTGGTGCTGGTGCTGGTGCTGATCCGGCGCCGCGGGAGTCTCGCTACGCTCAGCACCGCGAGAACACGAAGCCACAAAACGGGTGGTTGAAGTGGCTCGCTGGGCTTCTAGCGCTGGTTGCCCTGGGGTTCGTCGGCGCTTTCATGTTCGACTATTTCCGCACCGAGGACTCGCCCGAGACCATCACTGAAACCATGATCACGCTGCCCGACGTTGCAGGTCAAGAGCGTAACGCTGCGCAACAACAACTGGAGGATCTTGGCCTTCAGGTGGAAATCGTCGAGGAGCCAAGCCCAGACGTGCCACGCAACAACGTGATCCGTATGAACCCAGAGGCAGGCTCCCACCTGCGCGAAGGCACAACCGTGAACCTGACCGTTTCGTCCGGCCCTGAGATGACGGATGTTCCTGACGTGTCAGGCAAGTCACCACAGGAAGCCGTGCAGATTCTGTCCGGCGCGGGTCTTGAGCTCAACTCCGAGTTTGACGAAGAAGAAAGCGACACCGTCGAGTCCGGCCTGATCATCAGGCAAAACCCACCGGCCGGCACCCAGCTGTCCAAGGGGTCGAAGATCTCCATCGTCGTCTCGGCTGGCAAGGAAAAGGTGCGCATTCCTTCATTGATCGGGATGGACGCTGACGCTGCGAGCGAGACCTTGAGCTCGCTCGGCCTAGAGGCACAGTTCGAACAGGTCGATTCGTCCAAGCCGGAGGGAGAGGTCATCGCCGTCGCCGGTTCCGGGACAGAGGTAGACAAGGGCTCTACAGTCGCAATCCAGATCTCCAACGGCATGATCATTGAAATGATCGACATCACGCGCAAGACTCCAGAAGAAGCACGCACGGCTCTGGAGGAATCCGGCTGGTCAGGCACCCTCACCGAGGGCCCTGCCGCAGCAACCGGTGCGCTTATCGACGAAGGCCTCATCGCCGCGACCCAGCCGAAGGAAGGTGACGAAATCCGCAAGGACGCCGACATCACCATCAACGTGTGGAAGTTCGATGCGACGAAACTGCTCCCTACCGGCCAACCTGGTCCGCCGGAGCGGCCTGATAGGATTGATAACCAAGCTCCGGGGATCCCCGACATTTGAAGCTTGCTGTAGTGGCATGAAGTCCCAGCGCTTTATGCCTCAAGCAGAGTTCGTCTCTCCCCCACGCACGCCAGCACAGATCATCAAAAGGAACCGTAAGAATGCCAAAGGCAAAGGTCACCAAGACTTCCACCGCACCAGTCTCCAGCTCCAGCACCACTCGTACCCCGGTCAAGATCAACACCGGTGGCACCCCGATGTGGTACAAGGTGCTGATGTTCGGCTTCATGCTCGTCGGCTTGGCTTGGATCATCGTGAACTACCTTGCGGGCCCTCAGATTCCACTGATGGCCGAACTAGGCCCGTGGAACTACTTGATCGGCTTCGGCGGTTTGGTCATCGGACTCCTCATGACCATGGGCTGGCGCTAACTTTTCTGATCTAATCCGCTGGCTTCGGCCTAAACCCGCATTGACGTGCTCAATGCGGGTTTTTTCATGCATGTACTCACCTGACAGTTTTCTAATTGTACTTACCCCCCTCTCAGGGTAGAAATGAGTTATCCACAGGCTGTGGAAAGATCTGTGGAAAGAGGGGATATTTGGTTTATCCACAGTCTGTGGATAAACCTGTGCACTACTTTTCTAATTTTCCCATTTGTGCGGAAATCTCACGAATATCGCTGGCAATGAGCATGGATTTCGCCTCCACGTTCGGCTAATTACAACGATGTAGTTATCCACATTGTGGATAGAAACTGTGGAATAGTGGCCTTTTGGGGATAGCCAGTGGATAACATTGTCCACATCTCACAGCCCCCTCGCGGGGTTAGTTTATCCACAAGAAAGCCCACACCGATCAAACATCTCGATGTGGGCTTAAGGGGAAAGAACGGGGGTACTTTAAGTCAGGGCTAATATGATAAGCACACCTGATATTAAGGCTACGAGCCCAGCGCTGAGCCACCGTGTCCTGACCTGCGCTGATGTCAACGGCCACGCCATCACCGCGCCAGCTAAGACTCCGCCTAAGTGGCCCCACACGCTGACATTTCCCGCCAAGAACGTGTAGCCCACTGCAATCGCTAGGAAGACGATGGGGGCACGGAGGTCGACGGATCGTCGATAAGCAATTGCCACCATAACCGGCATCAATGCATAGATTGCTCCCGACGCGCCGGCAGTTGGCGTATTGAAATTGAACATTGAGATCGCCGCCGAGCCACCCAAGCCGCCCGCAACGAACGCCAGCGCATAGGGTCCGCTGCCCACAAAGCGTTCGATCTCCGGGCCGATAAGCAGCAGCATCACCATGTTCACGATGAGGTGTCCAACACCTAGATGCAGAAAGATCGAGGTCACCGCGCGCGCCATCCCCCACGGCTCCACCTGCGCCGCAGGACCCCACAACACCATTGCTGATCCCAGCGACGAACCCCATACCGAATCATTCAGCGCCTGCGCCTGCACAGCGGTGACCAGCCACACCACTGAGCACAATGCAATAATCCACAACGTCGCCGGCGCATGGCGCGTGTGCTCCCGAAACCACGATTGAAAAGTCATCAGCAGTCCATACAGAAAACCCCCGCACAAAGGCGGGGGTTATGCATGCTGTTTCTTACTCAGCGATATCGATCGACTGGATGACAACGTCCTCAACAGGGCGGTCCATGCGACCAGTCTGCACTGCAGCCAGCTTATCGACGACAGCCTTGGAAGCCTCATCGGTAACCTCACCGAAGATGGTGTGCTTGTTGGTCAGCCAAGGGGTCTCAACGACGGTGATGAAGAACTGGGAGCCGTTGGTGCCAGGACCAGCGTTGGCCATAGCAAGCAGGTATGGACGGTCGAACTGAAGCTCTGGGTGGAACTCGTCAGCAAACTGGTAGCCAGGGCCGCCGGTGCCGGTGCCGGTTGGGTCGCCACCCTGGATCATGAAGTCAGCGATGATGCGGTGGAAGATCGCGCCATCGTAGAAAGGGCCCTCGTTGGTACCCTGTGCGTTCTTGGTGGAGTAATCCTTGGAGCCGTTAGCCAAGCCAACGAAGTTCTCCACGGTCTGAGGAGCATGGTTGCCGAACAGATCAATGACGATGTCACCCAGGTTGGTGTGCATCGTTGCAGTTGCAGTCTTCTGAGTCATGCTAGCCAGTCTAAAGAATTTTCAGGGAGAGTGTGAGTGGCAGGGCGGGTGTTCGCTACTGGCGAGCGCTTCCAGACCGCGCACTTTCTTGCAAATTGACCTCTACAGACTGGCCTTTACCACGTAGGGGTTTCATCGTCACCCGGTAAAGGTCAATCTATAAAGGTCAGTTTGACGAATGGGGCGGGAGGTCAGGGCGCCGGGCGGACAACTCGCGCATGACGTCGTCGATAAGCTTCTGTGGCGCGCGATGCAGGTCAGCCGGCGAGTATCTCAGCACAGCGAACCCGAGATTGGTCAGGGCCTTTTCGCGTTTGCGCTCCGCGATGAGCACCGCTTCGGTCGGGACGTTGAATGTGGTGCCGTCGTATTTCACATCGCCATCGATCTCCACAACGACCACGTCCGCGATGAGGAAATCGACGCGCTTTCCGTCAATGGGCACCTGGAGTTTCACTTCTGGCACCTTCGCTTCGATCAGTAGCGCGCGGGCGACACTCTCGTAGGGCGACTCTGACCATGCACTTGCTTCCTTTACGCAGGAGCGGGCAATTGCAATGCCTTTACGACGACCCATCCGGCGAATTTCCCTGGTCAACTGGTCCTGAGTGAAGCCCTGCGCCAAGAGCCAATCGCAGGCTACTAAACCTTCGACGAACCCATGCAGGCGGGCGATATCCAATGCTGTTCGGAGTCGCGATGTCAGACGGACCCCGTGGCGCAACTCAATGTCTTCCGGACCTAAAACCGAAAAGCGGTAGGTGACATCGGGGGTTCGATTGCGGTGAGCTGGTATTTTGCCGTGTGGGACGATCACTTCGGTGGTTTCGTGCGTTAGAGGAACAACCCACATGCCCCACATTCTCGCGGCCGAGCGCGATGCGAGAACGGCGGTGCGTGCGTTCTTGCCGATTGCATAGGCGGTGAGCCATCGCCGCTGGTACCAGGTAAGTGTCGCGAACACGCTCTCGGGGATGAACCACGACGGCGCGAGTTGGACAAAGCGCCCGTCTGCAATGGCAGCCCAGGTGGAGTCGGCGTGCGAAAGAGTGCGGAGATTGACTAAGGAACAAAGTACTGACTGAAAAGAAGAGGCCTTCATACCCTTCTTAGACTGATTCGGCGCTCAAATGGTTGCATCAGGGGCCAAATCTCTTGGCTTTGCGCCTGTAAAAGGCCAAACTGACCTCTGCAGAATAGCCTTTACCGAGTAGCCGACGATCCGTCACTCGGTAAAGGCCGTTCTATAAAGGTCAGTTTGGCGGGAAAGGGCGCGAAAAGGCGCGAAAGGGCAGCACCCACTCCCCTTACAGCGCGGCCACCACCTCATCGCGCGCGAGGACCAGGTTGCGCAGGGCGGGCTCGACCTCGGCGTAGCTGCGGGTCTTCAAGCCGCAGTCAGGGTTGACCCACAGGCGCTCGACCGGCACGTTGACCAGGGCGGCGCGGATGAGCTCGGCCATCTCGGCAACAGATGGCACACGCGGCGAGTGGATGTCCCAGATACCCGGACCAATCTCGGAGTGGAAGGTCTCGTCGATGTCTTCCAGTAGCTCCATGCGCGAGCGCGCGGCCTCGATGGAGGTGACATCTGCATCCAAACCTGCGACGGCGTCAATGATCTGGCCGAACTCGGAGTAGCACAAGTGGGTGTGAATCTGAGTGGTCGGCGCAGCGTTCAACGCGACGAGGCGGAAGGAGCGCACGGCCCAGTCGAGGTACTCGGGGCGGGCATCGGCGCGCAGTGGCAGCAGTTCGCGCAGGGCGGGCTCGTCGATCTGAATGACGTTGATGCCGGCGGCTTCGAGGTCGGCGACCTCGTCGGCAAGCGCGAGGGCGATCTGGTCGGCGGACTCGGCCAAGGTGACGTCGTCGCGAGTGAAAGACCAGGCCAGGATGGTGACGGGGCCTGTGAGCATGCCCTTGACTGGCTTGTCGGAAAGTGACTGGGCGTACTTTGCCCACTCGACGGTCATGGCCTCAGGGCGGGAGACGTCGCCGACGACGATTGGTGGACGGGTGCAGCGGGAGCCGTACGACTGGACCCAGCCGTTGTCGGTGGTCACGAAGCCTTCGAGCAGTTCTGCAAAGTACTGGACCATGTCGTTGCGCTCGGGTTCGCCGTGGACCAAGACGTCGAGCCCAAGGCGTTCCTGCAGCTCAATGACGTCGCGGACTTCCTCGCGCAAGCGTGCATCGTAGTCCACGTCGTTGAGCTCACCGTTGCGATGCAGAGTGCGGGCGCGGCGGATCTCGGCGGTCTGCGGGAAGGAGCCGATGGTGGTCGTCGGCAGCTTCGGCAGGCCGAGGGACCTTTGCGCCTCGACGCGCTGGGCAAACGCAGGTTCGCGCTGGACTTGTCCTTCTGGCAGGTCAGCGACTCGCTTAGCGACGACCGCGTTGTGCAACTTCGTCGACTCGGCACGGGTGCGAACGGCGCGATCAGATCGCGCGAAAGCCTCTGCGGCATCGAAGCGTCCAGCAACCAGGGCCTGGACCTCGGCGATCTTCTCGTCGGCGAAGGAAAGCCAACCTGCCACGTCGACCGGGAGGGACTTTTCGTCGTTCAGCGTGTGCGGAACGTGCTGGAGGGAGACGGAGGTGGAGACGTGCTTGGTGCCAAGTTCGCTGAGTACCTGTTCCTTTGCGCGCAGGTCGCCGGCCCAGATGTTGCGGCCGTCAATGAGACCTGCGACCAAGGTGGTCTGCTCCCCTACTGCGGCGCGGACGCGAGCTGGATAGTCCGGGTCAGCTTGCAGGGTGGCTGGTGCGAGGTCGACGTGCAGCGCCTCGGGAGCGGCCTTGGCCAGGGCGTCGAGCCCGGCGCGCAGTGAACCATACGGCGAGGTCAGGTACACATTGGGACGGTCGGTCGCGCTGAGTAGGTCGGTCCAGGCTTCCCCGGCGATCGCTGCCAGCTCGGGGTCAGGCACGGAGAGATCGGCGGTCAGGGCTGGTTCGGCGATCTGGACCCATTCGGCCCCGGCGTCGGACAAGGCGGCGAGTACGGTCTTGTATGCAGCGACGAGCTCGTCGACACGCGAGAAGTCGACAGGCTTGGACAGCGCGAGCAGGGTCACTGGGCCGACTAGGTACGGGCGGACTTTGTGGCCAGCGGCAAGAGCTTCCTCGAAGATGCGGACGATGCGCTCGGGTGCTGGGTCGAAGGCATCGCCGGAGAGTTCAGGGACAAGGTAGTGGTAGTTGGTGTCGAACCACTTGGTCATTTCCAGGGGGGTGTCGGTGTCGTTGCCGCGGCACAGGGTGAACTCTGCGTCGAGGTCGGCAGCGTGCAAAACTCCGACGGTGAGCGCGGTTTCTAGGACCTGGTCGTAGTAGGCAACGTCGGCTGGAATGGCGTAGTCCTCGGAAAGACCGAGGTCGCGTAGGTGGTTATAGGTATCGATGCGCAGTGCGTGGGTCGTCGACAAGAAAGTCTCTTGGTCGATGCGGCCTGCCCAGTAGGATTCGAGGGCGCGCTTGAGTTCGCGGTTACGGCCGATGCGAGGGTAGCCCTCGATGGTGGAGTGTGGGAAAGACATGTGGGAAGAACCTTCTTCTTGTTGTTCTGCAACATAGGCGGAGGCTTCCGGTTAGTGCAGCGTGTTTAGGGTTTCGGTACTCCGACACGATTGAGAAAATCTATCGTGACGTCGGTGTTGTTGTGGGTGTACACGTGGAGGCCACCGGCTCCTGCATCCAAGATGGTGCGGGCTAACTCGGCAGACATTTCCATGCCCGCCTCGTATTCGTCGGTGGCGCTGCGCATTCGCTTGATCACCCGTTCAGGAACGCTGATTCCTGAAAGCACGCCCATGCGTTCAGCCTTGTTTAGGCTGGTCATAGGCATGATTCCAGGGATCAACGGGATCCTGACTCCGGCGAGGCGCGCCTTTTCGACGAAGCGCAAGTAGTCCTCGGCATCAAAAAAGAGCTGCGTGATGGCGAAATCTGCACCTAGGCGCTGTTTGGCCAAGAGCACGTCGAGGTCCTCGTCGGGCCCAGAAGATTCGGCGTGGCCCGAGGGGTAGCACGCGACGGAGATCGCAAGGTTTCCCGCGGCGAGGCGGTACGCTTCCTGCTCCTCGATCCGGTTGATCAGGTTGACTAGGTCGGTGGCGTGCTGGAGGTGGGTATCCGGCAACTTGTCTAGGCCTTCGGGCAGGTCGCCGCGCAAGGCAAGGAAACCGCGGACGCCGGAGTCGAGAAGCGTGTGGATCCAATCGGTGAGCTCGTCGGGGGTTCCGGCAGTGCAGGCGAGGTGCGCGATGGTGCGGGCCTCGGTCTCGCGGGAGATGCGGCCAATGAATTCAGCGGTGCCACTGAGCCATTGGGAGCGTGCGGAGCTGGTCACTGAAATATAGTCCGGTTGGTACGCATTAAGCGTAGTGAGCAGTCTATCGATCTTTGCTGCGTCAGCGTCGTGGCGCGGAGGGATCACCTCAAAGCTCAAGGCCGGGCGGCGGCGCTTCGGCGCTTCCGGAGCGGGTTCGTCGAGACTGTCCAACGGGGCAGATGCAGAAAGCCGAGCTGACGGTCGCGACGACGAAGTGTTGGCAGACACGTAGGTGTCCTTTCAGAAAGGGGTTCGTCGTGTAGTTGTCGCGGCCGGGCTCGGCGTTTGCGTTAGAAGAAAAACTAGACCAAGCGGTTTGTTAGGCACAAGAGATGAGTTTTCAGACGCAGCCGTTCCTATGCCTGACCTGTGCGTTCTGCCGTGAATATAATTCAGGTGGCAAGCGCGGCTATCAGCGGAATCATAAATTCGCGTCACCCCGACAGGCGTTCATCGGTACGCTGTAATTAGCGACTCCAACCCAATCGAAGTCAGATGAAAGTTCAAAGAAAGTAGGTCCATGATGAACACTGCGCTTTTGAAGCAAGGCTTTTCCCTGGCCCGCGACATTTTCGACCGCGTTAACGAGTACCGCGAGGAAAAGCAGCGCGAAGCTTACGAAGTGCTGCGCGAGGCAGCGGAACAGGTCAATGTCGATGAGCTGAAGGGCCGTGGCACTGAGCTTTTCGACGACACCCGCCGCGAGGCAGGTGCCCTGACCCAGGCAGCACACCGTCGCCTGGACCAGGCGCGTGCCGAACTTACCGATCGTGCCCAGCAGACCGGCAAGCAGGTCGATTCCGCGAAGACCCGCATGGTAGACCGCGTCACCGGCAAAGAGGCGAAGCGCCAGGCACGCAAGAAGCGCACCCGCCGTGCACTGACCACCACCGGCATCATCGCACTGCTCGCAGCCATCGCCGGTGCCGTGTACTACTTCTTCTTCGGTCCAGGCAAGAAGGCTGAGCCTGACACCGCTCCCCCACGCGTTGAGGAGCACTCCGGTGAGAAGGAAGCCAACCTTGTCTACTCCACCTCCACCGACGGCGGTTCCGCTGCCGGCCCGCTGAGCGAAGAGCCGGCAGAGCGCGACGAGGAACTTCTGACCTCCATCGATGAGCAGCTTGCAACGCTTGCCGACGACGGTGGCGAGCAGGAACAGCCTGAGGACCAAGACGAGCTGGATGCTTTGAAGTCTGATGCTGAGAAGACCGCCGAGGAGCTTGAAGCAGAGATCGACAAGGAGCTTGGTAAGGAGAAGTAATTCCTCTCCCCCGCCCCCTTCACTAATCCGGTGAAGGGGGTTTCTTTCTGCGCGCGACAAACTTGCTCCGTCAGGCTAATTTTGTTGTCACACGGTAGTCAGGGCACCCGCACGATTTTGGTGGCCTGGAACATTTCAGCGGTCACCGTTCTTCAATAGGTAGTCCAACTAACTAATCTCGCAGAAAGACGCATGCCACCATGATCGATCCAGACGATTTCCAGCTCCCATCTACTTCCGACTCCACCGGTGACATCAGCTTCGAATTTGCCGATGACGTCATCGCACCCGAGGAGCCTGCCGACATTCCTGCGCCAGACATCGACGTGGATATCGACGATTCCTTCGAGGACACAGTCGAACCGCTGGACCCCGTAGACCCCGTAGACCCAGTGGACCCAATGGATCCAGTGGACCCTGCCGATGATCCGGAGCTACTGCCTGAGGAAGAGGCCGAGCACCCAGAGCTTGCTCCCGAGGAAGAGCCTGAACTGGAGGAAGACCCAGTTGTCATCGACCCAGCTACTGGCGAAGACGAGGTTGTCGTGGAAGACGGTGTCCATGGCGACTCCCACGAGTGGACCGCCGACTGGTTCTTCCAGGGCGAATGGGGCTACTGCGGCCCGACCTCTGTGGCGTTCATCGTCAACGAGTTCATGGATGCCGGCATCACCGATCCAGAGACCATGGTGGACCGTGCTATCGAGCTCGGCCTTGTCGACGACATCTCCCAGGGCATGTACATGGTTGACCTCAATACCCTGCTTAACGACGCAGGCGTGCCAGCAGAATATGGCCAGGGTTCCATGGACGAGCTCAATGAGCTTCTCGACGACGGCTACGGCGTCATCGTCGCTGTCGACTCCGGCGAAATCTGGGGCGACCCAGCAGATGCCGCCGGTGAGGACAACATGTCCGACCACGCGCTCGTTGTCACTGAAATCGACACCAACACCGGCATGGTCACCCTCGCCGACCCAGGCCATCCAGACGGCAACGGCCTCCAGGTATCCATCGAAGACTTCGAGGACGCATGGCAGGATTCCAGCTACGAGTGGATCACGACCACCGCACCGGACCAGGACCTAGCACCGACCGAGGACGCGGTTGCAGCTGGCGCACCTGGTACCACCGGCTGGGAGAAGCTGGCCTTCCTGAACCTGACCGGCGACGAGCGCATCAATTAGTTGTGGGTTACGGGCAAACGCAGGTTGTGCAGCGAAAGCCAGCGTTAGCGCTCAAAAACGGATCTCAAATCAGAGCCAAGAATCATCCCCGCTCGCGCGGGGAACACTCACTGAGTACTCAAACAGGGGAATGATCGTCGGGATCATCCCCGCTCGCGCGGGGAACACACGGGTTTGTGTTCCGTAGCGTTCTACCAGCCAGGATCATCCCCGCTCGCGCGGGGAACACACTCGTCAGGAGCTTATTGCCCTGCTGGGTTAGGGATCATCCCCGCTCGCGCGGGGAACACAGTACGGAACCATCCCTTAGCAGTATCGAGTTGGGATCATCCCCGCTCGCGCGGGGAACACTCTTTTCCGACTGCGCCGATGCTCCTCATGACGGGATCATCCCCGCTCGCGCGGGGAACACGCCTTGCAGGGCCTGTGGTGTTTGTGGGCGTGAGGATCATCCCCGCTCGCGCGGGGAACACTCATGACGTTTGCGAATTCCTTCGACTATTCGGGGATCATCCCCGCTCGCGCGGGGAACACTGCGGACAAAGGCCCGGCCAATTCGGCGGCCGTTGGATCATCCCCGCTCGCGCGGGGAACACTTAAGGGTCTTGCGGGGATTATTAGTGACGTTCGGATCATCCCCGCTCGCGCGGGGAACACCAATCTTCTTATCCCGCCCATTGACAGGAATGAGGATCATCCCCGCTCGCGCGGGGAACACAGTACCGTTCGTGGGTTCACACCTCCTGGATCGGGATCATCCCCGCTCGCGCGGGGAACACTCCGTAGCGTGCTCGAATGACTGCATGGACTTGGGATCATCCCCGCTCGCGCGGGGAACACTTAAGGGTCTTGCGGGGATTATTAGTGACGTTCGGATCATCCCCGCTCGCGCGGGGAACACCAATCTTCTTATCCCGCCCATTGACAGGAATGAGGATCATCCCCGCTCGCGCGGGGAACACAGTACCGTTCGTGGGTTCACACCTCCTGGATCGGGATCATCCCCGCTCGCGCGGGGAACACCTTTGGGAGAACGCTATCAGCCCCGCTATCGAGGGATCATCCCCGCTCGCGCGGGGAACACTGGGTAAAACGCCACGGGGTGAAACTTATCGTCGGGATCATCCCCGCTCGCGCGGGGAACACAGAATGTAGTCCACGACCACCTGCGCTTCCTCGGGATCATCCCCGCTCGCGCGGGGAACACTGATCTTGCCGGTAAGTTTGGTGAGTTCGTCCGGGATCATCCCCGCTCGCGCGGGGAACACATGTGCTCACCCCGCTTAAAGACGGCCTGGGTGGGATCATCCCCGCTCGCGCGGGGAACACGCTGGGCAGACTGCCTCCGACCTTGCTGATAACGGATCATCCCCGCTCGCGCGGGGAACACTTGAGAAGACGGGCATGACCGAAGCGGAGGTACGGATCATCCCCGCTCGCGCGGGGAACACGCTTTCGGCTTGGCTGCTACTGAGCTTGGTAAGGGATCATCCCCGCTCGCGCGGGGAACACGTGTTTGTGATGTGGCCCATCTTGCAGATGTTGGGATCATCCCCGCTCGCGCGGGGAACACGCAAGATCGACCTTGACGTGCATATGGAAATCGGGATCATCCCCGCTCGCGCGGGGAACACGAAACCGTACTCGCTAAGCTCCAACCCCAAGACGGATCATCCCCGCTCGCGCGGGGAACACATGGTTTACGACGAGGCCACCGGCGTCACCACGGGATCATCCCCGCTCGCGCGGGGAACACTGCGTTGCGTACTGCCCATCAGAAGCCTGCCAGGGATCATCCCCGCTCGCGCGGGGAACACTTCACCGCAGACACACCATAGTGAACAGCAATGGGATCATCCCCGCTCGCGCGGGGAACACAATGAGTGGCAGTTTGTCGCGAGCAGACTGTCGGGATCATCCCCGCTCGCGCGGGGAACACAATGAGTGGCAGTTTGTCGCGAGCAGACTGTCGGGATCATCCCCGCTCGCGCGGGGAACACACCGCTATGATCTTCCACCTTCGCAGTCACTCGGGATCATCCCCGCTCGCGCGGGGAACACCTTTAGCTCAGTACCAATCTCAACAACATCATCGGATCATCCCCGCTCGCGCGGGGAACACGTCAGCTGCAGGCCCGCAGCATCCAACGTTGGCGGATCATCCCCGCTCGCGCGGGGAACACCCCAAGCGTGAACATGGGCCGACGGGGTAAATGGGATCATCCCCGCTCGCGCGGGGAACACCATGACATGATCGTTTCAAGGTCTAGGCACTCGGGATCATCCCCGCTCGCGCGGGGAACACACCCTGGCCCTATTCGCGTTGAGTTGCATGGTGGGATCATCCCCGCTCGCGCGGGGAACACTTAATGGCAGATAAGAAGGCTAGTGATGCGGTGGGATCATCCCCGCTCGCGCGGGGAACACCACCAGGCCAGAAGGCGATTGTTGGCACGGGGGGATCATCCCCGCTCGCGCGGGGAACACGGTGAGTACTTTGTGGGTGAGGTAGCCCGTCGGGGATCATCCCCGCTCGCGCGGGGAACACGTTGCCAGCGCCTTAGGCGACCGCCTAGAGCGCGGATCATCCCCGCTCGCGCGGGGAACACCGATACTTATGCGTGCTGTAGTAGTACGGGGACGGATCATCCCCGCTCGCGCGGGGAACACTCGTAGACTGCTCGGCAGAAGTCCTCTGCGTTCGGATCATCCCCGCTCGCGCGGGGAACACACCTTCGTTGACACTAACAACTGCTGCGCATGGGGATCATCCCCGCTCGCGCGGGGAACACCTAGCAGCTGATGCCCGTCGCGCCCCGGGCTTGGGATCATCCCCGCTCGCGCGGGGAACACGCTCCGCGATCGGCCATATCCGTACCGCCGCTGGGATCATCCCCGCTCGCGCGGGGAACACCACAATAGAAGCGGGACACAATGCCTAGTTTTAGGATCATCCCCGCTCGCGCGGGGAACACCGAATGTGCAGCAGGCGTTTGAGCTCGCGGGTGGGATCATCCCCGCTCGCGCGGGGAACACACACGCATTGGCCCCTGGGATCATTCCCCCGTGGGATCATCCCCGCTCGCGCGGGGAACACGTGATCGGCGGGGCTTGGGAGTCTATTCAGCCGGGATCATCCCCGCTCGCGCGGGGAACACTCGAATCTACAAATACGAACGAGGATGATTTCGGGATCATCCCCGCTCGCGCGGGGAACACTGGTGGGGGAATGATGCTTACCCCACACTCGACGGATCATCCCCGCTCGCGCGGGGAACACTATACGGTGCACCGTCGCCCACGGTGAACCCAGGGATCATCCCCGCTCGCGCGGGGAACACCACCAGGTAACGTTTCATTACCTGGGAGCGTCTGGGATCATCCCCGCTCGCGCGGGGAACACCCGTACTCTTCGGACACTGTTACAGTGCCACCGGGATCATCCCCGCTCGCGCGGGGAACACAGTTAGGGCCAACAACAACCCAACGGTTCACGGGGATCATCCCCGCTCGCGCGGGGAACACTTGGACGATCCGCCAACGTTTGAGCAGGTTCAGGGATCATCCCCGCTCGCGCGGGGAACACTGCCTCGAGGGTTCGGAGCTGGGATGCGAATGGGGATCATCCCCGCTCGCGCGGGGAACACGACCTCCTATCCCAAGGCATTGGCGTTGATGAGGGATCATCCCCGCTCGCGCGGGGAACACGCTCCTCCCTGACCGCCCGGATCGGGCTATCAGGGATCATCCCCGCTCGCGCGGGGAACACAGATTCATAAACGACTCACCAAGAGCCTGAACCGGATCATCCCCGCTCGCGCGGGGAACACGGCAGGTTCTTCTCTGCTTGAATCTTCCAAAACGGATCATCCCCGCTCGCGCGGGGAACACCAAACTACGCGACCGAGCTTGCACTACTAGGTGGGATCATCCCCGCTCGCGCGGGGAACACTCTACTGGTGTCTCGGCGAGCGCAGCGAGGTAGGGATCATCCCCGCTCGCGCGGGGAACACCGAGTTAGGTGCCTTAGCGTACTTTTCCACGAGGGATCATCCCCGCTCGCGCGGGGAACACCTGGTTTTGATTTGCGCTCAACTGAGGAAGTTAGGATCATCCCCGCTCGCGCGGGGAACACGCCTCGTCGTAAACCATCTCGTCCTCGGCCACGGGATCATCCCCGCTCGCGCGGGGAACACTGGATCTTTGTGATCGCGTCGCTCGTCTCAGCCGGATCATCCCCGCTCGCGCGGGGAACACTTGTACACCGGGCCTCCCTGAGCCACGATGGAGGGATCATCCCCGCTCGCGCGGGGAACACATTTACCCAGTCCCAGCCAGCCTTTAGCAGGTCGGATCATCCCCGCTCGCGCGGGGAACACCAGTACCCCCTGTACTTGTGGATGCGCTGCGCCGGATCATCCCCGCTCGCGCGGGGAACACGCGCACACGTTGGCGCGGAACGTTCGACACTACGGATCATCCCCGCTCGCGCGGGGAACACCTGTATAAGCCTGCTGCGGAAGAATACGTCACGGGATCATCCCCGCTCGCGCGGGGAACACACTGTCTGACCTGCAAAAATCAGATCCCGAATGCTAATTCTACTTTAACTTCTTTTGCGACGATAATTCGCACGGCGTCGCGATGCTTGTGACCAACCAGCTTTGGTCTTGGATGCCGATGAATTCGCTGGCTTTAAGGCAAGAGAGATGCCGTCAAAGTCTGTCATTTCCCACTGTGAATTGTGAGTCAGGACAATGAAGCCTTGCTCATTTTTGTTTGAGGGATAAGTCATCACAGCACGTCCACCAGCAAGGTTGGTCTGAACTGTTTCCCAAAGTTTGTCCCTCACGCGCGCAGAAGGACGACCGACAAAAACGTTCGGATGCACTTCAAATAGCCACCGAGAAACATATCCACGAAGCTTTTCAGGCACAACAGACAGAATCAAAGTAACCAATTATCATCACAACTATTCATCTGCATAATTCGTACCACTTGCAAGTTGTTCCCCTGTTTCGTCCCACAACTGCAAAACATCTGCGAGCATTGCATCGTCAGGTAGGTCGTCGTCGACAAGCAAATCTTTGACGTCCACAGCAATTCGCGCGATCAGTTTTTCATTCTTGAAAACATCCCGCATTCGCCGACGAATGACTGCTGAAAGATCTTTAATCGCTTTCCCCGAAGCTTGAAACTCGGCCACTGTTTCAAAAGCTACCGGAACCGCAAGCTCTGCTTTGTACAAATCAGCTATATCGTAAACGAAGCTGCGGTCATTCCCTGTGTGTATGAAGCCAAGACCAGGGGAACAACCAAGCGCTACGATGACAGAATGCGTGAGCCCGTACACACAAGTGTTAGCGGCTGTAAGCGCCTGATTGATTGGATCTGAGCTTTCAAAATCATCAGGTCGATAGTCACGTCGATACCATTCAACGCCATGTTCTTTGGCCATGGATGAGTAGATTCTTCTGACACGAGCTCCTTCTTTTCCACGCAACTGCTGCATGGTTAGCGCGCTAGTATCTTCGCCGGGGAAGCGCATCGAGTACATTTGCCTAGCAACAGCGAGACGTTTTCTCTGATTCGAAACCTTTTCCGCTTGCGCGGCTAGCAGGCGATCTGTTCGCGCTAACGGTCTTCCGTGCGCGTAATAGCGAACTCCCTGTTCTCCAACCCAGACCAAGCAACACCCTGACTCACCCGCTAGAGTCACTGCCTGATGAGTTACACGTGTGCCAGGTCCGAGCAACAACACGCTCAATGAAGCGACAGGGATGTGTACGATGCCTCGCTCATCCGTGGCGGTAATTGCACCGCCGTCGCGCCCAAGAGTGCAGTGTTCAAGATATAGAAAAGAAAGTCGATCCTCTGCCCTACTCAAATCCTGAGGCGAAGGTGGTGGCATTCCAATCATTTGACTACTGTGCTCCTGTAATCGGAGCGAGTGTCAACAATCCACAACCGTAAGCCCGCGCTTTACCGATTCCAGTGGTCAGAGTTTTCCTGAGTTGTTCGGGATCCGTCACTTCTAGAACACCCTGGTAGGTGACAGCTACAACTGTGACTTTGCGACCTTTTTTGGGGAAAACAAGATTTCTGCTTTCGACCACGTTAACTGCGGCTTCACCGTCCACCTCGGGAAAAATAGCTCCTAATTGTTCTTGCCGCTGCAACAACCACCGGCGCTGGTTGTTAACTCCAACTTCCGCTTTCCGCCGCTTCTTTCCATTCGCGTCTGTAACAGTTCTTGTTGGATTCGCGGTTAACCGAAAGGAATAGCGTTGTCCTGCCATAAGTCGATCTAGCAAAATCGAGTAGTCACGACATTGCCAGGTAACCTGCTGTGACCAACCAGCCTGTTCCTGAATTAGCTCAAAAGACGGTACCTCGGGTGAGGCGACGTATAGGTGTAATTCATCCGAAACCTTGTCCACTCGCCAAAGCGTGCGACGTTCGGTGCCTACGGGTGTGTGATAAGTAGACTCAACGGCAGCGTGGAGCATCTCTGGGTTTGCGAGAAATGCTTTCGTCTTTCGACGCCGAGGGTTCAATATCATTCGCGAAAAATACATTAAGCACCTCCAAGAGCTGCCATTGGATCATGTACTGAAGACCTTGGCGTTGTCGCGCTTTTGTTCGTAATTTCCACAAACCCATGAATCACCCCACGCAAGTTATATCGACGATCTGATTGCGAAAAACTTACTGGTTCATCGCGGATCATTTCTTCCGCAGATTCGTCGTCAAGCACGTCGCGAGAATATGGCAGAATCACCTTTGACTCTTGTCTCCGACGATCGTGCTTGGAAGCATTCCAAGAGGTCGTTTCAAGAGCATCGACAAGGTTACCTTCGACAATATCCCCTGCGATAGGCCGAGATGGAGCACATGCTCTTCTTCCCAGGAATAGAGGAAACGCGGGTCGACGAAGAGCTTGTTGGAGGGATTCAAGCATCGAAGTCTCACCCTCTACAACAGCCAAAAACTTCGCATCTTGCAAGTAATAGCGCTGTGTAAGGGCTTTTGACTTTCCAGTTCTCCAGTCGGTTTCTGTTTGGAAATCTCGCAAAACCGTGCCAGGGGCTTCGATTCGAGTGCCAAACCTTAGCTTCACTAAATCAGTGATGTCATCCTCTCGAGCCCGGCCTTCGGCAGCCGCAAGTAGTCCGATGACGCCCGACTTTGTAGGCAAGTTCTCAGTGGCTCGAATTGTAAACCTGGATGAACTTCCCCATGCCTGAAGCGGTCCTTCAAGATGTAGGAGAAGACACGACATTACTTCTTCTCCTCAAGGTTGCGAACAGCGTTTCCCGCAAACGAAACGAGCTCGGTGAAATTCACCGGAGCGGCATACTCGTTGAGAGTAACCAAAGCCTCGTGCTCAACGTCCTTATTCAACAACATGAAACGTGCCTCGTCTGCTGCACTGTCGTACTCCGTATTTATTTGACCAAGGTGGGTAGCCAGAGCGCTGACAGACTCGCCGATAATGTTGCCTTCTGACACTACTGGGTTCTCGAACGCGTTCACCAAGGAGTACGGCTGATCAGAGCGAACCTCAACCAAAACGAATTCTGGACGAGTTCTATTAGCAAACGTATTCTCTTTGCCTGTAGGCATACTCAAAGTAAAGGCCTTCACCAAAGCTTCCACACAACGTGTTGCTGCTTCGACATCGCCGATATTGCTGACCAATCGATCCACGTTCACGCTGGCATAGCGGTACAGAGTTGAAGAAACGAACTCTACGGTTCCAATCATGCCCGCACCAGAGTTGTCTACGGAAGCAAGATCGTCCATCGCCGTGAAATAGTCGAACTCGTCCACCGCTTGGTGAGTTGAGATTGAATGAAGTACTTGGCAGGCTGCATCGATGTTTGCTTCTGGAGCATCAGCGAGCATACGGCCAAAAAGTGCGACATCGAATGCTTGTGGACCAGAGAGCACTTCACGGGCCTTCTTTTTGGTAGTCGATTCACCTTGAGAAAGCTGATAGGCAAGTTCAGCTAACCCACTGATTTCAGATCGAGACAAGAAGAACAAGTAGGACGTCGTCGGTGCCGACGGTTCCTCACCCTCCTTGGCTTTCTTTTCGTTGAGTTTGAACCCAGCTTTAGCCATGACGTCTTTTACGTGCTTGAGGGCATCCTCATCATCGATCTCGGGATGTGTTTCCTGGAGCTTCTCGACGACCTGTGAAACCAATTCCAATGTGCGTACGCCTAGTTCAGATGCATCCAGCATGTCTGCGAACTCGTGACGCATCGCACGCTTCCATGCTTGGCTGGAGACGCGATGGCGTTTCACTCCGCCGAAAATCGCGCTCTTCGGTGATCCCGTGTCATCGCGGTTGATGCATGAAGGTGGAACGGTCTGGAGAGCATGGAGTTGAATGAACATTGTCATGAGAGTGTCCTTTTCTAAGAGGTAGTATGGCTGTCGTTGTTTCGAGTGTTTGTGTGTAGTGTGCGGTACAGGTCTCGGCTCCACCGAAGTCGTACACTGTCACGGGATCTTGGCTGGGAGAAAAACCACAGATCAGTCGCTAGCTGTGCGTAGTCCAAAGGAATCCGCTCGGCTTTAAGCTGTTGGATAAGACCTCTCAGATGGTGCGAAGTCTCTCCAAAGGAGTCGGCTGTCATTAAGGCATGAAAACGCCTTAAGATTGGATGGCCGTCGACAGAGTCTCCGCCTGTGGCGTATGCGAGTCGTCGTACTGCTTCGCCTAGACCGACTCCAGGGACATGAACAGCTTCAGAACTAGATTGCGCGTGGACGGAAAACAGTGCAATAACAGAATGCGCTATTGCTTCAGCACGGGATGGCTCATCAGTTCTGCCCACTAATGCGTCGGGGAGGTCAGAAAGTGTAGAACCATATGCTTCAGGCACCGAACCCGCTGTCTTCGTAACAGCTCGGCGCAAGACTGCCAACTCTCCCCTTGCTGATGGGTCATTGCTTAAGAGTCTTTTCTGTAATCCGCCTACTTTTCGAGCGACATGTTGAGCCAGTTGCTCACTTGGTGAATCATTCATCGTTTCCTCCGTTTGTAGTCTTGGAAGCATCTTTCGGCGCCAAAAGTTTGTACAACGATGCGTTAAGAATTGAATCTGCAATCGCAGCATTCATTACTTTTCCGTCTTTGTCCGTGGCACCTTGCCACACTTGCGGATTCTGAGCCGCTAGGAGTTCACCTGCGAGTCGACGCGCCACGCCTAACAACAATGACTGCCATTTTTCGAGGCCGTCGACTGCGTCCCCATGAGAAGCTAAAGATGTGAGCCACTGTCGGAACTGATTATCAATGGATCCGTAAAAGCGAGTCATTAAGTCACTGATTTCTCCATCAGTGAGGTCACGGTTGCCAGCGGCGAATGAAATGTTTCGGAAATATCCTGAAATCATTCGAGCCACGAGCTCTGTAATTTCGACCGCACGTCTAACCACACCGCGTATTTCTTCGGAGTTTTCATCAAGAAGTCCGGAGGATAAGACCAGATTATCCGCAATGATGTTGGAGTAGGACGAAGACTTTGCCCCGTACTCCATCGTGACCATTCGTAGCCTGACTGTCTGTGAGCGTGGAAGAATCTTTGCACCGCTGAGACTTGAAATCCACTCCACGGTCATAGCTGGTTTCGCCAGCGCGCTTCCCTCGCCAATGCCCTTCTTTACTTGTGGTGCTGTTTGGTTCGGCAATAACCCACCGATTGAGCGCCACATTGCTCTTCCTGGGACCAACTGTTGGGGCAAGTATCGAACTGACTTAAACTTCTTCGTCTGAGGCTCGCTAAAACGCCACGGAGTCATCGTCTCAACTCCGAAGGCGATGGTGTAGCCTACTGGGTCACCGTTACAGACAAGTACGCCGTTCGCATCGCCGGACTCATTCCAGCGGAGACGCATGCGACGTTGTTGCCAAGTTAATAATTCGACCGGGCCAGTTGCAGCATTTTCAGGATCACTCGGCTGGTCAACATGCTTGGACTTCTCTGGTTCCTGGTTAAGTGGAGGTTTTTCCCACACCGGCAAGTCTTCACGCTCTTCATCCATCGTTGAAGGCTTTGTGCCGATGTAGTTCAACATCACCGTTTCATGCAAACTATTGCCCTCGAGAATGGTTGCTCCTAACCAGCCAGCCCAACCGGTCCCAATCGGGTAGCCTTTTCCTCCCTTCACCCTCCGATCACCTACTGCACCGGATTTGATTCCTGAAAAGTCCCAAGCCATGGTGTGAATTAACATCCGTGCGGCCTGAGCGGGCGGGATCGATTGCACATCCCGCGCCATCGTAAAGAGATCGCCCTCTTCTCCCACATCGGGAAGAATCAACGAGATGGGTTTCCACTCATTCTTTGCGGTGTGAAGATCATGGACTTGGAAGAACGGTGCTTCGTCGTCACGCAAATTGAACCGAGGATAGACCTCCTGAATGTAGCTCTCGACGAGCTCATCGAAAAGCGCCTGCTGCTCCCACTTCTCTCGCCAGTGCTCTATTGCTTTGCGACGATTGCGTGAGGATACTTTGCGCCACGCACGGTAGAGAATCGCGAGTATGATTCTTAGAATCGCAAAATCGACAGTTGGCGATTCATTTGCCAATGCTCGATAGTCCCGAGAATTTTGGAACAGATTTGTAAGGCTAACTTCCTCAGTGTTGCCGGCATGATCAAGAACTGTGATCCATGGCTCGTCGAAAAGGTTGAACTCTTGAGACATTCTCGCCTCCTTTCGTTGTTTCTTGACTAAATTACATTTCCGTTAACTCCTTCCTGGCGGATCTGACATGACGAGCCCCCTTCGTTCTTCATAAATCAAGCGAGTTCGCTCGAGATTTACGGAAAGGTTCTCGTCCAAGATCAATGGGAGTTGCCCCTTGAGCCATGGCGAATAATGCCAAGCTCCGAAACGGCCCTCCGATTCCAATTGACACAGGTCATCATCAGTAATCAAATACCCAGGTAGACGAATCGTGCATTGTGCCACGCGACGAGCAATCGCTGGATCAAGTTCTACTTCTCCGTCAATCGCGATCCCTGCAACGTCCTCGCCGGCTTGAATGAGAGGAAAAACACGTCCATTTATTCGACGAACCACAACAACTTCAATCGATTCGTCGATGTCGCGAACCTGTGCTCCAGCACTAACTTCCTCAGCAGCTGTCATCGCCTTAGTCCCCCAACTCATCACGGATCCCTCCTCTGCCGAAGGAAGTACGGTGATTCGCGAACGAGACTTCTGGCTGCGTTTGAAATCTTCCTCGTCGCACTTGGCCTTTTCCCATTCTGCAAGCCAGGAATTAGGAAGATCCAAGTCTTCGTCTGCGCGATCATAAGCTCCATCAATAAGAGTTGGTACATCCTTTGGCGATCGGATCACTCCGCCAGAGCGCTCAACATGACGATCAAGTACAAGCGCCGTTCTCAACAGACGATAACGGCGATAAACAGCCTCGATTCCGCGTGGGAAACGGGGTGGGACCTCTTCATTTCCTCGCTCAATTCCTGTAATCACGAGTCGCGGTTTCGACATGTTGACGGGCCGAAGTTCACTAGGGATCGGATGGCGATGAAGACGCCCGGCTCTCTGCAGGATCAGATCGACTGGCGCAATATCAGTGAACATCAAATCGAAATCGAGATCGAGCCCTTGTTCCACAATTTGAGTGGAAACCACGATCAATCGCTTTGGACGCTGGCTTGTGTCTCGGCCCAGCAGATCGACTAACGCTTGCTCCCTTTCGGCGCGGTGCAACGCAAGAAACCGCGAGTGGAGCAAAACCACTTTGTCAGTTTCTCCACTTGCTAATTGCAAGACTTCGGCATACAGCTCTTGCGCTCGACTGACTGTTGAGCAGATCGAAATAACACAGCCACCGAGAACTGACTCTTCGATGATCTGATTCGCCACCGTGGCAGCATCCCCAGGGCAGTACTCAATCGTTATTGTCGAAGACCTATCATCCGCAGAAACTGGATGTACAAATGCCTGTTCACTATTGACTGAACTCAAACGGGGATAAACCCCAGGTGCCCCGATTGCTTCTTTTTCTTGTGAACTGAGCGAATCCATCTCAAACCTCGATGCCCCACGTTTGTAAGCACTGAGCAACATAGTTCGAAGGTCCCTAGACACAGTGGCTGATAACGCGATAACGGGTACCCCATAGAATCCAAGCCATTCAAGTGTCGCGACTAAGTAAGTTTGCATAAACGTGTCTGACGCGTGGATCTCATCGATGATGACGACTTTGTTCAACAAACCAAGATGCCTCAACACGACATGTTTTGAATTCAATGATGCGAAAAGCAACTGATCAATCGTCCCCACGACAGCGCTTCCGAGCAATCCCCGTTTAGGCCCGGCAAACCAAGTGGTCGCCTGCACTTGTCCAGATTTCTTGTCATGTTCATCATCGAAAACACCGTAAAAAGAAGGCCGCTTCAACGCATCAAATTCTTCGTTGAAAGCGGCCTTTCCGTGAACGAGGACGGCTGAAACTGGGTGTTCAGTTTCCACAACGGAGCTTTTCAGCCAGCGAACGATTTGGCTGAACATCGCGTTCGAGTTCATCATTGTCGGTTGCGCGAAATACAACCCACTAAGTCCAAACTTTTCGGCGATGATATCCGCTGCCACCAACGCGGCAGCGGTCTTTCCACCGCCGGTTTCATTTTCTAGTAGTAGAAAAGTTGGTTCGTCCATCGCTTGTGCGACCTCAACGACCGCCTTCTGAACGGTACGTAATTGTGCACCACTAGGAACATTGAAGCGGTCCGCAAAATTTTCTACTGGATCCGGATCAGGAGCCCATTTCCCACCCAAGTCGATACGTTCGAGAGCCCGTTCAAGACGCCCTTCCCTGCTACGTTCCTCGTCCAGGTCATATGGAAAATAATAAGCATTTGAACCGAGCCAGTCGGCCACGATAAGAATCGCTGAGACAATTACTAAATCGTCAACTTCCCAGCATGATCGGCAGATTCTAGTGATTTCCTGATCAGTAATTCCGACTTGCACCATCAACCAGTCGAGAAGCTGGTGTCGCGCCTGTCGCCATTCCGCTGGTTCATTTATAAGTACATCGGATTCGTTAAGGTCACCATGGAATCTCCCATGGTGACCCGTCATAATGAAGAACCAGGCTTCACGATTAGAAAAATCACGGGGAGAATCACATTTGCTATCGAGCCACTCCGTCAGGGCGAATCCGCTGATGTCTGAATGATGCGTTTCAGAAGCGTGATATCCATACCTTGGTACAGTGAAGCCAAAGGAATTTAGCGGGCTAAATAGATCAGGTTGCTTTAGCTGGAAAAACGGGGACATCTTGCCACAATCGTGCGCGATACCTGCGAGTTTGAGAATGGACTCCGCCGAGGCACCTTGTCTTTCAGAAAGACCGTCCAAGTATTCCTGCCCTAGGAAATGCAGGGCTGCAGGAACAATGATCTCCGCTACATCAAGACTGTGTGAGACAAGAGGAAAGCCACGATCGGAGTTATCAATGGTCTTTGCCCACGGAACGAACAACCATTTTGGTTCCATATTTACCCAATTTCTTAACTGAGCTCTGTGTGTGCGATTGTGTTGCGGTTATCCCCAACACTACAGATTTATTTGTCATGAGCAAGTAATTCGCACTAATTCCTTGCACCTTCATGTTTATCGTGTGTCCCCGACATCAACGGCCCGAATTAGCATGTCTGTTCCAAAACAAAACCTCCGACCGATTGCTCCGGTCGGAGGTAATCCCCGCTCACGCGGGGAAAATTGATTCACAAGCAATCTGACGCACAGTGCTCACGGATCATCCCCAGTAATGGGGATTGCTGTCCAATGTACACAGACAGCCTGACTGCGAACGGCTCCTAAACCACTGGGTCACATTCCACTGCAAGCAGAATGGAAACTGCGCTTAAGCTTCGATACACGTTGAGAGCCGCGTAGCAGCACCCCATCGAACCGCCCTTAAGGTCGACAGCGGGTCGTCGATAAGCAAAAGCGCAACTGGCTACTTGCCTTCGAGGAAGCCCTCAAGCTGCTTGGCGCCCTGTACGGCCAGTGGTGTCGGCGCTTCGGCGAAGGCTAGATGCATGTCAAAGATTTCGTTTTTGTTCACGGCGGTGATTGCGTCGGCACCTGGGAGGGCCTTGACTGCTTCCTTTGCTCCGGGCTCGTCGGAGTGTAGGACCACGATGACGTCGGGGTTCTTCTCCACGAGTTGCTCAGGGGTAATCTCGGCGACGCGGTCTTGCTGATCGTCAAAAACGTTGGTGAGTCCGACGGATTCCACGATCGGATGGGCCATTGAGTCTTTGCCGTAGGCGTACATTGGTGCGCCATTCAGACCTGGGTAGACGACGGCGACAGACTTGCCCGCGCCTGCCTGCTCGTTCAAACGCGAAATGTAATGTGCGATGTCTGACTTCATGTTAACCGCTGCTTCGCGTTCGTTGAATAACGATGCATAGAGATCGATGTGCGCGTTGATGTCCTCAAACGATGCGTTCCTGACTTCTCCGCAGAAGGTCGGTTCAGTAACAATCGGGATGTCGGTGACGGTATCTGTATTGACCTCGTCGCTATAACCGATGATCAAATCGGGTTCTTCTGCCATGACATCTTCATAGGAGACTTCCACGTGGCCGGTCTCATCGAGTTTGTCGGATAGCGTGGGGACTTTAGAAAGCGTTTCGTTGGTGTCTCTGGCAAAGTAGTCTTCTGGGAAATAGCCCGCCTTAGCGACGACGTGGTCAAGCACTCCAAGCTGGGCGAGTGTTTCCACTGATGCCGGGTTTTGCAAGACAACTCTTTGTGGCACCATCTCCATGTTCACGGTGTTTCCGCAGTTCTTTACGCTGATTCTGACCTTGCTGTTGGAAGCTGGCTGAGTGCAGCCGACGAGGATGAGTGGAACAACAGCGAGCAGTAATACGCGCTTTTTCATTGTGAGCACCTCTCAAGGAACTTCTGGTGTTTCGTACGGGGTGAAGCAAAAAGATCTTGCTCGGAGCACGTTTGCCTCTTTGATTTTCTTTATCTTTAGGACAATAGGATTGTAGCTTTCCTTATCATCTTCATATAAATGCGCTGACCGCACGTGATATGAACAGCTTTTGATGACTTCAGAAACTATTGTTGCGCGTGGAATTGCTTTCTCCATCACTTCCGTCGGTGACTAAAAACGCTGGTGAAGACGGATTCTTTGTTAAGTATTTGCGCAATTGTATGAACCTTTTTATCTTCTTGGAAGATCTCACTTGCTACCCCCGTTTGGTAGGGAAACTTCCTAAATGGTTCAAGCGATCCAGGTGCTTAGCAAGCACTGCAGAGAGACTAAGCTTGAAAATACGGCGCTCATCAACATCGCAAGGAGGCAACCCATGACAAACCTTGAGAGAAATCTCAACCTTGCCGAGGAATGGTCAGGAACGTTCAAGATCATGGGCGACCCTACCCGACTCAAGCTCCTCAACGCGATTCACTTCGCCGGGCAGTTCAAGCTCTCAGTCAGCGAACTTGCGGATGCCACCGGAGTGCGCGTCGCCACCACCTCAGCGGCACTGCGCGCAATGGAACTCAACGGTACGGTGACATCCACCCGCGATGGCCGGAGTATTCTCTACGGCATCGCGGACGACCACGTGCATCAACTGCTGCACTGGATTGGCTCTAGCCACCTGCACCAGCACTAATACTGCCGCAAGTGAATTGGCCCCTGGCCGCGCATCTCACCGCGGACATAATTGGCCACAGCCTGCACCAACGCCATGAGTTCCTCAGTGCGGCTTCCCAGCGCACGCAATACGAAACCCGGCCTATCGCAGGTTGTCACGGCAGCTATCAGGTCATCGTCGTCAGCAGCTCGCTTCGCGACGATTCCCTTCACCTCGTCAAGCCGCTCCGGCGTAAGGCCTGGGTCGAAACAAATAGCAGTAGCCACGTGGGTTTTTCCACCCATGATGAAGTCGTGATCTTGGCCGAACTCACTCTCCAACGGATTGATCCGCAGGTTGTCCACCAGGACTACTTCGCCTTCCATGGTTACTTCGGTGCGAATGCGGGCCTGCTTGTACAGGAAGTGCCCGCCGTCAGGCGACCATCCGGGCGTAATGATGTCCGAGATAAACAGCGAGCCGTTCGGGTGAACATCGGCCTTAATCTGCTGTCGGAAATCCGCGTCTCGGTACAGAATCAGCTGGTCAGGAACGTACTCGAGCACTGCCCCATCGCCAACTGACATTTCGATGTTCTGCACGACGAAGTCGTCCGGGGTGCGGTACACCTTTGCTGCAGACTGGTCGGTCAGCAGCATCGAAGCGTTGTCCGCGACATCGAGCTTCATCCGGTACGCATCGCCGCCAACGAAGCCGCCGCCGGGATTGACCACGATGTAGTACACCTGGCCGGAATCGTCCAAGTAGTGCGGGCGGATGATCTTGAGCGCGCGGGTATGAAACTGCGAGGTCGCGATGGACTTGCCGCCACTAATTTCAACGCCCAGTTCGAGGACGCCCATCTCCTCCCGCGGTGGGTCATGAAGGAAAACGCCTTCTGGTAAATCCCACATCACTCGGCCAGATCCTGCATCAGGACATCGTGCTTGATCCAGTTGATAACCTCATCGAGGCCTTCGTCCGTCTTCAGGTTAGTCAGCACGAATGGCTTGTCACCGCGGAAAACCTTGGAGTCATCCGCCATGACCTGCAGATCTGCTCCCACGTGTGGTGCCAGGTCAGTCTTGTTGATCACGAACAAGTCAGATTTGATCATGCCCTGTCCAGCCTTGCGAGGGATCTTCTCGCCTTGAGCAACGTCAATGATGTAGATGGAGAAGTCCACCAGCTCTGGGCTGAAGGTCGCACTGAGGTTGTCGCCACCGGATTCAACGAATACTAACTCGAGCTCTGGGTGGCGCTGCATCAGCTCGTCGAAAGCTGCGTCGTTCATCGAGGTATCTTCGCGGATCGCGGTGTGAGGGCAGCCACCTGTTTCCACACCAATGATGCGGTCTTCAGGAAGAATGCCGTCGCGGGCGAGAATCTTCGCATCCTCGGTGGTGTAGATGTCATTGGTGATTGCCGCCATCGATACCTGGCCATCGAGAGCGCGAGTAATACGCTCAATCAATGCGGTCTTACCAGATCCAACTGGTCCGCCAACTCCAACTTTAATAACGCTCATCGTAAATTTTCCTTTCGATCTTTCGTACTTAAGACATAAACATGCGGCTGCGCAGGGACTCATGCTCCATCTGTGCCACCTCCAGCCGTGGCGCCACGGCACCGAGATCGCTGACATCGTGACCCATGGTCATCTCGCCCGCTTGTAAAATCACATCATAGGCGCTGACGAGGACACGCTGCCCGGCGTCTTGGCCCAAAGGGATAGCGCGGATCGCATTCTGCGTCATCGAGTTGGCCATCTGCATCAGGTAAGCATTCACGGCATCCGCTGCCGAGACACCGTTGGCGCCCAGCACGAGGCCCGCGGCGAGTCCCGGATTGCCCCGCATCTCACCAGCAGTGATGGCCTCTGCGTACCTCGACACCAAGACATCCTCCGGAGAAATGATCGCCGCTACGCGAGACATGCGCTTACCCATTGAGTTCATTGATGTGCGCACCTGCTTCGGGGTCTGGCAGGCATGGACCAACTGATCCAGCTTCTTCAGCTGCGCGGCTTTGTGGTCGTCGTCAAGCGCTGCTTCTTGGAGCTCAACGGCAAAGCGCACAGCAAGGGCCTCGCTAAACGACGCCTGGCGCAGATACCCGTGCAGCCAGCGGGAATACGACTCGGGGTCGGTGATCTCATTGGCTAGCACAAAAGTTTCTAGGCCGGCGGAATGCGCGAACCCACCCGTGGGGAGAGCCGAGTCGGTCAGGTGCCAAATGACCAGCTCTCCGCGACGATTAGTGAGAGTGCTCGGCATGGCGGAAAGCTCCCGGCATTACGTGCTCGCCACGGGTGTATGGCACTGCCACGTGGTCGAGGTGGTGCTCAACGGTGTGGTCATAGCGTACGACCATGACCTCCTTGCCAAACTCACTCGAAGCGTCGAAGAACTGGGCCTGCAGATGGCGATTGCCCAGGGTGTGAGCGACAGCGAGTGCCTCGCGGATCGAGCGGGGTGCGATGACCAAGACGTCGGTCGGTGCGATTTTCACGGCAAAGACCTTATCGCCATCGCGGGAGAGGATGTCACCGTCGGCGAGCTCGCGGAAGTCAGTGGGGAGCCGCAGGGCCACCTCATCGCCGGACTCGGCAGTTGCCCGCTGGACACGCTTGAGCCTGGACTCGTTGTCAAAGGTGACGTAGTCAATGGTCAACGCTTCGCGCTCTTCTGGAGGAAGGTCATTGAGGTTGCCGGATAACTCGGTAATGATCATTGTTTCTTTCTTTCTCAGGCAAGCCTGTGGCGGGTCGGTGCAGAACCTAGGTGCATGACCTAGACAGGAAAAGCGGAGACCGTGTGCGTACACACCGCCTCCGCCTAACCTACTTACTCACGGAGGGCTCGTCACTGAGCCCTACTGATCAACTCGATGCTGCACCTGAAAATTAGAACAGGAAGTAGCGCTGTGCCATTGGCAGTTCGTCTGCTGGCTCAGAGGTAATCTTCTCGCCATCCACAGTCAGATCGTAGGTCTCAGGGTCGATGGCAATCTCTGGGGTTGCGTCATTGAACTTGAGATCCTTCTTGGAAATGTTGCGCATGTTCTTCGCCTCGACGAACGTGCGGTTGATTCCCAGCTCTTCGGGCAGGCCAGCTTCCAGCGCCGCGGTAGGCAGGAAGGTTACAGAGGTCTGGCCCGCTGCTGCGCCGAGTGCGCCGAATGCGTAGCGCATGGTACGTGGCTGTGGGGTTGGGATCGAAGCGTTGGAGTCACCCATGATGGAGCGTGCGATGAAGCCGCTCTTCAGGATGATGTTTGGCTTCACACCGAAGTATGCAGGGTCCCACACCACGAGGTCAGCGATCTTGCCCTCTTCCACGGAACCAACCGCGTGGGAAATACCTGCGGCGATTGCTGGGTTGATGGTGTACTTCGCAACGTAGCGCTTGATGCGGTTGTTGTCATTGGTATCGGTGTCACCCTCGAGCGGACCGCGCTGGGTCTTCATGCGGTGTGCAACCTGCCAGGTGCGCAGAACAACCTCGCCAACGCGACCCATCGCCTGGGAGTCAGAAGAAGTGATGGACAGGATGCCCATGTCGTGCAGCACGTCCTCAGCCGCAATGGTTTCCTTACGGATGCGGGAGTCAGCGAATGCAACGTCTTCAGGCAGGTCAGGGTTCAAGTGGTGGCACACCATGATCATGTCAAGGTGCTCATCCATGGTGTTCTTGGTGTAAGGCAAGGTCGGGTTGGTCGATGCCGGAAGAACGTTTGGAAGGCCTGCAACCTTGAGGATGTCCGGAGCGTGTCCGCCGCCGGCGCCCTCGGTGTGGAAGGTGTGGATGACCCGGTCCTTGAATGCTGCGATGGTGTTGTCCGCGAAGCCACCCTCGTTCAGAGTATCGGTGTGGATCGCAATCTGGACATCCATCTCGTCGGCAACGCTCAGTGCCTGGTCAATTGCATTGGCGGTAGAGCCCCAGTCCTCGTGGATCTTCAGGCCAACCGCGCCTGCGCGGATCTGCTCGCGCAGTGGCTCTGCCTCAGATGCGTGACCCTTACCCAGGAAACCGACGTTGATTGGGAAGTTCGCCGAAGCCTTGATCATCGTCTTGATGTTGTTCGGGCCTGCAGTAACGGTGGTTGCATTGGTGGAGTCAACTGGGCCGGAGCCGCCACCAACGAGCGTGGTCGTGCCGTTGTCCAGAGCAGCCTCAACCTGATCTGGGGAGATGAAGTGGATGTGAGTGTCCACCGCACCAGCGGTGACAATCTTGCCCTCGCCAGCGATAACCTCGGTAGCAACGCCGACGGTGATGTCTACGTTATCCTGAGTATCCGGGTTACCCGCCTTACCGATCTTCAAGATCTTGCCGTCTTTGACAGCAATGTCTGCCTTGATGATGCCGGTGTAGTCAATGATGGTCGCGTTAACGATAACCAGATCCGGGATATTCTGATCCGCGGTGCTGCGGCCGTCCTGTCCCATGCCGTCGCGGATAACCTTGCCGCCGCCGAAGGAAACCTCTTCGCCGTAGGTGGTGTGGTCGCGCTCGATGCGTGCGATCAGATCGGTATCTGCCAAACGAATGCCGTCACCAGTGGTTGGGCCGTGCAGTTCAGCGTATTGGCGCCGTTCCATTTCAAAAGACATAGTGTGTTCTTTCTCCTGTAGCCTTGCTTGTTCGCTTTGTGTTGTTTTGATGGGTGCGACTGCGTGGGCCGTAGCCCAGCTTGCTTAGTCGACCTTGCCGTTGACCTTGCCGTTGAAGCCGTAGATTTCGCGCTTGCCGCCAAAATCGACCAGATTCACGGTGCGGGAATCGCCTGGCTCAAGACGAACTGCGGTGCCAGCAGGAATGTCGAGGCGCTTGCCCTGTGCTGCTTCACGGTCAAACTCCAACTCGCTGTTTGCTTCTGCGAAGTGGAAGTGGGAACCAACCTGAACTGGACGGTCGCCCTTGTTGGTTACCTCGATGGTGATAGATTCCGAACCCTCATTGATGATGATTGGGCCGTCTTCTGCAATGAAAATCTCACCTGGGATCATGTGGATCTCTCCTTCAATTAAGGGTGTTTAGCGGATTGGGTTATGAACGGTGACTAGCTTGGTGCCATCTGGGAAGGTGGCTTCAACCTGTACATCAGGGATCATTTCCGGGACACCCTCCATGACATCATCGCGGGTGAGGTAGGTAACGCCCTCGCTCATCAGCTCTGCAACAGACTTGCCATCGCGAGCGCCTTCGATGAGCTCTGCGGTGATCAGTGCCTTTGCCTCTGGGTGGTTGAGCTTAAGGCCACGCTCTTTGCGACGACGCGCAAGGTCAGCAGCCACGACGATCATGAGCTTTTCTTGTTCACGCTGAGTAAGGTGCATGAGACTTCTCCTATAGACGTAGTTATTCGGTCTTCAACAAGATGCCGGTTAACTTGGACAGTTCCATCATCCGTGAAGGCATTTGGGTTTTCAACAGCCGGTGTAAAGGGAGTCTCCCTTGGCACCGGCTGGTCGGACTAACTATTTAATGTTTGATCACTTGGTGTGTCTGCTGGTGGGCCTGCATCGGGTTTCTTCTTTTTCCCGAAGAGGCTATCGAATATGCCGTTTTGGTACATCACCGTTCCCAGAATCATGGCGATACCGATCCACTGCAGCACAGATGGAATCTCACCGAACAGTGGCCATGCGATGACAACCGAGGAAACTGGGGAGAGCAGCAGGATACCTGCGGACAGGGTCGGATCAAGCCAGACCGAACCCCACTGAACGAATGTCCAAGCGATTGCCTGGCCAAGGATTGCCAAGCAGATGAGGTGGAACCAGTTCATCGCGGTCAGTGGATCACCGACAGTGGTCTCAGGATCAACCATTGGCAGCTGGCCGTCGATCAGAACGCCGTTCTTGAAATCGAAGCCACCACGGGAGGAGCCGGTGTAAGCCCAGATGAGTGGCGCAACCATCTGTGCGGCCATGGTGTACATCATTGGCTGGACGTAGAGGTCCTTACGAGGCGCGGTGGTGCCTGCCTTGCGTGAGAAGTACAGGTAGAACGAGTAGCAGATGCCAGAGGTCAGACCGAGCAGGGTGCCCAAGGTCGAGGTCTTGATGCCGTAAATGGTCTCAGGACCGGTTGCTTCAGCTGCTTCGAAAACGCCACCGGTAAGCAACACACCAACGATCATGATTGGAACCAGGATCAGGAAGACTGGTGGAATCTTGTACTTGTCAAAGATCGCGGTCAGCATTGGCACGACGATAACCTGCAAGTTCAGCAGAATTGCTGCGATGCCGGCACCAACGTAAAAGATTGAGTAGTTCCAGCAGGTGAAGTCAATGCCGAGGAAGAGACCAGCGATGACAGAAAGGATGATGCCCTTCTTTGGCAGGCTTTGCTTGTTCTTCATCTCCCAGATGCCGAATGGGAGGAGGGCCAAGAAACCAATGGAAACACGCAGGAAGGCCTGTGTCGCAGGGTCCATGTTCGATGCCTTCACCCAAATTGGGGTGAAAGCCAAGAACGCAGTACCGAGAGCGAGAATCAGGACAGCCTTGCCGTGGCCCACAGGCTTCACGGGTAATGGGGTCTTGGTTTTAATTGTCGCATTCACGATATTGATCATATCAAGGTGACTACCTGCACACCTGCCGATGATAGACAGGACTACCCGGATCAATCTTTCAAATGAACGCTTGAATTTACTGCCATTGTTGATAGCGATTACCTATAGTAACAAGAACTATTAGGCAACCTATTTCAGGGGTATAAACCACTTAAACAGTACATTAGTTCTGTAAGAATTCTGCAATTTCAACCGAAAGTTGTAGGGAATGTACAGACAATTGAAAAGGTGGTTACTTCCTCTCTAGGAAGTAACCACCTTATTACTGTGGAGCATAGGAGAATCGAACTCCTGACATCCTGCTTGCAAAGCAGGTGCTCTACCAACTGAGCTAATGCCCCGTGCAGGAATCTAGGTTACTCGCAACAGGCCAAGATCAAAAATCGCTGATGTCAACGCAGGTTGCGGCGCCTGGATGCGGAAGGGACAACCCAACCCCCTCTATCCAAGCTGCCGGTGCCCGAACCTGAAAAAAGGCCGCCTCCCGAATGCGGAAGACGGCCTTATTACTGTGGAGCATAGGAGAATCGAACTCCTGACATCCTGCTTGCAAAGCAGGTGCTCTACCAACTGAGCTAATGCCCCTTTTTGTTCCTGGTGGGCCTAGCAAGAATCGAACTTGCGACCTCATCGTTATCAGCGATGCGCTCTAACCGACTGAGCTATAGGCCCTGGGAACGAAATAGAACATTACCCACGATTTAACAACTAACCAAATCGCCAGTTCAAGCGGTATTTTTCGCTTCTGAAGAAGCGTCACAGATGGGACGTTTGGGCCACTTCTATCAACCGCTACAGGCAGTCGGAATCCAGTGGCTTCCCTCATTTTAGGGGTGACCGATACTCATTTAGTTTTCGTTAGACTCGCTAGTAGACCCGCGATTAGAAAGGAAAAGCAATTACGTCACGTCTACGTCATCGGTCAGGGAACTTACGAACTCCAAGAAGCCCCGGACCCAGTCATCCAAACTCCGACCGATGTCATTATCGACATCACCGGTACCACCGTCTGAGGTTCTGATATCCACCTCATCGAGGGCCATATGGGTCCAGGCAAGGACTTCGCGCTTGGCCACGAGTTTGTGGGTGTCATCGCCGAAGTCGGAGAAGCAGTAGAAAATTTCAAGGTCGGTGACCGCGTCGCCGCTCCAGCAGCTCTGCACTCCGGTTTTGATCACAACTCGCGTATTGGCCAGCCACAGGCTAGCGAGAACGGCGGCATCTTTGGCTCCGGCGATCGTGGGCTCGGCGGTGCCATGGCAGAGAAGATTCTTGTGAAGTACGCCGACATGAACCTCTCCCATATTCCTGATGAAGTCACTGATAAGCAGGCGCTTGCCGTCGGCGACATTCGTTCCACCGGATGGACCGCAGTGAAGGAAGCAATCACAGGCCCGGGTCAAACCATCGTCATCCAAGGCTGCGGCCCCATCGGACTCGCGGCAGTCATGACGGCAAAGCTCTCGGGCGCAACTACCATCATCGCCTCCGACACCATCGACGAGCGCATCGCCGCCGCAAAGGAACTCGGCGCCACCGTCGTTGTGAACTCCATGAAGGAAAACCTCGTCGACGTCGTGATGGAGCACACCGACGGATACGGCGCAGATGCAACCGTAGAGGCGGCGGGCGTCGCGCCTACCATCAACGCATGGCCAGAGATCCTGCGCCACGGAGGGAAGGTTGGCATGGTCGCTATTCCCAGGGGCGAAGTTAGTCTCCCTGTAGCGCAGATGGTGCACAAGAATATTTCGTTGTGGACCGGTCTCGGTGATCTGACCAAGATGGATCAGTTGATGAGCTTCATCCGCAAGGGGGTCATCGACCCAACCCCAGTGTTTACCCACGATTACGCATTCGATGACATCGAAAAAGCAATCGCCGACGTCATGGATCGCAAGGAAGGCCTAATCAAGCCGTTCATCGCCGTCTAAGAAGCACCGCTTAACGACGAAGCGCCCACTCCCTCGACAGCATTCCGGGGGTGGGCGCAGGGGAGCGTCGTTAAGCGGTTTCTTCTACTTGCTTAACCTCGTCAGCCACCGAGATGGACAGGCCGCCGAGAAGTTCGGCGATCGCGTTGTAGATGACCACGCTCAATGGCGCGAGCACAGCCATCATCACAGTGCCGATGATGCCCATGAGGCCGGCTGCGCTGAAGACCAGACCAAAGCCAACAAGCTGCTCTCCGCCGACGCCACCGATGAGCGAGTTAACCTGCTCGATGATGCCGGCTGCGTCCATGCCGACGTACAAGATGGTCACGGCGATCAACCAGATAACCAGGCTGATCAGCCCCATGACTACACCCACCTTGAAAGCTGAGAAGGGCGTGACCTTATTGATCGTCACGTCGCGAGTAGCCATGTTTACTCCTTGTCACCATCGGCGTCGTCGGGATTATTCTTGCCTGACTTTACGCCTGTTGGCGCGCCCGTGGAGTCCATTGCGTCCTCAGGTGCCTTTTCACCCTTCGCAACTGCGGTTGCTTCCTCTTCACCTTCGTCCTCGACGTTCTTATCAATAGCCAAAAGCTCGACGTCATCCGCCAAATCGACAAGTCGAACGCCCATAGTCGCGCGCGACGAAGGACGGATCTGGTCCACCTCGGTGCGGATGACACCACCAGCGGAAGTGATCGCGAAGATCTGATCATCTTCCTCGACAGCAAGAGCACCGATGAGCTTGCCACGCTTCGGGGTGTACTTGTAGGTCATCACACCCATGCCGCCGCGACCCTGAGCGTTGTACTCCTCGATCGCAGTGCGCTTTCCATAACCCAGCGAGGTAGCCACCAGGAGGTACTGGCCGTCCTGCGCCACGGTCATGGCCAACAGCTGGTCGTCGTCCTTGAAGCGCATACCCTTCACGCCTGCGGTCGCGCGACCCATTGGACGCAGCTGGTCGTCGTCAGCAGTGAAGCGGATCGCCTGGCCCTGCTCCGAGACAAGCAGGATGTCATCTTCATCGCCACACAGTGCCGCGCCGATGAGACTATCGCTCTCATTGAGGTTGATCGCGATCAAGCCTGCAGAACGTGCGGACTCGTAATCGGTGAGGCGGGACTTCTTCACCCGACCGCCCTTAGTCGCTAGGACTAGGTAAGGCGCATCTTCGTAGGACTGAATCTGAATGACCTGCGCGATACGCTCCTCCGGCTGGAACTCCAGCAGGTTAGCCACGTGCTGGCCACGCGCGGTGCGACCTGCCTCAGGGAGTTCGTAGGCCTTGAGACGGTATACACGGCCAAAGTTGGTAAAGAACAAGATCCAGTCATGCGTAGAACAGATGAAGAAGTTCTTCACGATGTCGTCTTGCTTCAGCTCGGCGCCACGTACGCCCTTGCCGCCGCGCTTCTGGGACTTGTATGCATCGACCTTGGTGCGCTTCGCGTAGCCGGTGGAGGTGATGGTGACCACGACGTTTTCGCGCGCGATCAGGTCTTCCTCGGTGACATCGCCGGTTGCGGCAACAATGCGGGTCAAGCGATCATCGCCATACTTGTCGACGATCTCCTGCAACTCGTCCCGGACAATTTCGCGCTGGCGTTCCGGCTTGGCCAGAATATCCTTGTAGTCTGCGATTTCGTTTTCGATTTCGGCCAGTTCGTCGATAATCTTCTGGCGTTCCAGGGCGGCCAGGCGACGCAGCTGCATCGCAAGGATGGCGTCTGCCTGGATCTCGTCAACGTCGAGCAGATCCATCAGGCCGGTGCGCGCCTCGTCGACAGTTGGGCTGCGTCGGATCAGGGCGATGACCTCGTCGAGCATATCGAGCGCCTTGACCAGACCGCGCAAGATGTGAGCGCGCTTTTCCGCTTCGTCCAAGCGGTACTGGGTGCGACGAACAATGACGTCGATCTGGTGCTTCACGTAGTAGCGCAACATCTGGTCCAGGCGCAGGGTGCGCGGCACGCCATCGACGATGGAGAGCATGTTGGCCGAGAAGTTCGCCTCAAGCTGGGAGTGCTTGTACAGGTTGTTCAGCACCACGCGCGGCACGGCGTCGCGCTTCAGCGTGACGACGATACGCATGCCAGCGCGGTCCGAGGACTCGTCCTCGATCTTCGAAATACCCACCAGCTTGCCGTTGGTCACCTGGTCTGCGATGTTTGCGATGAACGTATCCGGGTTGACCATGTACGGCAGCTCGGTGATGACGATGACCTGGCGGTTGCCGATCTCTTCCATCTCCGCGACACCGCGCATGCGGATCGAACCGCGACCGGTGGTGTAGGCGTCTTTGATGCCCTGATCGCCGACGATCATCGCGCGCGTTGGGAAATCTGGGCCCTTGACGCGTTCCATCACAGCATCAAGAGTCGTCTTGTCGTCCGCGTCGTGGTTGGCCAGGATCCAGAAAATTGCCTCTGCCAGCTCGTTCAAGTTGTGCGGCGGGATGTTCGTCGCCATGCCGACTGCAATGCCCGAGGAGCCATTCATCAGCAGGTTTGGAACGCGCGACGGCAAAACGTCTGGTTCCTTGGTCTTACCGTCGTAGTTCGGGGAGAATTCGACTGCGTTTTCGCGAATATCGCGAACCATTTCCATGGCTAGCGGGGTGAGCTTGCACTCCGTGTAACGCATCGCAGCCGGGCCGTCGTGGCCACGCGAGCCGAAGTTACCTTGCCCGTCGATCAGCGGATAGCGCATCACCCACGGCTGCGCGAGGCGAACCAACGTGTCGTAGATCGCGGTATCGCCATGCGGGTGGAAGTGACCCATGGTGTCCGCGACCGGACGCGCCGACTTCACGTAGCCGCGCTCTGGTCGGTAGCCATTGTCATACATCGCGTAGATGATGCGGCGGTGGACCGGCTTCATACCGTCGCGCACCTCAGGCAGTGCACGGCCCACAATAACGCTCATGGCGTAGTCGATGTAGGAAGTCTGCATTTCCTCATTGATGTCAATGGGGATGATCTGGTCGAAGCCGTCACCGCTCAAGGTGTCGTCGCTCATGGTGACCTTTCTTTTAGGAAGTCGTTGCAGGCCATTCTAGCGGCCTTTACGGCTGGCCATGCTCTGGCATGCGGTATCAATGTGGTATCACTGGGAGCATGGCAATGACGCTCAGACTCACCACCGACGAGGATCGCGCGCTCACCCTTCTCGCCTCGGCTTGGGGTTGCAGCAAACAGGTCGCGGCCAAGCGTGCGGTTGTTGCTACCGCTACCCGCCTTCTTGACGACGCCTCCCTCGCCTCCCTCGCCCGCGAGATGATCCCCGGCCACGCCGCACTAGAGGCTCGCATGAGACAGGCCCGAGGCCATGAAGCTGCTGAGTTCTGAGCAACTTCTTTTGCTTGCCGACGAGTTCTGCGCCGTTCACCACGTCTCCGTCCGCAGCTTCGCCGCTTTGGCCGCCGCTGCCGCGATCCCCGGCGCACGTTTTGATGGTGTGTTTGTCTTTGACTCCAGTGAGCAGGCCTCCGCAGCATTAGCAGATGGAATCCGCAGGTTAGAGCCGCTAACCTCGCACAACCGAGAATTCGGTGCAGTGGTCGCGCAGGTGTATGCACGGTGGGCGGGTTACCCCCGTTGAGCTGTTGTTGAGGCCAAAAGTGGAAACACACCTGAGACCTCTGTTAGGTTTGAGGCTGTTGTGGTTGCAGTGACTGATGTGGCGAGTGCGATTAGTCGGGTAACTGTGGCGGAAGAACTGCAACGGCCTTGTGAAAAGAAGCGATTCCCGTTGGCGGATGTGCCCTGTAGCGGTACTGCCCCCCCATGGCAATCGCTTTTTTCATGCGCGGCGGGGCCTATTCTGGGTCCAACCTGCTACTTCTCGAACGGCAGATCCCGAACACCCGAGATACAGTTGCCGCGTCCATCACCGCATCTAGGGCGTTCGAGCTTTTCCGTTCGGGATCTGGCGAAATCGCGCCAACCCGCCCCCGACGTATTAGAGTAGGCATCCTAATCACAACCTGAAAGGTATGGTCATGCCAGAACTCTCCACCCTGCTCAACGAAGAGAAGCGTCCACAGGTCGTCGCTGAACTTGCAAAACTCGCAGAAGACACCGTGTCCAACGCTTCCGGTCTCACCGGCATCGCATTGAAAGGCGGTGTAGGCGCTGCAAAGAAGATGGACGCAAACATCGTCACCACCGGCCTTGACCGCATCCTCCCCGACGCACTCGGCGAGCTGCAGCCCTACTGGACTGAGTACATCGCCGGCGAGAAGAGCGGATTCGGCCCATTTCTCGCACAGCGCGACACCGAGGTAGCAGACGCACTCCTGGCAGTCGGCGACCGCGCCGCTGAGAACGCGCCAGCCGCAGCCACCAAGATCTACAGCGGGCTACGTGGCAAAGCTCAGGGCATCATTGCGCCGGTGGTCCCCCAGCTTGGCGAGCTGCTAGAAAAGCACATGGCCTAAACCTCGAGGTCAACCATCCGCCCCACCCCAGGCCAGCCAATATACGGTTCTTCCCGCAGAGTCTTTGGCGCATGAATGTGGCCGAGGACCCAAGCGTCGTAACCTTTCGCTGACAAGTCGTCCAATGATGCAGGCAGACAGTTGTTCTTGGTGTATTCACCGGTCAGCCCGGTATGGAAGACTCCGACGTGGCCTGGTTCGTGGGCGGCAGGGAAATCGTCGATAAGCTCGCGCTTGTCGCGTTTCTTCTGCACATTCACAGCGTGGAATACCACTGGCACACCGGGAACTTCGATGGATTCGACCTCGAACGACTCGGGCCGGTACACGCCGTCGATCGCAGGAAAGCGATTGTGAAAGGCGAATCCTTTGGCGACGTCGTGGTTGCCCCAGATCATCACCACCGGAAGTTGACGCTCCTGAGTAATCCAGCGAAACAGGGCGGCGCCTTCTTGTTCGTGCTCGGCGAGGGCGGTGTGGCGGTCGAAAAGGTCGCCGGCGAAGACAACCACATCAGGGTTGCGCTGCGACAACTCGGCTTTCACCCAATCGCTCCCGGGGGCGTAGTGGGCTCCGAGATGAAGATCGGCGAACGCAGCTATTTTGGTCATGCGATCATCTTACGAAAAGGTGCAACAATGGCTGCCGTTTGTGGAGGCTTAGGTCGAACCTAAGTACCACAAACGGCAGCCATTGTACGCTTTTGCTTGTCGACGACCGGGCTGGTCGTCGACAAGCAAATTAGACGTCGAGGAAGCGGACGTCCTTTGCCTTGCGGGTGATAAAGGAGCGGCGGGCGGCGACGTCGTCACCCATGAGGATGGAGAAGAGCTCGTCGGCGCGCTGGGCGTCTTCCAGTTCCACCCGGCGCAGGATGCGGTGCTCGGGATCGAGGGTGGTTTCCCACAGCTCGTTCGGGTTCATCTCGCCGAGACCCTTGTAGCGCTGGATGCCGTCGTCGGTGTTGATCTTGCGGCCGGCGGCCAAGCCTTCTTCGAGTTCCTTGTCGCGCTCGGCATCGGAGTAGGCGTAGCCAGGCTCGCCCTTCTGCCATTTCAGCTTGTACAGCGGAGGGTTAGCCAGGAAAACGTGGCCCTCTTCGATGAGCTCCGGCATGAAGCGGAACAACAGCGTGAGCAGCAGTGTCGCGATGTGCTGGCCGTCGACGTCGGCGTCGGCCATCAGCACGATCTTGTGGTAACGCAGCTTCTTCAGATCGAATTCTTCATTGATACCGGTGCCCAGCGCGGTGATGATGGCCTGGACCTCGTTGTTCTTCAAGATGCGATCCATGCGCGCCTTTTCCACGTTCAGGATCTTGCCTCGCAGCGGAAGAATCGCCTGGTACATGGAGTCACGACCCTGCTTTGCGGAACCGCCTGCAGAGTCACCCTCCACGATGAACAGCTCGGCTGCAATCGGATCCTTGGTGCGGCAATCGGCGAGCTTGCCTGGCAGGCCACCCATGTCGGTTGCGGACTTGCGACGCACCAGGTCACGCGCCTTGCGTGCAGCGACGCGGGCGTGCGAGGACGCCACAGCCTTGTTCACAATCGCCTTTGCTTCGGCAGGGTTGGCGTCAAACCAAAACGCGAGGTGCTCGTTGACGGAGCGCTGGACAAAGCCCTTGATCTCGGTGTTGCCCAGCTTAGTCTTGGTCTGACCCTCAAACTGTGGATCGGCAACGCGGACGGATACGACGGCGGCGAGGCCTTCGCGGCAGTCGTCGCCAGTGAGGTTCGGATCCTTTTCCTTGAGCAGCTTGTGATCGCGCGCGTAGCGGTTCATCAAAGTAGTCAGCGCGGAACGGAAGCCCTCTTCGTGGGTGCCGCCCTCGTGGGTATTGATCGTGTTGGCGAAGGTGTGGACGGATTCCTTGTAGCCGGAGTTCCACTGCATCGCCACCTCAACCTCGTGGCCGTCGCCCTTGTTCTCAAAGCCGACGATGGTTGGGTGGATCTCGTTCTTGGATCGGTTGAGGTGGTTGACGTAGTCTTTCAGGCCGTCTGGGTAGTGGTAGACAACCTTCTTCTCGCGCTTGATGGTCTTCTTTGGCGCGATCTCGGCACCGGCTTCGGACTGGTCAGCGGGTGCTTCTTCCAGTGCCTCGTCGTCGAAGGAATCGCCATCGAGGATTTCGGCGGTGTCGCCACTTTCGGCGAGAGCCTCTAGTTCAAGTTCTTCCTCGGTGACGCGCTCGTCTTTCAGCGTGATGGTTAGGCCCTTGTTCAGAAAGGCCATCTCCTGCAGGCGACGGGCGATAGTGTCGTAGTCAAAGTCGACGGTTTCGAAGATTTCTGCGTCGGGCCAGAAGCGAATGGTGGTACCGGTGCCGCGCGCGTTGCCACCCTCGACGAGTGGTTCAGGCACGGCCATCTCGAAGTTCTGGATCCAATGCTTGCCGTCGCGCTTAATATCAGCCTCAACGCGCGTAGACAGCGCATTGACTACGGAAATGCCCACGCCGTGCAGACCACCGGAAACAGCGTAGGACTCCGAGTCGAATTTGCCACCAGCATGCAGCTGGGTCATGACAACCTGGACTGTCGGTGCGCCGGTCGGGTGCATCTCAACTGGGATGCCACGGCCGTTGTCGATGACCTCGACGCTGCCGTCTTCTTTCAGGGTGACGTCAACGCGATCTGCGTAACCCGCCATGGCCTCATCGACCGAGTTGTCCACGACCTCCCAGATGAGGTGGTGGAGTCCGCGCGGTCCGGTAGAACCGATGTACATGCCGGGGCGCTTACGCACGGCTTCAAGACCCTCAAGGATCGTGATTGATGAAGCATCATAATGTGATTCAGTGGTAGCCACGTAAAACAAGCACTCCTGTCGCGCTACGGATATCTAACCTGTTCAAGCTTACACGTATGGGGAGACCTATGTGGCGAGGGGTCTCGCGCGTCGGAGGGCCTTTTTCGCGCGCTCTACGCCGTTTCCCCAGGACAGGTTTTAGCCGTACGTGTCGCGCGGACCGCGACCCTTTACGTGTAACGGACCATAGCGCCAACTCTTCGTGCGTGGCGGATTGACCTTCACGTCGGTGATGATCCCCTCACCGATCGTGTCCGTCAGTTTCTGCAGAATGATCGGCTTCATGTTCCGCAACTGCGCCGCCCACGCTGTCGTATCTGTAGAGATAAACACGATGCCATCTTTGACCATATCTACTTGCGTGTGCTGCGCGATCTTCTCGCCGACGAGCTCTTCCCAGCTGCCCATCACCCATCCGTGCGCCAGCGGTTTGGCCCAATCGCGGTTGCGGATTTCCTTCTTCAACAGGTCATTCATACTGCTGACCTGGAATGACTTTCGCGGCGCACGCCCGTCTGGGCCGCTCATACGTCCAGGACCTCGGTAGCGTTGCTTCTCGTCGACGTTGAGATCGAGCCCGGGCACCCGTGCATCCGGGCCATCGCTTGACGACGACAACGCCCGCCCTGCCCGACGTGGGACAACATTTTTGCCCTGATGGCTTAGATCTGGGACGCGTCCTCGTTTACGCGCCTGCTTGCGTACTTCCTGGAATGCATTGGCGACGAGATCATCGGCTTCGTGCGTCATGTCGTCTCCCCAACCTTTTCGATGGTGGACATCCTGCCTTCTTCCGTCTCGTTCATCGTGACGACATAACGAGCTGCTACAGCATCATCGAGGTTGCCGGGGAGATCGTCGCCCACCGCTGCGGTGATCAGCACTTGCTCGGCTTGTTCCGCAACATGCACTAGGCGTTGGCGGCGCTTGGCGTCGAGCTCGGCGAAGACGTCGTCGAGAATGAGCACGGGGTCAGAACCCTCTAAGGCCAGCAGCTGGAACTCTGCAAGGTGGAGCGAGAGAGCGAACGACCAGGATTCGCCGTGGCTGGCAAATCCTTTTGCAGGCTGGTCACCCAAGATCAACTGCAAGTCATCGCGATGCGGGCCAACGAGGGTGACACCGCGCTCAATCTCGTTTTTGCGACGTCGGCCAAGTTCGGAGAGCATCGCAGCCTCGATCACCGCGGGATCTCTGGTTGATGCCCCAGTGAGTTCTTCCACGGCCTGGTCCACGGTAGAAACGTAGACGACTGCAGCAGGTCGGGATTCCGGCGCAATCGCTGCGTACGAATCGTGGATGAGGGGCGCGAGCTCGTCGATAAGCGAAAGGCGTGCGGCGATGACGAGAGCACCGGTGCGGGCCAACTGTGCATCCCAGACATCCAAGGTGGTCAAGGCAGTAGCACCTTCAGGATCGTCGTAACCGCGACGCAGCGTGAGACCGGAAGACTTGAGAAGTGCGTTGCGTTGGCGCAGGACTTTGTCAAAGTCGGCCTTTGCGCCTGCGATGCGTGGTGTGCGGATGGCGATGAGATCGTCGAGAAATTTGCGACGCTCCGACGGATCGCCCTTAACTAACGCCAAATCCTCCGGCGCAAAAAGCACGGTGCGCAAAACACCAAGAATTTCGCGGGTTGATTTGAGCTTCGTCCGGTTGATCTGCGCTTGGTTTGCGCCGCGAGCCTTGATCAAAAGGTGCGTTGTGAGCTCGCGGCCGTCATTCACCGTGGTTGCGGAAACGCGTGAATCTTCGGCACCGTGACGTATTAACGGCTGATCCGTGGGGACTCGGTGACTGGAAAGGTGCGCGCAGTAGCCGATCGCCTCCACGATATTGGTCTTGCCAAAGCCGTTGCGGCCGGAAAAGACGGTGACCCCTGGCTCAAGATCGAGGTGGAGTTCAGGCCACGAGCGGAAGTCACGCAGATCTAGCTGTCGCAAATACACCGCACGTCACGCCCTTTCTCACACCTACTTTCTTGATCGATCTGGGAACATCCACCTTTAGCCTGGAAGGCGAACTGGCATCAAGAGATAAGTGAAATCGGTCGCTGGGGTTGGGAAACTTCCGTCGGCTTCTGCCTCAGGGATGTCCTCTGGCTCTGGGATCATGATGGCTGGGCGAGACGGCTCAGTGAAGCCGAAGACAACACGCTCGGTACGGATGACGCTGAGGCCGTCCTTGAGGTAGCCGGAGTTAAAAGCGATGGTGAGCTCGTCTGCACCGGTGAATGCGCATTGCAAAGTTTCGCTCGCTTCACCGGAATCTGCGCCGGAGGCATACAAAGTGACCTGTCCAGGTTGAAATTCCATCCGCAGCTGCGCGTTGCGGTCAGCGACCAGGCTGACGCGGCGGATTGCCTCGAGCAGCGGCGCGATCGGAACGGTAGCAATCGACGTATGGGTCTTCGGCAACAGCGGCTGGATGTTCGGGAAGTCAGCATCCAGCATGCGCGTCGTCGTCTCGCGGTTTGAAGAGTGCAGACCAAAAAGGCCTTCGCCGCCGACGTTATCGCCGGTACCTACAGCAATCTCGATCGGATCTTCGAGGTGAGAATCCAAGGTGCGGGCGTTGTCTTGCAAAGTCTTCGCCGGAATCAACAGGTTCGCAGTGACATCCGGCGACACCGGATCCCACTCAAGTGTGCGCAGTGCCAGGCGGAAGCGGTCCGTAGCTGCGAGCTGAACGTGAGAACCGCTCACTTCCATGTGCACGCCGGTCAGCATCGGCAGTGTGTCATCCTTACCCGCTGCGGAGGCCACCTGGGTGACAGCCGCGACAAAAAGCGATGGGCTAATCGTGCCGGTGACCTCAGGCAATGTTGGAAGTTGCGGGTAATCATCCAACGGCATCAAGGGAAGTTCGAAGCGAGCAGAGCCGCCTTGGAGCAGCAGTCGGGTTCCATCGACTACGGAAACTTCAACAGGCTTGGCTGGCATATTCGCCACGATGTCCGCCATGAGCTTGCCGGCTACAGCGATGCGACCTGGCTGATCAACTTCGGCAGCGATGCGGACTCGCGATGACACTTCGTAGTCAAAGCCTGCGAATTCCAAACCGTTGTCGTCGGCTGTAATCACGACCGCGCGAAGGATCGGCTGGGTGTTTTTTGTCGGCAAGGATCGGGCAACCCAGGCGACAGCGTCAGACAGATCGTCTTTGTGCACGCGAAATGACACGTTGTTGTCGTCCATAGTTGCTTTCTTGCTCCTTGCAATCTGAAACGGGCAGGTTCTCCTGGGCGTGGCAGGAATTCGGTTGCCCAGAAATAACAATTTACGTCGCTCACCACTCTATGCCGGAACAAGTCATTTTGTCATTTGCCCTTGCGTGTTGATCCGTTGGTCAGATCAGCTTGGCCGCGAAGTTTCCCCACATCCTTCTTCTACAAGGATTATTTATAGTAAAAGATTTGGTAACTACAATAGGTCCTGTGCAACTTGTGGATAGGGGTGCATCGTTCGAGGTTGCCACGGCAATTTAGGGTGTGATTTTGCTTGTGGATGAATTGTGGATAAATCGAGAGATCTGTGGATAACTTGGCACTTGCTTGATTCTTCCCCATTTTCTTCGCGAGTATCCACCGGTTCCTAACAGCCAAAACGTAGTTATCCACAGGATGAGCCCGCACGTGATCTAAGTAACTTTGTGACCAAATTCATTAAGTTACATAGACGTAATTACACAGGTGTGGATAAACCTGTGGAAGATGTGAATAACCCCCGCACACCACGAAGTGAGCAGGGGTTTTACGAAACTGAGCGAGCAGAAACTACACGCGACCGCGGTTCTTGATGTTTTGGGTCAACTCCTGGATTTCGTCGTAGGTGTCGCGCTTTTCGGTCATTTCTTTACGAATCTTGCGTTCTGCGTACATCACGGTGGTGTGGTCCTTCCCGCCGAATTCGTCGCCAATCTTGGGCAGTGACAAGTCGGTCAGCTCGCGGCACAAATACATCGCAATCTGGCGTGCGTGTGCTACAGCGCGGGTTTTTCCGGCGCCCGTCAGCGTATCGACGGAAATATCAAAGTAGTCCGCAGCCGCTTCCTTGATAGTCGCTGCGTTGATCTCGACCGCTCCCCCATCGGGAAGAATGTCACGCAAGGCGATTTGTGCGACATCGAGAGTGATCGGCTCGTTGATCAGGGATGAATACGCAGACACCCTAATAAGTGCGCCTTCAAGCTCGCGGATCGACGACTCGAATTGCGATGCGATCAGCTCTAATACTGCGTGATCTACCTGAGTTCCGTCGGCCGAAGCCTTCTTCATCAAAATTGCGATGCGAGTTTCAAGATCGGGCGGCTGGACGTCGGTAATAAGGCCACCCTCGAAGCGCGTGCGAAGGCGATCTTCCAGAGTTGTTAGCTGGCGCGGCGGTCGGTCGGACGACAAGATTATTTGTTTATTCGACTGGTGCAAGGAGTTGAACGTGTGGAAGAACTCTTCCTGGGTACCTTCTTTGCCTTCCAAGAACTGGATGTCATCGACCATCAAGATGTCGAGATTGCGGTAGCGACGCTTAAATGACTCCTGTCGGTCGTCTCGCACTGAGTTGATGTAATCGTTGGTGAATTCCTCACTGGAGACATATTTGATCCGAAGTCCAGGTTGGAGAACCTGCGCATAGTTTCCAGCGGCATGGAGAAGGTGAGTCTTACCAAGGCCGGATCCGCCCCAAATGAAGAGCGGATTGTAGGCGCGGGCAGGGTTTTCTGCGACTGCGACGGCGGCGCCATTGGCAAAACGATTAGAAGAGCCGATAACGAAGTTTTCAAAGGTGTACTTCGGATTCAGGCTCGCTTCGCGGTCGGGATCGTGTGCAGGTTTTTCGCGCGGAAGCCGTTGGCGTTCAACCACTGGGTGAGAAAAATCCTGCCGACGTGGTTCCTGCGTCTCAGCCTGCAGTTGAGCAAGTTCGTCGATGCCAATTGGGAAGGTCTGGCCTACCTCAGGTTGCACGGGGCGACTATAAGTGGCAGTCCAGTTTGATGGCGCGTTATACGCCTGGGTATCTGCGAACTGCTGCGTAACTTGAGGTGGTTGCGTCGGGAGTGGTGGAAACTGTGGGTCCAGTTGTGGATGATCCTCAACAGACTGTGGCTCTGCGGGTGCAGAATAAGTGTGATTTTGCTGAGGTTCTGGTGCTTGGGGAGTCTCAGGTGCACGCACAGAAACGGCAAGGGTGCAAGGGCGCCCAAGGTGGCGCGACAGCACCGAAGTGATGTGCGGGCCGATGTTGTTCTCAATAACAGATTTCGCCGCGGCATGGGGTGCATTTAGCACGACGTAACCGTCAACGATCATTACCGGCTGTACTAGCTGCAGGTATGCGCGTTCCTGGTGGGTAAACGTTGGGACGTCCGAATTCGGACGCTCAGATAGTTCGAGCAACTCGTCGACGACCATGCGCCACGTTGCTTCGACCTGGGTGTGTTGCTCTGCCACTGCTACCTCGTTGTCCGCCCTTTTTCATTTTCTGTGTGAATGCAAAGTTGTATTTATTTCTGGCTGAAAACCATAGGAAAATATCACCACTCCGACAGGTTCCCGGCCATAAATCTATACAGCTTGAAACGTGTTGTTCACTTGTAATTCACATCCCGTGTTGACCAATTTTGGCGGTCTACCACTGTTTTCACAATGTTGTCCACACCTGTGGATAACTTTACTGCACCAGTTCTCCACAGCCTAGTCGACGACCTGTGGATAACACTACCCCGCCCAAAAATACGCTTTGAGCTGGGTATTTCCGATCCTGAGAAACTAAGTCTCAACACTTGATTGAGCGTTATCCACAGTTTCGGTTTTCCACACGGTGTGGTTTGTGTGTCATTTCTTCATTGTTACTCGGTTGATGATCAAGGTGTCTAGGCGAAAGATCGCTCCCCCGTGAAATTAACTTTCCGCGTAATTAAATAAGGAAAGTCGACGTATATACTTCCGCAGTACACTCCGGCGATTTGCCCGCTGAACTGCACAAAAACACATCTTTGTAATTTCGGGGGTACCCGGATCTGGAAGTGAAAACCTTTAGCGTGTCGATTTGTCTACCGACCCCACACTCACGTAGCCTGGGATGGTCTATCACGCTCGTCTGCGCTCGTCGGAGACACAGCGTGTGTGGGAGCACTATCAGCACAGTCCACCGGGCCGCATCTAGCGAGTCAGTGCAGATAATGCATGCGACCGACGGAGAACCAGTTCGCTCTTCGAAACGCGCACCTCACGCTTAATTTTTCAATCCCGGACGGTCAAAAACCCGGGAGGTAGTTCGTCGTGTTCGGCGAGTTACCGCTGGCCGTCGCATAATTTCAAGGAGTTCACCGTGTCGAAGCGGACATTCCAGCCTAACAACCGTCGTCGTTCCCGTAAGCACGGCTTCCGCACCCGTATGCGTACTCGTGCAGGACGCGCTATCGTCTCCGCACGTCGCCGCAAGGGCCGTGCAAAAGTCACTGCTTAAGTGCTGCCCACAGCTCATAAGCTCGCATCGTCTGGTGATTTTCGCTGGACGATGAAAACTGGCACACGTGCCGGTAGCCGCACCCTCGTGGTGTATCACGCAGCCCGCACCGAACCCGTCATTACTGGCGGTCCTCGGTTCGGGCTGATTGTGTCTAAAGCCGTCGGCAATGCAGTGATTCGTCATCGCACCTCCCGCCGGCTTCGTCACCTGTGCATGGGACTCGTCGATAAGCTTGATCCTGCAACTGACATTGTCATTCGTGCGCTGCCTGGATCGGGCGTTGCTACAAGTGCAGAGCTTAACGACGACCTCACCGCCGCACTAGGCAAAGCGCAGCGGAAAACGAGGTAACACCGATGGGTGACTTTCACCACTACAACACAGAGGGCCAGGCGATCCCTGAGCCGCGAGGTGTTGGTTCCCAGGCTCTTGTTTACCTGGTGAGGCTGTACCAAAAGTACATCTCACCGCTTAAGATGTATTCGACTTGCCGTTTTGAGCCCACCTGTAGTGCGTATGCGCTGGAGTCGGTGTCTCGCCACGGCGCGTTGCGCGGTAGCCTTTTAGCCATTACGCGTCTTGCAAAATGTGGGCCGTGGCATCCGGGTGGGTTCGACCCCGTCCCGCGAAGCGAGTAATTGACCCCCACCCGACCAACTTGAGGAGTTACGACACCAAGTGCTGAACTTCATCTATTGGCCAATTTCGGCCGTGCTCTGGTTCTGGCACAAAATCTTTGGTTTTGTGTTCGGCGAAGGTGCAGGTATCACCTGGATCTTGGCCATCATGTTCCTGACGTTCACCATCCGTATCTTGCTGGTCAAGCCGACCGTGAACCAAATGCGTTCCGGCCGCAAGATGCAGGAACTCCAGCCGCAAATGCAGGAGATCCGGGCAAAATACAAAAACGACCAGGCCAAGATGGCCGAGGAGACCCAGAAGCTCTACAAAGAAGCCAAGATGAACCCGTTGGCCAGCTGTGTTGCGCCGCTGGTCCAGATGCCGGTGTTCTTCGGTCTCTTCCACGTTCTGCGTTCCTTCAACCGCACGGGTACGGGTGCCGGTCAGTTGGGCCTGACTGTTGAGCAGAACCGCAATACCGCCAACTACATCTTTAACCCGTCTGAGGTGCAGTCCTTCCTAGACGCAACCATCTTCGGGGTTCCGATCTCGGCATTCATTTCGATGCCGGCGGACATGATGGATGCGTACACCACGAACTTTGAACGGTGGCAGGTTGTCGCCGTTGCGGTGCCGCTGATTCTGACTATTGCCCTGTTCACGCACTTCAACGCTCGCCTGTCCTTGAGCCGGCAGAAGAAGCGTCGTGATTCCGGCAAGACCGCTGCTCCAACCGGCGACAACGCTGAGATGATGGAAATGCAGATGAACATGATGAACAAGATGATGCTCTGGTTCCTGCCAGGCATGATCCTGTTCACCGGCTTCCTGTGGCACATCGGTCTGCTGTTCTACATGTTTGCAAACAACATCTGGACCTTTGTGCAAAACGTCATCGTTTTCCGGAAGATGGACGAAGAGGAAGCGGCCGAAGAGGCGGCGAAGAAAGAAGCCAAGCGCACTACGGCTCCACAGGTGGGTTCGCGCAAGGTAGACAAGCGCACCAAGAAGCAGCGCAAGCAAGGCCAGCAAGGCAATTAAATGCCACGTTGAGAGCGCAGGTAAACCGCCTTCCCCGGCAAGTTTGTATCGGGGAAGGCGGTTTATTGTTTACTCAGTCACTTAGCTATTGTGGAAGAGAAGTAAATCCCCAGCCCTTCCCACGCTAAGGAGTACACAGCCGTGTCAGCTGAGTTTGAAATCGCCCCCGAGGTTGCAGCGAAAGTATTTGGCGATCGCCTCGACATTGCTCAGGCCTACCACGATTCATTGGCCACAACTGCCGCGGAGCGTGGTTTCATTGGTCCGAAGGAAGTTAGCCGACTTTGGAGCCGGCACATTCTAAACTGTGCAGTGATCTCTGAGGCTTTCGACGAGGGAATCACTATCGCTGATATCGGATCGGGAGCTGGCCTTCCGGGCGTTCCACTGGCGATCGCTCGTCCAGATTTGCAGATCACGCTCATCGAGCCGCTGCTGAAGCGCTCCGTGTACTTGGGTGAAATCAAGGACGAACTCGGCTTGGACAACGTCACCGTAATTCGTGGTCGGGCAGAGGACCAGTCGCGTGGCACGTTCGACGCCGTTACCTCGCGAGCGGTAGCTCCACTGGGCAAACTGGCCCGCTGGTCGCTGCCATTGGCCAACAAGGGTGGCGCGATGGTGGCGATGAAGGGCTCGTCGGTAAGTGAAGAACTGGAACGCGACCGCAACGACATCAAAAAGGCTGGGGGTGGCGAAGGTGAAATTTTCACCGTTGGGGCCGACCTTCTTGCAGAACCAACGACGTTGATTCGCATTCCTCGGGTGCGCTAAACACGTGTCGTGGCGACACACTAAGGTGGTAGAAGATTCCCTTTAATTTTGAAGGGGCAGGACGAGTGGAAACGAGGGCAAGCCACATCCATGGATGACAATAATCTGGATGAACAGCAGTGGGATGACACCCCAATTGCTGCCGCAGCCCGACGCGCGGCCCAGGTGTCCACGGGCTCGCTGTCGTTGCCTAAGCCCGACGCACCGCGCACAATTACTATCGCAAACCAAAAAGGTGGCGTGGGCAAGACGACAACGTCTGTGAATATGGCGGCGTCCCTGGCGTACCACGGCCTGAAGGTGTTGGTCATCGACCTAGATCCGCAGGGCAATGCGTCTACTGCGCTCGGTGTGGAGCATCGTACGGGAACTTTGTCGAGCTATGAAGTACTCATCGGCGAGGTCTCAGCGGCTGAAGCCGTGCAGCAATCGCCAGCAAACGAAAACCTATTCTGCATTCCGGCGACCATTGACCTGGCAGGTGCGGAGATCGAGCTGGTGAGCTTGGTGCGGCGTGAGTATCGCTTAGCGGATGCGTTGCACCAAGAGTTCTTGGAAGAAGCCGGCTTTGACTATGTGTTTGTTGATTGTCCTCCATCACTTGGCCTGTTGACGATCAATGCAATGACCGCGGTCAACGAAGTCATGATCCCGATCCAGTGCGAGTACTACGCCCTAGAGGGCGTGGGCCAGCTGCTAGGTAACATCACCATGATTCGCCAGCACCTGAACACGCAGCTGCATATTTCGGCGATCATCCTCACTATGTATGACGGACGAACCAAGCTGTCGCAGCAAGTTGTCGACGAGGTGAGTAACCAGTTTGGTGATGTGGTGTTAAACAACGTCATCCCGCGGTCGGTCAAGGTTTCCGAGGCGCCAGGTTTCGGGCAGACCGTGATCGATTATGACCCGGGCTCTCGGGGCGCTTTGGCGTATTTGGATGCGGCCAAGGAGCTGGCAACACGTGGGGATTACCAGCCGCACGAATCGACAGGGCCCATTGGCGTGAGCCCCGATATTGCGGCACAACTAAATGGCCCGGCTGACGAGGCCGATGCGGTTGATGAGGAGAGTGTGGAGGAATAAATGGCGAAGGAACCTACTCGAAAAGGTGGACTTGGACGCGGTCTCGCCGCGCTCATCCCATCGGGCGCTGACCAGCCAGGCGCGGCCAGCGGTCTTGGTGATGGCGCTGCCGATCTCATCCTGGGCGGCGAGAAGGGCGCTCGTGCAAAGCAGGTCAAGGGCGCGCCTACGATCCCTGGGGCCCCCATCGTATCCACGCCGAAGCCAGCAGCGACGCCACAGCCTTCTCGCGTTCCTGCAGATGCATCGCCTAAGCAGGACGAGGCCGTGACGTCGTTCGGAGCGACCTACCGCGAAATTCCGATTGACCAGATCGTTCCAAACCCCAAGCAGCCTCGTACCGTGTTTGGCGAGGAAGAACTTGCCGAGTTAGTTCACTCGATCCGCGAGTTTGGCCTGTTGCAGCCGATCGTTGTCAGGCCAGACGGCGACCGCTTCGAACTGATCATGGGTGAACGCCGCTGGCGCGCATCGTCCAAGGCAGGCTTAGCGACGATCCCTGCGATCGTGCGAGAGACTTCCGACAGTGACATGCTCCGCGATGCACTGTTGGAAAACATCCATCGCGTGCAGCTGAACCCGTTAGAAGAAGCCGCGGCATACCAGCAGCTCTTGGAAGAGTTCGACGTCACTCAGGAGGAGCTCGCCGAGCGACTGGGCCGCTCCCGCCCGGTAATTACAAACATGATCCGTCTTCTCAAGCTTCCTGTGAGCGTCCAGCGCCGCGTGGCAGTGGGTGTGCTCTCCGCAGGTCACGCCCGTGCGCTTCTGGGCATCAAGCTTGGCGACGAGGCCACCGAGATGCTTGCTGACCGCGTTGTAGCGGAGGGCCTCAGCGTCCGCGCGACGGAAGAGGCAGTCACTCTGCTGAATAAGAGCGGCGAGGTCCCAGAGAAAAAGCGTCGCGATCCGGCACCTCAACCAGAGTTTTTGTCACACGCGGCTGAGAAACTCGCCGATTCCTGGGACACCAAGGTGAGCGTCTCGATGGGTAGGCGCAAAGGCAAGATTGTCGTAGAATTCAGCGACAAAGATGATTTCGAACGCATCATGTCTTTGATTGAAGGAAACAACCAGAACTAAGGGTGGTCACTCGTGGCGATGGGCAAAGCGACGGTCTGTCCCGTTGACTATGACTCTATTCCACGAGTTCATCGCCTATGCGCCTCCTCGACTTTTTGGGAGCTTGACCCACTAGTCGAGGACTTTTCTGCTGTTCAACCGGAAGTGGATAAGGAAGCCTGGCTGACCACCCAGTGTTTTCATCAAGGTTTTTGCGGATTCAACATCGTGGAGCGTGGAACTGACCACCGTGCATTTGCCACTGTGTTGTTTTGCCCGGCGTTGGAGGCCCCCGGGGCTTTGCGCATGCCCACCGCGCCCGTTTCTTCGGACGCCTATCTACTCACCAGCGTGCACATCGATCCGGTGGCAGCGCACCGTGGGTGGGAAGCCGTGCTGCTCGATGCTTCGATTATGGCGTTGACAGAGCGGGGTGTCCCGGCGATCGAAGCCTTTGGGTTCCGGGCAGAGTCGGGAGATGCGGCGTCAGGCTATGTACAGGGGCTCGTCGATAAGGCAGCGAAGATCGGGCTGGCCGAGGCTGACACCCTAGAAGGTGCCGGATTTAAGGTGATTGAAGATCATCCGGTGATTCCGCGACTTCGATTGAAGCTACCGCCAGAGCACGGACTTCTTACAGCTCGAGAGATTGAACAGCTTTTGAGCGAAGTCCCCGCTAGAGTGTAAAACCATTCACGCGATTGTATTATTACCATTGATGTAATTTTGATTGAATAAACTCTAGCGAGGGAATACCGTATCCATCATGCACAGCGACGAAATCACACGCCTCATTTCCCAGGGTCAAGGCCTGAAAGTCGCGTTCGCTCGACGGACTTCCCCCGCTTATATCAACGAACGCGCAGTGATTGAAAGTCTCACCTGCCTTGCCAATGGAGAGGGCGGGACGTTATGCATCGGCGTCGACCAGGATGGAACTGTCAGCGGTTGCTATCCATTTCATTCGAACGAAACGGACCCTCACGCGCTTGAGTCGATGATCAAAAGGCACACCTCTCCCCCGCTGGCCTCACACGTTGATGTAGTTCAGATTGATGGCGAAGAGGTGGTTGCCATCACCGTGGAACCGTCCTTGACCCCGGTTGCCACCCGCTGGGGTGTGTACCGCGCGCGTCGATTGAATACCCAAGGCATCGCCGAGTGCCACGGCATGGACCCGACCTATTTGTTCACCCGCTACCGCGACGCCAATGGAATCGACTGGGCGCGCATCCCAGCCACCGGCGCAACGGAAGACGACCTCGACCCCGCCGCCTTCGACGCATGGCGGGAACTCATCGCCGCGAGTGATGGAGATCCAGTCCTGGCCGAGCTTTCCGACGATGACCTCGTCCGCGCGCTCGGTCTGCGCGACGACTCCATCGAGCCCATCACCCTGGGCGCAGTGCTGTTGTTCGGAACCCCAGATGCGATTGCACGCCACCTCCCCTACCACCGAATTGTCTTTGTCGAGGTGGGGACGATGCGCCGCACACTCCGCTCGTCGGCGGCGCTAGCTATCTTCCTCAACGACCTGCACAAACAGAGCGAAAAACTAGGGGTCCCTGTGAAGGAGCTGGTAGTCAATGCTGTCACACACCGCGACTACTTTCTCCCTCAGGCGATCTATGTATCCACCGACGACAAACGCACCAGCGTCACCAGCCCGGGTGGTTTCCCTCGTGGCGTCACCGGCGACAAGGCGTGTTCCTCCACGGCCACCTATGCTCCCCGCAGCCTCGTGCTCTCCACCGCGATCTCGCGTAGTGGCATCGCAACGGGCGCCGGTCTGGGACTGATGAAGGTCACCACCGAGCAACTCCAGGCGGGCCACCCCGCCCCGACTTTCCAGGGGACGCATGATCAGGCTGTGACAGTCACCGTTTCGCACACGCTTGTCGACGACCAGCTGCCCCATATCATCGCATCCAGTCCGGAGCCTCTGAGCTTGGACGCCTTGCACATTGTGCACTACTTCCACACGCACCCCGAGGCGAGCGATGAAGAGGCAGCCACCGCAACGCAACTGTCAGTGTCTGAAGTGCTGGCAGTGTGCCAAAGGTGGCCGGTGTTTCGTCGACAAGCAGCGGGCGTAGATGATTCGCCGGAGGCCCGAGTTGTCCAATTTATCGCTGGCCAGGGCGAGGCGACCAGCGGTGATGTCGCGACGGCGATGCAGGTCAGTCAGCAACGCGCGTATCGGCTGCTGAAAAAGCTGGTGGACCAGGGCAGGTTAGAAAAAACAGGGCAGACGAGAACCACGCGGTACCGTCTGCCCTGATCAGGCGCGCAAATTTAGGCCTGTTCTAGCTTAAGCAACTCGGCAAAGTTGTAGGTGCCGGTTGGTTGGTCGTCCTGGCCGAGCAGGTAGAGACGCTTGACAGATACGACGATGGCTTCTGCGATCGCGTCGCGCTGCTGAGGATCGGTGAGGATCTGCACGTCGTCAGGGTTGGTCACGTAACCCAAGACGACCTCGACCGACGGCATGCGGGTGAGGCGCAAAACGTCCCAGGTGCGGCCGTGGTTGTAGCAGTTGTTGAGGTCAGTGCGAGCGACGATCTCGCGCTGGATAAACCCAGAGAGAGTCTCGCCAGTCATCGAAGAAGCACCTGTTTCGGAACCGAAGTAGAAGGTGGCTACGCCGTTGGCCTTCTCGTTGTCGTAGCGGTCCAGGTGCAAGGAGATGACAGCGTCGGCGTCGAAAGCGTTGGCAATCTCGGCGCGATCCTTTGCGGAAGGGTTGTCCATGCGCGGGCGGGAGATGATCGTTTCCATTCCGGCGGCGATCATGCGACCCTCGATGCGGGTGGCTAGGTCCCAGAGGATGTCTTCCTCGGTGATTGCACCATAAGGTCCGTGGACAGTTTCGCCCTTTTCGTTTCCACCCAAGGCTGGGTCGATGACAACGCGCTTACCGGCGAGCATCGGACCGGCTTGGCGCACGTTTTCACGCTCGCGGATGGCTTGGGTTGAACCACCAGTGATGCGACGGCCCAAGAGGCTTAGCGCGCGTAGTGTATCGGGGCCACACACGCCGTCGTCCTGCAGACCGTAGTTGAGCTGGTAATTCTTTAGTGCTTCGTAGGTCTGCTGGCCGAAGTGACCGTCGACCTTGTGAGAGTAAAATCCGAGCTCTTGGAGCTGGCGCTGCAATTGGCTGACGTCATCGCCGACCAAGACTTGGTTCGGCTCGTAGGACAGCACACGTGCGCCGAGGGTGTATGAGGCCTCGCGCAGCTCACGTAGTGTTACATCATCGATCGAACCCGAAGGGACGATGCCACGAGATTGCTGAAATGCCTTGAGCACCTCGGACAGATCCTCGTCGAAATACTTTTCTTCGTTGGAGAAGCTACGGTTTTTCCAGTCTCCGACATCACCTGAAAATCCAGGGAGTAAACCGAGACGTGCCATCGTCGAGCGGACTTCGGCAACGCGTGCGCTGGAATCTCCAACGTGGAGAATTCGAGTCACAGTGCTCCTTTCCTGCGTAATGTCTGGTGTACTACGCGTAGGCGAAACTATTGGTTACTCAACGTTCCGATTTTCACCTTATCTTAAGGCTTGTCGTTCAGATTACCAGTTAAAGCTGCGCGCTAATCTTGTCTACGATTTCAGCCTTGGGTCGCAGGCCGACAAACTCATCGACCTTCTCGCCGTTTTTGAAGATTAATACGGTAGGAATCGACATGACCTGGAACATGGCTCCGAGGGCGCGCTCCTGGTCCACGTTGACCTTCGCGATGGTGACCTTGTCTCCCATCTCACCTGCGATTTCATCTAGTAGCGGCGTCAACTTCTTGCACGGCCCGCACCATTCGGCCCAGAAGTCAACGACGACAGGCTTGTCGGAATCGACCACGGTTGACTTGAAGGTTGCTTGGGTGACATCGATAGGATTGCTCATCATTTTTCCTCAAATTAGAAAGTTTTCATCTTGCCAACGGTTGCCAACAAGACACGACAACTCAGTGAATGTTTAGAGTGATTCCAAGTACTGTTCTGCATCCAAAGCGGCACGGCAGCCGGAGCCGGCTGCGGTGATCGCCTGCTGGTAATGATCATCTACCAAGTCGCCACACGCGAAGACACCAGGAAGGTTTGTACGGGTAGAAGGGTCTTGGACCTTCACGTAGCCAGCGTCGTTTGTTTCCACCTGACCTTCGAGGAATCCCGAGCGTGGGTCGTGGCCGATGGCGACGAACATTGCGGTGGCATCGAGCTCTGAGGTTTCGCCCGTTACGACGTTTTTCAGACGCAGTCCAGCGACCTTGCCCTCACCCTCGATCACCTCTTCGACCACAGTGTTGGTGATGATGTCGATCTTGTCGTTGTTCTTGACGCGATCCAGCATGATCTGGGAAGCACGGAACTCATCGCGGCGGTGAATCAGTGTGACCTTGGAGCCAAAGCGGCTGAGGAAGGTCGCCTCTTCCATCGCGGAGTCTCCACCGCCGACCACGGAAATGTGCTGCTCCTTGAAGAAGAAGCCGTCGCAGGTCGCGCAGGTGGAAACGCCACGGCCTGTGAGCTTTTCCTCGCCAGGGATGCCTAGGTGGCGCGGCGCCGCACCGGTGGCAAGGATGACGGAGCGTGCTTGGAGCTCTTCATCGCCGACCCAGACCTTCTTCACTTCGCCGGTGAGGTCAACGCGGTCTACCAGTTCGCCGCGCAGTTCTGCGCCAAACTTCTCCGCCTGTGCACGCATCGCCATCATCAGGTCGGGGCCCATGATGCCGTCTTCGAAACCCGGGAAGTTTTCAACGGTGGTGGTGTTCATCAATTCGCCACCGTATTCGTAGCCTTCGAACACCAGCGGATTCAGGTTCGCGCGGGCCGTGTATAGCGCTGCGGTATAACCGGCAGGACCGGAACCGACAACAATAACCTCGCGGATTTCAGACATAACGGAAAGACTCCTTGGATCAAGTGGAAAACGTCATGGCGTTTATCAGCGCCATTCTACTTCGTTGTTTCCAACGTTGACCTTCCAACATTCATTCCGTGTCCCGAATGTGACCCTTCAGCGCCGTCCGAGCGCGATTGCGGCGCGATTTCACTGTTCCGGGACGCACCCCCATCTCTTGTGCGGCTTTTTCAACGGTGAGGCCGGCGACGTCGAGAAGCAAGATGGCCCTGCGCTGGGTCTCCGGTAGGCGGCCGAGCACCTGGCGCAGCATGATTTGCCGCTCGACTGAGGCCGTGGGGTCATGAGCGAGGAGCGGATTGCTGTCGGGATTAACTTTGTCGGCATCATCCAAGCTCAAATAACTCATGCGGCGCTTGTGTTTGATGTAGTCGTGCCCGGAGTTCATCACCAGACGGTGTAGCCACGTGGAAAGGCTGGCTTCGTTGCGAAAGCCGTGGAGGTTGCGAGAGGCCTTAAACAGCGCATCTTGCAGGATGTCCTGGGCATCATGCTCGTTGTCCGCGTAGCGACGAGCCACGTAGGTCAGGCGCAGCCGATGCCGCTCTACGATTTCGTCGAAAGCTCGAGAGCTGCCTGCGTTGTAGGCGCGCACCAACTGCTTATCCGTGGCGCGCGCCAACACGTCATGCGTGGCCCCCAACTCTTGTGGTGCGGCGACCATATTTCCCCCGATTCTCGTGTTCCCCCGAACAACGATGATGAAATGATCACCTTCATTATTGGCTAACAATGCGAAAACCCACCGGTACCGCGTGCGTACTGTAATGGGCACGTCGGCATTGACCGGCGGGTGGGCAAGGACTAGCTGCTAGTTATCCAGCGGGATGCCGATGAGATTCACCTCTGAAATAGTCACCAGTGGTTCACGGTTGGCGGGCAGCTCGGAGATCCAGATCACCACGCCGTGGACCTCCGGATTGCCCTCAATTTCTAGGGTGTTGCGTGCGGTGCGCAGGGTGCCATCGCGAAGCAGATCGAGCTCCTCCAAAGGAGTAGTCTCAGCATCGGTTGGGCGATCATTGGGCAGGCCGTAGATTGCATAGCGTGCCCCGGGTGTCTCCGTGTTAATCGCAACGTGCTGCAGCTCGATCTGCTCTTGTGCAGTGACGACGACACCAATGCCCGGCTTGGTGCCCAGGCCGTTGGGGTACTCGTCGCTGGACCAGGAGGTATCCGGGTTGCCGTCGATCAGGTTGGCCACCTGGTCCGGATTGTCGGCTCCGGCGTCTTGGCCTGGAGCTTGCCAGACGCGAGACGAGGCCAGATCGACGATGATCGGCAGTGGCCTGCCCAGTGCCTCGCCCTCTTCGCCTTCGACAGCTTCGTGCGCCACCGGTGCCTCTGGGTCGCTCGCACCGACGACGCTGACTAGGTAGGTCGTCAGCGCGGCGATCAGGACGACGACGGCGATGGCCGCACCGACGATCGCAAGGAATCCCGGCGCGGAGTAGCCACGAGAGCCGAAGCCGGAGACGTGGTCTGGGTTCGGCGTCTCGTCGATGATCACCGGAATCGATTCGGTGTCCGGGCCGTGGCTGTCCGTGGCAGCCTCGTCGACAAGCGGAACGCCACCTGCAAGGATGTTGAGGTCGGCAGCTAATTCGCGGTACTGATCCGCCGTGGGGTTGGTGTTGTCGGGATTCTTCAGGTCGTCGGCAAGCGTGCGCGCCCGCTTGGCGATCTGCGGGAGTTCTTGGGCTCCTGCGTCGTCACCGGTAGCGGAGGTCAAAAGCTCCAGTGCCGATGCCAGCGACGACAGGTCTGTCTCACTGTTGGCGTTCGGCAAAACGGCCGGGAACGCCAGCATGACATTGCCCTCGGTGGACACGCGCAAGCGGTTTCGGTTGTCCAGGCCGAGCGAGATGCCACGGTCGAGGGCGCAGGCCATGACGTCGGAAAGCGGTGCGATGCCATTGGCCACGGCTTCTGGGTGGAGAGTTTCGCCGGATTCGGCGACGGCCTTGACAGACGAGCCTGGGATCCAGTCGGCAACGATCAGGCAGCCGGACCTGTAGGACAGCACGGAGATGTTTGGTGCGATCGCTGGGTGGTTCAAATCGCGCAGGACGCGGGTTTGGCGCGCGATCTGAGCCGACTTCCGCGCGGCCTCATCGGGCGTGACAGGTGCCATTGGCGCCTGGCCTTGCGTGTCGACGAACGTCAGAGCCACTTCCCTGCCCGTCGCGATTTCGCGGGCGTGCCAGAACTGGGCCCCGGCGACCGATCCGTGCTCGGCCAACAGACGGAACTTGCCGTCGGACACAGGAGCACCGGGCACTAGGCGCGGCCCGCGGACGACACCAGCAGACATTGGCGGTGGGATCGGTGACGAGTTAAAGGAATCGGCTAGGAGGAACTGCTGCGACATCGCGCGTGGGTCGGTTTCGCCGACCTCGATGGCCTTGTCCTCGTTCGGGCGGATGAAGCGTCCGAGACCCGGGATGCGGGAGAATACTCGACCCAGGTTTTGCACCTCAGGCAGTCCGGAGCGGGAGAGGACGATGCCGGTGACGATGAGGAAGATTACGCCTTCGATGGCCAGTTCCACGAGCAACCCGATGGAGTCGCGCATGCCCAGCGACGTTGCGATCGTGGTCGGTGCCAGCGGCGTCAGGCGCACGATGAAGCGACCGAGAAGGGCCACCGCGATACCGACGATGCCGGAGGCCAAGGCCCACAGCGTGGTGCGCAAGATCGTGTGGAACTGCAGGCTGCCGAGCTTGCGACGCAGCAAGAACGCGCCAATCATCGCACCGGCGACAAAGCCGAAACCGTTGGCGGCACCAAGGAGCACCACCACGTTTTGGGTCGATGACGCCACAAGCGGTGCTAACGACGAGAGCACGACCTTGGTTAGCGTGATGCCCGCGATGATGAATGTGGGGGTCCAGGCCTCTTCACGCGCGTAGAACACGCGCAAGTGCAGCATGACTAGCGCGTAAGGGATAAGCGTGAAGGCGGAGAAGCTAATGGTCAGACCCAGGATGCGTGACTCGGCACCGGTGAATGCGCCGTAGCCGAACAAGGCGTTGCCGATGTCTGGGCCCAGGGCTGTCATGAATACGATGATCGGGACCAGCGCGATAAAGGTCAGTTTGGTAGCCAGGGTGAGGTCTCGGACCACGGCCTTGTCGTCGCCGTCTGCGGCGTTGTGCGAAAGGCGTGGCATGATCGCCGTCAGCAGCGTCACGCCGATGATTCCATACGGTACCTGCAGCAGCTGCCAGTGCTGCTGGTAAATGGCGTAGGCGGATTCGTCGGCGGCGGTAGCGATGCGCGAGGTGATCACGTAGCCCAGCTGGGAGATCGCCACGTAGGCGATAATCGCCACGGCCATGCCACCGAATTCCTTCAAGCGATCGTCGATGCCCCACTGCGGGCGCAGATCGATTTTCAAGCGCTTGAGCGAAGGCAGCATGATCAAACACTGGACAACAACACCCAGGGTGGTGCCTAAGCCGAGCAAGAGGACGTGGGGGTCTGCAACTGACGACGGTGCCGCCGGGTTAAGCGACCCAGGCACCAAACGGTAGGTTGCCAAGACGGAAATCGAAATGACGTTGTTGGCCACCGGTGCCCACGCGCCTGGGCGGAACACTCCTTTGGTGTTGCAGATCGCCATGAACAAGGAGAACATGCCGTAGAAGAAGATCTGCGGAAGGAGCAGGTAGGCAAAAGACGTGGTTTGTACGGAGTTCGTCTTGGCGTCTTCCTCCATCATGATGCCCACGAGCCACGGTGCGGCCACCACTGCGATCACAGTGACACCCAGCATGAGCGTCAGCGTGAGCGTGAATAGCTGGCGGATGAACCGCGCGCCACGATCCGCGTCTTCCTTCTCCGCGCGCACGAGCACTGGCACCACGAGCGCTGTGAGGACGGAGCCGAGCACGATCTCGGTGATCATGTTCGGCAGCGTGTTCGCCAGGTTGAAGGCGGAGGCAATAGCGCCACCGAGCATCGAGGTGATCATCACCGTGCGGATGAAGCCGGTGATGCGCGACAGCAGCGTCGCAATCGCCATCGAACCCGTTGAGCGCACGACATCCTCGTTGGAGGCGACTTCGCTGGTCTCGGGCGGGGTGGGGACTTCGTCGACAAGCGTCGCACCGGAAGGACTGGTGGTCAGCATCGAGCGGTCTTCCACCGGCTCCGCAACCGGTGCGGGTGCCTTGCGCGGGACAGGTACGGGTGCCGGCGGCGTTGGTGTCACGATGCGGCGGCGTTGCCCCAGCGGGCGCTGAGGGTCCTGTGGTTGTGGGGTGTGGGAATCCACGAATCGTCCAATCATCAGGGGAAACTTGCAACTAATACGTGTGGCAATCCCTACCTGTCAGGTGGTCGGTCGAGCGCGTTGGAGCTCGGTGCCTGGGGCGAGTCATCGCGCATTGCTTCACGACGATTCCGCCCGCGCATTTTACCCGTGCGAAACAGCACCGCTAGAACGAGAAAGACGGCCAGCGCTCCGCCAACGACTAATGCGCCGACCTCGCCGGCTGCAGTTTGCACCGAAATGTTCACCGGATGCGAAATCGGCTGGCCATTTGGGGTGGCAAGGTAAAGCTTGAGATCGGTGCGTTCGCGATCGTCCGGCAGCGTGGCCGTCATCTGGATCGTGATGGAGCCGCGCGCAGGGATCCGCATCGTTTCCGGCGTGTGCAGCTCGGTACCATCAGGAGCTTCGTACAGGATCGTCGCATCCACCGGCAGCGGAAGGCCGTTTTCCGCAACGATCAGCAGAGGCGACGACGGCGAAGTCCGCGTGTACACGTTGCCCGGTGGGATGAGCGAGATGGCGGCGCGCAGCTCGTTGAGAGTATCGCGTGTGGAGTTGAGTACCTCGCTGGAATGGCTCGCGACGTCGTTGTAGGTGTCGGCGGAGCGTCGTCCGTTGAGCGAGAGTGCAGTGATTAGGTCGCGTCGCAGCGGAAGCGAGAACCCGTACCTAGTCAGTGCGATGGAGGGATCTGGGGCGAGCAGCGATGTCAGGTCATCGGCGTAGCGCGCTTGCTGGCCAGCACTGAGCACCTCCGAATCGGAAAACACAGTCGGATCCGAGAACGGCGTGCCCAGCTCGCCTGCAGTAGTTGCGGTCACGTCGGCGGGCAGCGTGATGTAATCGGCAAGTGACAACGGCTCGGCGGAGTTGTCGTCGAAAAGCGTGCCGACGACCGACAGGATCTCCTCTGCGGTGCCTGCCTCCCATGTGCTCGGCGGGTTGATCATGACCGGTTGTCCGGCGGTCTCGCCCGGCGCGGTGGTCGACTCCCCGACCGCGAGGCGCACAGCGCTTGCTGCGGTGATATCGCGGGCGGCGGTGGAATCTAGCGCATAGTCATATCGGAAACCCGGGTTGGAGTAGCCCGTGGTGATGGGATGATCGCCGGTGGCGGCCAGGGTGGATGCGAGTGAGTCTTGAAAAGTCACGGCCGTAAGGCCAGGTCCGATATTGGCAAAACGCTGCCCTTGCGTGTCGTCCGTCGGAGCTACTTGGCCCAGGGTGTTGGAGGACACAAGGATGTGGACCGGTTCGGCAGGCGTTGGCGCAGCCGCCATCTGTGGGCTTGGAGCCCCCGTACGTTCGAGATTGGTTTCCTGCGCTTTTTGCCCAGCCGTGGTGCCATTGGCGTTCGGTTCGACTCCTATTGGGTGTTGCTGCTCCCATGCGGCGGAGAGGCCACCCTTCGTGGTTGCGCCCGAGACAGATCGATCGGCCCAGCCCATCGCTGGGGCGGTGTCAGCGGTGACGTACCCGCTCGGAGGGATCACCACGTTGGACATTGATTCGGCGCCCAGAATTTGTTCCAGGGTGTACTGGCCTCGGCTGATCGATTCGCGCATCAACCAGGGCGCCCCAGTGCGCGCCACTCCATTGACATCGGCGTTCGACCACGGCAAAGCAACAGTGCAGCCGGATTGTGCGGCGCTTTGTACCTTCTCTAGCCATGCAGCAGCATCCTGCTCGCCCGATCCAGGGGCGGACTCGATGTCAGAATCGTTTTCTGTCCACGAGTCGCGCAGTCGCTGTGGCTTCCGCACCACGGATTCGCGGGCCTTTGCCACAGAGTAGCCCTTCGTCATCCGTTCGACGGTGTCAATGAGCGCCGGGTCCAGCGCCAAACACGTCGACTGGGTGATCGCCTCGCCGCTGGTGCCAGTGGTCGCGTCCAGGTAAGTGTCGATCAATTCGTCGAGGCGGCCGCCATCTTCGAGCTCACCGGCCAGCGATTCAGTCGACAACATCAGCGGCGGACGCTCCGGGGCTTCCCCTGTCTCGCCTGGCAGGATATCGGTCTGCGCGGTGATCGGATAGAGCATGGTCACTTGAGGTGCCTGCTGTTCGGCCGGCGCATCATTCTCCGCAGCAAGGTGGAAGCGCTCGGAGTCCAAGTGCTCGCCGTTGCTGCCCGCCAGCACAAACATCCACGGGTACACAGCCGGCGCTGGCATCGTGATCGCGCCGGGCTGGGTGACATCAGTAGGGACGGTCACCTCGACGTTGTAGGTCTCCCCTGCCTTAATCCGCTTGTCGACGACAACCTGGTCCCCCACCTCTGTGTATTCATGAGGTTCCGCCACCGCTGCGACGCGAGAGTCCGCCACAGATGCGGAGATCGGGCCACGACGTGGCGTAATGGTTAGTCCATCGACGTCTTTCTTGGAGTCGTTCTTGATCGCCAGGGTGGCCTTGAAGTCGTCGCCCTCGGTGATGGCGGAGGGGGCGTCGATAAGCGACACGGTGATTTTCTGCTGCCCATCGTCAGGGCGGATTGCCGTGTTGACCCACTGGTCGTGGATCGTCGGATTTGTCGGGTCGGTGGGAACCGGGAGCGCAGCGGCGGGAAACGAGGAAGCCCCAGCTAGACCGGCGATCGCAAGGCTGGCTGCAGCGACACGTCTCCACTGGCGTCGCAGCGGGGTCTGCCCGGTCACCGCGGGGTTGCCCTTCCGGCCTCGTGTTCCTTTCTGGCCAGTTCCGGCATGTGATCAAGCGCTTGGCGAGCCAACTTGCGCTCGTCGGCGTACGCCAGGTGCTCAATGAGCTCATCGACCGGAACCCATGTAACTTCGGTGACCTCTGGGTCTTCGTCGTTAAGCACTCCGTCTACGTAGCGCAAGAGGTTGTGATGCACGGTTTTGTGAATACGCACGTTATCGGACACAAACCAGTAATCGATCACGCCGAGGGAGTAGAAAGCCTCCCCGTAGATACCGGTTTCTTCCCAGACCTCGCGCTCTGCTGTTTGCCACTGATGCTCGCCCGGTTCCACGTGGCCCTTGGGCATCGACCAGAGGAGGCGGCCCCGACGGTCGAGGCGGCCGATCAATGCGACATAGATACGCGAGAGGTCCACCGAACCGTCCGCTGCGACGGCCTCGGCCATTCCGGAGACGACCAAACCGCCTGCGCTGGTCTCGTCGCGAGTTTCCATGCGAGAGCTGGCCTGCTGCTGGCGACGTTGCTGTGGGCTGTTCGCTGGGCGGCGATTCCGGTTGCTATTGCGCTGGCTGCCGCCACGTTTGCGGTTGGATTGAGCGGATTTTTGCCCTGACTTCTGTCCGGATTTTTGCGAGCTCTCAGTGCCTTGAGCCTGGGGTGCTGTTGCCCCGGCTGCTCCGGTGGACTTGCGCCGGCGGCGGCGCCGAGATCGCTTCTGGGTTCCCTCGCCCGATGCGGGCTTTCCCGAGTTCGGCTCCGCTGACTGCTTCTTGTTTTGGTTAGACTCCTGGTTTCCGCCCTGCGCATTGCCCTGATTTGAGGCAGGACGGCGCCCGCGACGGCGCTTCTTGCGCGGTCGCTGCGCTTGGTTATCGCCCGAGGTGGGACGATCGCCGCCAGAGCCCGATGTGCTTTGGGTCTGGGGCCGAGAGTTATCAGTCATCCTTACTGATCGTATCGGTATGTGAGACGTTTGTGGTATTTTGACGAGCTATTTGGCCCCCCAGGTAAGGTGAGAGCGGTGAGCATCAACTTTTTGAATCATGAGCAGTTCGTTGACATCGAGGCGCGCATGGCCCAGGCGAGCGCGTCGATCGATAGTCTCGGCGGTCTGCTGGAATCTTTGGTGCGCAAGTTTCACGACGAGGGCGAGTCCCTCTATTTGGTCGGTGGCCCTGTCCGCGACGCATTTCTTGGACGCCTTGGCAACGACCTCGACTTCACTACCTCCGCCCGACCCGACGTTGTCTACCGCATTCTTGAAGAATGGGGCGAAACCGTTTGGGATATGGGTATCGAGTTTGGCACGGTATCCACCGTGAAGGCCGGTCAACAGATCGAGATCACGACGTTTCGTGCGGACCTCTACGACGGCGTCACCCGCAACCCAGAGGTCACATTCGGCGACACCCTTGTAGGCGACCTCGTGCGACGCGATTTTGCATGCAATGCCATCGCAGTCGAGTTCTTGCTTATCGACGACCAACTGAGCACCACGCTCCACGACCCGGTCAATGGGCTAAAGGACCTTTTCAATGGTGTGCTGGACACTCCCCAATCCCCTGAGGTGAGCTTCCGCGACGATCCGCTGCGGATGCTACGGGCCGCGCGTTTTGTCTCCCAGTTGGGTTTCTCCGTGGCACCTCGCGTGCGCCAGGCCATGACGGATATGGCCGGCGAGATCCAGCGCATCACTGTCGAGCGCATCCAGGCCGAGTTGGACAAACTCATGCTTGGCGACGCCCCCTGGGATGGCATCGATCTGCTCGTCGAAACTGGCATCGCTGATTATGTTCTGCCGGAAGTCTCCGCACTGCGCATGACCGAGGACGAGCACATGCAGCACAAGGACGTCTACCGTCACTCGCTGACAGTGTTGAAGCAGGCCGTGGAGAAGGAAGACGAAGGCCCCGATTTGGTGCTGCGCTGGGCGGCGCTTCTGCACGACATCGGTAAGCCAGACACGCGCGCGAAGAAGGAAAGCGGCGGAGTTTCCTTCCACCACCATGAGGTGGTTGGCGCCAAGCTGGCTCGGAAGCGCTTGCGTGCCCTGAAGTACCCGAAGAGCACTACGCAAGACATCGGCCAGCTGGTGTACCTACATATGCGTTTCCACGGTTTCGGCGAGGGGCAATGGACGGATTCGGCTGTTCGTCGCTACGTAAATGATGCCGGTGAGTTGCTGCCGAAGTTGCACAAGCTCGTGCGCGCCGACTCCACCACGCGGAACCCGAAAAAGGCCGCGCGTCTACAACGCACCTACGACCACCTGGAAGATCGCATCGCTGAGATCGCCGAGAAGGAAGACTTGGCCAGCGTGCGCCCCGACCTAGACGGCAACGAGATCATGCAGATTCTAGATTTGAAGCCCGGGCCGGACGTAGGTCGCGCCTGGGGATTTATGAAGGAGTTGCGCCTGGAGCGTGGCCCCTTGGAACGCGATGAGGCGATCGCAGAGTTGCGCGCCTGGTGGGAAAGTGAGAATCGCCATGAGTGAGTACTTCTACGGTGACCGACTGTTTACGGCTCTGGAGCGCGAGGAGCCGGCCGCGGGCATGTTGCTTGTTGCTGCCCCTGGGATGTTCTCGCCGGAGTTCGCGCGCTCCATCGTGCTGATCGTTGAGCATAACGAGTCGTACACCTTCGGCGTGGTGCTTACGGAGCGCAGCGAGATCGCCGTATACAACGTGCTGCCCGAGTGGTTGCCCGCCGTGGCCAAACCGCAGGCGCTGTACGTCGGAGGTCCCGTAAGCCCGCAGTCGGTTGTCGGCGTGGGTGTGACCAAGCCCGACGTAATAATCGAGGAACACGAGCCGTTCACTCGCCTGGCCAACCGGCTAGTCCATGTAGATCTGCGGGTGCAGCCGCACGAGGTCACTGAGCTGCTCGACGGCATGCGCATGTTCGCCGGATATGCCGAGTGGGCACCGGGTCAGCTGCAGGATGAGATCGAACGGGGCGATTGGTACGTGGCCCCTGCCCTGCCGGGCGATGTGATCGCGCCGGGCAGTGCCGATCTGTGGGGAGATGTGATGCGGCGTCAGCCAATGCCTTTGCCGCTGTTCTCCACCTTTCCGGTATCAATCGAGGATAACTAAATGGGTGTTTCACGTGAAACATCGAACGAAATCAAGGCAGGCATCCATGAGACTTGGGCGGTCGGCCTCGGCCTGATCCCCCTCGGCCTCGCGTTCGGTCTGCTCATGACGCAGACCGGATTCGCTTGGTGGTGGACCCCCATCATCTCAATCCTCATTTTTGCGGGTTCAGCCGAATTCCTTTCGATCACCCTCATCATGCAAGGCGTCGGCCCCCTTTCGGCGGCCTTTACCGGGCTGATGGTCAACTTCCGCCACATCTTTTACGGGCTCACATTCCCCCGCCATACCATTAACTCCCGCCTGGGGCGTGCGTACTCTACCTACGGGCTTATCGACGAGGCCTATGCCATCGCGTCTGCGCGCGACCCCAAGGAGCCCATTACCGGTACACGCCTGCTGACAATCCAGATCTTTTGCCAGCTTCTCTGGGTGATCCCGGGAATTATCGGCGCATTGGCCGGCGAGGTGCTTCCGTCCGACCTCAAGGGCATGGATTTCGCGCTGACGGCTTTGTTCGTCGTCTTGGCGTGGGAGAGCTTTAAGAACAACAAGGACTACTCACTGCCAATTTTCGCAGCCGTGTTGACGGTTGTTGGCGGGCTGCTCTTCCCTAGTTCAATGCTGGTATTCGCGCTGACGGCATACTTTGTTCTGCTGATTATCCGCTACTTGTCGCCACGGTTGGATAGCGCATTGACCTGGCGCCGAGCGGAGGATGCAATATGATTCTCGCTTCAGCCGGTTTGCCCGAAGGTGTCACTGTAGGCGGCGTCTTCGCGGTCGTCTTGCCGATCGCGCTTGTGACGCTGCTTCTGCGCGCGTTCCCCTTCTGGTTCTTGAAACTACTTAAGGGAAGTCCGTTCGTCGGCCTACTCGGGTTGATGATGCCTGTGGGCGTCATGGTGGTGCTTGTAATCTACACGCTCTTTAGCCAAGTAGACGCCCCTGGTGGCCTGGTGGCCTCCCTGCTGGGCGTGGCTGTCACCTTGCTGCTCCATTGGTGGAAGCGCGATTCTGGACTGTCAATCCTGGGCGGCACAATTTTCTACATGATTCTTGTGAACTTAGTGTTCTAGTGTCTTGTACCCCGGCCGGCTAGAGCTCTGGGAATTTAGCCCTTGTCTCGGCCCACAATCCCTCGAACTCGTCGGCGGTGAGATGGACTGCCTCGATGCCCTCGAACTGGTCGTAGGTGTCTGGGTGAGGCACTTGCTCCAAAGGCTGGTTCGCTTGACCGACCAAGCGCCCTGCAGCAAATGCACCCATAATCGTTTCGTCTGGCGCGAGCTCAATCATCCGAATCAAGGTGCAGGATTGGGCGTTGAGTTCCACAAGCTCGGCGACGGTGATCAGTGTGCCGGCGCCCGGAACGGTCAGTGTGGTGCGAACATAATGTTTCACGTGAAACAACCTTTCTACGCGTGTGCAGCTTCCGCTGCTTCTGCTTCGCGTCCGTAGCGGGCAGCGAGCCAGGAGCAGATCATCAGCTGAACCTGGTGGTAAATCATCAGCGGCAGGATCAAAAGACCAAGGCTAGCCCCTCCGAAAATCACCGAGGCCATTGGGAGGCCAGTAGCCAGAGATTTCTTCGATCCACAGAACTCGATGGCGATGACATCCGCGCGCGGGAACCCAGCCTTGGCCGAGATAAACCGGGTAAGCCACAGCATGAACGCCACCAGCGCCGCCGAAAAGACGATGAGGAAAACGATCTCGCACACCTTCACCGAGGTCCACACGCCAGCTACCATGCCCGCCGAAAACGCCGAATACACCACCATGGTGATTGACCCACGGTCCACAAGCTTGGTCGCCTTGTGTGCCGCCGCCCCCGCCACCCACGGCACAATCTTGCGCGCGATCTGACCTAAGACAAATGGCAGCAACAGCAAAACAGCGATGTCGATGAACACCTGGGTATCCACACTCACGCCATCTCCGGCGCCCATCACGAGCATCACCAGAAGCGGGGTGAGAAATACTCCGGCCAAATTCGACACACTCGCCGCCACAATTGCCCCGGACACGTTGCCCCTAGCTATCGACGTAAACGCCACCGACGACTGCACCGTCGATGGCACAAGTGTCAGATACAAAATTCCTTGGTACAGCTCGTGCGAAATCACCGCGGTCAACGGATACAAAAGCAGCCCGACGATGGGATAGGCCACGAAGGTAAAGCCCAGGATTGTCAGGTGCAACTTCCAATTAGTCAACCCTCGCAGCGCTTCGGTCGTCGACAAGCGAGCGCCATAAAGGAAAAAGAGAAATGCGATAGCAATGTTGGTGGCAAGAGCAAACCATTCGGCGAATTGTCCACGTGCCGGAACGATGATGGCCACGATGACAGCCATGATAATGAGCACGATCAACGGATCGGGCTTTTTCAATCGGGAGAGCATGCAGCACAGTCTACGTTTTCGCATACTAGGGTGGAACCCATGACGACAATCAAACTTGCACAACCCATGACACTTCGGGAACTCACGGTGCGCAACCGCGCATGGGTACCGCCAATGTGTCAGTACCACGTCTTCGCGCAGGACGGCGTGCCGGAGGACTGGCACCTAGTCCACTACGGGGCGCTAGTCGCAGGGGGCTTCGGTCTGATTATCGCCGAGTCCACTGCCGTCGTGCCAGAGGGCCGCATCTCCCCGATGTGTACCGGTCTGTGGAACGACGAGCAGACCCAAGCATGGAAGCGCATCGTCGACTTTGTCCACTCCGAAGGCGGTGCCATGGGCGTGCAGCTGAACCATGCGGGACGCAAGGCATCCACTGTCCCACTGCGCCCGGGCTTGGGGCGTGGCACTGTTCCCGAGGACGAGGGAGGTTGGCAGACCGTTGCCCCCTCCCCGATTGCTGCGGATGGCCAAGACGTGCCCCGCGAGCTCACCCTCGAAGAGGTACAGGCGATCCCAGGACAGTTTGCCGCTGCGGCTCGCCGGGCAGTCGAGGCCGGCTTTGACACCGTGGAGCTCCACGCGGCGCACGGCTACCTGCTTCACCAGTTCCTCTCCCCTGTGACTAACAAGCGTGACGACGATTATGGCGGTGCATTCGAGGGTCGAACTCGTTTGCTGCTTGAGGTCGTTGATGCAGTGCGCGCGGAACTTCCCGCCGGCGTGCCTTTGTTGGTTCGCCTGTCGGCTACTGACTGGTTGCCTGAGGGCGAGGGTTGGGACGTGGAGCAGTCGGTGCGCTTGGCTGAGTTGCTGCTCGAGCGTGGTGTCGACCTGATGGACATCTCCACCGGTGGCAACGTGGCCGCGAAGATCCCGGTGGGGCCCGGATATCAGGTGCAGTTTGCCGACGCAGTGCGAAAGACCGGAATGCCGACCGCTGCGGTGGGCCTGATTACCGACGCGCCGCAGGCTGAGCAGGTGCTAGCCGACGGTGCGGCCGATGCGGTGTTGATCGGGCGCGCTGCGCTGCGCAATCCTGGTTGGGCGACCAACGCGCTGCACGAGTTGGGCGTGGATTCCGCTGATTTGCCGATGGCTGGGTCGTATTTCCGCGCCTGGTAGGTGTGGGTTTGGTCGAACCCGAATTGCAGATCCCGAACGCCCTGGATGGTGGCAAGGTGCTACCAGTTCTATCCAGGGCGTTCGGGGTTTGTCGTTCGGAATGTAGCGGGACGGCCGAGTTACTTCGCTGAAACGGTGTCGCCTTCTACGGTTGCTTCAGCCGGATACATCGGATCGCGAGCTGGGCCTTCTATCACCGAGCCGTCTACGATGCTGAACACCGAGTGGTGCGCTGGGCAGACCACGGTGTCGCCGTCGACCCCGGTGATCTTGCTGTGCTGGTGCGGGCAGTCCGAGGAGTAGGCCACGAATTCGCCTTCGGTTGGCTGGGCGATGATGAACTTGTCCAACACTACAGCGGATCCAACGGGGACTTCGGTCTTTGCTACTTCTTCGGACGGGGCCTCGCCGCAGGCAGCGAGGAAAGCACCGGCAAACGTGGTCGCGGTGCCGAGGAGGAACATTCGTCGTGAGCAAGTCATAGTCTAATTATGCCCCACTGAGCTAGCGGATTTCCCGACGTTGGGCACTAATCAGGCCCGCGATGTTGAGCACAAAGCCGATCGTCAACATCAGAGCCGGGATCCACCACTCGTCGGTACCGGGCGTCTGTGGGTGGCCTAAGGGCGAGAGATCGATGAGCCACTCCGGCAGCTGGAGGATTTCGCCCATTAGTGTGACAGCCGCCGAAAATGCCAGCGGCGCCCAGGCCCATTGGGTGCCAAGTGGAGCAATGCCTACGATGGCTACGGCGATGCCGGTTAACAACACCGCGGGGGCCAATAGCGACCAAGAGGCCTGAGCAAGAGACGTGTAGTCCTCTCCCAGAGTGGAGTCTTGGGTATATAGACCAAAGGCACCTGCGGAGTGCATTACCGCGACCATCACGACCAGCGATGCATTTGCTACCACGGCAGTTGCCCCAAGCGGTACCCAACGACGCAATCCGGTGGAGCGCTGGAGATCAGCCGTCCGGGTGAGTTCCTCTCGTCGATAAGCGGTCACCTGTTGGATGCCTGCCGCCGCGATCGTGATGGTGACCATTTGGCAGATGTAGGCGATGAATGCCTCGAACGCGTCGGTGCCGCCGAGGAGGTCGCGGAAGACTTCGCCGGTGGTGTCGTCGCCGCCGACGAGCTCTGCGATGTCACCCGAAAGGGCCAGCAGGATCGCAGACGTGATCGCGATGATGACAAGCCAGGCCACCAATCCCCCGCGGGTGAGTCGCCAACGCAGGTGCAAGGGTCCGTGAACGGGTTTCGAGCGCGGTGCCCTGTGCGGCAGCCGTGCGATGCCGGTTGCGTATTCGCGGTGACGTTCCAGGGCGCCCGTGATGAGCATCAGGCCAAGGCAGATCCCGGCGGCGATGGCTGCGTTGCCAAAGTTGTCGTCGGTAAAAGCGCTGATGAGTTCGCGCCAGCCGAGCGGGCTGAACCAGTTGAGCCAGGAAATATCCTGGGTGTCCGCAATAATTCGTATTCCATAGGAAATCGCAACCGTCATGAGGGCGGTTTTCCCGAGTGCCGCGCCGTCGCTGATGAAGCCCAATACTAGCTGGGCGAGGAGCATTGACCCCGTGATGGCCAGGAATTGGGTGAGGCCGAATGCGATGGAGCCTTTGGTGGTGATTTCGTCGATATGAGTTTGGAGCGCGATGAGGATGCCGGTGGAGCCGAGCCCGACGATGAACGCGGAAATGATCCCCGTGAGTGTGGCGGCTGCCCAGGGGGCCATGCGCGGTGTGCCTGTCGAGCGGATGAGTTCGGCGATGGCGGTGTATTCGCGTCGGCGGTGGATGTCCACGATCAGCAGCACAACCATGATGGAGCCGAGTAGCCCGACCCACATGGCAGCCTCCCACGTCGTCATTTGTCCGACCGTGCCCGGTTCTCTGATCAGACCGTAGATAGCCCGGGTGCCCGTGTTGTTCTGCATGCCTTGGACAACGCCTTGGCGCTCATCGAGAGTTGGATAGTAGTCGAAGTATGCAAGAGGGAAGACGAGCACAATAGCGAGCAACGGGACAATCCAGGCCAGAAGAAAGCCCCGCTTCAGCCGCAGGTTGAATGTGGTCAGGGTCCAAACCGATTTCATTGTGCTGCACCCTTTTCGTAGTGGCGCATAAAGATCTCCTCGAGGCTCGCAGGCTGTGTCGTAATGTCGGTAGCTCCTGCCGCCAACAGTTCGCGAAGCGTATCCGGCACCGCCTCCCTCTCCACCGTCAGCGTTGTCATCCCTTGCTTGTCGACGACCCCCCTCTCCCCGAATGTTTCACGTGAAACATTGGCGCTAACCGTATGGGACGACAGGTGACGTAATTGACGAATTGATCCGCTCTCACCACCTGTCCCAATTTAATCACTGTGACATAATCGCAAAGCTTCTCCACTTCACTCATGATGTGGCTCGACAAAAGTACCGAAACGCCGTTCGAATTCTCGCGCTCCACCTGTTCCACGAATACCGCTTCCATGAGTGGATCGAGTCCGGCAGTGGGCTCGTCGAGGATGAGTACCTCCGCACCAAACGACATTGCGGCGACAAGACTCACTTTGCGACGATTGCCCGTGGAGTAGTCCCGGGTCTTCTTCCTGGGGTCGAGATCGAACGCATCGATGAGTTCCGCTTCCCTCCTTTTGTCGGAGGGAATGCCACGTATTGACTCTAGGGCCCGCAGTGTCTCGAATCCAGTAAGCGTCGGCCACAGGGCAACATCGCCAGGAACATCCCCGATTCGCTTGAGAACTTCTGGGTGCTTCCGCGGGTCGTGGCCCAGAACCCGGACCTCGCCTCGAGAGGGGTGTAGCAATCCGAGCAGTGTCCTGATCGTCGTTGATTTACCTGACCCGTTCGGACCAAGAAATCCGTGAATGGTGCCCTGCTTCACGCTGAGATCGAACCCATCTAGCGCGGTGAAGGAACCAAACTTCTTCACAACATCGTTGACTTCAAGGACGGGATTCATGCTTCTGCCTTTTCCGATGTTTCACGTGAAACATCTTTAGTGGTGTGGGAGTCCATGTGCTCAAGAAAGCGCTGAATACACATGCGATGATGTGGGTGAGGAAACACCGAGAACAGCAATTTACTCAGCCCAGGTATGCGCAACATCCGCGCAACGGCCAGACTCCATTCAGTTGGTGACAGGCCCCAACTGTGATCAAATGTGTCGTGGTACCGCTCAAGGCCAGTTGAAATTAACGCTTCCGCTTCCGACTCAGATACCTGCGGGAGCTCGGCGAAAAGGGCATAGAGATCGGCTGTCGCTTCGAGCCGCGCTACTGACATGTTGGATAACCACCCTTCCAAAACCAAGCCCAAGCTCGGGATTCCGACGACGACTTCTGCTGCGCGGCGCTCCATGTCCACCAAAGGATGAATTGAATCATCAGTGCGGGCGTACACCTGACGATAGAATTCGTCGAGGCGCGGGCTCCGGTTGACACGAAACTCCGCGGGGTCGGTGTTTGCACGTATCGTTGCTAACCGCTGCTTCTGAAGCTGCAACTCCGTGATACGAGCGTCGATCTCCGCTTCGGCTGCTGCACACTGGGCTTCGAGGTTGCCGGATGATTCGTCGAGAATCTCTTTTATGGCGGTCAAAGCGATGCCGGACTCGGCGAGTGCACGGATTCTAACCAAGCGTACGGCGTGGTCGAGGTCGTAGTCGCGCACTCCCCGATTCGTCGGTACGGGCAGTAGCCCTATGTGGTGATAGTGGCGAATCGCCCAGACTGTGGTGCCCGTGAGATCCGCAAGTTCTTTGATTTTCATGGTCTCCACTTAACTCTGTGACGTAGCGTCACAGTCAAGCGTAGACCGAAAACTACTTCAAAGAATCGGCGAAGCTAGCTAGCACGCTCTTCCAATGAGTCTTCATCTCGTCGCGAGCGTCGTCGTCGGGAAGCTTGTCGTGCTGCGTGGCCAGCTTTGTCTTGGCGACACCTTTGGCGCTGCCATCATTGCACACCACGTTCACTCTCGTGCCATCGGAGAAGTTCGCCCGCCAGTACCGCCACTTCTCTGTGGCGCTTGACGACGACTCCCCTTGCAGCGGGGAAGGAAGAGCCTCAGGTGTGTCCGCCATGTAGGCCACAAACTTCTCGAAGACCTCGGTCCACTCCCCCGGGATCGTCTTCGATGCGTTGGCGTTGAAGTCGCCGGTGCAAGTCTGGCCGAGGGCTCGCCTTCCGATCTTGCGCTCGACCTCAACGGCGATGCTTTGCGCCCACCACGCGCTTGCCCCGTTTTCCTCGGCGATGCGTGCCATCTCTTTATGGGGAATGTCGGACAGCGATCCCTGCTGGCCGATGATCTCCATCCAGGCCTCAAGATTCTTCCCGGTGGCTTTCTCAAACTTGTCCATGACAGCAATTATGCCGGAACGTGAAAGGAGCCGATGTTTCACGTGAAACATCGGCTCTTATGGGATCATGTGGTCGTCGCCAAGCTAGCGTTTAGTCGCTGCCTTCATCGACTGCACATACTCGGTCAGTTCCGCCTTGAGGGCGTCCATGTCGGTGACGCGGCCAGGCTCTGGGTGGGAGCCCTCGACGTACTTGTTGACGATCTTGGTGATAGCCGAGCCGGTAATCGCACCCGTAGCGCCAGAGTCGAGCACCTCAGCCACGTGCTCGGGCGTGGAGATGCCAAAGCCGACCAAGACCGGTGCACCGCCGAGCGCTGCAGCCTCGGTGACGACGTCGGCAAGCCCGAGTGGCTCGGCGACGGTTTCAGTACCAGTTACACCGTCGCGGGACACCGCGTAAATGTATCCCTTGGAATGAGCAGCGACACCCGCCAGCGTCTCTTTGGACGCCTGCGCAGGAGCAATGAAGATCGGGTTCACACCATGCTTCTCAGCTGCGTCGGTGAACAGCTTAGATTCCCGGACAGGAACATCTGGGAGCAGGATTGAATCGGCACCAGCTTCGTGGAACTCTTTGTAGAAGCTATCCACGCCGCGCACGTAAGGCACGTTGGAGTAGATCAACATCCCAATTGGAAGGTCCGGGTACTTCTCGCGCAAGACGCGGACCTGGTCGATCGCCTTATCCACGGTGGCGCCACCATCGAGCGCGCGGGTGTGAGAGATCTGAATCGTCGGACCGTCGGCGATTGGGTCTGTAAACGGAACACCGAGCTCGACTGCGTCAGCGCCCGCATCGACAACAGCAGAGACGATCTCGATAGCCTCCTCCGGGCTTGGATCGGAGAGCATGATGAACGGAACGAAGGCTCCCTCGCCCTTTTCCTTGAGCTCGACGAAAGCCCTATCGTAACGATTTGTCATGGCTTAGTCCTCCTTTAGGACGTAGTCAGGGTTGTCCTCCAAGGTCCGGCGGACGTGGTCTACGTCCTTGTCGCCACGGCCGGACAGGGAAACGAGGATCTTGATGTCCTCGCCATTCGCCTCGGCCTCTGCGGCGCGCTTCAGCGCATATGCAAAGGCGTGGGAGGACTCGAGGGCTGGGATGATGCCTTCACGACGAGACAACATCTGGAATGCCTCCAAAGCCTCCTGGTCGGTAACTGGAACGTACTGTGCACGGCCGGTCTGCGCCAGGTGCGCATGCTGCGGGCCTACGGCCGGGTAATCCAACCCAGCGGAGATGGAGTAGGATTCCTCGATCTGACCGTCGGCGTTGCGCATGAGGTAGGACTTGGTGCCATGAAGGATGCCGACGTGGCCCGCCGCAATCGCCGCGCCGTGCTTGCCGGAATTCATGCCCTCGCCCCCTGGCTCGGTACCGACAAGTTCCACGCCTTCGTCATCGATGAACTCGGCGAACATGCCAATCGCGTTCGATCCGCCACCCACGGCGGCGACGACGACATCCGGGAGGCCGCCGGTGCGCTCGAGCATTTGCGCCTTCGCCTCTTCGGAGATCACGCGGTGGAACTCGCGCACGATGGTCGGGAATGGGTGTGGGCCCGCCGCGGTACCAAGCAAGTAGTGGGTGTCGTGGAAGGTGGCGCTCCAGTCGCGCAGCGCTTCGTTCACTGCGTCCTTCAAGGTGCCGGCTCCGGAGTCGACTCCGACTACCTTGGCACCCATTAGCTCCATGCGGTAGACGTTTGGCTGCTGACGCGCCATGTCTTTCTTGCCCATGTAGATGACGCACTCCATGTCCAGAAGCGCGCAGACAAGGGCGGTTGCGGTGCCGTGCTGGCCCGCGCCGGTTTCCGCGATGATGCGGTGCTTGCCCATCTTCTTTGCCAGCAGGGCTTGGCCGATCACCTGGTTGGTCTTGTGAGCACCGCCGTGAACCAGATCTTCGCGCTTGAGAAAGATTCGCGCGTGCTTCTTGCCGTCGGGGAGGTTGAGGCACTCGGTTAGCGGGGTCGGGCGACCGAGGTAGTCGCGCAGGATGGCGCGGTACTCAGTCATGAACTCTTCATCATTCCACGCATCGACGAAGGCCTGCTCCAGCTGATCGAGCGCAGGGATAAGGGACTCGGGGACGAACTGTCCGCCAAATTCACCGAAATAGGCGGGGAGAATGGTGCTGCCGCCGTCACGAGATAGATCGGTCATGTGTGACATCCTTGCAAGTTAGTAAGAGAAAGTGCGAATAGTAGAGAATGCTTCACGGATCGCTCCGGCATCTTTGCGACCTGCCCACACCCCTGCTGCTGTTGGGTACTCCAGGCCGGAGTTGAGATCAACGCCTGCGCAGCCGACGCTCAGTGCTTCCGAAAGATTATCAGTGTTCAAGCCTCCTGCGAGCAGAGCGTGCTGTTTCACAGATTCAGGGACGGTGGCCCAGTCAAACTGGGTGCCCGATCCGCCAGCGTTGGCGTCGAGCACGAGGCGATCGGTGTCGTCGATAAGCGCTTCCGCGACTGCCGCCCCGTCGGATTCCGTCATGGACACCGCGCGCCAGACTTTGACGTCCTCCCCTACCTCGGAGCGGACCTGTGCGATCAGGGCGCGCTCGGAGTCGATGGAACCCTGATAGGGTGCATGGATCTGGACTGCCCCGATACCCGGCTGAACAAGCTCAGCCCAGCCCGTGGTGCGGCGAGAGACGGCAACGTAGGACAAGCCGGGTTCGCTTGCGATGATTTTGGCGGATGTTTCACGTGAAACATTGCGCGGGCTCGCCTCCTCGAATACGAGGCCGCCGAAAACCGCACCGGAGGCTTTGGCGACCTGAGCTGCCGAAGGCTCGGTAAGCCCGCACACTTTGTTCGGGCCGTAGACCAGCTCGCGCGCAGCACGATCGATGTCGGGCTGACTGGTCAACTGTGAGCCGACGAGGAATGCGTTGGAATGCCCACCGAGGCGACGGACGGTCTCCGAGTCGCGTATACCCGACTCAGAGACGACGACAGCTTCATCGGGCAACAAGGCAGCAAGCCGCGCCGAACGATCCAAGTCAATCGACAGATCATGCAGATTGCGGTGGTTGATACCGTAGATCTTGGCACCTAGAGCGATCGCACGAGCGACCTCTTCCTCGTCGATCACCTCGGTCAAAACGTCCATGCCAAAACGCGCGGCTTCGTCGGCAAGCGCGGTGTACTGATCGTCGTCAAGCACGCTGAGCATCAGCAAAACCGCGTCGGCGCCGAAATAACGCGCGGCGTGGATCTGCACCGGATCGATGATGAAGTCCTTGCACAGCACCGGCAGGTGGGTCTCCGAGGCGACGGTCGCGAGGTGGTTGTAGTCTCCCCCGAACCGATCCGGCTCGCACAAGACAGAAATCCCGGCGGCGTAGCGCGAATAGATCCGTGCGATGGCACCTGGCTCGTAGTGTTCGCGGATCATGCCGAGCGAAGGCGACGACGATTTGCACTCCATGATGAAGTTGTTCGCGCCCTTGCCGCCCCGCGCGAGAGAATCGTACAGGGAGCGCTCGGACTGCGGAAGCTTGTCGACGACAACGTGGCCGATACGCGCCCCAATTTCGTCAATGTGACTTTTTCGACCTTGGACGATCCCCTCTAGAACCGTGGGTAGTTTAGACACCGTAGTTCGCCTCCTCGTGCTTGTGCAACCATGCCTTCACGGTACCGTCCGCCAACATTCCGAGCGCCTTGTCTACGCCGTCCTTGATGGACTCGCTGATACCAGCGAGGTAGAACATCGCGCCACCAGATGCCGCAACGGCATCGCGGTGCGCCGCTGGTCCCTCCCCGCGAACGTCGCGCGCATCGCCGCCGCGTTTTCTTCACCATTGCCTCCGCGAAGGTCCTCAAGGGTGTGGGTGCTCAGGCCGAGCTCCTCTGGCGTGATGGTGTAGTGGCTAATCTCGCCCCGAGCGTCTAGCTCCCACACCAGGGACGGGCCGTGCACGGCGATCTCATCAGTGCCAGAGCCATGGACTACGAGCGCGCGGGTGCGACCAAGTTCGCGCATGGTCTCGATAATGATCTGGCCCTGATCTGGGTTGGCAATGCCCATGAGCTGGAACTCCGGGTGCGCAGGCGATAGAAGCGGACCCATCGTGTTGAACAAGGTGGAGACACCCAGCGCCTTGCGCACTGGCTGCACAAAAGCCACTGCCGGGTTGTAAGCCGGGGCAAATAGGAACGTGAAGTTGGAGGCCTCGAACTGGCGCACGGCGCGGTCTGGGTCCAGATCGAGCGGGATGTTCAGGTTTTCCAGCACGTCCGCCGACCCAGATTTGGACGAAACTGATCGGTTGCCGTGCTTGACCATCTTCACGCCACCTGCGGACGCCAGAAGTGACGCTGCAGTGGTGATGTTGATGGTGTTGGCACCGTCGCCGCCAGTACCAGCGGTGTCCATGAGGCCCTCGCCGGTGATGGGGAAAGGACGCCCCGCGTTGAGGAACGCCTTGGCAGCACCGGCAACATCAGCGAAAGTTTCGCCGCGAGTGCGCACCGTAGCCAGTAATGCGGCGATGTGGACGTCGTCGTAATCACCGATGGTCAAAGGAGTGAAGGCCTCGATGGCCTCCTCCAAGGTTGGGTTTTGGTTGTCTAGGAATCGCTTCAGAATTTCGAGGGAATTGTCGCTTGCCACTTGGGTTAGCCTTTCTTAAGTACGTTCAATAGTTGGTCAACACAACGGTTGAGGATTACAGGTCCTTGGGGGGTCAATACCGACTCGGGGTGAAACTGCAGGCCAATGGCGTTTCCATCAGTAGTTTCGGCGGCCATGACCACGGGGCCGATCTCCGATTCGATGGTCGCGAGCGAACGCATGCCCGCAGGAACGTCAGTGGCGCCGAGCGAGTGATACCGCGCCACAGGGACCGCTCGTCCGACGATCTCCGGGGTTTCCGGTCCCGTGTCCACTGCCAAGTCGGCGAAGACGGGGTGGGAAACGCCGTCGTCGGTAAGCATCATGGCCTCTGAAGTGCCGTGCACGGGTCCGCAGGGGCGCACCTTCCCACCGAAATGCTCGATCAGTGCCTGGAATCCGAGACAGATGCCCAGAATCGGGATGCGACGCTGAATTGCCGTGGCGATCAGATCCATCATGCACCCTGAGTCGCGCGGGTAACCGGGGCCCGGCGAGAGGATGATCAGCGAAGGATCGGCGGCCAGCACAGTCTCCACCGAAACGCTGTTGCGGAAGACTGTGTAGTCGTAGCCGTGAAGCGCATCGACAAGGTTATAAACAAAGGAATCCTGGTTATCCAGCAATACGATGCGGCTCATCGGACTACCTCCAGCTGTGCGTCGGCGGCCAAGGCGAGCGCATGCAGCACGGCGTAGGCCTTATGTAGGGTTTCGTCTGCCTCGGATTGCGGGTTGGAGTCGCGGACAACGCCCGCACCTGCCTGCACCGCCGCTACGCCATTAGCGACGAACGCCGAGCGGATAATGATGCAGTTGTCCATATCGCCGTTGCCCCGCAGGTAGCCCACAGCTCCGCCGTAGGAACCGCGACGGTGCTTCTCCACCCCGCGCAGGAGTGCGGTCGCACGCAGCTTCGGCGCGCCCGTGAGCGTGCCCATATTCATGCAGGCGCGGTAGGCGTCGAGGGCATCGAGGTCGTCGGCAAGCGTGGCCGTGACACGTGAAACAAGGTGCATGACCCGCGAGTAGCGATCCACCTGCAGCAGGTCCTCGACTTTGCGTGTGCCAGGCACGGCCACGCGGGCCATGTCGTTGCGTGCAAGGTCTACCAGCATGGTGTGCTCGGCGATCTCTTTGGCGTCGGTGCGCAGCTCCAGCTCCATACGGATATCGAGCTCATCATTGACCGTGCCGTCGGCGTTCAGGCCACGCGGGCGCGTGCCCGCGATCGGGTACAGCTGCACCTGCCTGCTTTCCGACGAGAACTTGAGGTTCGATTCCGGCGAGGCACCGAAAAGCTCATACGGCTTGCCCGCACGGTCGAGACCACGCACGTAGAACATGTACGGCGACGGGTTGGTCTCACGCAGGTGGCGGTAGGCGGCAAACGCATCGAGGCATTCCGCAGTAAAGGTGCGCGCCGGGACCACTTGGTAGATGTCGCCGTTGTAGATGTTGCCCTTTAGCGCCTCAACCTGCGCGCGGAATTCCGCATCGGGGATATCCGCGGTGACAGTCAGTACCGAGGACGGATTCTCGGTGGTCTCGTATGCGTGCTCATCGTCCGGTTGGGCGGCATCGATACGGGCGGCGTAGTCGTCGACAAGCTCGGAGAGGCCGAGGGACCCGGTGGCATCGACGGCGCTCAAGTGCGCGGTCTGGGTCTGGTGGTCGATGGTGAGCACGACCTCGGCTAGCACAAACTGGTAGTCGGGGTAGCTATTGGCGGATTCTGCAACCTCCGGGAGCGTTTCGAACGTCTCCAAGTAATCGAAAGCCATGCCTCCGCCCAGCATCGGCAGCTCGGCATCTTGATAACCGGCGTCGCGCGTCAATTTGCGCAAAACCTCGGCGGAGCTGGTCGCGGTGAGCCGTTCGCGCTCATCGGCGGCGTCGGAATCAGGAAAGGTATAGGTGCGGGGCGCGGTGCGGAAGTCGGCCAACTGCTCGTCCAGGCGTGCGGCGAAAATTTCGCCTGACGCGGTCAGCGGCTCCACAGTGACGGTCGGGCCGTTGCACGTCACGCGTAACGACGAAACGATGATCGCAACGGACTGCAAACCCGAACGGGTCGTGATATCTGCGGACTCCAGCAACACGGAATCGGTTGCTTGCGTCCCGCCGATATGGGCGAACAGGTTGGAGGCGTTGGCGTGATAGCGCACGTCGCGGCGGTACACGGTGGGCGTGAAGTTAGCCATGGTCTCCTCCCCTAGCAAAAGGTGTGGTCATCAGCACTCTCGATTTCTTGTGCGCGTCTTCGCGTTCTTGGCTTCGAGGGTATTTGCTGGGAAGTGCCAGTAAAAAAGACCCGCGTCGCTTCGAATTCGAAGCCGGCGGGTCCGGTTATTTTTGGTAGATCAATCAGGTGGCCCGCCTACGCGCGCCACCACCACTGCATTCCCTTAAGCGGGGAGTGAGAAATCTTGATCACGGAACAAACAATAAGTCTAGTTGTCCGTATGCGCAAGCCTTGCAGTGATATTTATTCTATTTTTCGGAGGATTGGTCGTTGTCGTCCGCCTTGGAAGCGGCCTTGCGCAGGGCTCCCAGATCCACCTGCGGGGCGGGTTCTTGCTGTTCGGGCTGGTTTTCAGCCGCAGAGCGCGCCTTGTCGATCAGAATCGCAGCGCGTGCACCAAAGTTTCCACCCACGGAGAGGAAAACGATCGCCAAAATCACCGCGAGGGCGGGCGCGATCCACACCCAGCCGGACGCGATGAACGCAAACGCAGCCCCAAACAAGAGCGCCACTGCGGAGAACAGCCAGAACGGGCCCACGACCTTGTGGGCCTGGTTCCACGTGGACTTATCCTTGCGCACTTCAGGTATGCGCAGTCCGATGACATTATTGCCTGGAAGCTTGCCCGCGGTGGCCATGATGGCCGGGATAAGCAAGCCGATGCCGAGCACGATCAAGATGATGCCGACGATGAGATTAGCGGTCATACCTGCTCATCCTAATGCCGGTGCTGCTCAGCCCACGAACCGGCTTCAGCCGAGTCGCTCGCCCGTCGCCGGAGAGAACGTATGCAGCCCGCCCTCGCGCACGCGAACATGGACGACCTCGCCTGCTGCCGGCGCAAGGTGTGGTTCCGCGCGCAGCACGATCTGGGAGGCGACTTGGTTCTCCCCGACACCGCGCCACTGCGCTCCCGCAAGGTGGCCGTACAGATAGGAATCAGAGCCGAGTTCCTCCACGAAGTCGATCTCCACTGGGATCGTATGCTCCTCTGTCTCTCCCACCAGCTCAATCGACTCCGGCCGGAACCCGATGATGATCTCGCCTTGGTCTTCGGGGGTGAGTTGTTGAGCGGCCGAATCGTCGATAAGCACCGAAGCGGGCCCTAGCTTGGCGACGACACCGTCGACGTCGAAGCGCCCTAGGTTCATTGCGGGCGAGCCGATGAACCCAGCGACGAAGACGTTGTTCGGGTGGTTATAAAGCTCGCGCGGGCTGCCGACCTGCTGCAATACACCGAAGTTAAGCACCGCGATGCGGTCGCCCATCGTAAGGGCCTCGGTTTGGTCGTGCGTGACATACAAGGTGGTCACGCCCATCTCGCGTTGCAGGTGAGCGATTTGGGTACGGGTTTGGACGCGGAGTTTTGCGTCGAGGTTGGAAAGTGGCTCGTCCATGAGGAACACCTGCGGGCGGCGGACGATGGCGCGGCCCATGGCGACGCGCTGGCGTTGACCACCTGAGAGGGCCTTGGGCTTGCGGTCGAGGTACTCGGTGAGATCGAGGGTGCGGGCGGCTTCTTCGACGCGCTCGTTGATCTCGGCCTTATCCATGCCGGCGAGTTTCAGGGCGAATCCCATGTTGTCGCGCACCGACATGTGTGGGTAGAGCGCGTAGTTCTGGAACACCATGGCGATGTCGCGTTCTTTTGGTTCCGCGCGGGTGACATCCTTGTCTCCGATGAGGATGCGGCCTTCGTTGGTCTCTTCGAGTCCCGCGAGCATGCGCAGTGCTGTGGACTTGCCGGAGCCGGAAGGTCCGACAAGCACCAAGAACTCTCCGTCTGCGATCTCCAAGTTGAGTTTGTCCACGCTTGGTGAATCTGCGCCCGGGTAGATGCGGGTGGCGTTGTCAAAAGTAACGCTAGTCATTATGTGTTCCTCCATCGGCAGGTACGTGCCGAACGATCCGTAGTGGGGATGATTGTGCAACCACGCTAACACTTCTCGTGGGGGGCTGCGGGTGACTTATTCCACATGAGTTATGCCACTGACGGTTAGGTCAAATGGGTAGTTGTGGGCGAAAATGAACAAGTTGGGCGTTTCGAAGCCCATGAAAGTTCCTGTCTCCCGTACCCGTGAAAGCATTTTCCAATGAACTTCAAAGTCATCGCGAACTCGCTGCTTTTCAAAGTAGTGCTTGCGATCATTCTCGGTATCGTGTGCAGCCTCTTTTTCCCAGTGTGGCTCGCGCGCGTATTCGTAACCTTTAACGGCCTCTTCGGCAACTTCTTGGGCTTTTTCGTCCCAGTGCTGATCTTCGCCCTGATCACCCCGGCGATCGCTGGCTTGGGCCGCGGCGCCGGCAAATGGCTCGGCATCACCACCGGTGTGGCTTACGGCTCTACTATCATTTCCGGCCTGATCGCCTACGGCCTGTCCGTGGCGCTCTACCCTTCCATGCTTGCTGGACAAGAGCTCATGACCAACGTTGACGATATTGACGAAGGCGCCCTGGCACCGTACTTCAACGTGGAAATCGCTCCACCGTTTGAAGTGATGACCGCTCTTGTCCTTGCATTCTGCGTGGGCCTAGCGATGACCGTGGTCAAGTCCAATACTCTCTACGCTGCATCCCGCGATCTTGAGCGCGTCATCATGAAGGTCATCGAAGTCTTCGTGATCCCGCTGCTGCCGATCTTCATCTTCGGTATCTTCCTCAACCTTGGCATGAACGACAACCTTGGTTCCGTCATGATGGCGTTTGGCAAGGTGCTTGTGCTGGCTGTTGTCATGACGCTGGTCTACCTGCTGATTCAGTACATTATCGCAGGAGCAATCGCTGGAAAGAATCCATTCGTCGCGCTGAAGAACATGTCTCCTGCCTACTTCACCGCCCTGGGAACTTCTTCCTCCGCAGCGACGATTCCAGTCACGCTACGCTCCGCGAAGCGCAACGGTGTCGACGATAATGTCGCAGGTTTTGTAATCCCACTGTGTGCGACGATCCACCTCGCTGGCTCCATGATGAAGCTGACGCTGTACGCGTTCGCCATCATCTTCATGACCAACATGGATGTGTCTGTCGGCCTGGCTATCGGCTTCATCCTAATGCTGGGCATCACCATGATCGCGGCACCTGGTGTCCCAGGTGGTGCCGTTATGGCTGCTACTGGTCTACTTGCTTCCATGCTTGGTTTCGACGAGAGCATGGTCGCACTGATGATCGCAGCGTACATCGTCATCGACTCCTTCGGTACCGCAGCGAACGTCACCGGCGACGGCGCGATCGCAATGATCATCAACAAGTTCGCCGCTGGGCAGATCGACGCAGTTCGCGACGAAGATATGAGCGACGATTTGATGTACTCCACCAAGTCGGATTCGATCGACCAGTCCCGTAGCTCGATGGGATCTACTGCTGTCGAATAAACGCTCATGTTTCACGTGAAACATTGAAAGTTCACGTCGCTTGAACCGCTTCCCGTTACTGGGGAGCGGTTTTTCGTCTGAGCGATTCCACGTCGTTTTGCTGCTTAGTCCTGCAGGAAAGCTGTCAAAAAATCCTGTTGAGGCGCACGGTGGCGCTTCCGCTTTTGCGGGCGCGCATTGGAGTAGGTACAAGGCGCGGTGCCCATTACCTGGCCAGATAATGCTCAACTCGTCAAGGTGGGACATGTCTGGTTGGCCAAGAGTTCATGTTGTGTGGACAACAGGTTTACCGAAAATTAGGAGTTTCATGTGAATGTGAAGAATGTATCTTGCACATACATCAAGCTTTACTGATTCAAAAGGAAACTCTCGTGTCTAATTGGTCTAAGAAAACCAAGATGATCGCGGCATTAACTGCATCCGCGCTCATGTTTACCGGCCTTCAAGCACCGTCCCATGCGGACACCAGCGTGCAGGCGCAAAGCTCCATGTCCAGCAGCTCCGATCTCTTCGGATCTTCCACTTGGGGTTCCAGCTGGGACGCTACGCCGGAAACAACTAGTCCTGAAGTACCGGCTGAAGAAATTGATCCTGTCTACGGCGAAAAGAACGGCATGGACCTGATCGAACTGCAGGACACCAAGCCTGAGGTCGCTCCGGTACCTGTAAACAACCAGCCGAACCGAATCGCGATGAACCTTCCAGAGGACCCGACTACCGCGATGTCCTTCAACTGGTTCACAACCGACGCTATCGCGGACTCCGTCGTTCTGGTTTCCACGAACGAAAACATGTCCGGCGCAGTTGAGTTCACAGCGGAGACCACAGAGATCGTTTCTGAATACGCTGAGCGCGACGCAGACGGTTACTACATTTACGCTGACGTGACGAAAGACGAAAAGGGCAATTTCATCGTCGACGAAAACGGTGAGCCAGAAGAAGTTCTCGGGTACTTCACTGATGAACAAATCACCCGTGAGAACTCCCAGTGGACCGCACAGGGCAGCGGCCTGGCATACCTCGGTCTGCAGGAGGTTGTCGAGCATTCGCACAAGGTAACTGCGGACGGCCTAGAAGCGGACACTCAATACTACTTCCAGCTGGGCTCCCCCACAGAGGGTCTCTCTGAAGTCGGCTCTTTCCGCACCGCAAGCGAAGAGGCTGATGGTGTTCAGTTCATCCACTACACCGACACACAGAACGCCTACTGGAACGCCAACGTTAACAACGAAGCAGCGTACGGCGCGGACACTTTGGAAAAGGCTCTTGAAGTTGCGCCAGAGGCAGACTTCGCCGTGCACACCGGTGACTTCGTCGAGATCGCTCAGGTTGAAGACGAGTGGGTGGACAACTTGGATATGTCTCGCGAATCGAACATGAACTTGCCACACGCTTATACGCCGGGTAACCACGATGAGTACGGATTGCGTTACACCAACGAGCTTGATCTCACAGCGTTTAATGACCACACCAACGTTCCTGTCACCAACGACAAGATCAATGGCGGTTCTTACTACTCGTTCGACCACTCTGGTGCTCACTTCGTTGTTCTGAACACCAACGACAATAAGAAGTCCGAGGACAACCCAGATGGTGGCGCCATCGGTACTGAGCAAATGGAGTGGGCCAAGCAGGACATTGCAGAGGCTCGCGAAAACGGTGCCGACTGGATTGTTCTCGCGTACCACAAGCCTGTGTACTCCGCTTCATACCATGCTTTGCAGGACTCGGACGTGCAGGTAACTCGCGAGGAGTTCGTCAAGATCGCTGACGAACTTGGCGTCGATGTTGTGCTTCAGGGCCATGATCATAACCTGACCCGTACTAAGTCTCTTGTCTACACCCCGCACAACTTCTCTTACGGCGAAGTTGAGGAGACTGAGAAGACGATCATCGATGGGGTTGAGTACCACGTGAACCCAGAGGGTGTCACCTACGTCATCCCGAACACCTCGGGCACCAAGACCTACGACGCGATCTACCAGAAGGGGGCGGATCACGTGGCTAAGGTTCGACCACGTTTGAACTGGATGACACCGGAAAACATCAACCACTGGAACAGCCTGTTCGATATTGCTGAGCAGCCAGAGAAGTCCCCGAAGTTCGAGCATAAGCACGACAACTACCGCCAGTCTGAGCAGCAAACCTTCGCGGTCTACACAGTTGACGAAGATACTTTCAAGATCGAGTTCTACATGGTTGAAGGTGATCTGCACGGTGGCGAAGAGCGCACCGTCACTCTTCGCGACGCTTACGGCATCGCAAAGCAGTAAGAATTCCAAACATATGCACTAGGGCTGGGAGGTTTCCCAGCCCTGCAGCCTTTTCTGGACTAAAGTCAGGGCCATGATCTTTGCTGCCAAGGTAAATGACATCGAATCCGGCCGTGCCGTAAAAGTCGCAGGCACCGCAGGCGACATCGCAGTATTTCGCGACACCACAGGCGACTTCTTTGCCGTCGACGACAAGTGCGCTCATCTTGGCGCGTCACTTTCCCAAGGCACCTGCGCCGATGGAGTCGTCGAGTGCTGGCTCCACCACGGTCTGTACTCCCTCTCCACCGGTGAGCGGGTTAAGTACCCCGCCTCAGGGTTCCTGCACACCTACGACATCGAAGTGCGCGACGACGAAATCTGGGTCAACCCCGAACCTAATCAACCCGCATAACAGGAAAAGGCCACGGCCGCTTCGGCCCCGGCGGATGCTTCTCAAACGGGTACCCGAGCGACACATCAACGTGGCTTACCCCATCCACCCTGGTCTCCAGCGGAATGTGCAAATGTCCGTGGATCACCATCCGCGCGTGGTACTTCACCGCCCAATCCCTGGTCAACTCGGTGCCACACCAGAGCGCGATGTCCGGTTCCCACAGTCTGTGCGTCGGCTCAACCACCAACGGCCAGTGGTTCACCAGCACGGTTTCCCCTTTGACCGCATTGAGGCGATCCACCGAGTATTCAACTCTTTCCGCACACCACCTCTCGATGTCAACATAAGGCGCGATCGCAAATTCGTCGTCAAGCACTACCGTGGCCTGCGCCACCGCCTGTTTTGCCGTAAGCCCCAGCGGGCGGAACGAGTAGTCGTAGAGCGTAAACAGTGGGCAGATCGTGGTGTTACCGAAAACCGGGAACGGATCCTCGGGCGTGACCACCCCAATCGCGCGTAGCGCCCCAACCAGCGCCCGGTACCGCGCCTTGCCATTTATGCGCTCTGACCTGCGGTTAAACAGCTCGTGATTGCCGGGCACCCAGATCACTTTGGCAAACCGCCGCGTGAGAGGTTCCAGTGCGCGCGTGACATCGGGGATACGCTCGGCGACGTCGCCGGCCACAATCAGCCAGTCCCCAGGGTCTTGTGGCATGAGCTTATCGACGATCGCCTGGTTCTCCGGGAACGTCACATGCAGATCGCTCGTGGCCCACAAGGTGCGCGTCATAGTTGGCTAGTCTAGTTCAACCTCGGTGGCTGGCGCTCACGGCTGAGGCCGCCTCTCCGCGAAGGCGAATCCCACAAGGCGAATCGGAAAAGGCGAAGTTCGCCAATTCGCCCTGTAGGCGCGGGCCGACACCGCTGCAACGGCACAGACGACCAACACTTACACCGGTCGGCCCATCTCGCGCTCCGACAGCGGGCGGATATGCCCAGCTAAGTGCATCTTTCCATCATCGCTCACAACGCCGTACCGCTCACCATCGCGGAGAAAGTGCACCGTAGAAGGCAGCGCAACCGGCTTGGAGAACTGCACGCGCGTCTCGTAGGCATCGGGTAAGTGGTCCTCCTGCGCGGCGAGCGCCCAGGCGTGGGTCCACATGCCGTGGGCGATGGCAGATTTGAACCCGAACATCTTCGCCGAGGCCGCCGAGAGGTGGATTGGGTTGTAGTCGCCGGATACTTTGGCGTACTTGCGTCCCAAATCGGCCCCAAGCTGGCGAGAACTAGCAGCCTCCACTACGGGGAGCTCCTCCTGCTCGACTTTATGTGGTTGACCAGGCACTTCATATCCAGGAATGAGGTAATCGGAACGGCCGGCCCACACCAGTTCCTTGTCCACCATGATGGTTCCGTTCATGGTCACAATGGTGCCCCTCCGATGCGGGTACAGCTGCCCTACCTGCACACACAGGAACAACTCTTCGTCGATACGCACGGGGCGGAACTGACGCATCTGGTTGGCCACGTGCACTGTGCCCAGGATGGGAAACGGCCAGTCGCGGCCACCCATGATTTCGGTTTGCAGCGGGAAGGTTTGCACATGCAGCCATGTCGACGGCACAAACTCGCTTCGCGAGAAGCCGCAGATGTCCTGGTAGGTGGCGAGCTTCGCCAAATCCTGCTGGAAGTCTGTCGTGATGGCACCCTCTACGGGCGCCCCCGACCAAGCAGGTTTGCGGCTGGCGGTTGGTCGCAGAGCCGTGGCGAAAAACTTCGCCTGACCCGCTATCTTCTTCAACTTGCTAGACATAGCATCCTACTTCCCCACCAGGTTTTGTCCGCACACCCGGATGGTTTGTCCGGTGACACCACCCGAAGCCGGTCGCGCAAGGTACGCGATGGTTTCGGCGACGTCGACAGGGCGGCCACCCTGGCTCAGGCTATTGACGCGTCGGAAGATCTCGCGGTTGATGTATGGGATCTCGGCGGTCATGTCAGTCTCGATGAATCCGGGCGCGACAGCGTTGGCCGTGATCCCGTGACCCGCGAGTTCGTCGGCAAGCGATTCGGTGTAGCCGATCACACCTGCTTTACTCGCGGCGTAGTTGGTTTGTCCTTTGTTTCCGGCAATTCCGCTTGTCGACGACACGCCGATGATTCGGCCCCCGCCGTTAAACCCGCCGGCAAGATCGCCTGTCAGAAGATCCTCGTTGATGGCCATTTCGGCCTTGAGGTTGATGTCGATGACTTGCTTCCACATCACTTCATCCAGGTTGGCGAGCATTTTGTCGCGGGTGATGCCTGCATTGTGGATGATGGCCCACAGGTTGGCGCCGTCGCCGTGGACGGACCGGATATGTTTGGTGATCGTCGCCGCGGCACCCGGAGACGTGATGTCCAGTTGGAGCGCGGATCCACCGATCTCCACGGCGACCCGCGCCAACGACTCCCCTGCCGCGGGCAGGTCAACGACGACAACCGTCGCGCCGTCGTGGGCGAAGGTACGCGCGATGGCCTCCCCGATCCCGCGGGCGGCGCCGGTGACGACGACCACGCGATCCTCGAAAGGCCGGGACTCATCGGCAATGTCAACCGCCGCAGGCCCGACGACCCACGTCTGACCGGAGACAAACGCGGAGCGTCCGCTGATCAGGAAGTTCATGGTGGAAGCCAGATCGACAGGCGCAACATCCGGGCGAACACGGATGAGATTGGCTGTGGAGCCAGCGCGGAGTTCCTTGGCTACGGTTCGCATGAGCCCATCGAGAGCCTCAGCGACGGCGCGCGCCTCATGATCCACAGCATCCGCCGGGTGTGGGCCAACAAGGATGACGCGGCCGGATTTCTCCAAGTCACGCATGCCGGGACGCAGCACGGCGCGGATCTTTTCCAGGTCGTCGAGGCGGGTCATATCGGTGGCATCGATGACGATCGCGCCGGGGTTGTTGTCATAAGAAATGACTCGTTGCTTGCCCTTGTCGTCGACGGTGCGGGTGGAGGGATCGTCGAGAAGCGGGGCGATGCCGGATAGACCGACGTGTTGGAGTGTGCGCTGCGCAAGTGTCGACGAGCCGGCGGCGAGCACGATCTTGCCGGCGGGCAGGACATCGCCGCGACGTAGTTTCGGTGGTTCTTTGAGTCCCAGCTGCTTGGTGGCTAGGCGGCCGGGGCCCGAGGTCAGGATGGATTCGAGGATGTTCATGATACTGCCTCCAAGATTGCGACGACTCCCTGCCCACCTGCGGCACAGATCGACACCATGCCGCGGGTGCCTGGGCCTTTTTCGTGCAGGCGCTTGGCCAGGCTTGCGACGATACGTGCACCGGTGGCGGCGAACGGGTGACCTGCGGCGAGCGACGAGCCGTCGGGGTTGATGCGTTCAGTTGGGATGGTGATGCCTTGCGCTTCGAGGGCCTTCAGGTGACTTAAGACTGTGCCGGCGAAGGCCTCGTGGAACTCGAAGATCTCAAAGTCCTGCGGGGTCAGTCCGTTGCGTTCGAGCAGCTCAGGGATGGCGTAGGCCGGTGCCATGAGCAGGCCGTCGGTGCGCGGATTACCTTCGACGAAGTCAACCGCTGCGACCTGCGCGTCGACGAAGCGAGCCAGTGGCTGCCAGCCACGGGCGCGGGCGGTGTCCTCTTCGGCGAGAAGAACCGTGGCAGCGCCGTCGGTCAGTGCGGTCGAGTTACCGGCGGTCATGGTGTTGCCGAAGACTGGTTTGAGGCTGGCGAGCTTCTCCAGAGTTGTTTCCGGGCGAAGAACGTTATCCCTGGTCAAGCCATTGAAAGGGGTGACTAGGTCGTCGAAGAAGCCACTGTCCCAGGCTTTGGCTAGGCGCTGATGGCTGTTGTACGCGACCTCGTCCTGGGCCTCGCGGCTAATGCCCCACGCCTCGGTGGTGACGGCCTGCGAGGCACCCATGGACTTGCCGGTGCGTGGCTCGCCCGACGAAGGCGGGCTAGGCACCAGGTGTTGCGGGCGGAGCTTAGCCAGCGCCTTGAATTTGCCCTGCGTGGTGCGTTCGCGGCTGAGCTGCAGCAGCACCTTGCGCAGCCCTTCGGACACGGCGATGGGGGCGTCGGAGGTGGAGTCCACTCCCCCGGCGATTGCGGTGGTGGCCTGGCCGAGGCGGATCTTGTTTGAAAGGTAGATCACTGCCTCCAAGCTGGTTGCGCAGGCTTGGGTCAGGTCGACGGCTGGGGTGTGAGGGTCAAGCGCGGTGCCTAGGACGGATTCGCGGGTGAGGTTGAAGTCTTTAGAATGCTTCATCACCGCGCCGGCTGCGACTTCGTCGATTTTTTCGCCGGCGAGTCCGTAGCGTGCAACAAGTCCGTCAAGTGCGGCTGTGAGCAGTTGCTGGGTCGACGCAGCGGCGTATGCGGTCCCGGACTTAGCGAAGGGGGTTCGGTTTCCCCCAACGATCACGGGGTTCCTTAGGGTGTCTGACATGGTGTTTCCTTTTCGCAATGAGGGTTTACATAAGGTTTATGTGATCTAGACTACACTATACCGAAAGTTTCTGATACCCTGAGTTTCATGAAAAGTACCGCAGCCCACAAAGATGGTCGCTCCACTCGCTGGGAAAAACACCGCAAAGCGAAGAAGGAGCAGCTCCTTACGGATACCGTGCGCGCCATTCGCAAGTACGGCGCCGGCGTGCGCATGGAAGAAATCGCTGAGGTAGCGGGCACATCCAAGGCCGTCTACTACCGGCATTTCACCGATCGCGCCGGGTTATGGTCCGGTGTTGTCGCCCGCACGGTCAACTACATCTACCGCAACCTGCCACTGGAGCCGAGCCCGGGCACACCACTTCCCCAGCTGGTTACCGACCTCGCCGACACGTACCTGACCTTGGTCGATCGCGATCCCGAGATCTACGCCTTTGTCACCACCACTCCCGATGCCGCCATCGCTACTGCGGACAGCGACCCGGTGGTCACCTTGACGGCACAGATCGCCGAACGGCTCGCACAACTTTTGGAACAGCACGGTTTCGACGACAGTGCCGACATCACAGCTCAAGCCATCGTCGGCGCGATCTGGGCGACTACTGATCGATGGATCGTTACCGGACGCAGAAAACCCAAGGAGGACATCATTTCCACGCTGAACGAGATTTTCACCCCATACCTGTCCCAACACTCTCAACGGAAAACTTAGAACCACGAACAAGGAGACCACCATGTCTATGCACGGACCAGCCCTGCGCAACGCCCTCGACGGCGAGTACCACCAGATCAAGCAACACTTCCGCACGGCATTGACCCCGGATATCGTTGTCCGCCCCCACGATCAAACGATGGCGGAAGCTCGCCAGTGGGCGCTCGATAGCCTGTACAAGCTTTCCGAAATTGGCTACAGCAAGGTAGGCATCCCAGAAGGCTTTGGCGACGACCAACCATTGTCCTACTCCATCGCCGCCTTTGAGGTACTCGCAATGGGCGACCTCTCCCTCACCGTGAAAAGTGGCGTGCAACAGGGCCTGTTCGGCGGTGCCATCATGAATCTAGGTAACGACGAACAGAAACAGAAGTGGATGCCCGGTGTGCTCAACATGGAGGTCCCCGGCTGCTACGGCATGACCGAGCTAGGACGTGGCTCCGATGTACAGAGTCTAGAAACCACGATCACCTACATCCCCGACGCAGACGAGTTCGAAATCCACACCCCCAACGAGGATGCCCGCAAGGCATATATCGGCAACGCCGCCGAGCACGGCCAGTTGGCTGCGATCTTCGGCAAACTCATGGTCGGCGGCGAAGACCACGGTGTGCACTGCATCATCGTGCCCATTCGCGACGAGTCCGGCAACGCACTCGCTGGCGTCACTCTGGGCGATCACGGCTTGAAGGGCGGCTTGCTGGGCGTGGATAACGGAACAATCGCCTTTGATCACGTGCGTGTTCCGCGCGGAAACTTGCTGAACCGCTATGGCACAGTTGACGACGACGGCAACTACCACTCCCCGATTGAGCACCCCGGCAAGCGTTTCTACACCACCTTGTCCACCTTGGTCCGCGGTCGCATTTCCGTCGGCGGAGCAGCATCGTCCGCGGCACGACGAGGACTTACCATTGCCGCACGCCACGCATTGAGTCGAACTCAATTCTCTAAAACCACCGGCGAACCAGTGACCATCATGGAGTACCAGGCGCACCAAAAGAAGCTCATGCCGGCGCTTGCCCAGGCCTACGCCTTCGGATTTGCCCAAAACCGTCTCACCAGGCACTTCCAGGAAGTCCGCGACGGTGCCGACGAGAAAACCACCCGCGAGCTCGAGTCCCGCGCCGCCGGACTCAAGGCCGTGCAAACCCGCTGGGCCAACGACACCCTGCAGATGTGTCGCGAAGCCTGCGGCGGATATGGTTACATGTCCGAAAACGGTCTGACCACATTGCGTGGGGATGCCGACGTCTTCGCCACCTTCGAAGGCGACAACACCGTGCTTTTCCAATTGGTCGGTCGCGCGCTGCTCGCCGAGTTTCAATCGAGCTGGAAAGACTTAGATATGTTGGAAGCTGCACGCCGTTCTGCATCACTCGTCGGCAATCGCCTCATTGAACGTACCACCGCCCCGTCCACCATCGATCGCCTGATCACGCTGGCACAACGCAAAAAGGGCGACGAGGTACTGCTTGCTCGCGGCTGGCAGGTGGAAATGCTGGAGTTTCGTGAAAAACGCATCGTCGAAGCTCTAGGCATGCGCATGCGTGACGTGCTGAAACTGCCTAAAGAGGAACAATTCGAAGGCTTCAACGCATGCCAGAACCACTTGATCGCCGCAGCGAAGGCGCACATGGACCGCATCGTCCTCGAGGCGTTCATCGACGGCATCAGCGAAACCCCCGAAGGCCCCGCCCGCGACCTGTTGATCAAGCTTTGCGACCTCTACGCGCTCACCACCATCCGCGGGCACCGCGCATGGTTCCTGGAGCGCGGCCAGTTCGATGGCGCCCGCTCCCGCACGCTCACCGCCATCGTGGAGCGATTGAGCAAGGAGCTCACCGACAACGTCGAGGACATCGTCGAAGGCCTGGGTGTTCCCGAGGAGTGGCTGAACTCGAAGATCGCCGAGCGCCCATAGCTATCCGCTTATCGACGACCACCTGGGCTGGTCTATCCCCCGGGGTCAACTGTCTCCAGGAATGGTTCACCTCAGCGCGTCATCCTCCACGGCACCCACCACTACCGGAGTCTTCTGTGGCCGCGGTGCCAGGGTGACAATGTGAATCGTGACCCCCACGGCGATAAGCGGCAGGATGATCCACGTGATGGTCTTCCCGATCAGCCACGCCGAAACCAGAATGCCCACCCACAGCAATGCCAGCGTGCGCACTTTGTGCCCCAGAGTCATGGTGCCGTTGTAGTAGTTGGCGATGTACGTACCGAACACACGATGGTTCACCAGATATGTGTGAAGCCGCGTGGAGCTGCGGGCAAAGCAATAGGTACTCAGCAGCAGAAACGGCGTGGTCGGCAGGATCGGCAACACAATCCCCAATGCGCCGAGGGCCAGCGAGAGGATGCCCACGGCAATCAGGAACGGTCGCAACATACCCGCCACTATACAACTAAAGTTTGAGCCAACGCCGGTCGCAGCCTTAGCGCCGGACGATTATCGTAGGGGCCATGACCAAGCCCTATGAAGTGGACTACGCCTGGCTAGCAACTGACGCTCCGGGTAATGACGGCTCATCGGCCACAGTGCGCATGACCGTCACTGGAGATAGCGCGCGCCAAGGCGTGATGACCTGGTTCGACGATCTCCCGATGGATGATCTCCGCGTACGCGGCCGCGACGGATGGATGGTCAAAGAAATCCAGTGGAATGAAACCAAGGTCATCGTCGACATCACCTCGGGCGGTCAGCACGTTGCCGACGGGATCGCCGCCGGTACAACCGAGGCCTTTGAAATTCTCGAGCCCCTTGGGCTAGATCTCACCTGGGAGCAGCTCCCCCGCGACTCGATCTAGGGCTTACTGAACGCGACTCAATAGATTTCGCAGCCAGTCCGAACCAACGCCGCGAGGTATCCTGGGATGCATGGACAATCACCCAGAATACAAAGTCGTCGAAGTGCGCGAGGGCCTAGTCGGCGACAAAATCAACGCGAAAAAACTGGAAAAGATCCTCAACGATCACGCCAAGGACGGCTGGAAGTACAAATCAATGACCTCCGCCAGTGTCAAAGGGCGGATTGGACCAGGCGGAACCGACGGGCTTATCATCGTCTTTGAAAAATAATTGCTTATCGACGAGTCTCGGGACACCAACTCGACTAGATTATAGGTTGACGCGTTAAGTAGTAAATATTTTCCTGTAGAAAGCTTGTCATGAAACGTCTGCTGTCCCTCGCTACGGCCGTACTTCTTTCAGCGGGGCTGTATGCGTGTACGCCTGCAAAGTCGTTTCATATCCAGCCTGAGCTGACGACACCGAGCACCACGTCCTCTGCACCCACGATCGCCGAAAAGCTGTACAAGAAGGGCGACCTCATCGAGGTGCCCTGTTCTGAGACGGATGACAACACATGCATGACGGTTCGGCTTGTCGATATTGATCCCAATGCGCGATGCGTGACTCCGGACGGTATAGCAGCGCCCCGGTTCGTCTCTTTGCACTTGAATGCCACGATGCCCCAGTCCGCAGACTCGACATTCGTCTCCCCTTTTGATTCGAACCCTTGGATGGAGTCAACTGCAGGACAACTTGGGCCGGCGGTTGAATCGATTGATTGCCAGGGCGGGGAAAACATTGTTCAACTCATGAAAGAGTTTCCTGGAAAGTCCGTCGAAGGCCACGCGTTCATTGCCGTCCCGGTGAATTCCGATGCTGTCTTGTTCAGAATCAGCACAAACGAGTACGTCAAGATTGACATTTCTGCTCCTGCGGACAAATGAAGCACCGAACAATTCGTCCATCTGAGGGATCCTTATCTGTTGCGACGGTGCCTTGGTTTTCCAGGGGGAAGAAACTGTTGCGGACGAACGCCCATCGCATAGAGCGCGGCAACGGTTGGGAAGCCCGTTTTGTGGTCGACGACGTTTGTCCGAACTAGAAGCTCGTCATGATCCCTGGTTGTGTGCGTTGACTAACTAGGTACAGTTCTTCCTGTTCACCGAGCTTGTAGTCCCCTTCTCCGGACCGAGTCAAGGCCGGGCCAAATTCTCCAACACGAAACGGGCGTAAGTCTGAGGGCTGCGGGGGAATGACACATGCAACCGCATCTTTCCCATTAATGGACTCGATTTCTACTGCTCCGAGTTGAACTGCACGATGGATTCGCTCGCGAGCTTTTGCAGCTGCTCCCGCGGCGAGTCCTGGAAGTACATTGCAATGTATATTGCACTGCAATGAATTGAAACGAAAATGCAATGTACTTTGAAATGTATCTTGCGAGTAGTCGCCTTCGCTGTCGAACGAAAAGACCGCCACACCAAATGGTGTAGCGGTTAGTTCTTGGTAGCGGGTTAGCTTAGATAGCTAGGACCTGCTGTGCCTGTGGGCCCTTGGCGCTTTCGCCGATCTCGAATTCGACCTGCTGGCCTTCTTTCAGGTTGCGGTAACCGCCACCCTGGATTTCGGAGAAGTGAACGAACACGTCTTCGGTTCCGTCGTTAGGAGCGATGAAGCCGAAGCCCTTGTCGCCGTTGAACCATTTCACAGTACCCTGTGTCATAAAAATACCTTTGTTTCTTTGAGGTGTTACTACGAGCAGAAGCATGATTAACTTCTACTGCGAGTCGTTTGAACTCCACGACTTTCAAAAACCTCTGCAACAGTGTGCTTAAAGCTTTTCAAACCGGAGCCCGCGTAAAAATTACCTGCGAGCGAATAAACCAATAAACACTGTGCAATAAAACCGCGACTGATGACCAGTGTGTCACAGATCTGGTGGTTTGGCTAGTGGCGGAGAGAAATCTGCGTAGAAACCGCAGGCTAAACTTCCTTTTACGGCGAGGAAAAGCACACTAAGGGTGATCATTGCACTTTAAAGCAATGCGTTTAAATCCGAGGATGACTTTTCCGTTAGTGCCTGGGGTAGATGTTGGTTTCACGGTTGGCACCGAGTCCCTCGGCGTGAGAGGTAGTGAGACACTTCTGCGTACTCCTAGACTTCAGACTGCGTTTGTCATGAGGTATGGGTATGGAATGGTTGGGCATTGTGCCATTGAACATGTTGAAGTGTCCTGGGGTTTGTTCCTAGGCATTTGCCTTGATTTCTATTACTTCTTGCTGTGAACCCAACTCGTCCCGACAATAGGACCTACTCCGTGACCAACCGGCGCCCCATTGTATGCGCCGCCCATGACATCGGCAACGCCGCGGAGAATTTCAACCCTCGCAGAGCATCAATACTGACCGATGGCAAGGGCCGCTCAGGAACGGGGATCTTTTCCCACTCCGAAACCCGCGCCTGCGCCTCAGCAGGCTGGACACCAGGTAGCAAACGTACCGACGCGTGATTCACCCGCTGCGAAGGATCTGCAAGCTGCGGGCCCAGCCCAGCACCAAAGGCTGCGATATAGGCACTGTTGTTCGCCCCTCCTGCCCAGGTGAACCATTCGAAGCCTTCGTCGGTTTCGACAAACACTGGTCCGGTCTCTGAAACTGTAGGACGGAAGTAGGCTCGTACGGAGGCTAGCGCCTCGGTTGCTCTTCCGGTTAGTGTGACCCCGTCTGGAACAACGCCTAACACGACGGATCTCATTCCTTGCGCGACTGCTTCACCGAAAGTTGGGCCGAGGAAGCCCCATTTTGCAATTCCTTTTTGTTCCGCAGGCTCGACATAGACGCGGCGGCGGCGCCAGTCGATGTTGTTGACCAGCCAATTACGTCCAGCCAGCGCTAGGACTAGAACGGCATTGTCCTCGGTGGCAGCTAAAATCCGATCTTCCACTGTCCCGATTTCCCTGCGCCCTTCATACACTGTGAAGATAGGGCTCGTCGAGAAGGCCGACAACAGTTCCATGAAATGCCGCCTGCCAAAGTTTGCCTCCGCGTTCTCTCCAATAAAGGCGTACGGGCCATCGACCTCCAGGAAACCCTCGTTGACCAAATAGTCCAAGATCTGGTCTGCATCCATTTCGAGGGAGACCTCGGACATCAGCGGTGTTGAGGCCCACAGAGTAGGCCAGTCATTCCTAATTATTGCCCCTCGATGTAGAGCTGCTGCGAGAAACTGCTGCACAGCCAAATGACGAGGCGCGGGTGGCGGGGTCACCGGCTCGACATAACCAGTTGACCATGCTGAGAGCATTCCAAGTGTTGCCAGTAGCTCGTCATCATCGGTAGCAATGAACAAGCAGTTACGGGTTGACCCAGAGCGGCGACCGGTGCGGCCCAGTCGTTGGAGGAAGGACGAAACGGTGCGCGGGGTCCCGATTTGAATGACTCTGTCGAGGTCGCCAACGTCAATACCAAGTTCGAGGGTTGAGGTGGCCACGATGAAGCAGTTGCGCGCTTCGGCAAAGGCTTGTTCGGAGCGTTTCCTTTCGCCGGCGCTTAACGACGAATGTGATAAGAATACAGTTTGTTTCTTTTCGCGGAGAGCTGCAGCAAGCTCCTCTGCTCGGCGGCGCGAATCGACGAAAACGAGTCTCTTCTCGCCCGCGTGGAGCAGCGACAACAGCTTTGCCACTTTGTTGAGGTCCTCGACGTAGTCAACGATGAGGTCAGCGGGGGCTGGCGTGCCTCCGATCGTCATGCCGGGAGCTATCACTGAGCCCACCCTGTTGGTGTGGCCGCCTTGCAACCAGTCCAGAAGGGTCTCGGGGTTTCCGACGGTTGCGGACATGCCGATGCGCTGCAGGGGCCTACCAACAGACGCTTCCAAGCGAGACAAGACGGCTGAGAGGTGCCAGCCTCGATCGTCGCCGGCGAAGGCATGGACCTCGTCGATGATCACAGCGTTTAGTCCGTGAAAGAGTTCGCTGTCGTCAACCCCGCGAGACACCATCATGGATTCCAGCGATTCTGGAGTAGTGAGAAGGATGTCGGGTCGTTCACGCACAATCCGTTTACGTTCGGACTGTCCGATATCGCCATGCCAGACGGCCACGCTGCGCCCAAGCCACGCTGCGTATTTTGAAAGGCGGGGGGCCAGGTTGTTTAGCAGGGCTTTCAAAGGGCACACGTAGATCACTGAGACTCCAGTCCACTCCTCTTGAGCCATACGAGTGAGAATAGGAAATGATGCTGCCTCAGTCTTTCCTCCTGCGGTCGGTGCCAGCAAAATAGCGTCCTCACCTGCGATGAGGGGTTCGACGGTGGCTTCTTGCAGAGGTCTCAGCCCTGGCCAACCCAGCGTGGACACGATGTGATGTTGGAGTACAGGGTGGAGGGAGTAGTAGCCAGCCATTGTCTAAAGCTCGATCTCGTCTGGGTCCACCTTGGGCACAACGCTTCCTTGAGCTGCAGCGCGCTCCGCATCTGAGAGGCTACCTTCAGGGATGGTGAAGGTGTAGTCTCGGCGCGGATCGAAATCTGGGTGTAGGTCAACCCGGTCCATAACGTCAATGAGGGTGCGGAGAAACTGGCGTGGCGCGATTCCTACGTGCCCACCCAACTCCCCAGCAACCATCGAGGCGAGATCGCCGACAAGGACATCGTCGACAACTTCGGCTACGCGGCTCGAATCTTCTGCATAGAGGTTGCGTACCCGGAATCCAACTTCCTTCAGCCGGTCCAAGTTGAAGGATCGAAGCCGAATTTGGGGCAGTCGAGGGTTATCCCAGCGTGGATTTCCACTGAAGTCAACACTGATTCGGGAATCTAACGGCGGCAGCCGTTTAATGCCCTCATTGCCCTCGAAGAATCCGGTTGTCCCTGTGATCAGAAGGTACATTCCGGGATACTGCCCACTATCGAGTTCGTCAATCCATTGGCGAAGGGCATTGAGTGCCTTTTCCCGGGTGTCGGAGCGCATCCGTTGGAGAGTCTCCACCTCGTCAAGCACAAGGATCAAGCCTTTGTGTCCGGAGCCACGCAGAACTTCAAGTAAGCCGCGGAAAAACCCCATTGCGGTGAAGTGGTCCAGCTCGGATTTCACGCCTGCCTTGCGTTTGATCGATGCCGCTACGGTGCGTTGTCCACCCAACCAGGCAGCCAATCCGTCTGCAGTAACCACATCATCTTCCTCAACCGCAGTGCGGTACCCTCGCAATGCTAAGGGGAACACTGGCGCAGCGGTCGCTACCGCATCTAATCGATCTTCCATCAGGTTTTCGGCATTCGCGCCAGATTCAGCTGCATCCATTTCGACCTGGTAGAGCCAGGCATCCAGCACGTTGCGGAAGGCCTGCCGAGGAAACGATGACGTCCTGAGTTCTTCTGTCGCTCGCCGGTACACCGTTTCTAGTTTGTGTAGCGGGGTTTCTAACTCGGAGATTTGAATCTCAGCGACCGCAAAACCGCGGCCTAACGCCAGCTGCTCAATCCACCGGGACGCGAAGGTTTTACCGGAGCCGTACTCGCCGCGGATGGCCTTAAACACGGCCCCACCGGCCTCAACACGTCCGAGCTCATCCTGGATGGTGTCTTCAAGGTGGTTTAGACCAACAGCCAGCTGATCAAGGCCTTCAGAGGGCACGGTTCCTCGTCGTAAAGCGTCGATGATGGCCGAGCGGCGGGCAGGGGAGAGCGACATTAGTTCCACTCTTTGATGCCAAACTGTTCGCATAACAGCTTAGCGTTGAGAACAATGTCATTGCCGTCGATGTACAAGACCTCTACGCCGTCCATGTTAACAACCTGTTGCAACTTGGATAAAGTGCCGCGGGCGATGACGTTCTTCATGCCGAAACGCTCGCGGAATGTGGCAACTGGCATGCGCCCGACGTGATCAGCAATGGCGAAAAGCATCTCACCGGCCTTATCGGGAGTGACACCAGAAACACTTTGAGTTCGCGCGCGGAAGTATTTGTCTTTAATAAGTGAGCGTGCCCACGGTGTAATCGGCCCATTCGCAGTACCAAAATCAAGGGCTTGCTGATTAGCGGGGACACTCTTACTGGCCGTATTCTGCGTCGGCGCAGGAGACGTAGTCGTGCCAGTGCGCGAGTCAGAAAGTATTGATCCTGGCTCTGGAATAGCCCACCACACAGGCACCTCAAGGTCATAGGAGACGGTGTGGTCTTCCAGTGCGTCGGAACGCGTGAGTAGCACGATGGGGACTACCAGCTCCTCCAGAGCAAGGCCACCGTGATAGCCCGCCTTTTTGGAGGTGTAGCGCACATCTTCATCGACGCCGAGGATGGCTTCGCCACCGGGGGCTAGGACGCGATTTCCACGAACAAACACCTCTCCCTCATTCGCTGTGTCACCGGTGGTGTCGCGCCAGCGGGCGGACTTCACGCTGCTTTCCACATTGGTCAGGTCGGCAGTGTGCCGCTCAACGATGTGGCCGTGGTCTGACACTAGTACTACTTCACGGCCTGCCTCAGCAGCCTCGTGCAGCAACGATGTGAGCCGGAATATCGAATCGATGGTCCAGATGCGAGACATGGGCTTGTCCTTGTCAAGGGCGTCGTCAATTGTGTTGAGTACCACTCCGACTAAGGGACGCTCGGATACATCTCGTACCGCTTCAACCACAGTGTCAAATGCCCCATCTACAGCGTCCTTATGGAAAAGCTCCGCACGCTGTGCACGGACCTCACTTCGCACGTTTGCGGAAAACCACGCTGTAAAGTTCTTCTTCTCATCGTGTTGGGTGCCAGCCACCAGAGCACCGGAGAGCAGACTGGTACGGGAAAACGTAGTCACCGTCGGCAACGTGGCCACGGCGGTGCGTAGCGCGCCACTATCTGGGTGAGCTACCTGCCACAGCCGCTGTTGGGTGATGTGCGAAACGATATCGTTGGCCGCCGCAGCGTTCATACCATCGAGAACGACGACCAACACCGGCCGCGACGCAGTGACCAGTGGCTTTACTATGGCTCCGAGTACGTCTTCTACACCCAAGACACCACCTGGGATGGGTGCCGTTGCGACTGCCGTGGACAGCGTCGCGGCCGCCTGGCGGTTCAGCGTTGCGCGCTGCTCCCGGCCATCTTCGGCGATTGCCCTCGTCACGTCGGTCAGCGCAGGGCGATTGCCACCGTCCCACGCGTGATTGACTGCCGAATCGAACCAGCTAAGCTCATCGCGGTAGCTCTCGAGGTAACCGGCCACGTCCCGCGGTTGTTCGCCAAAGCCACGCTTGGCATGGATCAGCAACCGCAGTGCAGCTTCGCTGGCTTGGCGGTCCCGGTCATCCAAGGTGGCGTTAACATGCCGCGTGAGCTGCTGATACCGGCTCAGCACCGAATCCATACCCTGGCCTATACGGGCATCATCGAGGCCGGAAGCCACGTAATCCGCCAGCAACCGATATGCGCCTGGGCACATTGTTGAACCGATGAGTATCCGAGGATTGTCAAAAGCACCTTCAGTCGTCGCTGTTCTCTCTGCTTCCGTTACGGCACGTTGCGCTGCGACATTGTGGCGGGCGAGCTTGGATGCTACGTCACACGCCGCGTCTGCCCACCTTTCCAAATCTTTTGTGGCGGGTGTACTGGTCAAGCCAACTAGGTGGCGGAAGTTCACGGCGTCCGATTGTTCCGCAACGCCGAACTGCCCGGCACGCACTACCATTTCCGCGATCAGCCCGAATTCTACGAGTCGTGAAGGGCCCTGCTGGGTAAGCAGTGTGGCCACCAGCGTTGCAGCATCACCTAAGTCACGCTGAAGCTGCGACATCGCAGCCTCGCGCACCGCTTCGCTTAAGGTATGCGCAGCGTATGCCCACACCGCTGACGCGCCATCAGTGAGGCTCCATGACAATATGTCACGGATGCTCGTAGGATACGCGCCACCTATCAGAGAGCGGATGATCTGCCGGTTGACGTGTTGGTGATCCAGCAGTCCGGCACCTGCGGCCTCCACTGGAGGTGCGCTTTCCCTGGTGAGAAAGGTAATTATCCCTTGAATATCGCGTGTATCCTCAACGATTCCACGTCGTTGGCGGGTTGCACTGAAAAGCTGTCGCAGACGAGAGGATCCATCCACCCGAATAATGTTGCGACGGGTTAAGGCATCGGCGACATCAAGCGGTACTTGATCATCACGCAAGGGCGTAACGACGATCGATGCGTAGTTCTGTTCACGCTTTTCAGCGAAATCTTTCACGAAGTAGCGCAGTGCTAAAGGAGTTGCAGCGTACCGAACATGCACGGTTTTACTCTCGGGACCGAGCTGCTCCCCAACCCCTGGGTCCTCGCTGGAGTGAACCAACACCAGCGGGTGAGTATGGCCTTTCCCGATGAAGTCCTGGGCGATTTTCCTCAGATCGCCTGCAGAGATGGTGGCGTTCATGGTTTAGTCCCCCAGCCACTCCACAATGATGCGGTACTTTCCTGTCCGCTTTCCTAATTCATTCTTGACCTGAGTCAGGGCATCGTCGATGCCGGTGGCACCCTCAGACGGGAACACACGGCGGTTTGAGTCCTCCACAACGAAATCCTGCTTCGGCCCCGGGCCTGGCGGCGGAGTTTCAACCGGGTCTGGATTTGGACGTGCATTCACATGTCCCCGGATCCACTCGTCCAGTCCAGCTTTGAACTTACGCACCGTAGTGGCAATTGGGACAGCCATCTCATGCTGCCCAACACCGAGAGCCAGCGCCGCAATGATCTGCTGTGCCGTCTCATCCTTGTCCCGTGCTCCGAGCAGCATGCTGAATTGGGATGCTAACATGCCCTGCAGCAACTCGCCAACCTGCTCACGCACTTCGCTCACACTGGTCAGCGCCATCATTGTTTCTTGGCGGGTTGCGCCCCAGTTGCTTTCTCCCTGTTCTTTGACTGTGCCGAGCACTTCTACCATCCCCAGGGCGTTGAGCCGTTGGTTGTGTAGTGCAGAGAGTAAGTCATTGAGTTTGTCATTCAAGGCCACACGGTTCGACGACCCACCCGCCTGCATCTTGATAGTAAGCTGGTTCAGTTCAACCGCCAATCCTTGGATGGGACCACGATACTCCTCGACAAACTCGTTCACCTTCTCCAGGAAGGTGGCCAAGTTAGCGCCCGTACGGTGCTTCGGGTGATCCTTTCCAGAGAGCAATGCAAACATCTCTAGCGCGTTGTCCCACTGCTGCTGATCCGGCAGCTTCACCGGGCGCAGCTCCACAGACTTCTTAATCTCGCCGATTGAAGGTGGGTGCGGCATCTGGATGTCAGACTGGTACCAAGACCGGTTCTTCAGCGCAGCCCATGCGCCTACGAAAAAATTAATCACGTCATTGGTGAGGCCACGGTTCAGGCTTAGTTTGCGGATGGCCTCTTGAATCGGTTGGACACCCAGGTCACCGTCAACATTGAACCCGTCGGTGCGCAGTGCCTGGTCGATGTCCGACAACACGCTTTGCGCTGTATCCGCGGTGAAGATCACGTGTGTCTCATACACATCGGCTAAATGCAGTGGGTTCAAGATGGCACGGACGATACGCCGGTCCTCACGTGGGATCTCCACACGACCATCTGGGCTTATCACGGCTTCGCGCAGTAGGTTCAAGACTTTGTTGAAGTCACTTGTCCTGATCACCGTGTTTACATCGAACTTCGGGTGGTCCGGGTAGCGCTGTTCGAAGGCCTTCTCTATAAGTCGGTTCACGGCCTCGTGCATATCGGAACCAATCGGCTTGCTCACCGTTATGGCGGGGTCGAGGCTCTTCACTGGCTCTTGATCCACCCCGAAGTCCGCTCCAGCACTAACCCCGTAGGCGACACGGATCTGCCTGCCCAACTCTTCGGAGAGATTATGTTTGTAATCCTTCAGGGTAGATTCCACTGCTTGGACCTGATCTTGGGGAATACGCTGAGTGTTGTCTCTAAGGCCGGTCGGAGTAGTCACGTATTCTGCAATGACCAAGTCACCGAGTTTGCGCATCTGCTGGCTGTCAAAGAACTGTGGCAACCAGGCTACGGTGAAGCGGTCACGGCTGCCGTCAGCAATGAGGGCATCGATTCGGCGGTGGTCTTCGGCAACGGTGTGGCCCTCCTGATCGAACGGATAATCCACCACGATGCGCAAAGCGTCATAACCACTGGGCCGGAAGGAATCGTCCGGCATGTCCTTGGGGTCACGCACGTTGCCGAAGATGACTTCGACGTTCCGGGATGTACCCCGCCAGGTAAACGGACGCAGATAGGCTTGGTCCATGCCCTGGCTGGTACCGCTTACGCCGAATGCCTCCATCAAGTCAGTACGGATGCGCTCCTTGCGCTTTGCCGGGGTGTCGTGGGAGCGCGCTGAGTCCAGTACTTCCTTCCACGGCACGTCGTTGAGGACCAGGCTAATCTGAGGGTCGTTGGAACCCTTCTCCACCTGGATTTCTGGCAGGTCGGTGGCCCAACGCTGCACTGTTTGCAGGACTTGGCCTACAGTGTCAGACTCGAATAGCGTGGCCATCGTGCCATGATTCAGGTTGGCTAGCCGGCGCGCGGTGAGGTTTTTCAGAGACGCCACTTGGGGTGCTAGGGCGGAAAGCACCAGGGTCTTACCCAATCGGATATCAGCCAACGTGGAGCGATCTAACTCCTCGTCCGTTGTCTTCGGGTCTAAGTTGTGGTTGGCCAGGATGGTTGGCCGCATGCGCGTGTTCCAAAACTCACGGCCCTCGGCGAAACGCTGGGAAGCGGAGTCGTTTGTACTGTCTGAACCCGTGACAAGGAAGTTGAAAGCATCTCCCACGGGAATCACGTTGCCGATTGTTCCTGTGCTGCGCTTGGCGATGAGCAGGTTTTCCATAACCTTGAGCGCCGTTCTCTCACGCTGCATTACGGAGGACAGGTTGATAAGCGTATCGACGAGCGCTGGTGAGAACGGGTAGGTCAGCTTGAACTGCTCCATTGTGGAGGCAGATTCTTCAACACCGAGGTTCTCTCCGTTGAGCAACACCTGGATCACGTCTGGCTTCAATTGCAAGTCAGAAAAGGCAGTATCGAGTTGCTGTTCTGCCAGTGCGTTCTTGGGTTCTAAGAGTCGCTTGTGGGCGATTTCTGGGAGGTTACTGTTGCCCAGGTGAATCTTGTTGAATCGACCTTCTTGGTGGGCGAACGCTTGCTTGCGCATGGACTGATCGGAACCTGCGGCCTCAGTCGTTGCAGCCCACGCAGCCAGGTTTTTCTGGCGGGCAATAAATGAAACTAGTGGGATCTGAAGCTTTCCGGCCTCGCTTTCCACGAACAGCGTAAGCTTCTGCGATTCATCCAAGAATTGTTCGGATGATGGCGTCATAAACATCAGCCACAGGATCAGCTCATCGAGGTACAACACAACCGCGTCATAGCCCAAACCAGCCGCGTGGTCTGTGATCCGCTTCAAGCCCTCAGCCAGAGGAACCCAGTTGGAGCCACTCGAGTGAGAGGTGAACAACGTAGCACTCAAGGCGGTCGAGAGTTCTTGGCGTTTCGCAAGGTCATCAGTACGCACAGCAGCCTCGAAGGAAACAGCATCCCATTTCCCTGCGCCACCAACAGCTCCCCCGGTTACTCGATTAGCGAAGCTCCCAATGTCAAAGCCACCCGTGGCCCCTGCATCATCCCCAACCGATACACTAGAGTCATCCCGGTTCAGCGCTGCAAAGAACGCCGCATCCCCCATTGTCTCCCGCAGGTTCTGTGCGTCACGGAACAGCTCGGCATCGGAATGCAAAGCAGGTAGCGCCACACCGGGGTGAAACTTTTCCATCTGTTTGATGTAGGACCCGAAGACGGTGCCCTCAATCGTCGTTGACCCCAAAAAGTGGAACGTGAGCTGAAGGTAGTTCTTCTTTACAAGGTCCTCGTTGCTCACGATGAGGTCTTGCAGTTCCCGGACGGCCCGTGCCTCTGGGTAATTGGCCAGGATGGCGTACAGGACTGCCATGAAGTGGGACTTACCAGAGCCGAAGGAGCCGTCCAGGTAGGTGCCCTGGTTGTTGCCGGTGTCCAGCGCGTTGCGCACATACCCGAGTGCCTGCTTCAAGTTGGCTGCGATGGAATCTGTGACCACGTACGTGTCCAGAGTCTGCTGGATCCGTTCCGGTGCGACGGATTGGGACAACTTGAGAACGAAGGTGTCGCCTTGCGTTTCGGGAATAGTGAAGACTTCTTCGAACTTGGGCGCGGAGTTGCTGCCGGGAAGCGTGAAAGCCATCGTTACTTCTCCTTCTCCTTCTTCTTTGTCGCGCGTCGGCGGGTCTTCTGGTCTGGCACGTATTGGTGCAGATCTTCCACAGCGATGCCGCACCTGTCCGCACCACCGTGGAGCAGTTTGGTCAGGTAGTCACCCATGCGCTCGCCCATATCCGGATCGATGTCATTATGCCATTGCATGATCCAGGGTAGTTCCTGCTGCAGCCCGTTCAGGATGCCTCCCAGTACCTCAACTGGAGCGTCTTCTTCCAACCGGTCATCAAACAGCAGGTAGATTGCTAGGCCTTGTTGGAGGTGGTTCCAGCCTGCCCAGCCGATCATGAGCGTCGGGTCATCAGCAGGTGAGGTGCCCGGGTACGCAATAAACCTCTCCTTGGGCACGTCCAGTTTGCCGCGGTGCGCCCATACGTCCGGATACATGTCTGCCGATCTGTAGTTCGGCGGTACCTCCACGTCCTCGCTTGCGCGGGTGCCTGCGTCTTCTTCGCGTTGTTGCTGCCAGGTGCGCTCCCATGCAGCACGCTTGCGCAGGCCACCCTTTTTGTAACGGTGCTCCTTCAGGTAGGGAACCGCTTGGCCTTTCAGCAGGTCGGTGAGCATCTGCAGCGTGGTTGCGTCGCGCTTGCTGTGCCACAGGCGCAGCACGTCCACGAATCCTTGGAAGTCCACTCGCCCTTCCACTTGCCCGGCAAGCTCACCGATGGTGCGTGGGCGCGGCATTCCGTCGGTACGGAACCACAGTGCTGGGGTTTCCAATTTGTCCAGGAGCCAGTCACGCAGCGCTGCGGTGACTTTCTCGTCCCAGGTATCTGATGCCCAGCGGCGTTTGTATTCGGGGCGTTCCAGCAGGTCGATAAACTTGTCGCTTTCCATAAGTTCCAGACGCTTGACGACGACCTCCTGATACCCCTCGTCCCAACTGCGAGGCACCTCTGTGATGGGTGCCGAGTGATGGCGCTCAAACCACGCAGTCTCTTTTTCCCCATCGCTTGCTTCGATGTTGCGAGCGAGCCGGATCTCAAAGGCCCGCTGGCCCAGCGCGATCCCATCTACGTTACCGACTGGCATTGCCAGGTTTTCTTCGGTGAGGCCGTAGAGGTGGTAGACAGCCCAGTCGAGTTCTTCCTGTTCAGCGATCATGAGATGACGGATCCGTGTGTACTCCTCATGCGCCTTATTGATCAGCTCCTGCGCTGGGGCCTCCTTCTGGAACAGGTTATCAGGCTCCCAGGAGTCTAACTCCTGTGCCAGCGTATCGATGCGCCGTGCACGCTCGGTCACGTTGCCATCAGGCAGGGGGAACCGCTTCAGCGTGGTTCCCGTGAACTCGAAGAATTCGTCAAAAAGCTCATGACGAGACTCCTGATTTACACCGCCGATTCCTTTTCCATGGCTGTTTTGTTTCAACCAGAACGCAGCCACCGACGAATTCAGCACCCCAAGCAGCTCTAGGTGGTCGTCCTCCGTCGCATGCTCGGGCAACTTGATCACCGGTGCCGACTGTTTAAACACCTTTCCGCCACGATCGAGAACGAAATGGTTGTGTGTGGCCACGAAGGCGAATGCGATTCCCAGATTCGTTACGAACCGTTTCCTATAGAACTCCGCGAGATCGATCCAGCGCATCCGCCGCTCTTCAGGGGTTTGACCAAAAAGTCTTCGCGAACGCAACACTGGTCGCCAAGTCCAAAGGTCCTGTTTGAGATTGGGATCAGGTTCGACATCCATCGCAGTTCGAAGATCATACGGAAAAACGGTGCAACTGTCGGATTGAAGCCTATAATCTCGTACACCTTGGCCAATTACCAACGGAATGTGCTGGTCCAACCTACTCGTTTTAAAAGAGAAGCGCGGTCGATAAAAATAAGCATCGGCACCACTGGAAACCGTCCTGCCGATCTCGTTAGTCAGGTCTCCAATCTCTGACTTTCGTGCAACATCGATAGAGTGCGAGAGTTCGGGTGCAGCGCCACCTTCAAGGCTCCACGGGTGTTGCAGAGCGAAGGAGGAAGGCAGATCCTTCACGGAGAGGAAACGGTTTTCAAACCCAGGCTTATCGATCGCCTGCACAATGGATTGCCACACCTGCCCCTGCTCAGAGTCTTCGGGAACGCCTGGTTCGCCTTCGATGCCGAGAACACCGCGGATGGTTTCGGTAGTCTGTTTGATATTGCGCCCAACCAAAATCACTGTCGGGGTCCCATGGCCTGGGATATATGCACCTGAGGAATCAATGATTTCACGGAGCTCGACCTCGTCGAAGAAACGTTCCATGAGTGGTTTTCCGAACTCACGCTGCATAAACGAGTTAGACGTAATTTGGCCGACCCAACCCAGGGCGCTACTTGCGTCCTCGCCTTTGGCTAGGCGGAAAAACTTCACCATAAACGGCACGGTCAGTGCATAAGTGCCTTTGCAATATTGCTTGTAGCGGCTGCGGATGCGTTGGTTCTGTTTAGGGTCCTTTGGCGTGATGTACGGCGGGTTGCCGATGACTACGTCGTATTTTTCGGAGCGCAGTATCTCGTTTAGAGCCGCAGGATCCTCAGTGGAGTAGGCGAATGGAGCAATACCCAACGCACCAGAATCGCCGTCGAGGGGGAAGTTGCCACCATCGTCAGAGCCAAACAGCAACGAATCACCCGTCAAGATGGTGAACGGGATGTCCATTTTCTCTGGGATGTAGGTCTCTTGGAGGGCCTGAATATACTGAACCACAAGGCGGAACTTGGTGATCGCCACGGCGAACGGGTTGATGTCCACACCGTGGATGGCGCGCATCGCCTTCTTGGCGTGGACGCGACGTTCACCCGCCGGTTCTAGATCACGCCACGCCTGAAAGAGTCGCTTGAAAGCACCGATTAGGAAGTGGCCGGAGCCACAGGTGGGGTCGATGAGCTTAAAGCCCTCAAGGGGGCGGTCCTGCAACGCGGGGGTCAGGGTACGGTCCAGGATGAACTCTTCGACAAATTCCGGGGTTTGGCGCAGTGCATATTTCTTGCGCGCAAACTCCGACAGGTTCTCGTAGAGATCGCCGAGGTAACGGGTGTCCAAGTGTTCGTCGTTAAGCGAAATGACCTTGCCTTGTGCACCTACTGTACGCCAAAACTCAACAAGCACCTTGGTGCCGTCCTCGCTGGGCGCGTAGATGCGGTAGGCGGCGTGCTCGTCAACAAGCCCAGCTGTGGCATCCACCTTGCCAAGCTCCGCGAAGCACGCCTCCAGATAACCGCGATAGGACAACTCCGGGTGGGCGCGGTAAAGCTGCTGCTCGTAGAAACGAGCGGCGTCGCGCAACTCATCGGTGTAGCCAGACAGGAACACCCGACCAGGGCCGAAAAGCTCATTGTCCTCAATGAAACGAACAAACACCGAAGTAACTACCCAGCCCACAGCGGCATGGGTTAGTTGCTCATCCTCCCAGTCCTCAAAGGACACGCCAACGCGCTCGGCCTTCTGAGCCTTGGCGAAGTCGCCGCGGAACATGGCCATGTCCTCGGCAGAAGCGTGGAGCGTGGTGCGCATGTCGTCGACAAGCGTGGCGACGACCGGCTTGAGATGAGTGGTGAGATCGGATGCTGCAACAACCATGGCTACCTATGCTTTCACTAACTGATTGGTGCTGGACAAAGAAATACTGTGGCCCTCAATCTCCAGGCCATGGGCCGAGGAATGCGCCTCCTCCGGGATAACCACCCAGATCGCCGACCTGTTGTGGTTGGCAGTGATATCCATATAGCGCTCCAAGAGATCCTGGTTGCCGTAAGACACAAGAATGGAAATATCAGTGAGAATGACAGCCGGGGCAGTCGTGTCTAGTGCCTCATCGAGAACTTCCTGGGACCACTGGCGCAAGATCGCATGCATCTGTTGCGCATGCTGCGGAGTGTCAGCGGCAAGCACGTTAATCAGCTCCTGTTCACTCGACGCCACCTGGTCCAACTTATTGAACACAGCGCGTGTGACATCAACGTGTGGGACATCGAACTCCTTTACGAGTTCCTCAACGATTGCGCTGGTGGAGTGGAGGTTGGTAGCCACAAAACGGAACTGGCGCTCCGGGATGGTCGCTTTCAGCATCGCAATAAGATCGCTGTAACCCTCCGCCTGGATTTGCGCCAACGTTGCAGAGGTAGGCACGCGCGTCTCAACATATGTAACAGTGTCTTGCTTTGGCAAGATGTATTCGGAACGCTGTCCGTCGTAAACCATCAGCGGGCTCTGGGTCTGGACTAGGGTGTCCAGCTCAGGGTGCTTGGGTAGTTCCGTGAGCTCCGCCTGCGGGAAGCGAGTGTTGATCAGATCCTTCAGGTCCTTACGGCTGATGCGCTCGGCCGTGCGCGGGAATACGGCGGCTACAAGCTGGGCGGCTGTCATATCCGTGGCGTACACATCGCCAGTAGGTGTAAGGGCCACCTTATTCAGCGCGGTGGTGGCCAGCTCTGGAAGCATGCTCAGCTTGAACGGGATGGCACTGGGCTGGATGTGTAGAGAGGATGCCGTGGCTTTAGTGAGCAGGTTTGTTAGCTGCGAGGCTGGGATAATGCCACTGGGTGCCTGCGCGAGTGCGTGCTTCACAGAGTGGGCCAAGTCATGGTGCAGGGTGCCAAAACCGGGAGGATTGGCCAGCGCGATAAGCGTCTGTGTAATACCGCGGCGTAGCGAGACAAACTGACGCTGCTGGCCCGGATCCTGTTCCTTCTCCAGAGAGAGTTGAACTAGGCGGATAACACCGAGAAGGGTACGGGTCTGATGGTCGGCTACATCGTCTGGGAAAAGCTTGCTGACTGCCGGGGCAAGCTCAGCTGGCGTAGCGATGCCACCATTGCCCTTAATCTCATCCTTAAGTGTCTCGCGAACCTGCTCATACACGGTTGCGAGTTCGTTGGTGGATGCCCACAGCTGTGGGATCTCCTGGGTGATCTGCGGGATTCTGCCAGGGGTGACGTTTAGTGATTTAGCATACTGCGCATTGGGCGCGAACGGATCCGCAGGGGCACTGTCCACCACGCCAAGGACGCGGGAGACAAACTTACGCTGGGAGCTGTCTTTCTTTCCTGCGTGCGCGCGCAACTCGTCGACCAGGTGAGCCAGCCCAGTAATCGGTGCCTGGTTATCCGGTGTAGGGATGACCGTGGGCTCGGAAGGAACCGACGACGTGGATGGCTTCTGAGGGCTTGTTGTGGTTCGTTCTTCGAGCTTCTGAACTGCACGGAGATCCGCCAAGAGCTGCTTCGCAGAATCCGCTCTTGTGGCCTTATCTTTGGCGAGGTTCTTCCGAAAGAACTCGCCCAATGCCTTCGCTTGGTTAGGCCTGCCCGGGAACAAGTCTTGGAACGCGGTATCGGCGAGCAAAATTTGGCCGTCGGTCAGAGCTGGCAAAGTGTCATCGTCCGAGTACACAGGGAATTCACGCGTAGCCAACTGGTACAACACCACCGTGACGGCGTAGCGCTCCGCATAGCTATCAAACCGAGGCCGCTGCGCGCCCAAAAAGGGTCCCGGTACTGAGCTGTACCGGCCTCAATAGCTGTAAGCGGATCCTTAGACAAAGAGAAATCAAAAAGGGACAGACGCATCTCACTAGGTTTTCCAACGACACCCAGATTAGATGGCTTAATATCCCGGTGGAAGACACCCGTTTCCTCTAGCGCAACGAGGATCTCCACCAGTTGGAGACCGAGCATCCAAAACTGCTGCCCCATCGGCATGGACGACCCGAGAACGTCGGCAAGCGTACGGCTGCCGCACACGCTCAGCAACAAACCGTAGCGGCCATGCTGCAATTTCAGTGGACCCTCAATGAGCTGGACAAAGCGTTGCGGATTGACTGATTTAGGAAGCTTCTCATGGATCTCCTGGATGGTGGCCGCCTCCCCGTCCAGGCGCCCATGTTTGTCTTCATCAAGAGCAACCTTGAGAACCCGCTGGTCAGCGTCAATGTCCTGCAGGTCAGTAACCAGGAGTCCACGAGCTGTGGAACCGGCTCCCAGAACCTCATCCACCCGAAATCTGTCATTTATCTTTGCATTCAGGGCAGGGTTGGCAGGATCGGCCACGTCTGAAACTCGCTCATCCGTGACTTCCTGCAAACGCTGAATGAACGCGCGCACCGGGTTCGGCTCATCATGGGCAGAGTTAGGTTTACGCACCGCCTTTGCACGCTGCGAGGGCTGCGCGGCCGTAATTCCCCGGACCAAGTGGCGGAACTCTGGTTCGACCTCACTGCCGGTCTCTCCTAAATCTAAACCACCGGTGATGCGCAGTTTCTCAATGAGTGCGAGGCGGTTGTGAGCCGGCATCGTGCCGTTGGCAATGATGAAGTATGCCAAAGCTCCGATAGAGAACAAATCCCCTAACCGCTTGTCACTGCCCTCCGGGTAATACTCCGGCGGGAAGAACATGTCATACATATCGTCGACAAGCTGGGACCGATGCGGTGTAATAGTCAACCCCGCAGTCTGGGTGCCCTCCCGCTCGATCTGGCCGGCGGCCGTCCACCCTGTCACACGCGAGACCACGCGGCCCTCGGCCAACGCTTTCCGATCTACCAGTACCGAATTAGGCCCCAAGTTCCGGTGGCTCAGATTATTCTGATGCGCGTAATCTACTGCCTCCGCAATTTGCTGAATCAACTGTACTTGCTGCTCGGCCGTAAAACTCACACCGGGCAAAAGCCGATCTAACGGCTCAAACTGGCCGGTGCCACGGGGGAACACCATCACAATCATGTTCCCCTGGTTGAAAAAGTTATCGGGCGAATCGATCCGGTCATGACGCAGTTCACGCAAACGTTGAAATTCACGTTTTTGCAGGTTGTACTCATATTTGAAGCTAGCCTCTTGCGTATCCGGGTTGAGAGTGATCACGCGCAAGAGGGCCTTCAGGTTGTCGTCGTCACGCCTGTGAGCGGAGTAGAAGCGGACTGAATCGTATTCGTCCTCTACCTCGTCGAGGACCCAGTCACCAAGATGCTTATTTTTGCGGGAGAACCCGGCAATGCGGTCCATTGCCTGCGCAAGGATGATCTTGCTCTGATCCTCAATAATCTCGCGGCGAGAATCAGTTGGTGCAGTAGTGATGCACGAACCGATGCCCTGAAGACGTGGATCCTGAATGGGTGAGTGAGAATCAGTGTCTAGACCATAAACGTTCTGTAGACCAATGTCTGACACTCCGGAAACGTTGACCCGAGGATTCGTCAGAAACACAACACCCTGTATCCACGGCACGCGCTGCTCAACGCGCGAAACGTCAATCCCCACCTCTTTAGCAGCCTTGACCACAGCTGCAATCTCATTCTTGAAACGGGAGACTAGGACACGTGCCTTCGACTGCGTCGTCTTCACCGGATGGCGCTGCGAGTACGGGAGGCCAGTGCGCGGATGGACCTCCAGCTGGTGATCATTGCCCGTAATCACACCAGACCAGTCTTTCAACTCCACAACATAGATCCCTGCGCGACCGATGACCAGCGCGTCAACCTCATAATCCTGGCCGTCGTTGCCAGTGAACTGGAAATTGGTCCACACCCTGTATGGTTCTGCATCCGGTACGGCTCGCGCCAAGGCTTTCAGGCCACGTTTTTCGTGGTCGAATTGGCTAGGGGAGACAGCATTCCACCGTTCAGACCGCTCTTCCACGCACTTTGCCCTTTCCACCTATCCAAGACTAGATACCTCAACGTATACCTAAGCTGTCCTACATCGTAACCTCCAACACTTGGCTCGTGTTGCAAGTGACTTGGGTTCCTAGTATTTTTCACCGACTGACGATGGACGGAAAAGTCGCCAGCCCCGTTGCCGCGACGGAAAGTGAACGCACGCCTGCTGAAGGGCTCTCCGATGCCGAGCGTATCCGCATGCTGGAACGCGAGAATGCCAAGCTACGGGAAGAGCGAGAGAAACTGTGCAATGCGGCTCAGTAGTTCGCGGAAGAGACGAGCTGGTGAACCGCTTTCAGTTCGTTGATGACCACCAAGGCCTCTACGAGGTCAAGCAGTTAGGTGAGGTCCTCACGATCAATCGTTCCTCCTATTGCAAGTGGAAATCAGCTGCTCTTGCCCGCAGACGATGCGTTATTGAGAACGGGGTATGGGGAGCAATAATCACAGTGGCCATCAACTCGGATCCGACCAGCGACAAGCGCCTCAATCACACGCACACAGCCAGGCTGATGCACCAGTTGGCTTTGTTCGGCTACACCAACAAACGCCGCTTAAAGACCACCCACCGGGTCCGCGAAACGAGCTGGGAGGTTTCCGGACCTGTTCAAACGCCGTTTCACCGCGGAGAAACCGAACACGGGCTACGTCGGCGACATCACCTACCTACTGATTGCGGACGGGTCGAATATATACCCGGCTACGGTCATCGACTGTTTCTCGCGGCAGATGACTGGTTTTGCAATCGCAGAGCATATGCGCACGGAGTTGGTTGGCAAGGCACTCATGATGGCCCACAGGGGCCAAGGTGGGGTCGACGGGGCGATTTTCCATTCGGATTACGGCAGTGTCTATACCTCTGATCGGTACCGGAGACTGTGTTAACGCCTCGGTGTTACCCGATCAATGGGAGTAATCGGCACAAGCGCAGATAACGCGCTGGCGGAGTTGTTTAACGCCGTGCTGAAATGGGAATTCCGTCAAGACGGGCTTGTTTTCGAGTGTCGCCGAGACGTGTTCCGCTGGTCTAGAAGGTCCACCACAAGGCGCTTGCTCTCGTGGGGTGGTTATCGCTGTCCGAATGCCTTCGAGACCGCTGAAGCAGCAACACTCAATAACGCATCTTGATTAAAGCCCAGTGTCCACTTTCCGGGGTTCGGGCCCATTTGTCGTAAAGTAGCGACGATCGCGGCCAGTGCATTGATATTTGCAGGCAGGGGAGCATGAGATCACTAGCCCGAAAATCGTCGCGATACCCATGGATTCCGGCAACCTGACCTGCGATATCTCCGTCCGCGAGATGAGGTGCTCCTCCCCGAACAATGCCACATTCTTCGAAGCTGACCGCGCTGTTTGGGATGAGTACGCCCCAACGCTGACGTCCTGGTTCGACTGGCGGGCTTAGCCCAGGGTCATTCCCCCGCTGTGTTCGATGCCAGGAAATAGCGCACGATTCTTCCGTCTGCAGGGTCCTTGTCCGTAGCAACGCTCCCCTGGTCTTCCAAGTGCCTTAGGACGCGGTAGGTTTGGGCGTCGGTAAGCCCTGTGTCTGCAATCAGCTGCTTCCTGCTGACGGGGGTTGCCCTGCTGCGGAGAGCTGTTAAGACGATGTCTGCAGGCGACCTATTGGGAGTAGGGAGCGTATCAAAAGCGAATGAAGGTTGAACTGGATCTGTCTGCAACTCATACGCGGTGCTACGCCCTGCGCCGGTTTTCCGGACGAGACCGAAGTGGACGAGCTGCTGTAGCTCGTCGCGTGCTTGGACCGAATCCATGGGGAACTCTGAGCGATATGCAGCGTTTGTGATTTCATTGCCCTTCTTCATCGCGATCAACGCGTGTTTTTGGGCGACCGTAAAGTGCTCGCCACCAGGAAGACTGCTGATCCAGGAAAGAGCGTCGGTGTCGAGCATCGTAGAAGACGACAAGAGTGCGCGGAACTTAATCACCTCGTCTTTGAAGAATGGTTCAGGCAAGAAAGCTTCCCGCAAAACGCGCCTTACCTCAGGAATGCCGGTAGCGTGTCCCTCAATGACGCGTCTGCCACTAGGCGTGGTGATGGCAGAACACATTCGATAGAGGATTGCGTTTCGCGCGCGAGGACTTGTCTTCCCGAGCTCTTGTTCAGTCAAACCCCACAATCCTCCGGGATTTTCGACAATTAGCTTCGCGGGCAACTTCACCACCATAGGGAAGCTCCCGAAACTTGCGGGTGACAAGTCGCGATGCACCAGCGCATTTGCGACGACCTCACGAACCGCTACAGCCGGCAGCTCCGGTGCATTAAAGCCATGACCTTGATGAAAAGCGATCCCGTGCATCAGGTGTTTGTGGACCCAATCAGTGACTGCGTCCAAGAGGTCAGGAACCGGACCCGAGAACTCGGTCTTATCTGTAAGGCGTAGCGCAGAGGATTGCCCCGCATCGGGACGAGCGTGGGCCTTCACCGTTAGGTGCGGCAGAAACTGTTGCGGATGAATCCCCATCGCATAGATAGCGGCGACGGTAGGAAAACCAGTTTCGTGGTCAATAACGTTGGTGCGAATCAAAAGTTCTTCTCGATCCATCGAACGAAGCCGATGCGATTCATTTAGTTGTGCTTCCAGGTACTGATCGAGGAGTTCCGGAACCAAGTCCCTTTGCACAGAGGCACCTTCTACGGGGGCACGATCATGGATCGGCTGTGCGCGCTGGCTCACAAGATACAGTTCTTCTTGTTCGCTGAGCTTGTAATCGCCATCGCCAGAACGCGTAAATGCAGGGCCGTGAATTCCCACTCGAAACGGCCGCAGGTCTGATGGTTGCGGGGGCACTACGCAAGCGACGATTTCCTTGCCGCCTATTGACGCAATGTCTACAGCGCCAAGCTGAACTGGCGGGTGGATTCTCTCGCGAGCTTTCGCCGCCACTCCTGCGGCGATCACCTTGGCATCCGACACCCCAACCAGCTGAAACTCTCCATCGACTTCTGCCAAGCCAAAAACGATGATCCCGCCCTCGGGCATGTTGGCGAACGCGCTTAGCGTCTCGTCGGTGGTATCCGGTAGCCCTCTGCGGGCATCCTTGGCTTCAACATTCCAGGTATCTGTGCGAGCTTCGATGAGCAGTTCCACCAGTTCAGGTATGTCGTCAATGCGCATGGGGAAAGTATATTGCAATGTATATTGCAGTGCAATGAATCAAAATGGAAATGCAATATACTTTTCGAGTGCTGGGGGACCAGGGGGTCGTCGCAAAGCAAAAGACCGTCACACCACTTGGTGTAACGGTCTTTTAGAGGCTTGAGGTGCGGCTTAGATAGCGCGAACCTGCTGTGCCTGTGGGCCCTTGGCGCCTTCGCCAACCTCAAATTCGACCTGCTGGCCTTCTTCCAGGTTGCGGTAGCCGCCACCCTGGATTTCCGAGAAGTGAACGAAGAGATCTTCAGAGCCATCGCTAGGAGCGATGAAGCCGAAGCCCTTGTCGCCGTTGAACCATTTCACAGTTCCCTGTGCCATATTAATACCTATTTTTCTTGAGGTGATGCTACGAGCGAAAGCATGATTCACTAACGCTGCGAGTCGTTTGAACTCCACGACTTTCAAAAACCTCTGCAACAGTGTGCTTCAAGCTTTTTCAACCGGGGCTCGCGTTAACATTTCCTGCGAGCGTATAAACACTGTGCATTAAAACCGCGACTGATGACTACTATGCCACGGATCGGACGAATCGGGGTAACGGGAGCGCCGTGGGGCTGATGAGACCCCGTGACCCAACAGCTGAAGATAGAACTTCTGAACGCGAGTCTTGGCAGTCAATCCAGGTTGTTTTCGATCAATATCTGGGCGAGCATTCCACCCAGCATGCAATCGTGAGTAGGGAGCTTGACCATCAAAAGGGTCCTAATGGCTAACGAGCGCAACTGAGGCGGCCTGGGTTGGTCGGAGACTAGATTTTACCCTAGGAGGACGATCAGCATGGCACGACCCAGCAAGTACGACACCGCCACCCAACAACGCGCGGTACGCATGTACTTCGAACGTCTCGAAGACGGCGACATCTCCAAAGCAGCCGCCCGCCGAGAAATCGGCGAACTACTCGGCGTAAAGGAATCCACCCTGCGCAACTGGGTCCGAAAACAAGAACAACAGGAACAAGCACCCCAGCCCGGCTCCCTGTCCTACGAGCAGCTCCACGCCGCCTACGAGGAGCAGGCCAAGGAAGTCGCCAAACTGCGACGAGCCAATGACATCCTCAAGACGGCGTCAGCTTTTTTCGCCCAGGCGGAGCTCGACCGCAAACTTCGGTAGTCGTGGATTTCATCCGCACCTACCGGAACCGCTTCGGGGTCTGGCCAATCTGCGAGACCTTGACTGCCCACGGCATCGCGATTGCCCCGAGCACCTTCTACGCCCACCAGTCCCGCGGCTTCGGCCCCACCGGAGCCGAACTCGACGAAGCGTACGCCGCCCACCGCATCTACCGACTGTGGGAGGACAACCGCAAGGTCTATGGCCGGCGCAAGCTCTGGAAAGCAGCCATCCGTGACGGCATGCTTATTGGTCGTGACCAGGTGGAACGACTGATGAAGATCACCGGTATTCGTGGTGTGTCCCGCGGGATGCACCGCAAGAAGACGACCGTGGCCAATCCTGCGCACCGCCGGCACCCAGACCTGGTGGACCGTCGGTGGACCTACCCCTGGCATCCGGATCAGTGGTGGATCGCGGACTTCACCTACGCCTGGACCAGGGAGGGCTTTTGTTACGTCGCCTTCATCGTCGACGCCTACTCGCGGCAGGTCCTCGGCTGGGTGGTCACCACCGTCATGGACACCAGGATGGTGCTCATAGCCCTGGAACACGCGTTGTTCAGCCGCAAACGCACCCGCATGGATTTCACCGCCACCGGCATCGTTCACCATTCGGACGCTGGGGCGCAATACACCTCGCTGGCGTTCACCGACGCGCTGGCAGACGCCGGACTCCAGGGCTCGATCGGCTCGGTCGGTGATGCTCTGGACAACGCGATGATGGAGTCGACGATCGGGCTGTACAAGACTGAGCTCATCGACGTCGATCCCGCACGCACATGGAGGGATGCCCGGGAGGTCGAAACGGAAACGGCCTCGTGGGTCTACTGGTACAATCACCAGCGTCTGCACTCGTCGATCGGTGACGTTCCCCCGATCGAATACGAGCAGGACTACGAGGACATCAACACCGCACGAAAAGCCCAGTAAGGCTTTTACCCGTAGTCTCCACAAAACTCAGGCCGATTCATTGAGCCTGGCGACAGTTTGTTTGAGCCGGAATTCGTAGAACGGTTCTTCCTTTAGGAGCCGAACCATCAGACTAGGAATTCGATCACTGTGCTTCTTTAGCCATTCGAGGACGGCTTCTTCTGTGTCCTTCTTCCCGTACTCGAACTTGGTGACCTCATAGGGCAGAAGATCATCGATGTAGGTAAAAAGTACTCGAAGCCCGCGCGCTTCACCCCGAACGCCCGCTTGCGGACCACTACAACCCATTAGCCATGGCCCCAGTGCTTTTGAAGGCCCACGATGACTTTGACCGAGATGTTGATATAGCGATGGGCGCGACGAACAAACTCACAACTGAGCGACAACGGCAGGAAATCCTATTTGCAAGCTACTCACGAATGAGCGAGAGCATCGATAAGTAGATTGTGTCAGTAATAGATCACGGACAGATATGCGTAGAACTGGTGGCTCCGCCGTTTAAACTGAAATGGCGTTAACGTGTAGTCATCTTTGGTATTTCGCACTGCAGTCGTAGGGATCCTCGTCGCTAAGCATCCAATCACCTCAAACATCCAAACCCACCCCACCACAAAGCGCACCCCCGCAACCTCCCTACTACACTGTTTAACCATGACTAACGCGCAAGAGGGACCTGCTTACCGTTACACGGCGGAGCTTGCAAATATCATCGAGAACAAGTGGCAGAAGTACTGGGCGGACGAGGGTACATTTAACGCCCCGAACCCGGTCGGCGATCTTGCCACTGATGGCGAACTGCCGAAGGAAAAGCTCAACGTCCAGGACATGTTCCCGTATCCGTCGGGCGCTGGCCTGCACGTGGGCCACCCGCTGGGCTATATCGCCACGGATGTTTACGCGCGCTACAACCGCATGCTCGGCAAGAATGTCCTGCACACGCTGGGGTATGACGCATTCGGCTTGCCAGCCGAGCAGTACGCGATCCAAACGGGCACGCACCCGCGCGAGACGACGATGAAGAATATCGAAAATATGCGTCGTCAGCTGGGATCCCTCGGCCTGGGCCACGATATGCGTCGCTCCGTCGACACCACCGATCCGGAGTTTTACAAGTGGACCCAGTGGATCTTCCTACAGATCTTCAATTCCTGGTTCGACGAAGAGCAGCAAAAGGCTCGCCCAATCGCCGAGCTGATTAGCGATCTCGAAGCAGGCAACCGCAAGACCAAAGACGGCCGCGACTACGCCACCCTTACCCCTGAGGAGCAGCGCAAAGCAGTCGACGAATACCGCCTCGTCTACCTCTCCGAGTCCATGGTCAACTGGTGTCCTGGCCTGGGCACGGTGCTTGCGAACGAGGAAGTCACCGCCGATGGTCGCTCCGAGCGCGGCAACTTCCCTGTCTTCCGCAAGCGCCTGCGCCAGTGGATGATGCGCATTACCGCTTACTCCGATCGCCTTCTCGACGATCTAGACCTGCTGGATTGGCCAGACAAGGTCAAGGCAATGCAGCGTAACTGGATCGGTCGCTCCCGTGGTGCTGAGGTCATCTTTTCCGCTGTTTCTCGTGATAGCGAGGAACGAGCTATCACCGTGTTCACTACCCGCCCCGATACCCTCTTCGGCGCAACCTATGTGGTTCTGGCTCCGGAACATGAGCTCGTCGATGAGCTCACTGCGGACCAGTTCCCTGCCGACACCGACGACCGCTGGACCTACGGCGCGCAGACCCCAGCCGAGGCGGTCGCCGCGTACAAGCGTGACATCGCTGCGAAGTCCGACCTGGAGCGCCAGGAAAACAAGGAAAAGACCGGCGTCTTCCTGGGCACTTACGCCACTAACCCAGTCTCCGGCGAGGAAGTCCCTGTATTCATCGCGGACTACGTGCTCACCGGCTACGGCACGGGCGCGATTATGTCGGTGCCTGCTCACGACGAGCGCGACTACGAGTTCGCCACCGTCTTCGGCCTGCCCATCGTGCCGGTGCTCGAAGGCGGCAACATCGACGAAGCGGCCTTTACCGAGGACGGCCCGCACATCAACTCCGCAAACGACAAGGGCCTGGACATCAACGGCCTGAACAAGCAGGACGGCATCGAGGCCACCATTGAGTGGCTCGTTGCGCACAACAAGGGTGTTGCCCGCATTCAGTACAAGCTGCGCGATTGGCTCTTTGCCCGCCAGCGCTACTGGGGCGAGCCGTTCCCAATTGTTTATGACGAGGACGGCAACGCTCACCCACTGCCAGAAGACATGCTGCCGGTTGTCCTACCAGAGGTTGAGGACTACAAGCCTGTGTCCTTCGATCCCGATGACATTGATTCTGAGCCTTCCCCACCATTGGCAAAGGCAACTGATTGGGTGAACGTCACCCTTGACCTTGGCGATGGCCCGCGCGAGTACACCCGCGACACCAACGTCATGCCACAGTGGGCGGGTTCATCTTGGTACCAGCTGCGCTACATCGACCCAACCAACAACGACGAGTTCTGCAATATCGAGAACGAGCGTTACTGGACCGGCCCGCAGTCCGAGAATGACCCTGGTGGCGTGGATCTCTACGTTGGCGGCGTGGAGCACGCAGTGTTGCACCTGCTGTACACCCGCTTCTGGCACAAGGTGCTCTACGACTTGGGTCATGTGACCTCCAAGGAGCCGTACCGTCGCCTGTTTAACCAGGGCTACATCCAGGCTTACGCCTACACCGACTCCCGCGGCGTTTACGTCCCGGCAGCCGAAATCGAGGAGAAGGACGGCAAGTTCTTCTACCAGGGCGAAGAGGTCAACCAAGAGTACGGCAAGATGGGCAAGTCCCTGAAGAACTCCGTCTCCCCTGACGAGATCAGCGACGAATTCGGCGCCGACACCCTGCGCGTCTACGAGATGTCGATGGGCCCGCTGGACACCTCCCGCCCATGGGCAACCAAGGACGTTGTCGGCGCGCACCGCTTCCTGCAGCGTCTGTGGCGCCTTGTCATCGACGAAGACACCAGCGAGGTCCTCGCCTCCGATGAGCCACTCACCGATGAGGACAACAAGCAGCTCCACCGCACCATCGCGGGTGTGCGCGACGATTACGAGCACCTCCGGGATAACACGGTCGTCGCAAAGCTCATCGAATACGTCAACTACCTGACCAAGACCTACCCTGGTCCGGTCCCAGTTGGCGCCGTCGTGCCGCTGGTGCAGATGGTCTCCCCTCTCGCGCCGCATATCGCCGAGGAACTTTGGTTCCGTCTCGGCGGCGAAGACACCATCACCTTCGAGCCATTCCCTGATTACGACGAGAAGTGGCTTGTCGACGACTCCATCGAGGTCCCCGTCCAAATCAACGGCAAGGTCAAGGCGCGTATCAACGTGCCAACCGATGCGTCGAAGGAAGAGATCGAAAAGATCGCGCTTGCCGACGACAAAGTGGTCGAGCTGACCACCGGCAAGAACATCGTCAAGACGATCGTTGTCCCAGGCCGCATGGTCAACCTGGTGGTCAAGTAAAAGCAGAAAGCGCCCTCCGTGTGGAGGGCGCTTTTCCTTATGCTCGCCCGCGTCTGAGCTTCAAGGTCTCGCGATTGTTTCGTTGATCCGGGGCATCCATGTATGCCTTGTACGGCGCATCGAGGAACTCTTCCCTGCTGGTGTCGTCGCTGACTTCCTCTCGGACCTGCTTCTCCGTGAGGGTCTCGTCGGCCACGTCCTCTTGGGCATCTTCCTGCGACTCTGCGGCGGACTTCTCCATCTGCTTGTGTCGCCACTTGCGCAGCCACTTCGGCTCCACCTCGCGAGCAACCTCTCTACCGGCCTCCTCCACAGGGCTTAGCGCCTGGCGCAGCTGGCTGCCAATGGAGTTTAGCGGCGCGAAATCCTGGCGCGCCGGAATGTACCAGCCCATCCAATACGACAGCATCGCCAAAACAAACGCCAAGATCGGGGACAACACCATGCCAACCGGCTCTCGGTCAGCTTCGAAGAAGGCGATCATAGCCACCGACGCGATCGTCGCCGGAATCACGTACATCTGCTGAGACGTAAACAGCGCCGGAATCTTGCCAATGCAAATGTCTCGCAGCATGCCGCCACCCAACGCAGTGAGCACCCCCATGAACACACACGAGATCCATGGGAGTCCATAATTCAGCGCCTTGGTCGTGCCGGTGACCGCCCAGACTCCTAAGACCACCATGTCCATGTGGAAGCTGGTGAGGTCCCACAGCCAGCCGCGCAACAGCGTGAGCCACGCAATCAGCGCCCCAGCCAGCGCCAACAGCAGATACTCCTGGCTTCTCATCGCAGCGACAGTGCCTTGGCCAATCAGCATGTCGCGGAGCATGCCACCACCTAGCGACGAAACTAGGGCCATGATGAAGAAGCCGATGATGTCGAGGTTGTACCTCCTAGCAACCGTTCCGCCAACGATCGCCGCCAAGAAGACGCCAATAAGTTCAAGGGAGTGGTAGATGTTCTGGATGAGTGGATCTACGTCATCAATGTTCACTCACGCGAGCGTAAACAATAATTGACAAGTTTTCCATTATGAGACTGTGTTGGGCTGGCTGTCGCTGGCCACTCCGCACGGCCGCTGCCTAGTGGCCCCGGCCGCTGCGCCGCTGCGCCGCTGCGCCCCTCCGCCGCTGGCCCCTCCGCCGCTGGCCCCTGTCGCCCACCGGCCGCAAACTGACCTTTACAGACTGACCTTTACCAAGTGGAGCAAAGTGGGCCACTCGGTAAAGGCCGTTTTGCAAAGGTCAGTTTGCGGTGGAATGACGGAAAGCCCAGGACGCCAAGCACACCCAGCACGCCCAGGACCGCCACATCCTAGAACTGCGACAGTGCGTGACCGACGATGGTCTTTCCCACCGACGTAAGTGAGGTCGCGCCTGGCACAAACGCGTTGTGCTGCACTAAACCAAGGAGGTCGCGTACGTCACGGTTCAGCTGAGTGGCGTGGGTGGGGGCGGCATCGGTGGTGTCGAGAATCAACGAGCGGTAGGCCTCGTCGAACTGGGCTGTGCTGGTGCCCAATAGGGTCGCGGCCTGCGACGTGCCAACCAGCGCGCACAGCGATTCGATGGTGGCTTCCATGTGCTCGGTGCTGTTGAAGGTCAACGGCATCGCGGAGCAGATTACATCAAACAGCTCGGCAGGATTCCGTCGCGCGGACTCGCCTGAAGAAGTCAGTATCAGTTCAGAGCCCTGTAATTCCATCAAGCCAGTAGAGTGAAGCAACTCAACCAGTGATGGAATGGCCTCGGCGAAATCGCGAACGAAGGTCCACATGGCTGGGTGGGAGGCGGGGTCGTCGATAAGCATGCCTTGCGACGCAACTCCATTCAGCACCGGGCCTAACACCGAGGAAAGCTGCTCAACGGCGGCGGATCGTGAGGGCTCCGGCACTACGGCATAGGAGTCCAGGGATGCAGCGGCGATCAGGGGAGCCAGGCGAGGGAAGCCAGCGGCGAGCTGGTCGAGGGGCGACATGGCCAGCATGTCGTCGCGTTCAGTGGTCATGAATTAGAGTTCTACCACGGTGCGACCCTTGTGCGTACCGGCTAGCAAACTCTCGCCCACCTTGATGGCGCCTTCGAGGTCAACGGTGGTGGTCAGACTGCGTAGGGCGTCCAGATCGAGGGAATCGGAGAGCAACGCCCAAGCGTCCGAGCGCAGTTCGTATGGTGCATCGACGGAGTTGATGCCGACTAGGTTCACACCGCGCAGGATGAATGGGAGGACGCTGGCTGGCAGGTCGGCACCCGCAGCCATGCCACACGCCGTCACTGTGCCGCCCCAGCTGACCTGCGCCAACGCGTTCGCCAGCGGAACGGAGCCAACAGTGTCCACGACGCCGCCGAACCGCGCTTTTTGTAGCGGGCGACCAGGTTCGGCGAGTTCGGCTCGGTCGATGACGTCAGCGGCGCCGAGTTCGCGCAGGTAGTCGCCGTGCTCGTCGACACGCCCAGTGGCAGCGACCACGCGGTAGCCTTTCGCGGCAAGCAGCTGCACGGCGATGGAGCCTACTCCCCCGGTCGGCCCGGTGACCAGGACGTCGCCTTCGACGGCGCCCAGGCCGAGGACGGACAGCGCTGCGGTAAAACCAGCGGTGCCAATGGCAGCCGCGGTCCACGCATCGAAGCGTTCGGGTACCGGGGTGATCATGGAGTCGTCGATACGCATTTGTGGGGTGTACCCACCATGGCGACGCTCCCCGATTCCGTGGCCGTTGACGGTGACCAAAGTGCCAGGTAAGAGCGTTGGTGATTCGACGACAAGGCCGACGGCGTCAATGCCGGGCACCAGTGGCAGCGAGCGGACAACTCCGCGATCGCCGGCCAATGCCATTCCGTCTTTGAAGTTGACCGAGGAGTGCGAGAGGTCGATAAGCGTGTTGCCCTCGCCTGCGAACTCGTCGGTCGTTGGGGTGATGGTTGGACCGTTTTCGGTAACTAACAGGGTGGAAGTCATAACTCCACGATAGGTGAATTTGCGTAGATCCAACCGCAGGCCAGCGACCTTTCAGAACTTGCCCAGGCAATGTGACTAGAGTGATTGAAGTGATGGAATCGCAGCAATCGCAGAGACTGCCCCGCATCGCCACCGCACTCACCGCGGTGGCGATCCTCTGCTTCACCATGCTCAAAGCGCATGTCTCCCTCCCCGGCGTATGGCGTGCCGAATCCTATCAGCACCGCGAGCTGCGACCCTATCCCCTGCAGGAATTCATCGATCCCATCGTGTGGTGGGCGCCGCTGCTCAACGTCATCGGCAACACCGCTCTCTTCATCCCGGTCGGCTTCCTAGCCGTCACGCTTGCCTCGCCCCGTCGCCCACTTTTCACCGCGGCCACCACGGGTTTCGTCGCGAGCCTTGCGATCGAAATCGCCCAGTACGCGCTGGCCGTGGGCTATTCAGACATCGACGATCTCATCTTTAATACCCTCGGTGCCCTCATCGGTGGCCTCGCCGCGACCCGCCTGCACAACCCCAAAGCCTTCATCTGGCTGATCATCGTCGCTGCCACAGCCACCATCGCGCCGTTTGTCTACGCACTTTTTGCTTAACGACGACCACCCGACCCAGCACAGCGCCAGATCAGGGCTAAACTTGAGCACCATGAGTGATCATAGAAGCCCGCTCGCCCGAGCGTTCTTCCCCGACGGCGACGAACCCGACCCGCGCTTCACCCTGGCGAACGAACGCACCTTCCTCGCTTGGACGCGCACGTCGCTGGCCTTTCTCGCCGGTGGCATCGCGCTCGAAGCCTTCGAGATTCCGTCCATCGAGCCGGCTTTGCGCCACACCGCCGCGTTGATCATCATCATCTTGGGCATGTTCGTGGCCCTCGGCTCCGCGGTTCGCTGGGTACGTGTTGAACGCGCGCTTCGCCATGGAAGGCCCCTGCCGGTTCCAGCGATCGCACCCATACTCGGAGTGGGAATCGTCGGCGGTTCGTTAGTCATGATCGGCAGCCTTCTGTGACGATCCCCGTCTCCGACCCTGGTCTACAGCCGGAACGCACGAGTCTCTCCTGGCAACGCACGGCGCTGGCCATGCTTGTGTGTTCGGCTACCCTCCTGCGCTGGTCAGGGCACTATCCCGGGGTCGTGTTCGGTGCGATCGGGCTGCTTGCCGTGCTCTCCCTTGTTATCACTGTGACCCAGCGAAAGCGGTATGCCCGAGAAGCCCAGGGACTCGCTGAAGAAGTGGTTCCGCCCAACGTCAACGCGGTGCTTGCCATGACCATTGCGATGACCACGCTCGGTGCGATCGGGTTATACCTCGTCAGCGTGACGCTCTAGCAGCTGCGCCAAAAACCGCTGGCCAGCGCCTGTCATGGCATGCCCGTTGGTCGGCTGCAAAACGCCAAGCCCCACAAATACATCGGTGGCGTGCTCGGGATTTTCCAGCGTCATCAGCGACGAACAAGGGGTTCGCGTGCCAGTCGTGCCGGCGAGCCAGATCAAGACCCGCGGCCATTCGGCATCGTCGAAAGCTCGGGGCAGTTCATTGGCCAAGTGGGATACGAGGGCGGGGGAGTCGTCGACAAGCACTTGGCCCAAAGGGGAGAGGCGGACCTGTTGTGCCTGCTCCTGGATCAATCCGGCCGAGGTTAACACCCGGCGCAGTGCATGCAACGGACCCACGGCGGACTCGCGGGGTTGCTCAGTGCTGTTCGCAGGGTCCATCGCGATGCCCATCTCGTCGGCGATCAAGCGCACGTCGTGGGGGCGAAGTTGGCCGCTCTCGGTCAGGGACAGGCCCTCGGCGGCGTAGTCCAGCAGCACGGTGATGTTATGCTCCATCGGATCCGGGCCATCGTCCTCGATGAGGTTCTCTGAGAAGAACTCTGCGATGGCAGCGACTAGTGTCGGGTTGTGCTCTGGATTTGGGTCCAAGGAGAGGATTTGCTGCAGGTCGGGACGGCTTTCGAGGAAGCGATCGAACTCGTCGGCAAGCAATGGGGCGCGGGGGTCATCTGGCACACGTGAGGCGGCGTCGATCTGCATCTCCTCGGCGATGTAGGCGATGCGCTCGGAGATCGTGATGTGATCGGCGTGGGTCAGGCGCTGGAGGATGCGCTCGGGGCTCATGACCGGCAGGAAGCTAAGTAGCAGGGGGGCGACCTCCATGTCCGGCACCAGTCCGGCGGTGAGGCGGCGGGCTTCGTGGTGGAAGCGGGTCATCATGGTGGGGCCACCGCAGGCTTCGACCACGTCGGGGCCTTGGGCGTCGACAAGCAATGGGGTAGGCCCATCAATTTCGGAATGTCCCAGTGGCTCAATCGCCATATTCCAGTTCGCGGCGGAATCGTACACGTAGGTGGTGCGGCCGATCTCTGCGACACTAACGGTGCGCTCGTTCAGCTCGCCGGCACTGGGTGTCGGAGCGTAGACGTGGCGGGTTGGGCCCGTGGCGTCCATATACATATGTGTGGCCATACCCGAAAAACCAAAGGCGGCCTCGATGACATTCGAAAGTTCCCCTAGATCAGTCGAGTCGTCCACATTAATCAACCGCGACATTTCAGGCTTGGAGCCCTCCACGGTAATCAGCAACGAAACGATCATGGGACTAGGTTACGACCAAAACATTGAACGCGCGCGTCAAGTTTCGTGGATGGTGAATTTGCGCCGTTTTGCCGAAGCGCGTAAATCGGTATTCTCGCTGTAATAGGCTGGAAAACAAGTTAGGTAATCCCAATTAAACCGGAAAGGGAGCGGGACCATGACGGACGACAAGCCAAAGAAGATCCCCACCATGTCCATTCATCTCGGAGAATCCTCGGGGCCGTACGTGCTCGCCTTGGACGTCGGCTCCACCGCCTCGCGAGGCGGCCTATACGATGTCACCGGCTGCCCAGTCAAGGGCTCCAAGCAGCGCATTTCACACGAATTCACCACCGCCCAAGACGGCACCAGCGAGATCGATCCCGACCAAGTTGCCGAGGAATGCCGTGAAATCGTCAGCGCGATCGTCGACTTCGCCGCCGAGAACGCCCTCCAGATCAAGGGCGTGTGCTTCGATTCCTTCGCCTCCTCATTCTTGCTTGTCGACGACTCCGGCGCCGCTCTCACCTCCTGCGCCACCTACGCCGACTCGCGTTGTGCCCCGTATGTCGCCGAGGTGGAATCGCTCATCGACCCAGATGCCTACCACCAGCGCACCGGCGTACGCGTGCACACCTCCTACCAGCCCGCGCGATTCCTCTGGGCGCAGTCCGATTTCCCCGAGAAGTGGGATGCCGCTGCCAAAGTCATGACGATCGGGGAGTACGTCTACCTCAAGCTGGCCGACATCGAAGGCCTAGCCGTCTCTACCGGAGCGTGGTGCGGCATCGTCAACGCCCACACCGGCGAGCTCGACGGGGAAGTGTTGGAAGCCTGCAACGTCCCCGAATCCATGATCGCCCCGCTGCACTTTCCCGACGAGCCCGCCTACCCGGCCCAAACCGAGTGGGAAGCGCTCAATGGCGTTCCGTGGTTTCACGGCATCCCGGATGGGTGGCCGTCCAATGTCGGCCCTGGCGCCATCGACCCGACCACCATCGCAGTGGCCGCCGCGACATCGGGGGCGATGCGCGTGATCCTGCCCGAGGCTCCTGAGACGATTCCATCCGGCCTGTGGTGCTACCGCGTGGCCCGCGACCAGGTGATTCTGGGGGGAGCTCTCAACGACGTTGGCCGCGCTGTTTCCTGGCTAGAGCGCGTCGTGACACCAGTGGACTCTGGCGAATTAGCCGAAGTCCTCGCCGGTGCCACCTCCGAGCATGCCCCAGTGGTCCTGCCGTTTTTCTCCGGCGAACGCGCCACCGGGTGGGCCGCCGATGCCAAGGCCTCGCTCGTGGGCATTACCGACGACACCACCCCGCTCGACTTGTGGCGTGGCCTAATCGAAGGTCTCGCCGTGTCCTACGAGCGGGTCTACGAACAGCTCGATCTCGCGGGCGCCCAACCAGAGCGCATCATTGCCTCAGGCCGAGTGACCACCGATCACCCTCAGTGGCTCAACGTGTTGGCAGATGCGCTGGGCTGCGAGGTGATTCCGCTGGCGATGAAGCGTGCCACCCTGCGCGGCACCGCGTTAATCACGCTCGATGTCATCGCGCCGGGAATCCAGCGCGCGACTCCGCCATTCGGTGAACCGATGACCCCCAACCCGGCACACGCGGACTATTTCGACCGGCTGCGCACGCGTTTCGACGAGCTCTACAGCGAACTCGTTGCCGCAAACTAACCGAGGCGTACGGTGTAGTCGGCCTCGGTGTTTGCGGCCACGTCTTCCTCAGTCACGTTCGGTGCCAGCTCGGTGCGCACCAGCCCGGACTCTTTCACCTGGAAAACGCCGAGGGTGGTGATGATGGTCTGCACGACTCCCTTCGCCGTCAGCGGGAACGTGCACTCCTTGAGAACGCGCGACTCACCCTTTTCGGCAGTCGTATGTTCCAGCACAGCAATGACGCGGCGCGCTCCCTTCACCAGGTCCATCGCGCCGCCCATGCCCCGCATCTTCTGCCCCGGCACCGCCCAGTTGGCAATATCACCGTTTTGCGAGACCTCCAGCGCTCCCAGCACCGCAGTATCGATGTGGCCGCCGCGGATCATCGCAAAGCTTGTCGACGAATCAAACACCGATCCGCCCGGCAAAATCGTGACAAGCTCCTTGCCTGCGTTGATGGTATCGGGATCGATTTCATCCTCGTACGGGTAAGGCCCAGTCTTGAGGATGCCGTTTTCGGATTGCAGAGTGATATGCACGTCTTCCGGTAGGAAGTTTGCCGTGGCGGTCGGGATGCCGATACCGAGGTTGACGTATTCGCCCTCGTGGAGTTCTTTCGCCGCTCGGGCGGCCAGCTGCATGCGGGTCCAACCCTTGTCCAGCTTCCCCTTGTCCACAGGCTTGGCATCTTCCACGCCACGTTCGCGCACGGTGCGAAATACGATGACTTTCTCTTCCGCCTGTTCTGGGGTCAGCTGCAAAACGCGATCGACGAAGATACCTGGGACATCGATCTCTTCTGGGGTGAGCGAGCCGGCGGGGACCACATGTTCCGCCTCGGCCACGGTGACTTGGCCACAGCCTGCTGCGTCTGCATTGAAGTTTCCGCCCGTCGCGCGGAAGACAAGGTTTCCCTCGGTGTCCGCCTTCCATGCGCGCACCAGGACGAAATCTGCGGCGAAGGACTCCTCCAACATGTAGCGTTCGGTCTTGCCGTAGCGGGTGAACTTGTGGATCTCTACTGGTTCGGAGCGCTTGATCACCTCGCCGATTTCGTCGTAAAGCTGGGGGAGACCACCGTCGGAGCGAGCAGTGTCTACTCCCGATGCGGTGAAAAAGGCTGGGATGCCCGCGCGACCGGCGCGCATTTTCTCGGCGAGGGTGCCCTGGGGGATCAGGTCGATCTCAATTTCTCCAGAGAACATTTTGGACTGCAGGATCTGGTTGTGGCCGATGTAGAAGCCGCCGAATTTGCGTAGTTTGTTCGCCTCGATCAGAGTTGCGATGCCAATGGTGCCAGTCCCGATGTCGAAGCCAGGGTTGTTGGAGTAGACAGTCAAGTCCGTGAGATCGCTGTCGCGGATTGCGCGAATCAGCGTCAAAGGGGAGCCAACGGCGCCGAAGCCACCCATGACGATCGTGTCGCCGTCCTTCATTCCTTCGAGGGCTACTGCGGTGTCGGTGACTACTTTATTGACCATGAAAGTTGCGTCCTTGTGCTTGGCGTGCGTGAAGCATGACTACGAATCGCGGTTCGTTCCAATCAGGCTAACGCCGGCCAAATGTGATGCCAAGCACATTTAATTAATTCTCGTAATCTGGGCCACTTGATGGCGCAGAAGGGCCCCTCTGACCTGAGGCTATGAAGTGACCCCGAGTTGATGGAGCGCAAACTCCGCGTACATATCGCCGAGCATCTCCGGGGTGTACTTGCCACCTTCCGCGTACCAGATCGACACTCCCGTTCCCATGTCGATGAGCGCCCAGCAGGCTACCTTGACGTCGGTTGCGTGGAAAATTCCTGCCGCTGTGCCCTCGTTCACGATCGACATCCAGCGCGCCACATAATCCCGGCGCAGCTGCTTGACCACGTTCGATGCCGGTTCCTCCAGGTTTCCAATCTGCGTGTTTACTACCCGTGCGTGCTGCGCGCGAGTCGTGTGAAAAAGCACGTGTGTCTTCATGGCGGTGGCCAATTTGTCCTGCGGTGCAGTCACTCCGGCTAATGAACGTGCGTTCGCGCGCAGCATTTCTTCCATGCCGGAGATGGCCACTTCGGCTAGGAGCTCCTGTTTAGACCCGAAGTGGTTATACAGGCTCGACGCTCGCATTCCCACGGCTTCGGCGATGTCGCCCATCCCTGTTCCGTGATATCCAAGCTGGTCAAATAGGGTAAGTGCGGCTGCGGCGATCTGCTCACGGCGTTGGATGTTGGCCATCGTTCTAAAACCTTTCTCGGTTAGTCCCTTGACAAGGGGTGAGATGCCCATCACAATAACGACTAATAGCCATTCGTTCAGGGAGGAAAGCCCATGTCTCACAATCCATTCAACAATACAATTGACTTCTTCGGTACTTTTGACGACATCACCGCAGAAGATCGCGCTGCCTGGGCGCGCGCGCACAGCTTCCGCGATGTATGTCTGCCAGTAATCAACGAGTACTGGGACAAGGGTGAATACCCGACCGACCTTGTTGCAGAACTTGCAAAGCGCGACGTGCTCACCGACGGCCTCGACGTTCCTGGCCACGACAAGATGTCCGCCGTTGGCTCCGGCCTGGTCATCGCAGAACTCGCACGCACCGACGCTTCCATGGCAACCGCTGCGGCCGTCCAAGCCGGTCTGGCAATGCGCTCCATCGATTTCCTCGGCTCCCAGGAGCAGAAGGACAAGTACCTTGGCCCCATGGCAAAGGGCGAGCTGTTCGGCGCATTCGGTCTCACCGAGCCGGATCACGGTTCTGACTCCATCGCCTTGGAGACCACCGCAGTGCGCGATGGCGACGAGTGGGTCATCAACGGCGAGAAGAAGTGGATCGGCAACGGCGCAGCAGGCGGCATCACCGTGGTCTTCGCACGGATGGAAAACGGCGAGGTTTCCGCGTTCGTCGTCCCGCAGGAAACTCCTGGCTACGAAGCTACCGTGATCCGCGGCAAGCTCGCACTCCGCGCGATCCACCAGGCGCACATCGTGCTGAAGGACTGCCGCATCCCTGCAGAGAACCAGCTCGAAGGCGCACAGTCCTTCAAGGATGTTGCACGCGTCCTCACCGCAACCCGCACCGGCGTTGCCTGGCTCGCACTGGGCTCCGCGATGGCGTGCTACGAGATCGCAGCTGACTACGCTCAAAAGCGCGTCCAGTTCGGGCGCGAGCTGGCGAAGTCGCAGATCATCCAGCAGCGCCTGACCAACATGGCGGTGGACCTTAACCAGATGATGCTCATGTGCCGTCGCGCAGCAGCTCTCGACGAGGCGGGTACCCTCACCGGCGAGACCGCATCGATGACCAAGCTGCACAACACCCGTGCGGCTCGTCGAATCGCAGCAGAAGCTCGCGACATGCTCGGAGGAGTAGGCATCCTCTTGGAAAACCACGTTGCACGCCATTTCGCTGACGTTGAAGCGATGCACACCTACGAGGGCACCGACACCGTTCAGTCGCTCATCATCGGCCGTAAGATCACCGGCTTCTCTGCGTACAACAAGTAGTACAACAAGTAACGCTGAGCTAGCTCAATGCCCGTTGCCACCCGGCAGCGGGCATTAACTGATGCCGAAAACAGGCACGCAAAAACGGCCTAGCCACGAAGGGCTAGGCCGTTTCCGGCATAAAACTAGTTGCGCAGTGGCTTACGGGTCTTAGCCATGTGAGCCGTGCGCTCAACGTTGGCTGGCCAGCTTAGTACTGGGGCAACGAAGTCAACCTCACGCTCGCAGAACTCGTCGAAAGGCAGCTCGGTGATGCCCTCTTCAGTGGTGTACTGCTCCGCCAGACGAGCAACGATTGCATGATCGTTTTCCGTAGTGCCCTCGATCGGCCAACCTGCATCCAGCGGGGTACCGCCGGTGTAGAGCGACAGAACGGTATTAGGACGCGGTTCGTAGCCATCTGCCATCTTCTCTGCCTCTTCGATCGCGCGGGCAAGCACGTGGTCTGCGGAGAAGATGATGACGTCCTCGTCGCGCACGGCTGCAACGTCGCGCGCCATGAAGGCGTTTGGTGCAGGCTCTGCCTTTGCGACGAAGTCAAAGGCGCGCTGGTGGAAGTCAGCGTGGCCAGCGAGCTTGTTGCGCTCCAGCATTGCGACAGTGCCGGTCCAGCCTGGGTAAAGACCAACGTTGCGCTCAGGGAAGCCGATCTGTGCGTCCGCGTGAACGACGATCCGGTCGCACGCGGTGAGTAGCTCGCCACCGCCGCCAAGGGCCACACCGCGGACAGCGCCAACAATAGGGACAGGTGCGTTGCGAAGCTCACGCATGGTCACCGAGCCGTCGGTGATGAGCTTCTCGATTGCCTCGGTGTCACCAGATGCAGCCGCAGCCGCCATGGATGGCAGGTCGGCGCCGGCGCTGAATGCGCGTGGCTCGTCGTTGCCGATGACTAGGGCCTTGATGTCGTTGTGGCCGGCGGAGGCAACAGCTTCGCGCAGGAACGCCAGAGCGTCGGAGGAAAGCGAGTTGAGCGGGGTGTGCAGATCGAGGATGCCCACGCCGTTGTCCAGGACGTGGAGTGCGCCACCAGCGGTTTCGAGGACTGTGCGAGCACCGTCGCGGCGCAGGCTGGACAGGGTCACAACGCCTTCGCGCAGCGGGTGCTCGATGATCTGGCCCTGGGTGTCTACGACCTTGCCTTCCTCAGGGTAGAAGCCCTGGGTAGCGGCGGTGACCAAAGCTGGAGCATTGTCGCCGTAGGCTTCGATCAGCCAATCGTGGCCCACCTCGTCGGCAAGCTCGAAGATGCCCTTCTTCCAGCCGAAACCGAGCTTGAGGCCTTCGTCGATCAGGCTGACGTTGTCGGAGATTTGCGGAGCGATCTCACAGCAGTACGCGAGGGTGTTCAGGAAAACCTGCTTGGCAAAGCGTCCGCCAGGGGTGTCGGTGTTCATGACATCGCGAGGGTGCTTGTGGGAAAGCGCCTCGTCTTCCGGGGTCTTTCGTGGGCGGTAGGAGTAATCGTCGGTGATTACCTCGTCGCGGCCGCGGTAGAAGCCGCCGTCGCCGGTACGCCCAGTTAAGCCGCGCTCAACAAGGCCTTGAATGAACTCGTCGGAGCCAATCGCGTAGTCCTGCAGCTTGTCGTCTGCGGGCAGCGTCTTTTCCAGGCTGCCCCAGATTGGGCCGACCAGCTGCAGACCGATGTAGTCCATCAAGCCGAAGATGCCGGTACGGGGGATACCGAACGGGCGACCGAAGGCGGCGTCGGCAAGCTCGTAGCTGATGTTGTGCTCACGAGCGGCCTCGACGCCGGTTGCCATCCAGTAACAGCCGACACGATTGGCGATGAAACCGGCGGTGTCACGGCACTGCAGGGCGATCTTGCCCAGCTGCTGTTCGATAACGGTTTGGAGTGCGTGAGCGGTGTCGTCGTTGGTTGCAACGATCTCGACAAGGCGCATGACCTTTGGTGGGTTGAAGAAGTGGGTGATGGCAAAGCGCTCTGGGTTCTTCACACCCTGAACCAGCTGCTGCAGTGGCAGGGTAGAGGTGTTGGAGGTCAGGTAAGCGCCATCCTTCAGGTGTGGCTCAACTGCCTGGTAGAGGGAGTGCTTGGCTTCGAGGTTCTCGAAGATTGCCTCGATGACCCAGTCGCAGTCAGCGACCAACGCGATGTCTTCGGTGGTGCTTGCTGGGGTGACGCGTGCAATATGATCTGCGTGGTAAAAGCCGCGGCGCTTTGCCTGCAGGTCGATACCGCGCTGGGCACCTTCTTTGTCCATGTCGAACAAGATGACATCAAAACCCGCGGATGCGAGTAGTGCTGCGATGCCAGATCCCATGGAGCCGGCGCCAATAACTGCTGCTTTCTGCATTGTTTCTCCTAGGCTGCTTCGTTGTGGTTTGGGTTCTCGATGATGATGGCAATGCCCTGGCCGCCACCAATACACATGGTGACCAGGCCGTAGCGCAGGTTCTCGCGCTTGAGGGCGTACAGGATACGGGTGGTCAGGATCGCGCCGGTTGCGGATACTGGGTGGCCGTACGCGATTGCGCCACCGAATCGGTTGGTCTTTTCTGGGTCGAAGCCAAGAGCGTCGGACACTGCGAGTGCCTGCGCGGCGAATGCCTCGTTGGACTCGATGATGTCGATGTCCTCCATGGTCAGGCCAGCCTTGGCCAGTGCCTTTGGCACAGCTTCGACTGGGCCGATGCCCATGCGGGTTGGGTCGACGCCCGCGATGCCCCAGCTGACCAGGCGGCCGATGGACTGCAGGCCACGCTTGTTCATTTCCTCTTCGGTGGTCATGACGAGCGCTGCCGCGCCATCGTTGATGCCGGATGCGTTGCCCGGGGTGACGGTGCCGTCGGCTTGGAATGCCGGGCGCAGGGTGGCCAGCTGCTCAGGGGTGGTTTCGCGGATGTGTTCGTCGACAGCGAAGGAGCCTTTCTTGGTCTCCATTGGGGTGATTTCTTCGTCGTTAAGCCCAGCGTCACGTGCGGCTGCCGCGCGGCGCTGGCTTTCTGCAGCGAACTCGTCTTGGCGCTCGCGGCTGATGTTGTAGTCGGATGCGACGTTCTCAGCGGTCACGCCCATGTGGCCGGTGCCAAACGGGCAGCTCAGCGCGCCGGTGAGCCAGTCGTAGAGCTTGCCCTCGCCCATGCGCAGGCCGAAGCGTGCGCCCTTGACGGTGTATGGAGCGTTGGACATGGATTCGACGCCGCCGGCGAGAGCCACGGTCGCGTCTCCGTCCTGAAGCTGCTGAGCTGCGGAGACGATGGCTTGGACGCCGGAGCCGCAGAGGCGGTTCACGCCGAAGGCGATCGAGGAGTCCTTCATGCCGGAGCCGATTGCGATCTTGCGGGAGATGTACGCGTCGGATGGCTCGACAGGCAAAACGTTGGCGAAGACGGAAGAATCGATGTCTTCAGCGGGTACGGCCGAACGGTCAATAGCAGCCTTTGCTGCGGTCACTCCCAGATCGGTGAGCGAGAAAGATGCAAGTGAACCGCCGAACTTACCCACTGGGAGTCGAGCTGCGGACAGAAAGTGAATGTTTGTCATGGTGTGATGCGCCTCCATATACGAATGGTCATTAGCTTTTGTTGTAGCGTACGTCACATCGGTTCTTCGCGCAATGACATTTTCTTGCGGGTGTGCCCTATTCCTTGCGGTCTTGCCTCCACACATGCTTGTCGACGAGCCTGCGGGCGTTCGCCGCGGCCCCGTCACGCAAAAGCGCTGACCATTGTGCCCGCACTCACGGGGTACATGCGATGATGGATAGGTTGAATTCACCCCGCCGTCAAGGAGCAATTTCATGTCTAAGGTGTCGTTTTACCGTGGCCAACAGCTGCCGCTGGAGATGCACAAAGTCCGCATTATCCAAAAGCTCACTCTCTTGCCCATCGAAGAGCGCTTGGAGGCAATGAAGACCGCCGGATACAACACCTTCCTCCTGGAGAACAAGGACGTATTCCTTGACATGCTCACCGACTCGGGCGTCAACGCCATGAGCCAGAACCAGCAGGCGGCAATGCTGATGGCCGACGACGCGTATGCGGGTTCGGCGACGTACACCCGCCTGCACGACAAGCTCAAAGACATCTTCGGCATGGACTACTTCCTGCCAGCTCACCAGGGCCGCGCCTGTGAAAACATCATCGCCGAGGTCCTTGTCGGCGATGGGCAGATCGTCCCGATGAACTACCACTTCACTACCACCAAGCAGCACATCACCTACCGTGGCGGCGAGGTCATCGAGCTGATTGAAGAGGCGGGCTTGGAAGTTACCTCGTCGGAGAAGTTCAAAGGCAACATCGACATTGCTGCGCTGCGTGAGACCGTGGGCAAGGATCCGGCGAATGTCGCATTCGTGCGCATGGAGGCCGGTACCAACCTGATCGGTGGCCAGCCGTTTAGCCTGAAGAATCTGCAGGAGGCCTACGCAGTCTGTCAGGAATTCGAGGTGCCGATGGTCCTCGATGCGTCGCTGCTGGCTGATAACCTGCACTTTATTAAGGTGCGCGAGGACGAGTACGCCGATGCGTCGATTCGCGAAATCACCGCCGAGATCGCCCGCAACTGTGACATCTTGTACTTCTCCGCCCGCAAGCTCGGCTTCGGGCGTGGTGGCGGCATCTGCATTCGCGACGAAGAAATGTACAAGCGCATGCGCGGCTTTGTCCCGATGTTCGAGGGCTTCTTAACCTACGGTGGCATGTCCGTCCGCGAGATGGAGGCGATCACCATCGGCCTGGAAGAAACCATGGACGAGGACATGATCAACCAAGGCCCGCAGTTTATCGAGTACATGGTTGAGGAGATGGATCGTCGCAACATCCCCGTGATCACCCCGGCTGGGGGCCTCGGTGCGCACATCAACGCGATGAAATTCTGCGACCACATCCCGCAGGAAGAGTACCCCGCCGGTGCACTGGCGGCAGCGCTCTACATCGCCTCCGGTGTGCGCGGCATGGAGCGTGGCACCATGAGCGAGCAGCGCGACGACAACGGCGTGGAGCCGCTCGCGGACATGGAACTCGTCCGCCTCGCGATGCCTCGTCGCGTGTTCACCTTGTCCCAGGTCAACTACGCAATTGACCGCATCGACTGGCTCTACCAAAACCGTGAAATGATTGGCGGGCTCGAGTGGGCTGAGGAGCCAGAGATCCTCCGCTTCTTCTACGGGCGCTTGGTGCCGAAGGGCGATTGGGCTGAGAAGCTCGTCGCTAAGTTCCGTGAGGACTTCGAGGACTCGCTGTAGAACGTGCGTTCTACAGGTGGAGGGTTGCGGCTTCCTAAGTCGGTTCTGCCATTATGATTAAAGACAAATAGAACGAGGAATACAGAAAGGAGCCCCACAATGAAATTCAAAGTGCAGAGTTACTCAAACGCGGAACTGGAGGATCGACGTCGTCAGTTGACCGAGGATCTAGTTAGTTCTGAGTACGCCGCAATTGAGGGAGCTCCGCTGACCCTGCGTGATATTCGAGATCTTGCATCGCTCGGCTTGCTCTCAGAAGCAGAGCGAAAGATTTACGATGAGCTGCGCCGCGTCGAACTCCTCTTGGGAGAGTAATTGACACCTAACTTGGTTGAACAGGCGGAGGAATTCTTCGAAGAAACCTGGGACGTGCTCGCAAGAGTACTGCCTTTAGACAAAGACCAAGTTGAACCCTCTATTGAGCACAATAAAGACAGTGGGTTAGTTGTTGCTGAGGTCGAACTGCCGTTGGCCTACAACGGTCCAGCAGTTGAAGATAATGAGCCGTTGCCGGAATTCAGCGATCTTTTTAGGGTCGTTATCCGGTACGTGATGTGCTTCGACCGCAGCAACACATATTTAACCGTTAGCAGGTCCAAATATGAATTACGCGTGCATACTTCTCCAGGCATTCGATTTGAATTCGAACGGGACAACGCCAGTGCGCCAACGGCACACATTCATTACTCCGGTAACGGTGGTTTGCTTAGCCCAATCATCATGCGCAACTTTAGTCATACGAAAGACGCCCGAAAGAAAGGCGATATACAACGATTGCATCTTCCAGTTGGCGGCCGAAGGTTCCGGCCCTCGCTTGAAGACTTCCTCTACTTTGTCATCAAAGAATGTGGGTTTCGAGGTCGATCTGGCTGGGAGAACTTTCTTCTAGAACGCCGCGAAAAGTGGCTAGACCTTCAGCTCAAAGCAGCTGTACGAGACAATCCAGAAATCGCAGCGGAAGAATTAAAGCGACTAGGCTTTGAGGTGTGCGTTCCGAAAGGCGTGGATTTGATCAAGAAGAGAGTCCGAGGTTGGTAAACGGGTGGCTTCGCTGAAGGGGCCTGTGCCAACAGCCTATAATCGTGATGCATGAAACGGCTTCGTACCCGCTATTTTGCACAAGTCAAGGCAGAGGGCCGCAAGTTTACGGCCCTGACCAGCTATGACACGATGTCTGCCCGGCTTTTCGACGAAGCAGGCATCGACCTACTCCTCGTCGGCGACTCCGCTGCAAACGTCGTCCACGGCCACGAAACTACCCTGCCGATCACCCTCGATGAGATGATCTCCATGGCGTCAGCGGTGGTGCGTTCCACCCGGCGCGCCTTTGTGGTCGTCGATTTGCCTTTTGGTTCCTACGAGGAATCTCCCGCCCAGGCGCTGGCGGCTTCGGTGCGTGTCATGAAAGAATCCGGTGCCCAAGCGATCAAGATCGAGGGCGGAGTCGAGATGGCTGACACCATTCGCACCATCGTCGCCGCCGGTATCCCTGTCTGTGCGCACGTTGGGTTTACCCCACAATCAGAGCACGCACTGGGTGGCTACGTTGTTCAAGGTAGGGGAGACGCTGCCGACGAATTACGCAAAGACGCCCAAGCCGTCGCGGACGCAGGAGCCTTTGCCGTCGTTATCGAGATGGTGCCCGCCACCATCGCCACCGAAGTCACCAAGCAGCTCACCATTCCAGTCATCGGCATCGGCGCAGGCAACGGCACCGATGGGCAGATACTCGTGTGGACCGATGCCTTCGGCATGAACCCCGGCGGTCGCATGCCTCGTTTCGTGCGCCAGTACGCTAACCTCGGCGAACAACTACTCCAGGCCGCACAGGCTTACCGCGCGGATGTCGAATCCGGCGCCTTCCCCAATTCCGACGAATCCTTCGAGGACTAAACATGCAGGTAGTTACCACCCCCGCCCAACTCCACGCGGCCCTTGCGTCGCAGCCAGGAATCGTCGGCCTCGTCCCCACCATGGGCGCGTTGCATGACGGCCACGGCACCCTCATCGATCAGGCGCAGAAGGAAAGCGAAGTCGTTGTTGTCTCCACCTTCGTCAACCCATTGCAGTTCACCAACCTCGGCGACTGCGATGATTACCGCCTCTACCCGCGCGATCTCGCGGCCGACGAGGAGTTCTGCCGCCAACACCACGTAGACATCCTCTTCGCGCCCACGGTGGAAGACATGTACCCAGACACCACCCCCATGATCTGGGTCCGCACCGGCCGCATGGGAGAAATCCTCGAAGGGGCATCCCGCCCAGGACACTTCGATGGGGTCGCAACGGTCGTCGCAAAGCTCTTCAACATGGTGCATCCGTACCGCGCCTACTTCGGCCAGAAGGACGCGCAGCAGGCGGCGATCATCCGTCGCATGGTCAAAGACCTCAACATGCCGGTGCAGATCACCACGGTTCCGATCGCCCGCACCCCCGAAGGCCTCGCGCAATCCTCTCGCAACCAGCGGCTTTCCGACGAAGGCCGCACCCACGCCCTCGCCCTCTCCCAAGCGCTCAACACCCTGCGCAAGAACGCGAAGAGCGGCAAACCCATCGGGTTGTCGGCGGTCCGCGAAGAACTCGCCGCCGCGCCGGGCATCACATTGGATTACCTCACGGTGGTCACCCCGACTTCTCTCGCTGAGCTTGACGACGATACCCTCGTCGTTTCCCTCGAAGAGCCGGCGTTGGCGTTGGTCGCGGCGGAGGTTGAAGGTGTTCGTCTGATCGACAATATGATCCTGGCCTAGACTGGGCTTTACAAAACCGTCTGGAAAACCAGGCGGATTTGCTGAGCCAACGGAGGTAACCCCTTGCAGTACGTGTTCAGTCGCCGTACCGACGAAAATGTCGCACGCCTGCTCGCTACGGTCGATCAAAGCATCAAAGATCCGCGTGTTCTCGCTGGTGAAGCGATTCAGAACAACCACCCGTCAGATCTGGTGACAGCGCTGGTGTGGTCTTGCTTCGACGCGTATCGCAACGGTGAATTGGAACTGCTCAAAGCGAGGACCTCTCGTGCCTACGCATTGGCATCCACAGTGAGGGATAATGCCCGAGTCAGTCTGTTTTCGACGGCGTTGGATAGTATCGTCGAAACGGTTGCGTACGTGGATCCCGCGATCGCCGAATTTTCTTGGGAGATCGCCAAAAAAGTAGCCCAGCACGCGAAATTGGGCGATTGGCCACAGGATTTTTGGGCAACGGTGACGGCGGCGGCGCAAAAGAGTCTCCGCGAAGGAAACGAAGTAAGTCTCCTCAACGCCGCTGATACGATCAAGCGAACCATTCCAGTTCGGGATTCGGAGTTGGGAAACTACCTCGCCTTCTCTTGGACCGAAGCTGAAGCCAGCCTCCGCGTGCACAAAAACACTGCCGTGGCTGAGCAAGTATTGGAGTGGGTGCTGAGCGAACACCTAGATTTTCCGGCAAAGCTCCCACCTGCGATGACCAGCGTGGTGTATCGCAAACTCGTTGAGCTGAAATTACCGGCTGAAATTTTTGAAAATATTGGTATCGCCCGCCCAGGACTTCTCTACGAAGAGGCAGCCCGCTACCTCAAACCACATAAGCGAACGGATGCAGCAGCGGCATACATTCATGCCGGTGAGCTGTATCAAGTGGCGGGGGAATCCGACCGGGCTATCGATGCATTTTTCTCCGGCTGCATCATCTACAAAAACATTGACTTGGTCAGCGAGAATGTTGCGGGAGCCTTCTCTAAGGCGATTGCGTTGTTGACAGATCAGCTGATCTACCTGGGACGGCGCATGGAAGCTGGCGAAGTCCTGAATGACGCGCTTGTGCATTTTTCGCGCAGTGGTATTCCGAACTATTCGGAGCAGGGCTGGTACCAGGCGCTCGTCGATAAGCAACGGGCGATTACTTAAAGCCGAACCAGCCGCGGTTACGTGGCAACCAGATGAACACGCTGCCGAGCACACCAAGTAGCGATGCGATCCACATTTCGCCAATGATGATCATGAGTACGCCGATCGCGGTGTACACCGTAAGGAGCCAACGTGCCCAGAACTGCGCTTTCAATGCGAAGACGATCGCGAGAAGCAAACCGATCAGTAGCAGGGAAAACAGGATCACTGGGAACCACAAGAAAGCATTGGAGTCTTCGGGGGCGGTGTCGATGAACCGCCATACCAGCCAAGCAGACCAGCCGAGGGCTCCAAGGTAGCCGGTCGCGCCACACCACATCGGCCACGGTGCATGGAGGGGATTGGTGTCACGCATGGACATTGAGTGGTGATCAATAGATTGCGTGTTGCCGTATTCGTAGCCGGTGGGGCGTTGAGTAAAACCGGGCTGAGTGTTGTTTTGCGGCGAATAGTTGCTTGGAGGCTGGAAAGTCATGGAAACCTCTACTGGCTCGGGAATACGTAACGAGGGGACAGCAGCCAACGAATCGGATCAAGGACGCGGTAGGGCGCGATGCCGAGACGGGACACTCGTTCGCCTTGTGTGGATTCTCCTAAGGCGGAGACGGCAAAGAAGTGGTAACTGTCGGGCTCAGCTTCGCGGTATTGACTGATGATCTGGTGGTACAAGTTGTCGGCCTTAATGTACTGCAGAAGGCTACGAACTTCCTGGTTGAGAACGAAGGCGTCGGTCCAATCGAATCCGATGCCGGTGTCTCGTCGGAAAGCGGCGCCAACGTTGCCCATGATGAGCTTCCAATCGCCTTGATCGAGTTCCTCGAGTTTTTGCAAGGTGTCGAACTTGCTCACGGCGATGGCGAGTTTCGGGCGAGCAGGGCCGAGAAGCGTCATCAGATTGGCAAAGACAGTCTCGGGGTCGCCTCCCGTGGCCGCCTCGTCAGTGATAAATCCGTGCAGAAAGTTGCTCACGGATGGCACGCGGAGCGGGTCGAAGAGGAAAACAACTAAATCGGCGTGTTGGAAGAAGTTCAGATAAGAGGTATCAGTTTGTAGATTCTCTAGGTCTTCGCCAGCCACATCGCGAATGACAAGGTAATTGGTGCGTAGGACACCCTCCGGATCGAGCCATTCGCCGAGGGAGAAAATGAACGGATCGCTCTGGTATGCGTCGAGGTTTGCGCCGGACGGCGTGGTGTCCATGTGCTTCATTTCCTCGAAGAGCGGCACTTCGTAGTTGTCGTGGTACCGATCCGCGGTGGACTGGTCCACAGGTAGAACTGATCTATCGTGCTCATTGGCCAGCAGTTCCAGCTGTTTTACTAACACTGCGATGTACAGGCTCTTTCCAGACGAGCGCGCCCCGGCCATGGCCACGCAGTGCGCCACGCCTTCGGCCCAGTTTTCCGGCAGCTTGCGCCCATCGGCGGAGTGAGTCGCGCCAGGTTCGAGGATCTGAAACGAATATGGATCCCTCACTACATGCGACATGCGTTACCTCTTTCGGGACTCGTGGTTGTTGATCGTGTGCGCAATTGCTTCGCACATTGGCAGGACTAGTTGCTGGTTGCCACTCTTCAATCCACTGATGAGGGCCTCGTCGAGAGCGACGACCGCAGCGGTGTTGACAATATGCGGGGCGATCACCGCACGTTCAGCCTCCGGGTTGGACCCGGTAACCAAGCACACCGACGGGCCTTCCGCTTTCATCATCACAGCGCGGGGGTTTGATGTTGCGGTCACAAGCAGGGTGTCTGGCTTGCCGGCATGGAGAACGTCCTCATTTCCCACCGCAGCGGAACGCTGCTCCAAAGCGCGCTGCAAAACAACGATGCCGGAGTTCTTGTCCAGGGGCCTCCCGTTGAAGGTGACCGGTGGGGAACCCAGCGCGGAAGATACGCCCCCGATGAGGTCCATGATGCCGCTGAGCTGCTCGTCGGTAATCGAACGCGCGGTCGATGCTGTCGCATCCGCTACTAGCTCGATGCCGGTAATTCCGTGGTCGGCAGGAAGCAAATCCCGCAGGGCGGTCAGTACTGTCATCGCTTCACTATTGAGGTGTTGCGCTGCATCAACCCCGCGTGCAGTTACAACGAGATCAGGTGACTCGCCGGTGATCTTCGCTAACAGGGCTTCAGTGAGACCGTCGACGCGTGCAATCGGGAACTCAAAGTGTGTGTTAGTGGCTGCATCGGAGGTTTGCGTGGTCATCGCAAGCGAGACGGAGGTTCCCGAGGGAAAATCGTCGCGACCAATCGGTTTCACGCTTATCGACGCACCACGTGGGCAAGCTGTGACTAGCTTTCGAGTGTTGCCTGCGGTATTCGCGGAGATATTCTCGCCGGAAATGACGAGCTCCATCTCTACGTCGCTGCCACCGCGTGAGTGAACTTGCACATTGAGCAGCTGAAACCACGGCACGGGGTGGGATTGCCCGTTGTCCAGAATGATGTTTGGCATGGGTGCTTTCTCCTAGATCTTTCCTGCGCGGGCTTATAAGTTGACCGGGCCGGGGTGACCCGGACGGTTGCCGGGAACTTGGCTTGACAAAGGGTTGCGATGTGTTGCCCGAGGCTCGCTTGATGCTGGGAGGCGGCGGCGCATGACTTCGGCAGCGATGTCGTCGAGAAGCGCTTTTAGTTCGCTGTTGTCGTACTTGCGCCACGCGCGCTGAGGCGCGGCACCTTCGTCGATGATGCGATCAGCCACGGCGTTGCGCAGCTCAGTAATCTCGTCGGCATCGAGTTCGCCGAACGGCCACCACGGAAGCTCGTAGACTGCGCCGACGATCATTGCGGTACACACCGCGGTCCGTGTTTCCATTTCTAGCCGAGGGTGGTTGATCGCGCCATAGAGGTAAGCGAGAACGCGGTCGCGGTTGATGTCTCCGCCACCGAGGGTGAGCGCCTGTTCCCATTCGGCGGTCGATGCGTCCTGGATGAACTGGTAGTCGGCTTGGCCTAACTCGAACTGCATGCGACGTTCTGGTTTAACTGGGATTTCTTCGATGTCCTCAGGGGTCGACGATGCGGTAAACGGGTTGTATCCGTCGAGGCCGGATTGACTCTCCGAGTCGTGGCGCCTGAGCATACCGCTGACGTCGCTGGTGTGGGAGGCGGGGTTGGTCCCCGGAAAGCCGGTGAAGTCAGTGAAGTCAGGGAGCACTGTGTCTGCCTGAGCGTTCTCGTCCGGCAGATCCGGTACGTGCGGTGGGGCGTCGGCGGTGTTAATCAGGGTCACTGGAGCACCCTCAAAGCTAAATCTGCTCAGCAGCGTCAGGTCGCGAACGGGAACCATCACGAAAGACGCGCCCGCGCGCAGAGAAATTTCCAGGGTGTTGGGGCGCTCAAAAGTAGTGAATCCGAAGGCGCTGCCGAGCGTGCGTGAAATCGCCGCGGCCCACAGGTTGAGCTCTGACAGGGGCGCACCCACAACCACCTTCGTGAACGCATCGGCGGTCTTCACCGTGTGAACGATCCACTTTAACGTGTCTCTACGGTTGTGCGGTGTAGGGCCGATGTGGCCAAAATGGCCAGTAATTGCTTCGTGGTCTTGGTCGAGGAATGCATCGATGATTGAACCATCGGCAAGCGGTCCGTTCTGCGTCGGGGCACCGTGAGGGATTCGCGCGTCGGCGGTTTCCGTCGGTCCGTAGGGGGCCGGGATCGCGGGGGAGTAGAACCAATTCACCGGGTCGTCGCTGGTCTCAGCGATGGCCAAGTAGGAATACGTATTCGCTCCACGTCCGGTGGCATCGTTGCCACGATTAACAGATGCCACGAAGATGCGTTGCTGCGGGTTGAGTGGTGAGTCCAACCATGCGTATCGACGAGTGCGTCGCGTCAGTTCCTTGCTATCAGGGTAGGTACCCAATTTCACCCCGTCATCGATCTTCGTAGGGATCAAGCTCTGCAAGGTTTTGATCGCCTGGTCATCCAGGGACCCATATCGTTCACCTACGCCCCAGCCACCGGCACGATTCCTACCGGGGGCGAAAGACGCGAAGCTAAAAGCACCGTTCATCATTGACCTCGATTGACATGGATATAGAGAGGATTGCCGGTCTCCAAAACCACCTGGCGAGCACGGCCCTCGTCGGCTTCATTTTCAACTACAAAGAGACGGAAGAATCCCGTCGGCGGGAAAGTGCTTTCGATCATCCAGCTGGAATTTTCCGGAGTGCTGTTCGGCTCGCCGGGGGGAAGATATTGTGGCTGGATCACCTGGTCAAATGTTTGGCCCCCTCGCGCAGCTACGCGCAGTGGCTGACCGTCTCCAGGGAAGAGCGGGAATCTCTTCTGGTTGTGAACGAGGCGGAACTCTGGCGGGTTGCGGTCTTCAAAGCCGATGCGCCAAATGTAAAGGTGCCACGTGCCGTTCCTGTAGGTGATGAAGTAGGAGTAGCGCTTCAGACCCGGATATGAGATCACCCGAGGGTTCTGGGCTCTGGTGACCTTGCCCTCGTAAATTGCAGTCGGGGTGAACTTGATATCTTTCTCACCAGTGTGCGTCAGCTTGAGGCGTACCCCACCCTGGCGTTGATAATCCTCACGCATCAATTGCTGTGGTCCTTGCCCGTCGCGCTCGATGGTGACAAATGCGGCCCCTTGTGGCCAGTCAAAAGTAATCAACTGGCTATTCACGCGTTCGATGAGGCGGTGCTGCGTGATATCCTCGACGCGTTGCAGCACTGCTGGCTTGGTCGCCCATGCGGAGTCACCGATGATGTTCACCAGGGTGATGTACACCTCGTGGTACTCGGGCCACTTCAGATTCTGAATGACCGTCTCCCGAGGAGTGGTTACTTCCTCAAAAGTTTTGGTACCGGATTTAATCGCTTCATCGGCATCGATCCACCGCTTATCCACCATCTGCAAATGCAGTTCAGGTCCTGGAGGAGTGGCGGAGAGGCATGTCATTACCTTGCCGTTGGACGGGGCCTCCCAGACCAGCAGGATTTCGTCCTGGTTCTCGCCGGTGATTTCGTACGTGATCAACTTGACCTGTTCGACTTCTGCGCGTGTTTGGATCTTCACGACCGGTGAACCGATTTCTTCGCGGACGGTTGTCCCGCGGAACTCCACCTTCCCGAAAATCTGAAACTCAATCGGATGGCCAGGATCTTTGATGTCGTAGACGAAGCCCTGTCGATCGATTCCGGAACTTAGCGCGTTCTCCGGATTGATCAATGGCTTGTGACGGTTTTCCGGCTTAGCGTAAATGGTGACACCGGTGTGTCCATCCAAAAGCTCCCAGGAGCCTTGGATGGTGCCTGCGGATTCCGTGATCTGAACGTTTTCCGGAGGGAACACGACGACTTGTTCACCGACTAGAACCGGTTGAGACATCAACACCCCGGTGAGGCCGCTAGCGAGAGGAGCACTGTGCGCCCATACCGCATAATGTCGCATTGCGGATTCTCCGAGGTTCTTGTCTCGAAAAGCGCGTCCTTGCGTTACGACGAGCTGTTCGCCGGATTCTGGACTCAGCGGATGCATCTCATAGTCGGAGGCGATGACGCGGAAAAGAGTGTAGTTCTCTTGGGGAAAACTCTTCTTTGGCCATGTCAGGAGCACTGTTCCCCGATGGGAACTGTCGGCCGGTGTTGCAACAGATTCACTGACTTCGCTGGTGTCTGCCTCGATCTGGGGCAGCTCCCGTTCAGCAGTCAGGCCAGAGGTGTCGTTGAGCTCAGGTTGCGAAAAGGTGTATCCCACAAAATCAGAGGCGTTGAGGCTCACGAAGTCGTCCTCGTTGATCGTCATCGACTTCAACTGCTGCTCACGCAGCTTGCGGATCTCCTCCTGGATGTCGAATGGAGTCGCCGAGACAGGATTTTCTGCCGGATTAGTTGCATCAAACGGCGAAGCTTCTGAAGCGGGTGCGTCGAAAGGGTTCTTCGCGTGCAGAGTTGAGTGTTGTTCTTGTCCCTGCGAGGCATTGATTGGCTCGTCAGCAACGTCGACGAACTCCGCGTCCATGATCATCGCATTGCCGTTCTCTGGTTGTGCGAATGAAGTCTGCTCGCCGGCCAGAATCTTGGCGACGATTGGCGCAAGGTGCCCGTACGCTTCACCGAGCGAATATCGCACCGATTCCTCGTCGACGTGCTCTTGCAGAGCAATGCTGCCGAGCAGCTCGACGGGAACTTGAGCGAGTTCCTGCATCAAATCGTTGGTGGGCATGTTGTTCCTTCAAACAGTTAGAAGATGGTTCCGGGATCGTGGAACGTGATGTCGGTAGGGTGATCGAGTTTCGTCGGCGTCGTAAAGCTAGCCTCGTTAGCCAGGTTGGACAAGTGGGTAAATCCGCCGAACTGTACGAGTATTGCGGATTTTGATAGTCCGTTTCCTTGTTCGCCTGCGCGGAGGGATTGGTCCTGCATGGAGACCGCCGGGTCAACCGTGGTGGCCCCGCTACTCGCTCCGATGCCTGCGATTGTCTGCGACGCGAACAGTCCGGCGTCGACTTTAGACTCAGTAAGCGGTGCGAGGAACTCCTGCTGCGAGATGTTCTTCTGCATGCCGTCGTCGAAGACAATGACTTGGTTGAGCTTTGAGCTAAGCAGTTCGGAGATATTTGGATTGAGCAGCGCTTTAGTCCACTCCTCACCGGAGAAGTCGTATCCGTCCAGAGCATCTGACGTGGCGACTTGTGAGAGTCGGTCCAGGTTTGAATGCGAGTTCGCGCCAGGTTGGCCGTAGAGGTCATTGACGTTGATCGCGGCGATCCCCTGAGAACGTTTGAGTGCTTCGATTGCCGAATTGATGGTGCGGTCGAACGCGTCGCCTGCCCAATCGCGGTTGTAGATTTCGTTGCGGAGGCGGAACGTGAGCTGTTGGATGTCTTCTTCGCTGAGCTTTGCTTCGCCGAACTGGGTGGTGCGTGGCATACCGTCCGTTGGATTGGCGACCCGAACTTTTTGAGTCACGTTGTTGCCCAATGGGCGGGAAATTGCCCGTCCAGCTAACTTTGACCAGGCCAAGAACTGCTGATATGCACCGGTGAGACGGTTGATGTCTTGTAAAGCCGCGTTGCGATTTGTCAGTGCCACTTCTTGCTTTTCGACGAGTTCCTCGTGACGCGCTTGGTCGGTTGCGATGCCACGTCTACCGCGCGCGAAGACGAAAGTCTGTGTTCCTAACGTCAATATGGTAGCGACGAATACGCCGAAGACGGTCCACTTCCAGTCGATGGTCGGCTGCGAATTGTAGAACTTGATGGAGTCGACGTAGTGAGCGATGCCGCAGTACAGCAAGATGATCATCACGACCGCCCAGATTGCAGTGAAGATGTGCAATCGCTTTGTTAGGCGTGCATTCTCTTCCGCATAGTCGCGCTGGCGCAACTGATCGAGTTCTTGCGTGGTCTTGTGCAGGTCGATGGTCGCTTCGCGGCCACGGTGCTGCGCCTCATAGACGAGATTGGTCAAACGCTGTCCGGTTTGCCAGGCGTAGGAGCGCGCATACTTATTGCGCCATTCGTTAAAGTTGCTGCGGAGGCGCTGAATCGTCGGATCGGATGACTGCCCGGAAACAAACTCTAGGTCCTGCGCATAGTTTTCGGCCGTGAACGAGTCGAATGGCAGGATCGTCGCGTTTTCTTCTGTCATTGCAACTGCATCTTCGAGCAGCGGGTGGAATCCTTCGAAGGATTCGTCGACATCTGGGACTGACAGCCACCCTTCCGGGACGATCATCGGATTGTTCTGGCTATCACGAGGGGCAGCTAGTTTGCCACCGAGTCTGTCGGTGCCGTCGACAAGAGTGAGAGCCATTGATTGATATCCATTCCACATGTCGCTGAGCGCAGGTGGCGGATCGACGCTGAGACCTTCTTGCTTGCTGATCTCGTTGGCTGTAGCTGCGGCGCGTGATGCTTCGCGAGAAAACTCGGAGAGTGATCGATTCTGGCCTTGACCTTGGTAGGAACCGAGAACGATTTCCACGCCGGATGTGTCGCCGTACAAGTTTCGCTGCACGGCTTGGGCGACTCCACGGTGCAGGGTGGCTGAAGCTGCAGCCTTCCAGTCTTGCGGGGTGCCAATCAAAGAGCGGAAAAACTTCTTCGAAAAGTCGGACAGCGCCGCCCACGCGCTGGTCTGTGTTGCCTCGCGGCCCTTCACCTGCGCTGGTGCAGTGATTAATGAGTCGTAGTAATTTCCGATCAGCAGGTCGGAAACCTGCGGAAGTACTTCGTCCGGGCGTTGCAGCACCATGATCTGGCGGCCGTCGATGGTTTGTGGACGTGGCAGGTCCTGGGAAATATCGATTGCGCGACTACGCAGCTCAGCCTCCGCGGTTGACGCGTTGATGTTGCGGTAAAAGGCGCGTGCCAAACGGAAGGAGTACTCATCGCCGGTAGCGATGGCATGGCCACGATCGTCGATAAGTGCGCTGGATTTCTCCGTGATCCACAAGCCACACATCGTGGCGATTGTGGGCGCGGCAACTTCGGCTGCGCCGACTGGGTCGTCGGAACGCACGACGGGAGACATTGCCGAACCTGGGGCGGCGGAGTCTTCGGCGGCGATAGCTACGGATGAAAACGACATCAGTGGCACAGGTTGCACATGATTCAGTGGCTGACGTGGCACGAGGACGCGAACGCGTTGTAGTTGACGCGGCAAGCGTGAGTTCAGTGTACTGATCCACTCATTAACGGCGCTAACATCAAGGCGATCGGAGCCGTCATCAAGCGGGTCGATGAGGACCGCCAGCATCGTCTGCGACAAGTGGGTCGCGGTTTGCAAGACATCGTCAAGTGGCAGGTAACGTACGGTTTCCTCGCTTGTCGACGAGACGAAGCGGATCGGTGCACCCGCCGTTGACTGTGCCAAGTCGATCCACGCGAATGGCCTGGTTACTCCCACCGCGGCTAGGTCAGTGAGGCGGGTGCGAATCTCGTCGGAAAGCGAGCCTGAACCCAAAAATATCGTGAACGGAACGGACACTAGAACAGGCCTCCATCACCGAAGACCTGCGGACGAGGAGTCTCGGGCGCAGCGATTTCGGTGTCGTTGTGCGGGCCAGGGACGGTTGGGTTCAACGCCATGTTTTTCGCCATTTCTAGGTGTTGGAGTAGCTCCGGAATCATAACGGCGACGTCTGGGGCAAGGTCACGGTACAACGGCATCTGCGCTGCAAGGGAACGTGATGTGACTTCGGCGAAAGGCTTATCCTCTCGGCGCTGGCCAGGCAGTGTGTGGGCACTATCCGGAATGAACTGGCTTGCATTGCGGCGCGAGTTTTCCAGGGCCTCTTTCACCGCTTGGTAACGCTCTTCAATCGATGTGCCGCTTGGTTGCTGACCTGGACGTTCGCCAGTGGCGAGGTAATCCGCCAAGCGATTTGCTGCCGGGTGATTGATGCCACGGCCGACAGGGGTCTTCTTGACAGGGTTGTCGTCGTAAAGGCTACGCAGCAAGTGGTACGGGCGCAACGAACCACCAACCGCGCCTTCAGCGGACACAGTCTGCACGGTTGCGTATGCGACGAGAGAGGATTCGATGACTGCTGGCATCCAGTCGAGCATGCTCTGCATTGCCGCTGGAGGAGTGAGCATTGGGTTCGGGAAATCAACCCAAGCTTGGGCCCTGTCGTCGTATACGTGGGCGGTCGCGTTGTGTTGGCCCTGGTTAGCAACGTAGATGCGGCCGGTGATTGCGCCAATTATCCATCCCGCGACCATTGCTTGGCGCTCATCGTTGGACATAGGGAGGCTGCCTGCCAGTGGACGAGTACGGCGTAGCTTCCAGAAACCTTCAGGGTTGTTGCGTTTGTTATTCCAATCCTCCCCGATTGGGTCAATGAGCGAGCTGTAAACGATCGGGGAGTAGTTCGGGTAGGAACCGAACACGTCGATCTGTTGCACGTTTGCCTTTTGCGCTAGTGCTTTATCAAAGGCCTGGGTAGTTTGGCTTGTCAGATCAGGTCGAGACTCCAAAATCTGGGCCAATTCGTCAGCGGCGTTAGTGTCCTTGAACGGAATCTCGGAGAAGGAGAAGTGGAACTCGACCTCTGTGCCATGCACCGCGCGAAGCGTGTGTGGATCGACTGCAGCCAGAGGACGCGCCTGGTCCAACGCCTCACGGAATGCGGAGCGCAAACGGCTGACGCGCGCGTCCTTTTCGATCTCGTTCGCTTGATCATCCAGCAAGTAGGTGCGGAGATCCATGGAAATGAAACGCGAGAAGTGGTAGTTCGGGCGGTTGATCCAGCTTCGAGCACGATCGAGCAACTGATCTGGACGCAACTTGATATCGAAAATCGCTGGACGAGGTTCACGCGGATCCGCGAGAGAGTTGCTGCTTTTCGGGCGACGGGTCAACTGTGGGCTGACCCAGGACACACGGTTGCTATCAGGTGAGATCTCGGTGAGGGCTGGAGCGAGAGTGTTCTGCGGCGCGAGATCGTAACCCTCGGTGATCCACTCGCCAAGAATTACCGCGCGAGCGGCGCGACGTGCTGCCTGCTCGTGATCACGGACTTCCTTGTCATTGGCTTGGACCGTATCCAACAGATGCGAGTTGAAGTCTTCAAGGAAGCGATCAACTTCGGTGATCAGAATCTCGTTGTGGGAACCGCGGAAACGATCGTTCACACGCTGATCGCTTTCACGCGGCCACGCGACGGGTTCGTCCGTGGCGACGTCCGCAAGGTTGAGCGTGGCGGCCTGCACGTTGTCATCGCGCTGCAGTACCTCCAGGGAGTCATTCAAAGCAGTATGCAGGCGCTTTAGCACGTTGTGAGAAAAATCCTCTAGCGCTGGCTGCAGGATGCTCGCGACGGCGACGCGGAAGTGTAGCCCCAGTTGTGGACCGTACAGACCGGTAATGTTGTCTAGGATCTGGCCGGATTGCTTGACGGTGCCAGAGCCACTGAGCTCACCCATTTGCTGTTCGAATCCAGCAGGAGGAGCTAACAGGGAAGCTCCGGCGCGCTCAGCAAGGAAGCTCTTGAGGGACTGCACGACACGGTTGGAAATAGCGTCGCGCAGACGCTCAACAAGCGCGATAGTGAATGGCAGACCGTTCTCTGCGAGCTGCTTCTCTGCCATGGCAACAGTGTTGTTAGCGATCACGTTGGCGTAGGCGTAGGCCGCGTCGTACGCCGCGTCTGCCAGCGGGGCTTGAAGGCTGCGAGCCACACCCGGGTCTGCCAGGCGACCGCGAATCACAGGTACCCAATCACGCCCGCGCTGACCGTCGCCTTCTGGAAGAGAAGCACGCAGATCACTCTGCGCCTGCATCGTTGCGGCCGCCTCCGGCGCATTAAATACCTGCTTGAGCCAGTGATCAATCTCCGCGTTGTTCGGTTGAGCCGAGAGGAAGGACGTGGAAAGGTATAGATTCTCGTTGGCCAGTGGGGCTGTCTTCTCATCGAGCTTCTTTCGGAGCTGTTCCTCGCCAGTAGCAGGAGAAGTTGGGTCGAGATGAGCGGTGAGCAAACGATCGAACGCAATACGCGCCAATCGCTGCGCCGAATACTCCGCGTAACGATCGCGTCCCATCGACAACTGGGCGTAACCCCACGTGCCCCAAGGCAGTGCATCCCACGACAGCTTTTCCTCATCCGCCCAACCCAACAAGGCACGATTTGCTGCCGGACTGCCAGTGTTGCCGAAGAAGTAGGATTTGAAGGAACCAGACGCCTTTTCCGAGCTCACCAGCGCGGCAAGCGAACGGCCCATCCCGCGGTAAATCGTGGACGGTTGGCCATCGCCAAAGAGCGTGCCCATGGCACCCATGCGTGCGCCGATTGGCAGGATACGAGCGAAGGTGCTTCCTCCGCCGGTGCCGCTAATGCCCATCGCATTGAATAGTTCGCGGTCCGAGGCGTGTGCTGCGCCGGTTTGCGTTGCGAAAGCTTCGCCGAAAACTGCCAGCGAGTTCGGCCATGCGCCGGTCATCTGCGACTTGTTGATCTGCTCAAAAATCTCTGGTGTGTACATAAACACCGCGGTATTGCCCGCGGACACGGTTGGCAGCGTGGAGAGAACACGGCAGACATCCAAGAACATTGACGCGCCAGCGCCGCCAGCCATCGATGACACCACGAGCACAATCGGTGCAGTGTTAGAAGTGTCCTGGTGGGTACCGGTAACACGGTAAACAAACTCGTCGAGTTCGCCCGCGCCACTGTTCATCACCGACACCGCATCTTCCAGTTCGCTCCGAAGACGACCCAGAGCAGGAATTGTCAGCATTCGACCAAGGCCGCGGTACTGGCCGGCACCGTCAGAAATCGGGGTGGTGATTGTGCTCGGGTGGCGTGCAGCCCATGTAGCGATCTCACCGAGTGCGGCGGATTTCGCTAAGTCAGCAGACACTGATGCGTCGAACTCGTTGTAGGAAGCCGTCGTTCCGATACCGACATAGCGTCCGCCAGCAGAACGCACGTTAGGCAATCCTGTCGACGAAGATTCCGGCTCGATAGGAACGTCGAGAGCCACGAATTGCCACGCCTGTGGCAAGCGATTCTTTTCCCAACCCTGCCGCTTCAGCGTTGCTTTGAGCTGGTCCATCATGTACTCCAGCGTCTTCGCACCAGAACCGCCACAACCTACCACGAGGAACTTCTGCATTACTTACCTGCTCTTCTTTCTTCTTTGGATAACTAAATCTTGGTGACGAATACAACGGATCCGACTACTGCGGAGGGGTGAAAGGATTTCCGCCCGGCCGAGGCTGGCCAGGGTTTTTGTTGGGATTTTGGCGGAACGGGGTATTCGGGGTATTCGGACTAGGGAACTGCTGGCCGAATGGAGAATTGGCCTGCCATTGACCTTCATTATGAGGTGTTGGTTCCGTTGGCGCAGGTGTACGCGGGGAGCTCTCCCCGGTTGCACCTGTTTCCCCGGAGCTGCCTGGTGCAGAGACGTTTGTTCCGGCTGCCTTCTGCGCTTGTTCCGTCACCCGCTGTAAACGCTCGACCCCCTTGGTCGCGATCGTCGCCGCGGTGTCGGCGACCTTCTTGTGGTCGGCGCGTTCGTCGAGAGCAACCACTACTGTGCCCTGATCAGGGTTGAATTGATCGGCGATCACAAACCAGTGGTTGTGCAGCGCAAGAGGCAGTTCCGCGTAGGTCCCCTGTTGACGGCCTTCGTCCGAGACTGAGAAGTTGGAGGATGACACGGCCTTTGCAGTGGTGAATGGGTTGGCACCGTAGCGGACGCGAACTTCGTAGCCGTCGAGCATGACGGAGGTCGAACTCGCCTGGGTACGTACTGTGTCACGCATGATTTCGTCGTACGACATGGTGAAACGACCGCCGGTGTCGCGACGCACCAACTGACCTGCCTCTAGCGCAACTGGCAAGGAACGTGCCCTGATACCTGGGCGCGTCGGAATACGTCCCGTGAAGAACTTAATGCCGTAGAGCAGGCCGAGCGGAATAGCCAGCGCCAAAATGAGGGCGATGACCAAGGCTAAGGAGAACGCCGAGCCGGAGACAGGGGCGCGCATTGAGCCGGTAATCGTCACCGGAACTTCAGCCTGAGCGTTGTCTTCGCTGGACACCAAATGGGCGGTGATTGGCAGTGAGACCGGGCCATCGGCAAGCTTCGGGGCAGTCAGCGTTAGCGTGATCTCGCCGGTTTCGCCTTCGCCCAGGCTAAGTGCGTTGTCTTGGGAACTATGGGAACTGGTGATGCTCACCGGCTCGGCACCTTCAGGCAAGAGCGCGGTAGCGTCGGTGGCTTCGGAGTCCTCCACCCATACCGAACCCGGACCGGATACTGGCAATGTGATCGTGCTGGACTCGGATTCGATCGCCGTCTGAATCTGTGGGCTGACGCGTGGCATGTTCACCGGGGTGACGGTCAGGCGCGATTCGTAGTAGATCGGGCTGAGTTGTGTGCCCGGGACAGAGCCTGCCGCTGCGGTAGTGATCGTCGATTCCAGTTGCAGGGTGCCTGTGGTGACGGTTTCGATAGATTCCAGGGATACGGTAGCGGAGCCATCCGTGATGGAAGTGGATCCTAATTCGTAGGAGGTACCGTCGTTGGCAAGTAAAGTAGCCTTGAGGTCGGCGGTGCCATCAAGTTTTGCGGGAGAGCCGTCGCTGCGCAGCAAATTTACGTTCAACGTGGTGTCGTTGGATAGTGCTGGGGCGGTGTCGGAGAGTTCGTCGACGGTCATTTGAATGCCCGGTGCGATAGTCATGCGGGCTTTGTAATCGGCGTCGATGTCGCCTTCAACACGGTACGAAAGCTCCCACTCGCCCGCCCACGATTGGCCCGATTCCAAGGTCATCGTGGCATCGAACATGCCCGGCAAGCTTGGGGATTCTTCGACGGTGATCTCTGCGCCGTTGAGCTGATGCGTGCCTTGGGTCAAATCAAGAGTGTCTCCCTCGGGTCCGGCAATCATCGGAATGAGCTGACCTGGTTCAGTCCGGGTCAGTGGCACTGCAGAGAGACGTACCGGGCTGGTGGAATTGTCGAGAACGAACGAGAAGATATCGTTGACGGACTGTTGCTCTTCGGTTGTACCGGGAGCCGGAATCAAGGAGCGGAATGCATCGTAGAGCGCGACGGCATCGGTACCAGCATTGAAGAATGCGCCGTTGGCCGGAGCACCAGTGCATTCGTCGCCCTCCGCGATACTGCGCAAGAGCTCTTCGGGGGATTCGTCGTTACGCGGCAATAGGCCGACCGTGAAAATCTGTATGTTTGCGCGACGCAAGTCCGCGATTGGGCTGTCGGCAGAACAAATCGACTCGCGGGCGGTGCCGTCGGCGCTCGCATCGCCGGGAACAGTGAGCAAACCGTCGGTGAAGAACAAGACGACCTGGCAGGCGTTCGGATCCGAGTGCGCGCCGAAATCACGCAGTACGCCAGAAAAAGCGTCCTCGTACATGGTATAGCCATCGTTGTTGCGATCGCGGGCATCCTCCAGAGCTGCAGTGAGGTCTCCGGGATTGTTCTTCACGTTGACCCAGTCGCCGTAGGTCTCTGGATCAGAGCGGTAGCCTTCGCCGAAGCCGGCGAGTTTCACATTCACGTCCGCATCAAGGTCGGTGGCCATCAACGACAATTGCGAGACTAGGTCCAACGCGGAATCAACGCGAATATTCTCAGGGTCGGTAGGTTCGCCACCGCCACCGCCACGAAGCGAGCCAGACTCGTCCAGCACCACCATTACGTCAGCATTCTTGGTGTTCGCCACGCAAGAACCAAACTGCGCCAGGGCGTTCTCGCGCTGCATCGAACGTTCGCCGGGCTGTGCAGCAGCAAAGCCAGGAGCGACGATGACAGTCGCTGCGAGGGCGGCTGTGGCGATGCGCTTAAGCTGCTTGAAAGAAGTCATTGTTTTCCTCACGATCGCTAACCACCGAATGCTTTGCCAAACCAGAAAGCGATCTGAATCGCCGAAACAATCACGCCAATCACGCCCAAACCAAGTGCTGCGCGCACAACAAATGTTTGCAACGTATTGGAGATATAGAATGACTCCGCCTGCCTGCGCGTATCGATCAGTGTGTAGAAGCCAAGCAAGATAAACGTCAAGACACCCGCCAGGAACCACGCAGTGAGCGAGAGCCAAAGCCAAGCCGACTCAGTCGACGTAGAAGTAACGCCCGTGATGATCGTGAACACGATTCCCGCCACTGCAGTCAGTGCCGCGCCGAGAGCAGGCAACCACGGGCCAGCGGAAGCCGATAGAGCCGAGGTTGAGCCTGGTTGCGGAAAGCTGCTTTGCGACGAACCGTCAGGTACCCCGAAAGCTGGTACCCCAGTGCTTTGCGAGTCGGAAGGGAGGCTGAAGGGCGCGCCTGAAGACGAGACCGGTCCGGGTTGGCTCGGTGGTGGAGTAAACCCGCCATCGTGGTGGGGTTCTGGCGGGGTAAAAGGATTCGTCATCCAAGTCCTTCCTCGACGCGGTGTGCGCAAGAATCTAACGGCACGACGACACATGAAAACGGACTATTCTGGTGCCACTCCCTGTTGAGGTCAATAGCGGTTATGCATGTGAAGCCAAGACGAAGATAAGGCTAGTAGAGTTGCGCTTACATTTCTCTGGAAACTGTACTGGCGATCGCGTATGCAGGAGTTTTTCACCTCGTTTTCGCTTTGAAGTACCCCCGAAACGTATATCGAATCGGATTCGCGACCATCGAGCATGTTCAATTATGGCCCCGCGATGGGGGAATAACTTTTAACCAGGCGAAACTAAAGCTGAGTGGCTCGATCGCGCAACTCTTGCGCTGACTCCACCTCTTGCGCCATTTCAAGGTGTTCTGCGGCCTGTAGAAATAAACTCTTTGCGTTGGCTATTTGGCCAGCCCCTTCATTCAGCTCTGCGAGGCGGAATTTCAACCGATATACAGCCATGTGCTCGTTAAAGCCACTTTCAGTGGTGAGCGGCATCTTATGTAAGCCCTCGATGAGGATTCCCGCCTGGCGGGAAGGGTCCCCGGCCACTTCAAACAAATCCGAAAGCAAACGGATCGCCTTCTCGATTTCCCAATAGTCTTTCGCCTCCTCAGCAAACTTCAATGACTGTTGCGCGTGAGTGAACGATTTGGAAAAATCTTCCTGATTGAAAAAGATTTTGCCCATGCGATGAGCAGCAATTGAAAGTGAGACAGGGTCTGCGAGCCTCGATAGCGCCAGTTGAAGAGCTTTTAGCTCCTCTGCCTCGTCAACTTCGATCAAGTGGAGAGTGCGCACGAACTCAAAGAGGAGTTCCTGGATCAGGTCGTCGTCGTAAAGCTGTGTGATATCAGTGAACTCACCGTCTTCGTCAAACATTGCCCACATCACGGCGCTGGAGCTGATTGATTGTGCGCCTTTAGCATTGTCAAGTGCATAACGGCTGTCCCGCAGAGTAAACAAAAGTCGGATGTACACAGGGTATTCGGAACTGCGCATACTAATGTTGAGATTCGTGCTGAGCGCGTCGAAAAAGTCAATGACGTCTTCATGTCGATTGTTCTCATGGAGCGCTGAAACTGCCCTGTACATCTGCTCCCAAGTACCTTCTGGCAGAAACTCATTCCCGTAGTGAGTGGCCAAATGCAATGCAACAGTGTGATCGACGCGGGCGATCCGCGGATTGATGGACTGTGCAGTTTCTTGCAGCTGGAAAGCGATGCGGCTGAGGCTCTCCGACATTGCAGGTGCCCCACGTCGCGCAATGTAAATTGCCCTGTCAGCGAACACTTCGTAGCAAGGGTCAGTACTCGTTGCCAGGGATGACATCGAACCTAGCATTATCCCGCAACTGAGAGATGAAAAGGAGCGTTCTGCGACGCCATATCCCGCCAAGAGCTGAGCTGCCGTGGCCAACGAGTGCGGGTTGCCCGTGCGATGCCAATCACTGAATGCTTCGTCAACGTCGGGGAATCTACTGGGCGTTGTAGAAGCGAGAGAATCGTAGAGCTCCACGGATAGCTGGGAAAGTGGTGCTGCAGCGCTGGTCACAAAAGAACTCCGATCCGCTGGGATTTCTGAAATACGTTTCATTAGTTTAGCTCAGGTGTCCACAATATTTGCCCATATGAGGTGTATCACATTTGTGGTAATTTGCGCGCAAGAAGGGCCATGGACAACCTGGATACGAAAGCCTGCGATCTCCTAGCTCAAGCCATCAGCAGCGCACACCGCCGCGCCGGGAATCACGGTGGTCACCCCGACTTCTCTCGCTGAGCTTGACGACGATACCCTCGTCGTTTCCCTCGAAGAGCCGGCGTTGGCGTTGGTCGCGGCGGAGGTTGAAGGTGTTCGTCTGATCGACAATATGATCCTTGCTTAGACTTGCTTACGCAAAACCGTCTGGAAAACCAGACGCTTTTGTAGAAGCCAGCTAAGGTACCTGACATTCCCAAGCTTAGTTCAGGTGGGGTCGACCGCCGGACATCTGCATGCAAGCGAAGAGAGTATCATTCGGCGCGCTCCATGTCGGCAGCCTGGTTATTGAACCTTAGTAGGGCTGACGCGGTGGAATGGTACCAATAAAAGCACTGCCGAAATGGTGAATCCGTTATGGGCAAAAGGGAAATTCCTTGACACTTTACAACCGACGTGCTTGCCAGATTGTTCGCAAAAAGAGTCGTAACCATGATCGATACCTATCCGGTATCGGGTCGCATGAATAGGTATTTCTCTTTGAGTTCAGCTGTACGTAGCATCACACATCAAGAAATAGACGTAAGTCACAAAATGAAAATACCGTGTGGCGTGTCATAGGAGTTGGAGTTAGAGATGGACGCAGTTCTTAAGCAACTAGGAAAGATTCCCGGAGCGCTGATGGTGCTTCCGCTTTTCGCGGGCGCCCTTGTCAATACCTTTTACCCTCAGGCTCTTGAAATTGGAAGTTTCACGACTGCACTGTTTAAGGAGGGCGCTGCCGTACTGATCGCATTGTTCTTTGTTTCGGTTGGTTCACAAATAAGCATCAAGTCTGCGCTACCGTCGCTTGAAAAAGGGGTAATTTTAACTGTTTCTAAGTTTGCAATCGCAGTTGCCCTCGGATTGTTTGTTGCTTTCGTAATGCCGAATGGAACTTTATGGGGGCTGTTGCCCCTGGCGATCATTGCGGCGATGTCCAACTCCAATGGGTCACTCTATGTCGCTCTAACTTCGCAGTACGGTTCCAAGACGGATAAAGGAGCGATTTCTGTCCTGTCAGTGAATGACGGGCCATTTCTAACGATGGTGGCGCTAGGTGCAGCTGGTCTGGCTGAGTTTCCGCTGACAGCGTTGTTTGCTGCGGTGTTCCCAATGATCTTGGGATTCATTCTAGGAAATACATCGAGCTTGACGCGAGAGTTCCTAGCACCAGGTGAGAAATTGATTATCCCGTTTGTCGCGTTCGCGTTGGGTGCTGGGATCGATTTCCGCGTTCTGGTGACATCTGGTGCCATCGGCATTTTGCTCGGACTGGTGACAGTCGCAGTTTCTGGTGGCGTATGCGTACTTCTCGTCTATGTGTGGCATCGTGTTCGGCGACATCCACGACCTACTCGCAATGTCATATCGGGAGCTGCTGAATCTGCCGTCGCAGGAAACGCTATTGCGACACCGGCAGCGATCGCTTCGATCGACTCAACCTACTTAGCGATCCAGAATGAGGCAACGGCCCAGATTGCCGCTGCTGTTGTTGTAACCGCATTTGTTACCCCATTCTTGGTTTCCTGGCTTGCAGCGAAGCAGAAAACTATCGGGATCAGTGTGGAGGCAGAGAATTTGTATCACGATGATCGCGAACAGTTCGAGGAAATCCATTCTTTGGACCAAAGTCTTAACTCTGAAGATGTATTTGAAGGCAAGAAAACTCAAGTCGGCTCGCGGGCTGAGTCGCCAGTCTTCGACTAATTAAGTGTTGAATCCTTCTGGCAAAAGAAGGTTAATCAGAACTCGCATCGCTAGAACCCGCTATCACTCTTTGCATCAATGAGTCAATGTAGGAGTGAAGCGGGTTTTCTAGGCCTTTGCGCCAGGCTAACGCGAGATCTATAGAAGGCAAACCAGGCAGCTGTTGGTACACAAGCGAAGAATCGTTGAGCGGGTAGGCATATTCGGGAATGAATCCAATTCCGATTCCAGCAGTAACCAATGCAAGAAACGTTGACGTCTCTTGGACCTTTGTGATTCTGCGTGGAACGATTCGTCTAAAGATGCCGTCGGCGTCTAGAACCCTGGCGGCAGCCGTGCTTGACTCATACGCTACAAAATCCTCGCCTTGCAGATCTTTGAGTGTTGGCGATTTCCCACCAGTCAACAACCGGTGATGACGTGGCATCGCGAGTACGAATCGATCAGAACGTAATACTTTTGCTTCGATCAGGGGGTTTTCAGAAGGTAGGCGAACTACCGCAAAATCAAGTTCGCCATGAATCAAGGATCGCTCAACGTTTGGGGCAACCATTTCCCCATGTACCTCTATAGAAAGATGTGGCCTCTCTACTGATGCAACGCGAAGTACTTCGGGCATGATTTGATAGGAAGCTGTCCCAACGAATCCGATGCGTACTGAAATTGGTTCTTGTTGACCAAAAGTTGACAATGCAGTCTTCAAATCGTCTACTTCTCGAACAATTTGCTTCGCCCGTGGGAGGAGGAATGAACCCGCGGGTGTCAACGAAACTGACCGTGAACTTCGGTCAAACAAAGTCACTTCCAGTTCGCTTTCAAACTTCCTTATGGCGTTAGAAAGGGGCGGTTGAGACATGTGCAATCGCTGCGCCGCGTACCCGAAGTGGAGTTCTTCGGCGACGGCAATGAAGTATTGCAACTGGCGAAAATCCATTGTTAGTAATTCTATGTTCGAAGCTGGAGGATGCTAGCAATTACAAGCGGCCCGCGTCTTCTCTAGGTACGATTCGCACCATCCTAGAGCAGTGTAGCGTTCGTGAGTTTATTGAATCGACACGTAAAACCTTTAGCTGGAGTCTAACAGGAACCCAAATGTGTTTGTTGCTGTCAGTCCCAGCACGGAGTATGACGTTTGTGGCCTGCACGAAAGCAAAAGAGCTAGCAATTGCTGTTGTATTGGAAGTCATAGTGTTTGTATTTGTTCCAACCAGCAGGCTTCGCTACCGCAGCAGAGGGCGCGACCAGAAAATAAGCGCACCACCTGCGAGCATGGCAAGGAGTCCCATCATCAGTAAAGTGCCGGGGATGTATCCGGCATCCACGATCACTGCTCCCAGGGCGGAACCGGTAGCGATGCCCACCTGGTAGGTGACCACGTAGATCGATGAAGCACGGTCTTGGTTCTCGCTTCCGGCGTGCAAAAAATGGTCGTGGCCACTGTGGGGAGAGCGCCGTAGCCGATTCCGAAGACGGTGATCATGACACCGATCAGTACAACGGCCAGCGCACCCGAAACGCTAAATGCTGCGAAACCGAGAACCGCAGCGACGACCAGCATCACTGGCACGAAGACATTGAGTCTGATCATGCGGCGATCTACCAGGCGAGTCGCCACGAGAACTCCGACGATGCCGAAGGTGCCGAATGCTGCCAGACCAACCGGGACGAAGCTTGGGCCCGCCGAGACCTCGACGATGAGGCCGAGGAATGTATACGCGGCAAATGCGGCCGTGACAACCAGGCCGACGTAAATGGCAAGCGAGGGGAGAGCGCTTCGTCGAGAAGCTGTTTTGTCGCGCGAGGGTGAGATGAGCGCTGGCATCGTCGGCAAGCTCAAAAACAGCGCGGCAACGGCAACCGCAATGAGAATGCCAAGCAGCCATGTCGTCGTGCGCCACCCGAGGATTCCGCCGAAAAATGATGCCAGTGGTGAGCCGATAACCAGCGCCATCGTTGAGCCCAGGGACACTAGGCCGATTGCTTTTCCAGCTGAACCCGCCGGGGCGAGGCGTGCGGCCATGGCGTTGACCAGGGACCAAAATAGGCCGTGGGTAAGAGCCGCAGTGGCCCTAGCGACGACGAGCACCGCGTAGTTCGGGGCCGTGGCCTGCAGGACAATGCCTGCGAGCAGGAACCCCAGCGTGGCGATGAACAAAGGCTTGCGATTCCAGGTACGCGTGAAGTACATAATCGGGATGGTCACCACCGCAACGATGCCGGCATATACCGTCATGAGCAGGCCGATCTGCCCTTCGGTGACATTCAGATCGCGTGACATCGGGGTGATCAGGCCGACGGCGAACATCTCGAAAGTGACGTAAACAAACGCGGCGAAACCCATCGCGGTGAGCGGGAGAAATGGAAACTTTGTGTGGCGCACGCGCCCAACGGTACGATCTTTCAACGTGTGAGGCGAAAGGTAGCCGGTGAGTGTCGGCGATAACGCGGCAAAGATGTAATGTGTCTCGCCTCACATTATGGGTAGGATGGGGCCATGGACAACCTGGATACCAAAGCCCGCGACTTACTAGCCAAAGCCATCAACAGCGCGCACGGCCGCGCCGCCAAGATCATCATCAACGAGGGGCACCTCCGCCAGACTGCAATCGCGTTGGCAAAGGGCACGGAAACTTCCGAGCACAACGCACCAAAATGTGAATCAGTACTGGTTCTCATGGGTGAAATCGCGATCGGTGATGCCATCGTGGGTGAAGGCGAGTTCTTCGTGCCAGACGCAGACCGTCGCACGGTAACCGCCAACGAGCACTCAGTCTACTTACTCACCACTGTGGTTTAGGCGCTTGCTTATCGACGATGCCGCCTGCTTCGCAAAAGGACTCACACCCATGATGGTGTCTGCGCCGGGGCCATTGGCCTGGGAGAATCCGATGAGATAAAGCCCTTCGACCTTCGGTGCGTAGCCGTTGAGGAGGTGGCGCACGGGACCAACCGACGGGCGGAAACCGGTGCACCAGATGAGATGGTCGACGTCGAGCTCATCGAGGCTGTCCACCATCGGGGTGGCTTTCAAGCGGCCTTCATTGCGGGCTCGCAGCACCGGCGGAACCATCACGATATCTCCCAGGTTCTCCACGCCACCGGGGTCTGCTTCACCGCGGGAAATCGCCAGGTAGCGTTCGCGATTGCGTTTAAACAGCACTGAGCCGTCCACGTCATCGGGCATCCAGCGTGGCTCGTGGGTGGTCAGCCAGATGACATCTGCAACTTCGGTTAGTTCTGCCGCGATCTGTGCACCGGAGTTAGCACCGCCCACCACTGCCACCCGAGTCCCGCGGAAAGTGTCTTTGCCTGGGTAGTTTGCCGAATGCCACATCTGGCCTGTGATCGAACCCGGCACCGCAGGCACAAATGGGGACGACCAATTGCCGGTTGCCATCACTACGTTATCGGCTGTGTACACCTGCTTCTGCCCAGAGGACACCACGCCTGCTGTGACCTCGAAAAGCTCCCCGTTGTGGTCAACCTTGCTCACGTTCACCGGCCTGCGAATATCAAACTTATAGCGCTCTTCCCAGGCAGTAAAATAGTCAATCACATGGTCGCGAGGCGGAAAACCGTCATAGGCTGGCATCGGCATCCCGGGCAGGTTGGAAAACCCGGCGGAGGAAAACAACGTCAGCGATTCCCAATACTGTTGCCACGCGCCACCCGGGCCGAGCTGGTTGTCCAATAGCACTGGCTCGATGCCCAGTTTTCGCAAGTAGTACGCGGTGGCGAGACCGGCCTGACCAGCACCGACGATGACGGCTGGGAAATCACTCATACTGCAATGCTAGTCCAATTGGGGACCAATGCGATCGTCCGCGACCTGGTCCCGACACTTCGGGCCGATTGAGTACTATCTTTATCGTGCCTTTTCAACCTCAACCGTGGACTTCCCGGCACACCGGCAAGACCTATCCGACGATCACACAGTTCGACCGCACTCATCTCGCGGCTGTAGTACTGGTCATCATCGTGTCCGGAATCCTGGTTGTAACGGTGAAAAGATTGCCGAAATCAGTTGTGAAGTCCGCGCGTATGGTCGCCGGCGCCATAATGGGGATCCTCGTCGTGGCGTATTACTCGTATGTATTGCACCCATCGCGCATTGTGTGGGATGAGACCGCGCCATTCCACGTCAGTGATTGCCTCCGGGTGATCACTCCGCTCGCGGTGGCCACCGGCAACCCAACCGCCACCGGATTGTCGTACTACTGGGGCACGCTGCTGAACTCGATGGCGTTGCTTACCCCGGACATGGCGTACGTCCTCGACCGGCCCCGCCTTCAGGAACTCGCCTACTGGTACTTCCACGCGGTTGCGCTTGTGGCCCCGGTGGTCCTCACATTCGGCCTTGGCTACCGTCCAAGCTGGCGCGATTGGCGTATTACCTGCGGAATTAGTGTTGTGTGGGCTGTGTTTTCCGCCAATATGAATAAGCGCACCGGCGGGAACTACAGCTTCCTTGCCGGCAAACCGCGTGGTGTCTCCATCCTCGATTTCTTCGGCCCGTGGCCCGTGTACCTAATCATTTTGTCACCGGTCGTCGGCGCAATCTGGGCGGCGATGACGTGGGTGTGGCCTCAGAATCGTCGATAGGCAAGCTGCGCGATTGCGCTTGGCACGGCGTCCGCAATTTTGCTTGCCGACGACACCCCCGCCCCAAACTCCGTCTGCGCCGACAAATGGGCTGCTCGGGCGTGCACAGTGACAGCCTGGGACAACGAATACTGCGATGCTTTGGGAAACTCGGCTCCGGCGCGGGCCATGAATGCACCCATGAGTCCTGCGAGAACATCGCCGGACCCTGGTGTTGCGGCCCATGAGTTTCCGGCGTCGACGATATGGACGTGCGTCTGCACGTCATCGCAAGGCTGCTCGACAATGATGGTCGCGCGACCTTTGCGCAACACGGCGCACCCGAGATGCTGGGCCATTGCTTCGGTCTCCGCCAAGCGATCACCAGGAGCAAGACCGAGTGCTTCGCGCAGGCGGACGAACTCGCCGTCGTGCGGGGTGAGCACCGTGATTGCTTCACGACGAGTCAGCTGTTTCTGAAGCTCAGCACTTTCTGCGATCAGCGTGATGCCGTCGGCATCGATGAGCAGCGGCGTATCGCGAGCAAGCAACTCGGCCAGCTCGTCAGTGCGGTCGGTCCCGGCACCGGGGCCGAAGACCCAGGCTTGGACCTGGCCAGCGTCGGCAAGCGTTTCGGTGACCACTACCTCCGGGTGCGCGCGGACCACCTCAAGAGCTTGTGGGCCGACGTAACGCACCATCGCCGGGGTGGCGTTGACAGCACCTGCGGTCGCGAGGATCGCCGCGCCGGGATACTTGCCACTGCCAGCACGAATTCCGACGACTCCGCCGGTGTACTTATCATCGTGCGGGCCAGGTTCGTAGTGATTCACGTTCTCATGGCTCAGGGGCGAGATGCCGTCCGGCCAGGCGTGATCAGGAACGATCGCCCGCGAGCCCAGGTAGGCGAGCTCACCTTTGCCGAGGTTGCTGTGCAGTTCGTCGGAAAGTTTGTGCCCCGGGATTTCGATGTCCGACAGCAACTGGATGCCGCATTCTGGTGCGAGTGCGTGGGCACGGCGCCACCCACCGAATGTCACCGTGACGTCGGCTTCGACGTGTATGTCATAGGCTTCACCGGTGTCCGCGTTGACTCCGCTGGGCACATCGACGGACAGAATGTCCACGTACCAGGCCTTGAGCGCTTTGAGGACTTCGCCCACTTCTTCGCTGAGGCCGCCGCGGCCGCCGATGCCGGTGATTCCGTCGATTGCGAGCTTGTAGTGCCGGGGATCGATGGTGTCCGCAGTTGGGTTCTGCAAAAGCGTCTGGCCACCCAGACGGTTTTGCAGAAGCGAACCGTGATGACTCTCCCCCGAGGTCAGCCAAACATCTACCGGGTGGCCTGCCCGCGCCAACTCCGCGCCGGCGTATAAAGCGTCACCGCCGTTTCCGCCGCTACCAGCGAGAATAAGCACGCGGTTGCGGTCGTCGACGTGCTCGGAAACCCAATGCTCAGGCCATTCGAGCATTGCCTGGGCAACCTCGAAAACGGCATGAGCAGCGGACTGCATCAGCTGATCGGGAAACCCCTGTGCGTCAAGCAGTGGCTTTTCGGCGGCACGAATTTCGTCGGCAGTGAAGAGGTAGCTCATACCCCCGACACTAGCGTTGTTGGCACGACGGGCACCAGAACAAATTGCGCCCCTCCATCACCTTTTCCATGATCGGCGCCCCGCACACATAACACGGCAGCCCTGCACGTCGATACACGTACACTTCGCCACCGTGATCATCTTTGCGAGGTTCCCTTCCCATCGCCTCGGGCAGGTGCTCGTCGCGCACAGTGTCGATGCGCCCGCGTTCCACGCCGATGCGCATGAGGTGAACGAGGTCGGCCCAGATTTCGTCGAAAAGCTCAGTGCTTAACGACGACCCCGCCGCGAAAGGCGACACCCCCAAGCGAAAGAGTGTCTCTGCGCGGTAGATATTGCCCACGCCTGCGAAGTATTTCTGATCCATCAGGAGCGATCCGATACTGCGCTTGGAGCGCTTCACACGCGGCCACAATTCCGCAGGGCGGGCGTCAGCGCGAAGTGGATCTTCACCGGTACGATCCACGATCGCTTGCATTTCTGCGTCGGTGATGAGGCGACAGAATTGGGGGCCGCGCAAATTGGCGGCCTGCGTGTCGGTGGCGATGCGCAGTCGCATTTGTCCCCAATAGTCTTCCAGCGGCTCGAATCGGAGGGTGCCGATGAGACCGAGGTGGATGTAGACGATGTGCTCTGGGTGATCGATGTCAAAATCAACGAAGAGGTGCTTGCCAAAGGTCTCAGCGCGGGCGATGGAGTGTTCGTCGAGAAGCGCTGCTTCCGCGGCAAACCGCCCTTGCGGGCTGGTGACCTGCAGGTCTTTGCCGCGGAAGTCTTCGTTCAGCGTGTTGGCAAGGCGGTGGATGACGTGACCTTCAGGCATGAAGGTCAGTCTATCCATGCTGCCTAGTCTTGATGAATCGGCTCCGGCGTGACGACGATCCCGTCAGCGTCTGCGTAGACGAAGTGGTCCGGGTGGAATGTGATTCCACCGAACGAGACGGAAGCGTCCACGTGGCCAATGCCTTCCTTGGAGGATTTGCGCGGATTGGTGCCCAGCGCCTTCACGCCAAGGTCCATCTCGGCGACAGCTGCTGAGTCGCGGATCGCGCCGTGGATGATGACACCCGCCCAGCCGTTCTTCACTGCGGCTGCGGCGATCATGTCACCCATCAACGCGGTGTGTACGCTTCCGTAACCGTCCACGACGAGCACTCCACCAGGATTCGGGCTGTTGAGAATCTTCTTTACTAGCCCGTTGTCTTGGAAGCAGCTCACTGTGGTGATCGGGCCGCAAAAAGTGGTCTTGCCGCCGTAGTTGTTGAACTGAGTATCGCAGCTTTGGATGTTATCGCCGTACACGTCAGCGATATCAGCGGTTAGCATGCAGGATTCCATGAGTGTTCTCTTTCTGTGTGGAAAATGGCGAAAGGGAGGCTCGCGTTACCGCGACCTCCCTATCTGGCCTCTCTGGGCCCATCGTTAGACGGTGTCTAGTGAGAAACTAGAACTGGCCTTCCTCGGTGGAGCCCTTCAGTGCGGTGGTGGAGGAGTTTGGATCCACGGTGGTTGCAATGTTGTCGAAGTAGCCTGCACCAACCTCGCGCTGGTGCTTGACAGCGGTGAAGCCGCGCTCTTCTGCTGCCTTGAACTCGCGGTTCTGCAGGTCGACGAAGGAGGTCATGCCGTCGCGTGCGTAGCCGTAAGCCAGGTCGAACATGGAGTAGTTGAGTGCGTGGAAGCCAGCCAGGGTGATGAACTGGAAGGTGAAGCCCATTGCGCCGAGTTCCTTCTGGAACTTTGCGATCTCGTCTGCGTCGAGGTGTGCGGACCAGTTGAAGGATGGGGAGCAGTTGTAGGAGAGCAGCTGGTCTGGGAACTCAGACTTGACGCCCTCTGCGAACTTCTTCGCCAGCTCGAGGTCTGGGGTACCGGTCTCCATCCAGATCATGTCTGCGTATGGAGCGTAGGACTTCGCACGAGCGATGCAAGGCTCCAGGCCGTTCTGTACCTGGTAGTAGCCCTCTGCGGTGCGGTCGCCGGTGATGAATGGCTTGTCGCGCTCATCAACGTCGGAGGTGATCAGGGTTGCAGCCTCAGCGTCGGTACGAGCGATGATGACGGTTGGGGTGTTAGCAACGTCTGCTGCCAGGCGAGCGGAGGTCAGGGTGCGGATGTGCTGCTGGGTTGGGATCAGAACCTTGCCGCCGAGGTGGCCACACTTCTTCTCGGATGCGAGCTGGTCTTCCCAGTGGGTACCTGCTGCACCAGCGTTGATCATTGCCTTCTGCAGTTCGTATACGTTCAGTGCGCCACCGAAGCCAGCCTCACCGTCAGCAACGATTGGAACGAGCCAGTTGTCAACGGAGTCGTCGCCCTCGACGCGGGAGATCTCGTCTGCGCGAAGCAGTGCGTTGTTGATGCGGCGAACAACGTTAGGAACGGAGTTTGCTGGGTACAGGGACTGGTCTGGGTAGGTGTGGCCGGAAAGGTTTGCGTCACCAGCTACCTGCCAACCGGAGAGGTAAACAGCCTTCAGGCCACCGCGGACCTGCTGAACTGCCTGGTTACCGGTGAGTGCGCCCAGTGCGTTGATGTAGTGGCCGTCGCCCTTGGTTACTTCCTCCCAGAGGATTTCAGCGCCGCGACGTGCGAGGGTGTGCTCCTCGATGACCTGGCCCTGCAGTGCTTCAACCTGCTCTGCGGTGTAGTTGCGGGTGATGCCTTCCCAGCGTGGGTTGGTGTCCCAATCCTTCTGGATTTCTGCTGCGGTACGTGCCTGTCCGGTGGTGGTCATGGATTGTCCTTTCCTCAAGGGATTAAAGGGAGTATGTGTGAAGAATTACCCGTGATCGTTTCGTGTGAATCACGTCACGACCGTTGAGGTCTTGATAGCTAGTATCCACAGATGACCTAGGTCACGTCAATGATGTGGTGATGTTAGTTTTCGTGTGGGGGGATATGGCCATTTTTGCTAAGTTTGCGAAGAAATAAAAGGACTAGACCAGAATTAAATACGCTGTATATAGCGGTCTAGTTGCAGATTTAGCAAAGCTAGTAAGTATTACTTACAATTCTGCTACTTGAAATTCGGGCATCTTTCCACAGCGTTATGTGGGAGTTCGGGGGTGCCTGAACGTGGTGTGCGACTCGAATCATTTACCCCGTGACCCGCATCACTTAGTCTTGGGGCCATACCTCCCCAAGATTTCTTTCCGAAAGGACCCTGCAATGACTGCAATGAACCCGAATGGTTTCGAGGATCGCACCGAGCGTGTTGAAGCAGCTGGCCTCCAGGTAGCTCGCCCACTTTACGACTTTGTCAACGGCACCCTCTTGCCTGCGATCAACATCGAAGCCGAGGGCTTCTGGGCACAGTTCGCCCAGTACCTGAAGGATCTGACCCCGCGTAACCGCGAACTGCTGGCACGCCGCGACGAGCTGCAGACCACCCTGGACCAGCACTACCGCGACAACCCTGGCCAGCCAGATCCAGCAGAGCACGAGCAGTTCCTGCGCGAAATCGGCTACCTGGTCGAACGTCCTGAAGACACCCCGATCCGCACCACCAACGTCGACGAAGAGTTCTCCACCATCGCCGGCCCACAGCTGGTCGTTCCGATCACCAACGCACGTTTCGCGATCAACGCAGCGAACGCTCGCTGGGGCTCCCTCTACGATGCGCTCTACGCAACCGACGTCATCTCCGAGGAAGGCGGCGCCGAGCAGGGCAAGGGTTACAACCCAGTCCGCGGCGACCGCGTCATCGCTTGGTCTCGCACGCTTCTCGACGAAATCGCACGCCTGAATGGAACCTCCCACGCAAAGGTAGAGAAGTACGATGTCACCGACGGCACCCTCAAGGTCACCGTCGCTGGCGAGCAGTTCGAGCTGGAAGACCCAGAGAACTACGTTGGCTACCAGGGCGACATCGAGAACCCAACCGGCATCGTCCTGCGCCATCACGGCCTGCACGCGATCATCAAGATCGACCCAGAGCACCCAGTAGGCAAGACCGACAAGGCTGGCGTTTGCGACGTCATCCTCGAAGCAGCCGTCTCCGCCATCATGGACTTTGAAGACTCCGTTGCAGCAGTTGACGGCACCGACAAGACCCTGGGTTACCAGACCTGGTACGGCCTGAACACCGGCAACATCTCCGAGACCGTGACCAAGGGTGAGAAGACCTTTGAGCGCGTGCTTTCCGACGACGTCCGCTACAACGCAAAGGACGGCTCCGAAGGCCGCCTTCATGGTCGTTCCATGCTCCTGTGCCGCAACGTTGGCCACCTGATGACCAACCCAGCGATTCTGATCGACGGCGAAGAGGTCTTCGAAGGTCTCATGGACGCAGTCATCACCGTCGCCGCAGCACTGCCTGGCCTGGACATGGCCAACGAGCGCCGCAATTCCCGCACCGGCTCCATCTACATCGTGAAGCCAAAGCAGCACGGCCCAGAGGAAGTTGCCTTCACCAACGAGATCTTTGCCCGCGTGGAAAAGATCCTCGGCCTGGAGGAGTACACCGTCAAGGTCGGCGTCATGGACGAAGAGCGTCGCACCTCCGTCAACTTGGATGCCTGCATCGTTGAGGCTGCAGACCGCCTGGTATTCATCAACACCGGCTTCCTCGACCGCACCGGCGACGAGATCCACACCTCTATGCAGGCAGGCGCCATGGTTCGCAAGGCTGACATGCAGACCTCCCCATGGAAGCAGGCTTACGAGGATAACAACGTCGATGCTGGTCTGGCACACGCGCTGCCAGGAAAGGCACAGATTGGTAAGGGCATGTGGGCTGCAACCGAGCTCATGGCAGACATGGTGAAGACCAAGATCGGCCAGCCACGCGAAGGCGCAAACACCGCCTGGGTTCCTTCCCCAACCGGCGCAACCCTGCACGCAACCCACTACCACTTGGTCGATGTCGTCGGCGTCCAGGACAACCTGCGCTCCCAGGGCCGCCGCGAGCGTTTCCACGAGCTGCTCACCGTCCCAGTCTCCCCGGACACCAACTGGTCCGAGGCGGAGAAGCGCGAAGAGCTGGACAACAACTGCCAGTCCATCCTGGGCTATGTTGTCCGCTGGGTCGAACAGGGTGTCGGCTGCTCCAAGGTTCCAGACATTCACGACATCGACCTGATGGAAGACCGCGCAACCCTGCGTATCTCTTCCCAGCTGCTGGCTAACTGGATGACTCACGGCATCGTCAGCGAGCAGGATATCGTCGAGGCGCTGGAGCGTATGGCAGTAGTCGTCGATAAGCAGAACGAGGGCGATCCGTTCTACAAGCCAATGGCCGCTGACTTCGAAGCATCCATCGGTTTCCAGGCTGCGAAGGACCTGATCCTGAAGGGCACCGAGTCTCCATCTGGCTACACTGAGCCGATCCTGCACGCGCGTCGTCGCGAGTTCAAGCAGCGCGAAAACCTCGCGTAATTTGCGGCTTAATATTTACCCGGTCATGTGCGGTACTATGGCCGGGTAAATATTACCTGTAGTTGGGGAGGCCACTCGCCATGCCGCACCGCATCGGATTCGATCGGGAACGTTATATCCACATGCAATCCGAGCAGATCAACGCGCGACGCGCTGAGATTGGCGGCAAGCTCTACCTGGAGATGGGCGGCAAGCTTTTCGACGACTTCCATGCCTCCCGCGTCTTGCCCGGATTCACTCCGGATAACAAGATCGCCATGCTGGAGCGCATCAAAGACGATGTGGAAATCATCGTCTGCATCAATGCCCATGATCTGACCCGACAGAAGAAGCGGGCAGACTTGGGCATTACTTATGAAGACGATGTACTGCGCCTGGTCGATGTGTTCCGCGACCGCGGATTCCTAGTGAACAACGTCGTCATGACGCAGCTGGAAAGTGGCAACGAACAGGCCGAAGCGTTCATTGATCGCCTCAACCGTCTCGGGCTGACCACCGCACGCCACCACGTTATCCCTGGCTATCCCACCGACACCAAGCGCATCGTATCTGCGGACGGCTTCGGAGCCAACGACTACGTGGAAACCACTCGCGACGTTATCGTCATGACCGCGCCAGGACCCGGCTCCGGCAAGCTGGCCACCTGCCTCTCGCAGGTTTACCACGAGCACGAGCGCGGCATCCCTGCGGGTTACGCCAAATTTGAGACGTTTCCCATCTGGAACCTCCCCCTCGAGCATCCTGTCAACCTTGCCTACGAAGCTGCCACCGCAGACCTTGACGACATCAACGTCATCGACCCGTACCACCTCGCCGCGTACAACGAGCAGGTCACCAGCTACAATCGCGACGTCGAGGTATTCCCGCTACTCAAGGCGCTGCTAGAGAAGGTCACCGGCACCACCCCGTACCATTCTCCAACCGACATGGGCGTGAATATGGCGGGCCATTGCATCTCCGACGACTCCGCCTGTCGCGAGGCTGCACGTCAGGAGATCATCCGCCGCTACTTCAAAGCGCTTGTCGACGAGCGCCGCGAAGACACAGACGACACCGTCAGCTCCCGCATCGCCCTAGTCATGCAGAAAGCCGGCTGCACTGAGGACGAGCGACGCGTGATCGCCCCAGCGCGCGAGATCGCCGAGACCACCGGCCAACCGGGCGCAGCCCTGGAGCTTCCCGATGGCACGATCGTCACCGGCAAGACCTCCGAGCTGCTCGGTCCTTCCGCTGCGGTGTTGCTGAACGCGCTGAAGTACCTTGCCGGAATCGACAAGGAAACCCTCCTGCTTTCGCCGGAATCAATCGAGCCGATCCAGACGCTGAAGACCACCCACCTCGGTTCGTCGAACCCGCGCCTCCACACCGACGAGGTTCTCATTGCGCTGAGTGTCTCTGCAGCTCACAACGATGAGTCCCGCCAGGCGCTCGCGCAGCTGAAAACGCTTGCGGGCTGCGACGCGCACACCACCACCATCCTGGGAAGTGTCGACGAAGGCATCTTCCGCAACCTGGGCGTCCTAGTCACCTGTGATCCGCAGTACTGGCGAAAGCGTTTGTACCACAAGCGGTAAGGTGGAGTGCCATGGCAACCAGAATTGAACTTGTCGAGTTCATCGGTGGGCACTCCGTCCTCTTGGAGGCCGGCTCCACCGATGTCGAGGCCACCATCATCGATGCCGGCTACATCCCCAGCGGCTACTTCTGGGAGCGGGTCGCCGTCTGGCTCATCGAACGCGATGATGTCCCCGCCGAGCTCAGCCTCGAATGCTCCGCCAACCTCTTTTCCGCCAGCGGCTTGCAGGAGCCCGCGGAAAAACTGCGGGAAAAGCTTGTCACTCTCACCGCAGATTCGGCCGCGTTACGCTCGCTTATCGACGACGCCAAAGCCCACGATTTCACCCTCGAGTTTTAGCCGACAATTCTTCCTTCTAGCAGCTGTCGCCGCTTTTATTCAGGCGTACTGTGGATCTTGTCCTGATCCGGATTTTTGTAAAGTACGCCTCCTTACAAGGTGAGGCGAAGAGGAGATTGAGTTCAGTGTAAATCAATAACGTGGCAGTTCTCGGGGCGGGAGTCCTCGGTGCCCAGATCGCTTTCTGTACCGCACACGCGGGGTTCAACGTAGTGTCGTGGGACATCAGCGACGAGGCGTTGGCAGCAGCGAAGACTCGCTTCGAGGGGATCGCGCAGCAGTACAACGCCGAGATGCCTGAGGCCACCGATCAGGCGGTTGCGGACGCACTAAATCGCATCACTTTGACAACTGATCTGGAAGAAGCCGCAAAGCGGGCCGATCTTGTCATCGAGGCGGTTCCAGAGAACATCGACATCAAGCGCGACGTTTGGTCCAAGGTGGGAGCTGCGGCTCCAGAGCACACCATCTTTGCCACAAACACCTCCACGCTGCTGCCGAGCTCCTTTGCCGATGCTTGTGGATACCCAGAGCGGTTCTTGGCATTGCACTTTGCCAACCACATCTGGATTCAGAACACCGCTGAGGTCATGCCACATGCGGGTACACGTCCTGAGCTCGTTGACCAAGTAGCGGCGTTCGCCGAGCAGATCAAGATGGTTCCGATCCGCCTTCGCAAGGAACAGCCAGGCTACGTCCTGAACACCTTGCTAGTTCCATTCCTGCAGGCGGGCCAGTACCTCTTTGCCAATGGCGTTGCTGATCCGGCTGACATCGACATGAACTGGCGCAACTCCACCGGCGCTCCTTCTGGTCCATTCCAGATCATGGATCGCGTCGGTTTGCGCACCGTGCTGGCAGTGCGCAAATCTCACGGCGCGCCGTCGCAGCCGTGGGAGGAGACCTTTGTGAAGTTCCTTGAGGACAAGATTGCCGAAGGAAAGACCGGCGCCGAGGCGGGCGAGGGTTTCTACCGCTATGACGACAACGGCCGCATTATCGGCTAGTGGCAACCGTGATAGTAGGGAAGAGTCCTGCTAGGTACTAAGATTGCGAGTATGTCGCAATCCAAGATTCTTCTCTACTACCAGTTCCGCCCGATCCCTGATCCTGAGGCGGTACGACTGTGGCAGCGTGATCTGTGCGAGTCGCTCAACCTCTACGGTCGCATCTTGATCTCTGAGCACGGCATCAACGGAACCGTTGGTGGCGATATGGAAGATTGCAAGAAGTACGCCAAAAAGACCAAAGAGTATTTCCGGGGTATGGAGTACAAGTGGTCCGAGGGCGGTCGCGAGGACTTTCCCAAGCTCTCGGTCAAGGTGCGCGACGAAATCGTTGCCTTCAATGCCGCCGGCGAGCTCAAAGTTGACGAACACGGCGTGATGGGCGGAGGCCAGCACCTAAAGCCCGAGGAAGTCAACGAGCTCGTCGAAAAGTACGGCGACGAGGTCGTGTTTTTCGATGGCCGCAATGCGCGTGAGGCAGAGATCGGTAAGTTCAAAAATGCCGTGGTCCCCGATGTTGAGACCTCCCACGACTTCATCGCCGAGCTGGAATCCGGCAAATACGACTGGATGAAGGACAAGAAAGTCATCTCGTACTGCACCGGCGGCATCCGTTGCGAGATTCTCTCCGCGCTGATGAAGAACCGTGGATTTGAGGACGTCTACCAAATCGACGGCGGCATTGTCCGTTACGGCGAGAAATTCGGCAACAAGGGTTTGTGGGAGGGCTCGCTATTCATCTTCGACGGTCGCATGCACACCCAGTTCGGCGATCCAGATGACCCGAACTACATTCAGCTGGGCCATTGCGTCCACTGCGATGCGCCGACGAACCAGTTCCGTAACTGCAGCAACGAGCCACACCACCGCCAGCAATACCTGTCATGTGACGAGTGCTGGGAATCCAACCCTTACTGCAAGGACTGCTCAGACAAGATGGCGGAATCAACCAGCTAATTGGCCAGATCCGTGGCGATCATCCCGACAGTAGTGATCAGCCACATCATGGTGAAGGGCAAAAGGGGCAGCCAGAAAACGCCCATCCATGGCATCCAGCGCTCGTAGCGGTTCAGCTTGCGCACCATGATCACCGCACAGCCGAGCAGCGCCGCCACGGGTGGGATCGAAGTGAGCACGGCCCACCACATCCGCTGGGAACCGCTGCACAGCCAGGTTGCCTCGCCGGCGGTGCATAAGTCGCCACCTACTAGGCGGAAAACCAACGCCAGCACGCCTGCAAAAACCAGCGTGACGACGATCGACCACACCATATACTTGATCGCCTGGCGCGTCGAAGCTTGGTTGCGCTGCGCTACCTCCAGCGGATCTGGCTGGTCAGCTAACTCATCAAAGCTGGCAGGCTCCGGTCGAACACGATTGGAATAGTCGTACTCCGAGGAAAGATCATTCTCTGGGTGAGTCATGCCTCCACCTTAGGGCGTTGTCGCCGGCGAGATCATCACGGGGACGGGCACATGGCGCAAGAACTCGTTGGCGCTAGATCCGACGAAGACGCGTTCCAAAGTGCCCAGCGGTTGCGACGACATGCAGATCAGGTCGCCTTTCTTCCATTTCAGCGCGTCGACGGCGTTGGCCCAGCCCTTTCCGGCACCCACCTCGGTGATCACTTCGAGGGATTCATGCGCTGCGATCACGCGGTCCCGGGCGAGGTCGAGCATGCCCAATGCTTGCTCATGCCAATCGTCGATAAGCTCTGTTGCGATATCTCCACCCTTGCTCAGGGTGACCTCGCCGATTCCGGTCGGAGAAAATGCGATGATGCGTAGGGGAACTTCCAGGTAGGTTGCCAATTCGGAGGCGAACATGAGGCCGGGGGAGCTCTCGTTGCAGCGTTCGTCGACGAAAGCGAAGTTGACGCGGTTGATGCCCTTTTTAGAGAGCTTTACTTTGCGTGGTGCAAGCCCCAACGTGGTGGGGGAGGAGTGCATCAGCGCGTCGGCGGCCGATCCTGCGAGGAAGCGTCCTTTCGAAGCGGCGGCGTTTGATCCGACCAAGATGATGTCGGCGTCGAAACGCTCTGCTTCGTCGCTGAGCATTGTGGCTTCGTTTTGTCCGTCGGCAAGCGTCGAGAATTCCTTGGCCCAGTACTTGCGTGGCAGTTCCACCTGCTTAAGAGCATTTTCTACAGCGGAGGCGCAGGCCTGGGACTCCTTTTTATGCCACTTCTTGTATTTCTTGCCCAAGACACCGATCGACGCTGGCCACGGGCGAAGCAGCGTGGACACCACACGGACGCTGATGGGCAGGCTGCGCCCCAGCCACGCCGCAAACTCGAGCGCCTCGTTGTCGCCCGAATTCGTGTCTAGGGGGTTCCAGGCGACGAGGACGCGAAGGGGGACGCGAAAAGGCAGGGCGAATCGCTCGTTCTGCTCCTGAGGTAAAGCGCTTGGGTCAAGTGTCATAAGCTCTGCGAACTAGAGAAGTACAGTATGCACTCTCTATTATCACTGCTTACTCCGACTTATTTGAAATCTGTGCTGTGTTATAGGTCTCTGCCAGCGTGTTTATCACGTCGGCGAGTTCGTCGGCCTTGCGCAGGTTTTCGTCGTCAAGCGTGGCGATCATCTCGGCGAGAAAGCGGGTGCGCTCTTCGCCGACGCGCTTTAGTTCCTTTTCTCCCAGGGCGGTCAGTTCAACGCGTACGCCGCGACGATCCGTCTCCTCGCGGATTCGACGGACCAAATCGCGCTGCTCCAACTGGTGGAGGGCGTTTGAAGCTGTGGGCATGCGGATGCCCTCTTCCTGGGCAACCTGGCTAATACGTGACGGGCCGTTCTGATGCAGTCTGGCCATGATCGACAATTGCGGACCAGTCAGGTCCGACTGGTCCGCAATGCGGAAATAAGTCACGTAGAGCTTGGTCATCGACGGACGGATCCGTCGCGCGATATCCATGGGGTCAATGGTGTTCTCAGGGGTTGCCATGACACCCATTGTAGACATACTTCGCTAGGCGAAACTTAGCCTTGCGAGGAATTGATGTAAGCTTCCAGCTCGGCGCGAGCCTCCTCGTCGCCCATCTGAACTGGCGGGGACTTCATCAGGTATGCCGAAGCCGGCAGGATCGGGCCCGCATCGCCGTTGTCCAGTGCGATCTTGGCGGCACGCAGCGCATCAATGATGATGCCTGCGGAGTTCGGTGCGTCCCACACCTCAAGCTTGTACTCGAGGTTCAGCGGAACCTCGCCGAACGCGGTGCCCTCGAGGCGGACGTATGCCCATTTGCGGTCATCCAACCAGGCAACGTAGTCGGATGGGCCGATGTGTACGTTGCGGTCCTCCTTCTTGCCCGCCAGCGGGGAATCGTGGAGGTTGGAGGTGACAGCCTGGGTCTTGGAGATCTTCTTGGACTCAAGGCGATCGCGATCCAGCATGTTCATAAAGTCCATGTTGCCGCCGACGTTGAGCTGCATGGTGCGATCCAGGCGCACGCCACGGTCTTCGAAGAGCTTTGCCATGACGCGGTGGGTGATGGTCGCGCCAACCTGGCTCTTGATATCGTCGCCGACGATAGGGACTCCGGCGTCCTTAAACTTCTGTGCCCATTCTGGGTCGGAAGCGATGAAGACTGGCAAAGCGTTGACAAACGCGCACTGCGCGTCGATGGCTGCTTGGGCGTAGAACTTGTCAGCCTCCTCAGAACCTACCGGGAGGTAGGAGACCAAAACGTCGACCTTCTCGTCCTTGAGAACCTGGACAACGTCGACAGGCGCCGCCGGAGATTCCTCGATGGTCTGCAGGTAGTGGTAACCCAAGCCGTCCAGGGTTGGGCCACGCTGGACGGTAACGCCCGTGGTAGGGATGTCTGCGATCTTGATGGTGTTGTTCTCGCTGGCCTCGGTGGCCTCTGCGAGATCGACGCCGACCTTAGCGGCATCGACATCAAATGCCGCGACGAACTCAATGTCGTTGACATGGTAGTCACCGAATTGAACGTGCATCAGGCCGGGGACCTTCTCGTCCGCCGGGGTATTGCGGTAGAACTCGACACCCTGGATCAGCGAGGTTGCACAGTTTCCGACGCCAGCAATGGCGACACGAATTTTGCTCACTTGGGAAATCCCTTCAGCTAAAGAAATGAACAGGTGCGAGCCTAGGGATTCTGAACAGAAAAAGCCCGTCAGAAGTGGGGAAACCGTCTGGTTAATCGATCAAGTAGGATGGAAAGCCATGTTATTCTACGGTCAGCATGTATCCCACGAGTGGGAGCGAAGGAATCTCTTGCGCAACTTTGCCGCGGGCAGAATCAAACGCGCTGACATCTGCGATGCTGACTTCCTTCTAGTCACCGCGTCGGAATATCACGGTGAACCATCCCGTCGGCCGTGCCCTGTGTGTGAGAAGACGATGAATAACGTGCGATGGATTTATGGCGAGCAACTTGGTCGTCGTTCAGGCACCGCCCGCAGTGCAGAAGAAATCGAAACTATCGCAGCGGAGGCGGGGCCGATCACCGTGCATCGCGTCGAAGTCTGCCCGCATTGCCGCTGGAACCATTTGCTGGAAGAATCCGTCGCGCAGTGGCATCCCGGTCCGGGCAATAATACAGAAGAAAAGTATTAGTCAAACCGATTCCCTACTAAGGTATGAAGACAGTACTCTGCAGAGAGACAGATTCATTTCTGCGGAGATTAATTAACATGCAAAAATTCCCCAGGTACAGCTAGGAACTACTACGTGGCTGAGACAGATAACGAACAAGGCACCTCGCACTCTTCGAAGAACGCGAGCACCAAGCCGAAAGGCAAGCGCAAGGGATTCCGAGCCCTTTGGGCGACACTGGCCGTCATTGTGCTGCTCATGATTGCGATCCCGCTCGGCGCGTTTGGCTATGCCTACGTCAAGGTTGACGTGCCTGAACCAGGCGAGCTGCAGACCGCGCAGGTATCGACGATCTACGCATCCGACTCCGCAACCGAATTGGCGCGTCTGGTTCCTCCCGAGGGCAATCGTCGTCAAGTAACCCTTGATGCGATCCCGACGCACGTGCAGGACGCAGTCTTGGCAGCAGAAGACCGCGAGTTCTGGACCAACCAGGGCTTTTCCTTCACCGGCTTTACCCGCGCGGTTATTGGCCAGCTCACGGGCAATTCCTCGGCTGGTGGCGGATCGACGATTACGCAGCAGTACGTCAAGAACGCGTTGGTGGGTAACGAACACTCCTACGTGCGTAAGGCACGCGAGCTTGTGTACTCCGTCAAGATGACCAACGAGTGGTCCAAGGAAGAGATTCTTCAGGCATACCTGAACACCGTCTACTTCGGGCGCAACGCGTACGGCATTGAGGCAGCATCGCACGCTTACTACAACAAGCCAGCCAATGAGCTGAGCGTTGAAGAAGGAGCGCTGCTGGCAGCCTTGATTCAGCTCCCTAGCCAGCTTGATCCGTGGAGTGACCGCGAAGGCGCTGAGACCCGTTGGAACTACGTGCTCGATGGCATGGTCGACATGAAGGTCCTTGAAGAGGGGCAGCGCGCCGGGATGGCGTTTCCAGAGACGCGCGACCCGGCCGAGTACTCCGCCTACACCGAAGCAAGTGGCCCGAACGGCATGATCAAGAATCAGGTGATCCGGGAGCTTGAGCTGATCGGGATTACCGAAGAAGACGTGACCAACCGTGGTCTGCAGATTACGACCACGATTGACAACACCGTGCAGCAGGCGGCGATCGAAGCGTCCCATGACAACCTTTCACCGCTACAGGAGGATGCACGAGCGGCGGTGGTCGCGATTGAACCGGGCACCGGTGCAGTACGTGGTTACTACGGCGGCGACGATGCGAGCGGCTGGGACTACGCCGATGCAGCGCTGCAAACTGGTTCGACGTTCAAGATCTTCGGCCTTGCCGCGGCCTTGCAGCAAGGCATCCCGTTGGATACGTATTACTCTTCCGACCCAGTGACTTTGCCTGGCGATATCGAAGTGACTAACCACAACAACACCGGTGGTGGAAGCCAACCGATCTCGGAGGCGTTGAAGAGATCCTTCAATACCTCATTCATCCGTTTGCAGGACGACCTGACAAACGGTACTCAAGACACCGCCGATATGGCGCACGCGCTGGGTATCGCCCGCGAGTTGCCGGGTATCCCGGAGACCCTGACAGAAAATGGCGAGCAGCCTTATGAAGGCATCGTCTTAGGCCAGTACCAATCACGTGCGATTGACATGGCTACTGCAGTGGCAACCCTGACCAACCACGGCGTGTGGCATCCGACGCACTTCGTCGAAAAGGTAGAAACCGTTGACGGAGAAGTGCTGTACCAGTTCGATCCTGGCTACTCCGAGCGTCGCGTGAACTCGCAGGTTGCCGACGCGACGATCAACGCTATGGAGCCGATCGCGGCGTACTCCAACGGTGCCCTCGCGGGTGGTCGCTACTCTGCGGCGAAGACCGGTACGGCGCAGCTAGGTGATACCGGCTTGAACAAGGACACATGGATGGTGGGCTCGACCCCGCAGCTGGCGGTCGCTGTCTGGGTGGGTACTGCTGACAACACCACCGCCATCTTTAACGAGTGGGGTGGAAATATGTACGGCTCCGGCGCTCCGACGAAGATTTGGAAGAGTGTCTTGGACCGTTCCCTGGAGGGGCAGGAATTCATGAGCTTCCCGGATGCTCCACCAGTTACCTGGGGCGCAAGTTCCATGTCGTTCGGTGGGGGATACGTTCCACCAGCGACGACGTATGCCCCAGCACCAACTGCGCCGGCGCGACAATCGTCCTCTGCAGCACCTGCTCCTGTAGAACCGCCGGCCGAAGAGCCACCGGCCGAGGAACCGCCAGCAGAAGAACCAGCTCCGACCGAGGAACCGCCAGCAGAAGAACCAGCTCCGGCACCAGAGCCCGTTCCTGAGGTCCCGGAAGTTCCAGACATTCAGATCCCAGATCTTGACTTGCTGATTCCTAACGGAGGCGGGCTGTAGTGTCCTCCAATAAGGTGATCTGGCCACACCCAGCTAACCGTGTTCAACCTGCGCGCACCGAACCGATGGCGCAGGGTGTAGTGGAGTTTCTCGGTGGCCCCTTAGGCAGATTCGCCGAAGTGGGTCGTTCTCGGGTGTGGACTCCACTTCGTGCGCTCATCGCAATCGCGTGGGTCTTCGTGTCGTTCGGCGTCTTGAGCAAGGCGAACTGCGCGGGCGGCATCAAAACCGAGAATGGCATGGCTCTGAACTGGGCAGGAAACCGCCAGTACACCTCTTTCTGCTACAACGACATCACCCCGCTCTACGAGGGGCGCGGACTTAATGAGCCCGGCTTTGTCTATGCCTACTCCTGGACGGAGGGCGACCTCACCCGCTACATGGAGTACCCCGTGCTTGCCGGGCTTTTCCAAGGTGCAATGGGCTGGATTACCAGAAATACCTATGCGCTTGTCGACGATTTCCTCCCCGCAGCGGGCTGGTACTTCTATCTGACAGCACTGGTCTTGGCGATCATGTGGGTGTGTACCATCCGCATGGTGGCGGAACTAGCGGGCAACCGAATCTGGGATACCGTCTTGGTAGCCGCATCGCCACTTCTGATCGTCCACGCGTTTACCAACTGGGACATTCCGTCCATCATGTTGCTCACCGGCGCGCTCCTCGCTGCCCGCAACAAGCGCTACTGGCTGGCAGGTGTATTGATCGGTGCCGGAACCGCGGTGAAACTTTGGCCACTATTCGTCCTTGGCGCGTACCTCATTGTTGCGATCCGCCGCCGAAAGTTCATGCCTTTTGTCAAGATGCTCATCAGCGCGGTAGTGACCTGGTTGGTTGTCAATGTGCCCATTATGCTGACCTACCCTGATGCATGGCGCGAATTCACCCGACTAAACTCCGAACGCAGCTGGGAGTGGACCACGATCTACGCGGTGATTGCCCGCGCCACGGATTGGGCAGGGTTCGACGGCGGAGCAACCCCACCGGTCATCCTCAATAGTGTGTCATTCTTGCTGTTTGCAGGTTCGTGCCTGGCGATTTTCCTGCTCGGCTTACAAGCAAAGGACACTCCGCGAGTAGCAGAATTGCTCTTTCTGATCGTCGCCGCCTTTCTGCTGTTCAACAAGGTATGGAGCCCGCAGTACTCGTTGTGGTTGGTCATCCCAGCAGCGCTCGCGCTGCCTCGCTGGCGCCTGCTTTTCGCATGGATGACAGTTGACATGATGGTGTGGCCAATCCTGATGTGGCACATGATGGGCACCGACAACAAGGGTGCTCCAGGGGAACTGCTCAATCTCATCATCCTTGTTCGGGATGGCTTTATCATCGCGCTGGTCGTGCTCGTCGTCATGCAGATCCTGGGACGCATCCCAGACAAGGTGGCTGATGCACACTACGGCCACGACCCTCTACTGACCACCCCAGATGTGTGGGGGAAAAAGGACTCATCATGCTCACCGCAACAACCGTTCTCGGGATCATCTCCATCCTCATCTCCTTCGTCCTCTTTGCCACGACCTTCTACACCGTGATGAAAAAGGCGCCGTGGCAGGTGTCGGTGGCACTCGGCGTGGTGGCGTTCCTCTTCATGACGGTTATTCCGGTGACCTTGGCGGTATTTTTTGCGGTTCCGGAAGGCTCTCATTAGATAACCAATTGATGAAAGTTCATTAATTGTTCTTGATGTGATGTTTGGCCCCACCTAACGTGGATAGTGAAGAAACCAGTTATCCACCGAAAGGACCAACAACTCATGAAGCGTTTATTAGCACTCTCCGCAGCAACGATCCTTACCGCGACGGGCCTCGTCGCGTGCGGCGACGACGCATCTCAAACCGCCGAGAACGCCGGATCCGCAGTGGAAACCGCAACCAGCGTTGTCGCCTCTGAAGCGCAGGAAGCAGGCGACGCCGCGAGTTCCGCCGTCGACGATGCAACCGCGCAGAACGACGACAACCAAAACGACGACAAAAACGACGACCAGATGGAAGACAAGGCCGAGCAGGAGCTGCAGCAGTTCGCAGGCGCCGAGCCAGCCGAAGGCGTCCCTGGTGAGGTCTCCGGCTACACCGATTACGCCAAGCAGGAGCTTCAAAACGAAGGCGTAACAGAGGACGAGGTCACCCAGGTCGTTCAGGCGGCCAAGAACCAGGATCCGAACGCTGAAGTCGAGTGGGACGACAGCGGTTACTGGGAGATCGAGTTCAACGACATCGACGTGGACATCCGCCCAGATGGTGTCGTCCATGAGGTCGATCGCTAAAGAAAGATTGCTTTACGACGAATGCGTCGTCGACAAGCGCGAAATCGCTCCAGGCAACCAGCTTGGGGCGATTTTCTCCTGCTCAGCTCATGGGGTACTCTGGGGTGGTTGCTTGACGCAACGAACCCTCCTGCTATCACCACAGACGGTGATGGCCGAAACCAATAACAAGACCATAGGAGGTGATGAGGTCCGTGCGTCACTACGAAGTAATGATCATCCTTGACCCGCTACAGGATGAGCGCACCGTTGCCCCGTCCCTGGATAAGTATCTAGAGAACGTCCGCAAGGACAAGGGAACGGTAGAAAAGGTTGATGTGTGGGGTAAGCGCCGTCTTGCCTACCCGATCAACAAGAAGGACGAAGGCATCTACGCAGTAGTTAACCTCGTGTGCGAGGCTGACACCGTTGCAGAGCTCGACCGTGTTCTTAACCTGAGCGAGACCGTCCTGCGAACCAAGGTTCTGCGAACCGACAAGTAAGAACGGATACTGGTAGAACAGCCAGTAGAAGGCTCTGGGTCCCACAGATATCTTGAACGCAAGAATGTAAGAAAGGCGAAAGAACATGGCACAAGGAGATACTCCAATCACCGTCGTCGGCAACCTCGTTGCTGACCCTGAACTCCGCTTCACCCCGTCGGGTGCAGCAGTGGCAAATTTCCGTATCGCATCCACCCCACGCACTTTCAACCGAGAGAGCAACCAGTGGGAAGATGGCGAAGCTCTGTTCCTTACCTGCAACATTTGGCGTCAAGCAGCCGAGAACGTCGCGGAATCCCTGACAAAGGGCATGCGCGTTATCGTCAACGGTCGCTTGAAGCAGCGTTCGTACCAAACCCGCGAGGGTGAAAACCGCACCGTTTTCGAAGTCGAAGTCGACGAGGTAGGCCCTTCCCTGCGTTACGCATCAGCATCAGTTAACCGCAACCCACGTGAGGGTGGCTCTGGCGGCAACTGGGGCGGCGGAAACCAGGGCGGTGGCCAGCAGCAGTCGCAAGGCGGCTTTGGTGGCGGCGCGCAACAAGGTAACACCGGTGGCTTTGGTGGCGGACAGCAGTCCAACGCCGGCGGCTTCGGCGGCGGCCAGCCTCAGGGCGGCAACCAGCAGAACCAGCAGCCACAGAATGATCCGTGGAACTCCGCTCCACCCGCCGGAGGATTCGGCGGGGCAGACGACGAGCCTCCGTTCTAAAACGACATTTAAGTTCAACGAAGAATTCAACAGAAAGGTTAGGGATCATGAAGCTGATCCTCACCGCTGCCGTTGATAACCTTGGCGCTCCCGGCGAAATTGTCGAAGTCAAGGACGGCTACGGACGTAACTACCTGCTTCCACGCGGCCTGGCAATCGTTGCCACCCGTGGTGCTGAGAAGCAGATTCAGGGCATTCAGCGTGCCCAGGAGGCTCGTGCAGTGCGCGACCTCGACCATGCAAAGGAACTGCGCACCCAGCTTGATCAGCTGACTGGTGTGGCCGTCAAGGTTGCTACCTCCGATGAAGGCAAGCTGTTCGGCTCCGTGAAGGCAGCTGATATCGCAGACGCGATCGTTGCAGCTAACGGTCCTGCATTGGACAAGCGCATCATCGACCTGCCTAAGGGCTTGGTCAAGAAGACCGGTAACTACCAGGTCAAGGTCCAGCTCCACCCAGAGGTGGAGGCAAAGGTGAACTTCGCGGTCGAAGGCAAGTAACAACACTTTGCTTATCGACGACCCGTCGCGCCCAACCGGCCGATAGGTCCAACGACAACAGCTTAAGAGTAGGGTTCCACACATGTGAGGTGTGTGGAACCCTACTCTTTTTCTACGTTGCGCAAAACCGTCTGGAAAACCAGACGGTTTTGCAGAAGGTAACAAAAGTTAGGTTCTACCTGGGTCGGTGACGTCGACCATAAACTGGGCAATAGTTTCCGGATCGGCGAGGAAATCGCGAAGTGCCCGATACGCGGTAGTAGTCTCCAGTGTTGGTGTGGAGAAGGTAGCGTCGTCGTCAAGCTCGATGATGTGTGCATTGGGGAGTGCCAACAGAATCGGTGAATGTGTCACCATGATGACCTGCGCGCCGTCGCGGGTGATATCCGCGAGAAGCGCAAGTAAGGCCATTTGGCGTATCGCAGAGAGTCCCGATTCAGGTTCGTCGAGCAGGTAGAGCCCGTTTGCGTGGAATGTTTGCGCGATGTGCATCACCGATTCTCCATGCGACATATGGTGCAGGTTAGTGGCGTTGGGTGCGCTATTTCCGTACCGAGTGGCCATGGCGAAGTGGGACTCGCCTCTTAGGAAATATCCCTCTTTTGCGTGAAGTCCCAAAGTTACGGTTGCCAGTCCATATAGAGGATCGAACGGGCCAGCGCGATCGAAGCCGAGGGGACCGCCGATGAGATTGAACCCGTAGCTTCGGGCGATTCCCTCTAGAAGGGTTGATTTGCCGACACCGGCGTCGCCGGTGAAGATCGTGATCGGTGAGTTGAATTCGAAGGTGCCGATTCTTTTGAGGACTTGAACGGCCGGGACATCGTGAACCCAGCTAGGGATCTTGTGAGACGCCAGGGGTCGAGTGCGAAGTCGATACTGCGTAATAGCTCTCATTGATCATCTCCGAGGAGGTAGCGAATAGTTCCGTGAGGGTCGTCGATAAGTTCGCGGTGTGCAATCACTGCCTCGCATAAGTTGAACGCTGTGGCTTGAAGTCCATTCTCCACGGACAAGATGTGTGCTCCGGGGATTCCGAGTAGGACAGGAGAGTGAGTAGCCATGATGATTTGTGAACCGCCTTTGGCCAGGTGGTACAGGATTCCAAGGAGCTCTAGTTGCCGAAAAACTGACAAACCATCCTCGGGCTCGTCGAGGAAAAAGAGTCCCTGGGAACCAAGGCGATAACGGAAGACGCGCATTAGGGATTGGCCGTGGCTTAGCGTAGGCAAGTCATTCAGTGGGTCGATCATGGAGGCGTAAAAATTGGCGAGATTAAGAAAGGATTCGCCGCGCACAAAGAAGACATCCCGCGGGTTCTCTCGCCGAGTGCAGACCACATGTTGGGAGAGGGGTGAGTGGGATTCCGGGGTCGTCGAAAAGCGTGCATGTTTGCTCCCGCCTTCGGAGTTTGCTCCCATTGCTGCAGCGAGTGCCTCGACAACGGTGGATTTCCCAGTCCCGTTCTCGCCGGTGAAGATCGTGATCGGCTCCGTAAACTCTAGAGGCCGCTTGATGATTGTTTGCACGACAGGCAGTTTGCGTACGTAGGCCGGCAGGTTCTGGGGCTGGTCAATGCGTGCGCGGGTGAGGAACATAATCCCAGGATAGAAGCGTATGTGCAGAAGATGCTCGTTCTTGTGGATAAAAACCTTGTGTTCACCTTGAGTTAACCGATTTATCCGCAAAATAGGAGTTAGAAAAACGGTTCTTATGTTCCTAACATACGCACTGGTCTCAAGGTTATTCACCGTTTCCTTGGAACCTTTCACAACTAAGATAATCCTTCTACCTGCGGGAAGTGGAAAGATAGTAAGCTCGGGGACGGGGTTATCCACAAGTTATCCACAAGTGCGGGGCGACAGTACGATTGCGCGACCGGCATCCATGGAAGTTATCCACAGGCATCTGTGGAAAAGAGGATTTCTTAACCTATTTTCAGACCCGTTGGGCCACTGTGAACAGCGCTTGTGAATGGACTTTCGGGATCAGAACATGAGTATGATGAGCCGAGGAGAAAGGGGCTACACGATGTCTTCGACGGAGAATGCTGCAAGTTTTGATGATGGTTTTGTTCTGCCACCGGAACCGCCAGAGTCGCAGGAGAACGATTACGGACGCCGTGAAAGTTACCGCAAGAAGGACAACTTCAATCGTCAAGATAAGGAAATGCTGGAGTATCGGCAGCCTCCCCATGACCGCCAGGCTGAAATGGGCGTTCTCGGTTCGCTCCTGATGAGCCCGCAGACTGTTCTGGATGTCATTGAAGAGCTAGACGCCGAGGACTTTTACTTCCCTGCGCACCAGATGATCTATCAAGCTGTGCTGGACTTGTACTCGCAAGGGATCGAAGGTGACGCCGTGATCGTGGCGGGTCGCCTCGATGGCCTTAATCAATTGGAGCGCGTAGGTGGTGCTCCTTTCCTGCACACGTTGATGCATGACGTCCCAACCCCGGCGAATGCCCATTACTACGCAAAGATTGTGGCCGAAAAATCGGTCCTGCGGCAATTGGTCAACGCAGGCACACGAGTGGTGCAGATGGGCTATGACGGCACCGAGGGGATGGAGGTGGAGAATGTCGTCGACCGTGCACAGCAGGAAGTGTTCGCGGTGGCGCAGTCGCGTCAGACCGAGGATTATTCAAAGCTTTCCGACCTTTTGCAGCCAACAGTCACTGAGTTGACCAAGATTCAAAACGGCGGTGATGAGAACGGCGTGCCAACAGGCTTCGTCGACCTTGACAAGCTAACGAATGGCCTCCGCCCTGGCCAGATGATTATTATCGCGGCTCGCCCCGGTGTGGGTAAGTCAACACTCGCGCTGGACTTCATGCGCTCGGCTTCGATCCACCACGGCAAATCGTCGGTCATCTTCTCGCTGGAGATGGGTGGCACCGAGATCGTGATGCGCCTTCTTAGCGCGGAGACGGAGATTAAGCTCTCGTCGATGCGTGCAGGCACGATGGAAGAGGCGGAGTGGGAAAAGCTCACCACACGGTTGGGTGAAATCCAGGACGCACCGATCTTTATTGATGATTCACCGAACCTCACCATGATGGAGATCCGCTCGAAAGCGCGTCGCCTGAAGCAGCAGCACGGCCTGGACTTGGTCGTGCTCGACTATCTGCAGCTGATGAGCTCGGGCAAGAAGGTCGAGTCTCGACAGCAGGAGGTTTCGGAGTTCTCGCGTCAAATGAAGCTATTGGCCAAGGAGCTCGAGGTGCCGGTGATCGCCATTTCGCAGCTGAACCGTGGTCCTGAGTCGCGCAACGACAAGAAGCCTCAGCTGGCAGACCTTCGTGAGTCGGGCTCGCTGGAGCAGGACGCCGACATGGTGTTCCTGCTCTACCGCCCCGATTCGCAAGACCCTGACGACGAGCGCGCTGGCGAGGCCGACATCATCATCGCGAAGCACCGTGGTGGCCCAATCGGCACCGTCCCGGTGGCGCACCAGCTGCATTACTCACGCTTTGTCAACATGGCCCGGGGGTAGTGACCCAGATCACTTATCCACCCCCTTCAGTGACCGGCGACAATCCGGAATCTTAAGTTTTCCCAGGTCGCTGCTACCTATGTATCTAAATCGAGAGTTAGGTTTGCCTTACCAACGGTGCCACCCGCGCTTCTCGACCCTATTATTGGGAACAGAAAGAAGGGAGAATCACCGTGACTATTCGCTCGCTTAACGACGCATCCCCGGCATGTGCAACCACCATGGCACGTCTCGATGACTCCATCACCGTTGCCCACACCAACACCTCGACGATGCTGCTGAACATGCCGCGTTCGATCGATGAACTGGAAGAGGCAACTCAAAGCCAGGGATTTTTCACCAAGTTTAAGAACCTGTTCGCCTAATACCGCACACCTCGAGCTTATCGACGACCACCTGCCCAGGTAGTCGTCGATAAGCGTCTTTAATCCAGCACCTTTCCGCGTTGTTCCGGCAAGGTAAATGCAGCGAGTGCCGCGATTGCAAACGCACTTGCAAATACCGTGAACACTGCGGTTTGGCCGCCGAACACCAGAAGTGGTGGGACAACCAGTGGCGCGATGATCGAGCCCACGCGTCCGAACGCGGCAGCGGCACCAGTTCCGGTCGCGCGGATTTCGACAGGATAGAGCTCGGGGCCGATCGCGTACAGCGCGCCCCATGCGCCGAGGTTGAAAAACGAGAGCAGGCAACCGGCTGCGATGATCTGCCACTCGGCACCGGCCATGCCGTACAGGGCCGCTGATGCAGCGGAACCGACGAGGAAGGTCGCGAGCGTGATGCGACGCCCCCATACCTCGATAAGCCATGCCGCGATGGCGTATCCCGGCAGCTGAGCCAGCGTGATGATCAGCGTGAAAGTAAATGAGCGCACAAGCGTAAAACCCTGGTCGACAAGCAGCGACGGGATCCACGTGAACGCGCCGTAGTAAGACAGGGATACACCGAACCAGACGATCCAGAATGCCAGGGTGCGCTTCCACATCGCAGCCGACCAGATGCCACCATCCGGTAGGTTTTCCTCCTCGAGCGCTTCGGACTGGTCGTAATCCGCGGGATCCACGCCTTCCTCGAAGTCCTGAACGATGGCTTCGGCTTCGTCGTGGCGCCCCTTCGCCTCCAAGAAACGGACTGACTCCGGCATGTGCATCCGGACGTAGATCGCGTAGAACGCTGGTACAGCTCCCAATGCGAGGCCCCAGCGCCAGCCATTATCGCCCTCGGCCACGACAAACGTGCCGATCACCGCGGCGAGGATCCATCCCACTGCCCAGAAAGATTCCAGCCAAACGACCATGCGCCCACGCACCTTGCGCGGAGCGAACTCGCTCACCAAGGTCGAGGCAACGGGGAGTTCTGCTCCTAGGCCAAGGCCGGTGAAGAAGCGGAAGAGCATCAACACTGCGACCGAGCCTGCGAGCGCCGACGCGCCCGTTGCGATGCCGTAGATCAGGAGCGTCAAGGCGAATACGTGACGACGACCAATCTTGTCAGCCAGCAGGCCACCGAGTGAGGCGCCAATGGCCATGCCAACGAAGCCCACCGAGGCGATCCAGCTTGTCGTGGTCTTATCGAGCTCCCAATGGACGGCAAGAGCGGCGATGACAAACGACACCAGGCCGACGTCCATCGCGTCGAGTGCCCAACCGATGCCGGAGCCGACGAGGAGTTTCCTATGCATCTTTGTTACCGGCAGCCGGTCGAGGCGGTCGGTGCGGGAGAGCTCTTGGCTCTGTTGCTTTGCGGTCATGCTCAAGGATTATAAGCCGGTAATACTGACCTGTTTCCTTAGGTACATAGTTTTCGCCCCAGAGTCGATTACTGACGGAAGTTTCTCAACCTCAGGGAATTGGTCACAACAAATACGGACGAGAACGCCATCGCAATTCCAGCCAGCATCGGGTTCAACCAACCGATGGCCGCAACAGGGATGAGGACGACGTTGTAGGCGAATGCCCAGAACAGATTTCCTTTGATCGTGGACAAGGTCTTTCTTGACAGGCGAATCGCATCGCCCGCCGAGCGCAAGTCGTTGTTCATCAAGGTGATATCCGACGCCTCAATCGCCACATCGGTACCCGCACCCATCGCGAGGCCCAAGTCTGCAGTGGCTAAAGCGGCAGCGTCATTAACACCATCGCCAACCATCGCCACGTGCTTACCCTCTCCTTGTAGGGATGCGACAACAGACACCTTGTCTTCCGGCATGACCCCGGCAATCACGTGGTCGGGGGAGATTCCCACCTCCGCCGCCACAGCCTGCGCCGCGCCCCGATTATCTCCGGTGAGCAGATAAGGCGTCAGCCCCAGATTTTCAAACTGTGCCACCGCCTCGCGCGATGTTTCCTTTACGGTATCGCGCACGGTGATCACGCCGAGCACTTCGCTTTCCGACGACACCACCACCGGCGTCGCTCCCGATTCCTGAGCCGCGACGAATGCCTCCTGCAACTCGCCAAGCTCCTCTGTTGGGCGGCCCACGGTGATACGTTGGCCGTCAACCATGCCCGACACGCCTCGGCCGATCTCGTTACGGAAATCGTCGACAGAGGGGATCGTCGTCAAGCGCTCGGCGTGTTGCACAATTGCCTGCGCAATGGGGTGCTCCGAGCCTGCTTCGACAGCAGCGCCGAAGCGTAGTACGTCCTCCTCGGGGACGCCGGGAGCTGCAACAACACCTGCTACGCTCATTGTTCCCGTTGTAACGGTGCCGGTTTTATCCATCACGATGGTGTCTGCCTGGCGAGTCGATTCCAGCACTTCGGGGCCCTTAATCAGTAGGCCCATCTGTGCGCCCCGTCCAGTGCCGACAAGAATCGCGGTCGGGGTCGCAAGCCCCAGTGCGCAAGGGCACGCGATGATGAGAACTGCGACGGCCGCGGTAAACGCATGCGCTGCGCCATGGCCAATCCACAGGTGCACCAACAAAGTGATTATCGAAATGACAATCACCGTTGGGACGAAAACCGACGAAATCCTGTCCACGAGCCGCTCCACCGGTGCCTGACCTGCCTGGGCGTCTGCGACCAGGGTGGCCATTTGCGCCAGCGTGGTATCAGAGCCCACGCGCGTCGCCTCGACAATAAGGCGTCCCGAAGTGTTTAGCGTTGCGCCCGTGACGTGGGAGCCTTCGCTTACCTCAACGGGGATCGACTCCCCGGTTAGCATCGACTCGTCCACAGCCGATGCGCCGTTGATCACGCGCCCATCCGTGGCGATCTTTTCTCCAGGACGAACGATAAATTGGTCACCAACTTGGAGCTGCGAGATTGGCACGCGGACTTCCTTGCCGTTGCGAATCACGGCGGCGTCTTTGGCCCCCATGTTCAACAGATTGCGCAGTGCTTCCGATGATTGCCCCTTGGCCTTCGTCTCAAACCAACGACCGAGCAGCAGGAATGTGATGACCACCGCGGTGGTCTCGAAGTAGATCTCGTCCATTCCTGCACCCGATGGAAGCAGACTCATTTGCATCTTCATGCCCGTCATGCCCGCGTTGCCTAAGAATAGAGCCCACACGCTCCACCAATACGCCGCCGACGTACCCAGTGTGATGAGCGTATCCATCGTTGTCGCTCCGTGGCGCAGGTTGGCAAACGTTGCGCGGTGAAACGGCGCGCCACCATTGACGTACACCAGCGTTGTTGCCGCAAAAACCGCCCACTGCCAGTATGTGAACTGCAGCGCCGGGATCATCGAAATCAGCATGATCGGCACCGACAGAATCGCCGACCAGATCAGCTTGGATTTCAGCATGGCGGTGTCGCGTTCGCGGGCTTCGTCGATAAGCTCGTGCGCGCCCTTGTCGCTTGTCGACGATTCCCCCGCCCCTTCATCTTCACCAGAAGACAGGGCAAATGCGTCGTAGCCTGCGCCTTTCACTACGTCGATCAGGGCCTTTTCGTCGGTTGTAGTCGGATCGTAGGACACCGAGGCGGTTTCCGTTGAGTAGTTGACCGTTGCTTCCACGCCTTCTACCTTGTTCAGCTTCCGCTGGACGCGGTTTGAGCACGAGGTGCAGGTCATCCCGGTGACGCCGAGGTCAATATGGGAGCGTTGTGTGGTCAATGTTGTTCATCCTGTTCCAAGAAGGAATATACGGGTGGGGGGTATATTGGTTTGTTGAAAAAACCCTGGCCGAGTGGGCCAGGGTTTTCTGGTCTACTTCACCGTGTAGCCGGCTTCAGAGACAGCTTCGGCAACTTGCTCGTCGGTAAAGTTTTCGCCTGTAACGGTGACAGCGCCGGTGCTGTGGTCAGCGGTGACTTCGGTAACGCCAGCGATTTCGCCAATTTCTTCCTTGACGCTTGCTTCGCAGTGGCCGCAGGTCATGCCTTCAACGGTGTAGTTCTTGACTGCCATGGGGGTTCCTTTCGTTGGGTGATCTACCCCCAGGCTATACCCCCTAGGGGTATCAGGTCAAGGGGCCTAGTCGTCCAGAAGCGAAAAACCTGCAGACTCCACAGCATCTTCGATCAGTGCGTCGCTGAAGCCTTCGCCGGTGACCCTGACGCGACCAGTAGTGGCATCTACCTCGACGCCCTGGGTGCCAGGAACCTCGTTGATCTCATTGACCAGTTTTTGGGCATCATCCTCGTTGGTGATGTTTGCTACACGGTAATTCTTGGTCATTTCGGTCACTCCTGAAAAACAAATATCAATGCGGGAATAAGATTCTCCCCTGTAGGGTTGTGCACCACGAGGGGATAAAACCATAAACGGTTTATTCTACAAACATTACAAAAGTTAGGAAGCAAAATGGCAACGATCGATGTAACGGAAGATACTTTTGAGCAGACCGTCACTGCCGACGGCATTGTCATCGTCGACGCATGGGCTGAATGGTGTGGTCCGTGCAAGCAGTTCGCGTCAACCTTTGAAAAGGTGTCCGAGGAGCACGAGGACGTCACCTTTGCGAAGCTGAACACCGAGGAGCAGCAGCAGCTGGCTGCAGCGTTGCAGATCCAGGCCATCCCGACGTTGATGGCTTTCCGCGACGGGATCATGGTTTACCGTGAAGCCGGCGCGCTCCCGCCGGCAGCTTTTAGCAGCCTTGTCGAGCAGGTCAAGGCGCTTGATATGGACGACGTTCGTCGCCAGATCGCGGAACAGAACGACCAGCAGTAAAACAGTTTACGCCGAAACTCACCCCCTGATCGGGGTGAGTTTTCTGTTTCTGTGGCTAGTTGACAGTCCGACCGGTTGGAGACTACGGCATGAAACTCTGTGCATAAGTAAACTGATCGTGAAACTTTCATTAAGCGGATCTTCGTAACGGAAAGCAGGACTGAACTAACTATGGCAAATCCTTTCGGCAAGGGTTGGAAGTACCTCATGGCCTCTTTCGATCAAAAGATCGATGAGAACGCCGACCCAAAGGTCCAGATTCAGCAGGCCGTTAATGCAGCGAAAGAGCAGCACCAGCAGATCACCCGTCAGGCGGCGAACGTGATCGGCAACAAGAAGCAGCTCGAGATGCAGATGGACCGCTTGCAAAAGTCGCAGGAAGACCACCAAAACAAGGCTCGTACTGCCATCCAGGCTGCGGACGAAGCAGCTGCCGCGGGCGATACCGCCAAGGCTGCGCAATTCAACAACACTGCTGAGGTCTTCTCTTCCCAGCTTGTAGCTATCGAGCAGGAACTTGAGAACACCAAGTCCATGTACCAGCAGGCGGCAGAGGCAGCAGATCAGGCGCAGCGCCAGCAGCAGGAATCCGAAGCTCGCCTCAAGGGCCAGCTCGCCGAGGTGGACAAATTGCTGTCTCAGGCCGACCAGGCCTCGATGCAGCAAAAGACCACCGAGGCGATGGATACCATCGGTCAGTTCCAAACCGACGACTCTGTTCCAACCCTCGATGGTATCCGCGACAAGATCGAGCGCCGCTACGCTGATGCTCTTGGCCAGCAGGAACTCCTTGGAAACACCGTGAGTGACCGGATGGCTGAGATCACCACCGCGGGCACCGACATGAAGGCTTCCGCGAAGCTCGACGAGATCCGCGCTTCCATGCGCGGCACCGGTGAACTGACCGCCGGTGAATCCGCGGACCAGGACTCAGATGCAGACCTCGAAGAGGTCGACGCAGTGGTGGATGAGGCAGACACTGCAGACGCAGCTGACGCTGCTGACGGCAAATAGGCCAATGAAAAACACCGAGTACCTGCTTAAAGGTGCTCGGTGTTTTTGCTTTTCTAGAACCCGCGACGAACGTTGATCAGCACGGCCCGGATCCCGGAGTGGAAGCCGTCACGCAGATTCACTCGTTGACTTTCGCTGAGCGTGTACTCGTGCATGGTTTCACAGGCAAACTGCAGTAGCGGGCGGTCGATCTCAGGAGGCAGCCCACCTCCGGACAACATGTGCGCCTTATCGCGCTGTTCGGCCGACGCGGCGTTGTCATACCACCAGGTTGCGTACTGTTGACCGACGTCGAATGGTGTTTGGAAATTCGATGAAGTCCAGACTTCCTCCGGTAGTGGAACATAGCGCGAGCGCAGCTTTCGACGCGGAGCCATCATCGACGGCTTTGGTGCTGAAGGCTTAGGGGCACTGGACCTCGACGGCATTTCGGCCGGCGTGCGGGGGGCTTCCACGATGTCATCAGCAGCGGATTCAATGTCAGCTTCCGCGTGAGTCGGCGTGGCGGGCAAGCAGTCCGAGGGCGTAGAAGGCGCCGCGGACGCTTCCGGTTTAGGTCGTTCCTCCGCCGCGGGTGCCTCAACCGTTGTAGTTGGTTCGTCGGCTGGAGGCTGCTCCGCTGCTCGTTCTTTCGATCCTGACTGCTCGGCACCGGGTTGCTCAGCACTGGGTTGCTCGGCCGGCGGCATAAACGGTGCATGAGTCGATCCCAACGGTTGTGGAACCGCAGTCATCCCCGGATCCTCGTCGATCGGCTCGGCGTCGTCGATTGGGCGCTCGCGAATCGTCGGTGGCAGCGGCCCCTCAAGAATCTGCAGCTGCATGGCGTCGGCAAAGTCCTCGCGAGGGTCCAGAATTGTCGTGGTGTCGCAGGCGTGGCGCAGCGCGGACGACATCGAATCCCAACCAAAACCGTAAAGATGGACGCGAACCCCGTTGTTCGTCGCCTCTTCGACACCAGGAATCATGTCGGCATCGCCGGAAACTAGGACAAAGTCCGAAAACTGTCCGCGCATTGCATTGACGACGATATCGGTAACCAACCGCGTATCTACGCCTTTTTGAGTGCGTCGCTCACCCCATTCGATGAGCTGACCTGCACGAAGCTGCACGCCGTCGCAAGTGCGTAGCGCTCGCTGGTATCTATGTGGCCCCGACTCGGGTATGCCGTCGTACCAGTACTGCCGATGGATAGGTTGATGGAGTTGTTGGCTGATCATTGTGCCGAGGTTGTTTACTACCTCCGGCAAATCGATTTCTAATTGAGAGCGAGCTCCCGTTTCCCACGAGTTGTAAAAGCTCGCAAGCAGGTAAGACGTGTCAACAAAGACAATTGTGCGTTCAAGCATGGCTCCTAAATTCCGTATCTTTTCGTTCTAACTAATCTTTACTCCCTCTAGTTTGCCTGACAACCATCTTTCACGTCGAGGTTGGGGTCCTAGAGGTCAATCTGTCCTACCTGACACAACGCTTGTGCTGGACAAATCGTTCCCTCCTGTTATATGGTTAGTTACACGAGTAGCTAACCGACTAAGGTGGGATATGGACAACGAAGCAGAGCCGCTCTTCCGGCAAATCGCCACGCTCGTCGAAGACTCCATCGTCGATGGCAATCTGAATGCCGGCGAACAGGCGCCTTCCACGAACGAACTCGCCAAATTTCACGAAATTAACCCTGCCACCGCCCGAAAAGGCCTCAACCTTCTTGTCGATCAAGGCGTCCTAGAAAAACGCCGCGGCATCGGCATGTTTGTCGCCGACAATGCCCGACAGGTGATCGTCGACAAGCGAAGCGAAGAATTCGCTGGTAGTTACATCGCGCCGCTTATCGACGAGGCCCTGCGCCTGGGGTATGACCGCACTGTATTGCACGACCTGATCAACCGCGTAGCCGAAAGCCGAGGAATGTACCGATGATTCACACACGACAACTGACCAAGAAATTTTCCAACCGCACGGTGCTCAATGGTGTTGACCTCGACATTGCACAAGGGGGTATCCATGGCCTCGTCGGGCGCAACGGCGTGGGCAAGTCGACGCTGCTCTCGCTTATCGCAGGACAGCTCAAGCCTACGAGCGGCGAGCTCACGGTCTTCGGCGAGAAGCCCTTCGATCGAGCTTCAGTGATGGACCGCGTGGCGCTTACCGGCGTCGATGTCACCTATCCCAGCAGGTGGCGTATGCGCGACATCTTGACCGCCGCCAGTCTCCGCTACCCAGGGTGGGACGAGGTGGGCGCCGAGCAGCTCATCACGGACTTTGCCCTAGAAGACTCGCTTCACACTGGATACGGCACTTTGTCGCGGGGTCAGCGCGCCATGGTCGGCATTATCGTCGGTCTTGCTTCCAGTGCCGAGCTCACGCTTCTCGATGAACCCTACGTCGGGTTAGACACCCACAACCGTGATGTGTTTTACCGGCACTTGCTCGCGATGCGTGACAGTCACCGCACGTTTGTCGTAGCTACGCACCACATCCATGAGTCTTCCAAGGTACTGGATTCCGTCATTATCCTAGGTCGCGACGGGACGGTGAAGTACCAATACACTGCCGACGAACTTTCTGATTCTTATGTTCTCGCGACGGGTGTCGTGCCCGAGGCGCCAGGTGTCCTCGCGCGTCAAGAGTCCCATGGAACCGAACGTGCCTTGGTCCCGCGTGGGCTCATTGAGAACTTGGGACCTGGGGTTCGCACCGAGACCGCCGACATGAGCCGAGTTATCGAGGCTCTCTTGGAGGAAAGCTAAAATGACCCATTTAACTAGTGGTTTTGCCCTGTGGAAATTGCAGTTTTTCGAGCGTTGGTGGTGGCTCAATCTGCTGTGGATCCTCGGATTCCCGGTGTTGGCCTGGGGTCTTTGCTCATTGTGGCCCACTATTGGCCCAGTAATCGCAGCCATCCTTATCGTCCCCTCTACCGTCGGCCTGCTAGGTGGCGATTCGGAGACGTTTAGAAGTTTCGGCATGAACTCGCGCCGCGCCTTCCGGCAGCAGGCATACCTCGTCATCCCGGTCGTGCTGCTTACTGCGCTTGCGTTGGTTCTGCTTTCACCCGGACTAGGCGGAGCGCTCGGAGCGACAACAGCGGCGATTGCGGGCGTGCTTGTCGTCAGGTCCGCTGATCCTCGCACCGAAAAGAAGCTTTACGACGAAGCGCTCGCAACGTTCGGCACACGTGGATCATTGGAATTCCGCCTGATGTGGCGCGGGGCCTTGATCGCAGCGATCTTGGTAGGCGTATCAAACGCAATTATCATTCCGTTATGCCACTATTGGGGCCTTGGTCAGTGGCAGGGAATCGTCGCCACCTTCCCAGTCTTTGTGTTATGGATTTATCTGTCCGTTAACGTGGCCGGCGGGACTGGCTCATTGCGTACATTTCAATCGCTGGGACTGCGTCGCCGGGTGTGGGTCAGGCAAGCAGTGGCGACTGCAGTGGTCGCGAACCTGCTCCCGCTCCTCGTGGTTGTTGCTTTGTGGCTGATGTTCGCACCAGCTGACTTTGACGTATTCAGTGCTGCGCTCGGGATGGGGTTGGTTTCGGCAGTAGGTGTTGGCCTAGGCGTATGTGCGATCGGCATGGGCGAGCGTGGCTACTTCTTCACGTTCTTACTGGTGATTCTTGTCTGGGGTGGGGTGCGCGACATTTTTGCCAGCGGGCACATACACGGCTCCGCACAATTGCTAGTGATTGCTGCCGTAGTCGCGGGAGGAATGGTGCTTGGAACAATTGCGACTTCGCTGTTGCTCTTGGGGAAGACGAATCCAACCCGTACGGCCCGGAGCAGTTTCTTCGGCGTCTAGTGGCCCCTTGAAACAGCTGCTGGCCTGGGGATTTGTGTTGTTGGTTGGTTGTGTGTAACTTTATGTGAGTCAGCGAGACCGACAACGCCCCGCCGAGATGTACCGAGTGTATCGGGTCTGGTGAGATGGTGGTCAGGAAAACTACCGCTGGTCAATCAAAATTGTGATGTTTCTGGTTCTGCGTGTTTGTGGGGCTGGGGGTGTTGCGGGCTGCCTTCCGTGAGGTTAACCGTGGGTTAATTGTGGTGGGTGTGTCAATGTTGTGTGAGAACTCGATAGTGTGCCAATGTACTTTTGTTTGTGGATTGGTGTGTGGCTTTTGTGTGTGCCGGCTGCGTGATCCTGTTGTGGGGTTGTGTGGTGGGTGTGTGCCGGTGATGCGTGCTTTTTCGTGGGGTGCGTGTTGTTTTTTGATAGCGGTACAAGATGCATGATTGTTGCGGACTGGTTTGTGAATGAAGACATTTTATTTTTGTTTTTGTTGATGGACTTTTTAGTTTGTTGATGATTGTTTGCTGGCCCTTTGTTTTGTTCCTCGTCAAGGGATGGGGGTCAGTGTTGTTTTGTAATTTTTTGGACAATTGGCGAATGATATTTTTTGTTGTTTGTCAGTGTTGTTTTGGTTGGGTTTTCGGGCTTTTTGCTTGATGTTTCTTCTGAAATGTTTTTGTGGAGAGTTTGATCCTGGCTCAGGATGAACGCTGGCGGCGTGCTTAACACATGCAAGTCGAACGGAAAGGCCCTGCTTGCAGGGTACTCGAGTGGCGAACGGGTGAGTAACACGTGGGTTATCTGCCCTGTACTTCGGGATAAGCTTGGGAAACTGGGTCTAATACCGGATATTCACGTAAGTGGAAAGCTTTTGCGGTACGGGATGAGCTTGCGGCCTATCAGCTTGTTGGTGGGGTAATGGCCTACCAAGGCGTCGACGGGTAGCCGGCCTGAGAGGGTGTACGGCCACATTGGGACTGAGATACGGCCCAGACTCCTACGGGAGGCAGCAGTGGGGAATATTGCACAATGGGCGGAAGCCTGATGCAGCGACGCCGCGTGGGGGATGACGGCCTTCGGGTTGTAAACTCCTTTCGCTAGGGACGAAGCGTAAGTGACGGTACCTAGATAAGAAGCACCGGCTAACTACGTGCCAGCAGCCGCGGTAATACGTAGGGTGCGAGCGTTGTCCGGAATTACTGGGCGTAAAGAGCTCGTAGGTGGTTTGTCGCGTCGTCTGTGGAAGTCCGGGGCTTAACTCCGGGAGTGCAGGCGATACGGGCATAACTTGAGTGCTGTAGGGGAGACTGGAATTCCTGGTGTAGCGGTGAAATGCGCAGATATCAGGAGGAACACCGATGGCGAAGGCAGGTCTCTGGGCAGTGACTGACGCTGAGGAGCGAAAGCATGGGTAGCGAACAGGATTAGATACCCTGGTAGTCCATGCTGTAAACGGTGGGCGCTAGGTGTGAGGGACTTCCACGTTTCTTGTGCCGTAGCTAACGCATTAAGCGCCCCGCCTGGGGAGTACGGCCGCAAGGCTAAAACTCAAAGGAATTGACGGGGGCCCGCACAAGCGGCGGAGCATGTGGATTAATTCGATGCAACGCGAAGAACCTTACCTGGGCTTGACATATATGAGATCGCCATAGAGATATGGTTTCCCTTGTGGCTTGTATACAGGTGGTGCATGGTTGTCGTCAGCTCGTGTCGTGAGATGTTGGGTTAAGTCCCGCAACGAGCGCAACCCTTGTCTTATGTTGCCAGCACGTGATGGTGGGGACTCATGAGAGACTGCCGGGGTTAACTCGGAGGAAGGTGGGGATGACGTCAAATCATCATGCCCCTTATGTCCAGGGCTTCACACATGCTACAATGGTCGGTACAGCGCGTTGCGACACTGTGAGGTGGAGCTAATCGCACAAAGCCGGCCTCAGTTCGGATTGGGGTCTGCAACTCGACCCCATGAAGTCGGAGTCGCTAGTAATCGCAGATCAGCATTGCTGCGGTGAATACGTTCCCGGGCCTTGTACACACCGCCCGTCACGTCATGAAAGTTGGTAACACCCGAAGCCAGTGGCCTATCCTTGTGAGGGAGCTGTCGAAGGTGGGATCGGCGATTGGGACGAAGTCGTAACAAGGTAGCCGTACCGGAAGGTGCGGCTGGATCACCTCCTTTCTAAGGAGTTTGTTTTTTCCATCAACAGTTGTTGGTGAAGGCAGTTAAGTGACCGGATGTGTTGCTGCTGTGTTTTTTTAAAAAATCCGGGTGGAGGCATACCGATACGCGTTGTTGTGTGTTCGGGTGCATGCTGGGTTAGATGTCTTTCCATGAATGTGCATGCTGCGGTGTTGTGTCGTGGTGTGGGGTATGTTGGTGCGCTGTTGGGTGTCTGGGGCAGCATTGTCCTTGTGTGTGACTGTCATGTCGTGGGGTGATCGTGTTGTGTGGTTGCTTCCGTGTGGTGGTTGTGTTGTGTGAGAACTGTATAGTGGACGCGAGCATCTTTATTCTTTTTTGTGTTTTTTGTTTGTTGTGTTCATCCATTGACTGTTTGTTGGTGGTTGTGTGTGTTTTTTATGGGCACATGGTGGATGCCTTGGCATGCTAAGCCGATGAAGGACGTGTGAGGCTGCGTTATGCCTCGGGGAGTTGCCAACTAAGCGTTGATCCGAGGATGTCCGAATGGGGAAACCCAGCACCAGTTATGTGGTGTTACCTGCCGGTGAATTCATAGTCGGTGTGGGGGTGACGCGGGGAAGTGAAACATCTCAGTACCCGTAGGAAGAGAAAATAATGTAATGATTCTGCTAGTAGCGGCGAGCGAACGTGGATGATGGCTAAACCGTATGCGTGTGATACCTGACAGGGGTTGCGTGTGTGGTGTTGTGGGATGCAACTGTTCAGGGCTGTTGACCTGGAGCGTGCGCGAAGCGTTAGTGGAAGTGGTCTGGGATGGCCTACGGAACAAGGTGAGAGTCCTGTACATGAAGGCGTGGTTGTGTGTGTTGTTGTTGTCCCGAGTAGCAGCGGGCTCGTGGAATCTGCTGTGAATCTGCCGGGACCACCCGGTAAGCCTGAATACTTAGTGTGACCGATAGCGGATAGTACCGTGAGGGAATGGTGAAAAGTACCCCGGGAGGGGAGTGAAATAGTTCCTGAAACCGTGTGTTTACAATCCGTCAGAGCACTTCTTATGTGCGATGGCGTGCCTTTTGAAGAATGAGCCTGCGAGTCAGCGGCATGTCGCGAGGTTAACCCGTGTGGGGTAGTCGTAGCGAAAGCGAATACTAAATTTGTGTGTTTCAGTGGCATGTCCTGGACCCGAAGCGGGGTGATCTACCCATGGCCAGTGTGAAGCAGAGGTAAGACTTTGTGGAGGCGCGAACCCACTTAGGTTGAAAACTGAGGGGATGAGTTGTGGGTAGGGGTGAAAGGCCAATCAAACTCCGTGATAGCTGGTTCTCCCCGAAATGCATTTAGGTGCAGCGTTGTGTTAGCTTGCCGGAGGTAGAGCTACTGGTTGGTTGAGCGGGACTATTATCTTAGCAATGTCAGCCAAACTCCGAATGCCGGTGAAGTGTTGCATGGCAGTGAGACTGCGGGGGATAAGCTTCGTAGTCGAGAGGGAAACAGCCCAGATCGCCGGTTAAGGCCCCTAAGGGTGTACTAAGTGGAAAAGGATGTGGGATCGCGAAGACAGCCAGGAGGTTGGCTTAGAAGCAGCCATCCTTGAAAGAGTGCGTAATAGCTCACTGGTCGAGTGGTTCTGCGCCGACAATGTAGTGGGGCTCAAGTACACCGCCGAAGCCGCGGCAATATTTTGTATTGGGTAGGGGAGCGTCGTGCATGGGGTGAAGCATTACCGTGAGGGGGTGTGGACTGTGTGCGAGTGAGAATGCAGGCATGAGTAACGAGTGGTAAGTGAGAATCTTATCCGCCGAATGACTAAGGGTTCCTGGGTCAAGTTCGTCTTCCCAGGGTGAGTCGGGTCCTAAGGCGAGGCCGACAGGCGTAGTCGATGGTTAACGGGTTGATATTCCCGTACCCGTTCATGTGCGTTCAAGAGTGAGGCAGTGATACTAACTACCCATAATCTGATCATGTGCCTTCGGGTGTGTGGTTGGTGCGTGCGTAGGGCCTGATCTGTAGTAGTTCAGTGATGGGGTGACGCAGGAAGGTAGCCGAGCCACCTAATGGTGTGTGGTGTAAGCGTGTGGCACGAGTGCTTGGTAAATCCGGTGCTTTTTTGTGTGAGGCGTGATGCGTAGCCCTTTGGGGTGATGTTGGTGATCCTATGCTGTCGAGAAAAGCCTCTAGCGAGTGCGTGGACGGCCCGTACCCTAAACCGACACAGGTAGTCAGGTAGAGAATACTAAGGCGGTCGGGTGAACTGTGGTTAAGGAACTCGGCAAAATGCCCCCGTAACTTCGGGAGAAGGGGGACCATCGCATGTGATCAGATTTTCTTTGTTGAGCGTGTGGTGGTCGCAGAGAATAGAGGGAAGCGACTGTTTATCAAAAACACAGGTCCGTGCGAAGACGTTGAAGTTGATGTATACGGACTGACGCCTGCCCGGTGCTGGAAGGTTAAGAGGACCTGTTAGGACTTTGTGTTCGAAGCGGAGAATTTAAGCCCCAGTAAACGGCGGTGGTAACTATAACCATCCTAAGGTAGCGAAATTCCTTGTCGGGTAAGTTCCGACCTGCACGAATGGCGTAACGACTTCCCTGCTGTCTCAACCACAGGCCCGGTGAAATTGCAGTACGAGTAAAGATGCTCGTTTCGCGCGGCAGGACGAAAAGACCCCGGGACCTTCACTATAGCTTGGTATTGGTGTTCGATGCGGTTTGTGTAGGATAGGTGGGAGACTGTGAAGCGGCCACGCTAGTGGTGGTGGAGTCGTTGTTGAAATACCACTCTGACTGTATTGGATACCTGAACCTTGGCCCATGATCTGGGTTGGGGACAGTGCCTGGTGGGTAGTTTAACTGGGGCGGTTGCCTCCTAAAATGTAACGGAGGCGCCCAAAGGTTCCCTCAGCCTGGTTGGCAATCAGGTGGTGAGTGTAAGTGCACAAGGGAGCTTGACTGCGAGACTGACAGGTCGAGCAGGGACGAAAGTCGGGACTAGTGATCCGGCACCTACTTGTGGATGTGGTGTCGCTCAACGGATAAAAGGTACCCCGGGGATAACAGGCTGATCTTCCCCAAGAGTCCATATCGACGGGATGGTTTGGCACCTCGATGTCGGCTCGTCGCATCCTGGGGCTGGAGTAGGTCCCAAGGGTTGGGCTGTTCGCCCATTAAAGCGGCACGCGAGCTGGGTTCAGAACGTCGTGAGACAGTTCGGTCTCTATCCGCCGCGCGCGTTGAAACTTGAAGAAGGCTGTCCCTAGTACGAGAGGACCGGGACGGACGTACCTCTGGTGTGCCAGTTGTCCTACCAAGGGCATAGCTGGTTGGCTACGTACGGGAGGGATAACCGCTGAAAGCATCTAAGCGGGAAGCCTGTTTTGAGATGAGGTTTCTTTTGAGGTTCCCTAGAGACTATGGGGTTGATAGGCCAGATCTGGAAGCATCGTAAGGTGTGGAGGTGACTGGTACTAATATGCCGACAAACACATACCCGCACTTTTGTGTGTGGTGATGCAGCGAAAAAATATTGTTTGATCACTGATTAGGTTTGGTGTTCGCGTCCACTGTGCAGTGTCTGACACAATACGTGTCAGGCGCATCTAAATGATTATGTGCATGGCATGCACCGCGTTGTGTGGTGTGTGTTGTGTGGTCCACTTGTTCGCTGGATTGATCGATGTGCCGTTTTTAGGTGTGTCGGTGGTTGATGGCGGCGGGGAAACGCCCGGTCCCATTCCGAACCCGGAAGCTAAGCCCGCCCGCGCTGATGGTACTGCACCTGGGAGGGTGTGGGAGAGTAAGTTACCGCCGGCCTATATGTAAATAGGATAATTGAATAGTGTTTGTGTGTGGAGGGTATGTTCTTCCCACACCCCGTGTGAGCGCCCCTGCTGTGTGTGGTGGGTGCTTGGGGGTGTGGGGGGAATGTGCCCTCCTTTTTCTTGTCGTGGTGCCCGGGTGGTGTGGTGGTGAACAATGATGCACGTTTTACCACCTGCCGGGGTACCGACACCACCTGAAACGGGCACCACTGTACGGTGGTAGCGGTCAAAGGGGGGCACGGTGTCTGAACAGTCATGCACGTTTTACCACCTGCCGGGGTACCGACACCACCTGAAACGGGCACCGTTGTACGGGTGCGGTCACCGCAAAGAACCACCACCCCCACACACCTCAGGAATCGGTAGTCCAGAGAACCCGGTGGTGTGGAAACTGCGCGGCTGCCCGCTTAGAGGATCGACAAAGGCTAGAGAAACTGAGCTCAGGCACATCGGCACGCTGTAGTCCTCGTCACCGAATGGACGTACTTCTGGGTAGACGGGATCCCCCAGGATCGGCACGCCGGCAGCAAGCATCTGTATGCGAAGTTGGTGTGTCTTACCCGTAATTGGCTGCAATATATATCGCGCCAAGCGTCCGGACGGGGCGTGAACTGAGAACGGTGATGGGTCGACCTCGTCAACAGCCAGCACGTTGGTAAATGAGTTTGGTTCAGCATCCCGCACCAATGTCGCAGCGATTTCGCCGTGTTCCTTTGCAATATGGTGTTCCCATCGGGCGGGCAAGTCGAGTCGTCGATAAGCGGCGATGGCCTCGTACAACTTGTGCACCTGTCGATGTGCGAACAGCTCTTGGTAGGCACCACGGATTTCGCGCCGCTTAGTCATCAGTAGTAGGCCGCTGGTCATGCGGTCGAGCCGGTGCGCTGGCGTCAGTTCCTCGTTGCCGGTGGCGCGGCGCAGTCGCACGACGGCGGTTTCGGTGATGTGTGCGGCTCGGGGCATGGTGGCCAAGAAGGGCGGCTTATGGGCAACCAGGATGTCAGAATCTTCATAAACGATGGAGATTTCGTAGGGAACGTGCTTCTCGGGGGCGGGACGTCGGTAGAAAAACACATCGGTCTCCGGGGCCACCACACTTTCGGGGGTAAGTGGCGTGCCGTCGCGAAGAACGACTTCACCGGCGGCAAAGCGGCGCAGGACGGCATCTGCGTCGTCATCCGGGTGGCGATGGCGCTGGGTGCTGACCAGATGCGCGATAAAGTCGCCGGCTAAGACGCTCGAACCCTGCGGGACGCGCGCCCGTGTGGCCCCGAGTCCGTCGCGCGGTGGGAGGGGCAGATTCGGTGTGGACTTTTTCCTGTTCATACTTCGTACTAACTTATTCGTCATGAACTTTGACGCAATCATTGACCAAGCAGTTGCCTTTTCTTCCAACGGAATTGGCGCGACCATCAAGGATGTTTTCGCAGTCCTCTACACCATTTTCTTCCCTTCCAATTCTGAAGCAGCCTTCCCAATCGAGATTCCTGCATAACTGGTACTAACCAGCACACTGGCGTGTCATGACGCGCTACACTGGAACATGTACAAAGTGATAATCCGCACGCAAATGAAAGGGCGTTCGTGATGACCAAGGAAGACATTGTTGTCGTAGCAGTCGACGGTTCAGATGCCTCCAATAATGCTGTTCGATGGGCGGCAAATACCGCTAACAAGCGGGGCATTCCATTGCGCTTGGCATCCAGCTACACGATGCCACAGTTCCTCTACGCCGAGGGCATGGTTCCGCCGCAGGAGCTTTTCGACGACTTGCAGAACGAGACCATGGAGAAGATCGAAGCGGCGCGCGGAATCGCGCACGAGGTAGCGCCTGAGATCAAGATCGGTCACACGATCGCAGAGGGTTCTCCGATCGACATGCTCCTGGAAATGTCCAAGGATGTCAGCATGATCGTGATGGGTTCGCGTGGTCTAGGCGGTCTATCCGGCATGGTTCTTGGTTCTGTTTCCGCAGCTGTGGTTTCCCACGCTGAGTGCCCAGTTGTTGTTGTCCGCGAGGACAACCCAGTTGACGAGACCACAAAGTACGGTCCGGTCATCGTCGGCGTGGACGGCTCTGATGTCTCGCAGCGCGCGACGGAGGTAGCTTTTGCAGAGGCAGATGCCCGCGGTTCCGAGCTCGTCGCGGTCCACACCTGGATGGACATGCAGGTCCAGGCTTCGATGGCCGGTCTTGCTGCAGCGCAGGAGCAGTGGGAGATCGTCGAGAAGGAGCAGTCCGAGATGCTTGCAGAGCGTCTGGCGCCTCTCGTCGAGAAGTACCCTAACGTTCAGGTGAAGAAGGTTATTTCCCGCGATCGCCCTGTGCGCACTCTGGTGGAGCAGGCTGAGGGAGCTCAGCTGCTGGTCACCGGTTCTCACGGGCGTGGTGGCTTCAAGGGAATGCTCCTGGGATCGACTTCCCGCGCACTGTTGCAGTCTGCGCCTTGCCCAATGATGGTTGTTCGACCAGTTTCGGCTTAACGACGACCTCGTAGCCTGAAGTTTCGGCTTAAATTCGCCCGTGCCACATTTTGTTGGCTCGGGCGAATTATGCTTTGAACTGCGATGATTCAGAGTATGCGAAAAGCGTTATAGTTTGTTGCCGTTTTGTAATGGTTTCAATGCGTTTCCATTTGCATAATCGGTAGTGCACCAAAAACGTTCGCCTCTGTGCAAGACAATAAACGGAAAGCAGGATTACTACTATGTGGACAATTATTTTTTGGCTGATTATTGGTGGCCTCGCTGGCTGGATCGCTTCGATGATTATGGGCAAGAACGCTCAGATGGGCATGCTCGCTAACATCATCGTTGGTGTCATTGGTGCGGTTATCGGTGGCTGGATCGTCAGCCAATTCGGCAGTGACCCGAACGCAAACTGGCTATGGAGCCTGATCGTCGCAACTCTTGGCGCGGTGATCCTACTGTGGATCGTCAGCCTCTTCACCAAGACTAAGACCAAGTAAACTATCTAAATGACTCGCGAGGAGCCTCAGAGAGAAATCTCTGAGGCTCCTCGCTTTCTGCTGCCTCGGGCTTCGTGGGATGGGGCGCAGACGGTAGGGTAGCAATCATGGACTTTGCCGCATATCGCCAGCAGCTTCGCATCGCAGAGGTGTGCAAGCGCTCAGGTGATGTCGTCGGTTGCGAAAAGGCCTTGGGGGAGTTTTTGCAACTGGCGTATCCGACAGCTGACTCTTTGTACATGGTCGACCACAAAGATGTGTACGACGATATTGCGAAGGCGATTACCGAGCTCATCAAGCTATTGTTGGGGCGGCAAGAATATGCTGGGGCGGCCGTGGAAGCAGGGCGCGTCGTCGGATTCTTCTCAGGTCACAATGCCCGACTTGCTCAAATGAGTCCTAAGGTTCGTGCAGAAATGTTGAGCACTGTCGCGCGGGCAACGCGCGAACACACGCTGCGCGCTCAGTTATTCGGTGCAGCATCAGTGGATTTTGCATCCTTGTCGGAATTGACCGAGGCAGCACGGGCGAAACTCGGGCAATCCGCCGGTTTGTTTGCGGCCCGGGACTATCGTCACGCCCATGATTGTGCGCTCGAGGCGAGAAGAATGGCACAGCAAGCGGATAGCGCGGAAGTAGAGGCACAGTCAGTGCGGATGCTCTCGGAGACCTTCCTCGCAGCGAAAGACACCCAAGGCTCTCTCGGAGTGATCCTGGAATATCTCAACGCGCCGAAGGAACTGGTTACGGACAAATCAGCAATTCGATCTCGGGCGGAGTTGACTGAGACGCTGGGCGCGCGCTACCTATCACAGGGAGACAGAGCTTCGGCGCGCGCAGCCTTTTCCAACGCAGCTGGGCTGTACGCGCGGTGTGGCGAGACCGCGAAGGCCAATGCTCTGCTGCGTCAGCGTCGATAGCGATCTAGATAAGTGGAACTCCGTGGGCGTCGCGGTTGTACTGGCCGGCACCGAGCAGGATCATGATGAATTCGACAAATGCCCAAATTCCGGTGATCATCAGCATGATGAAGCCGATGAAGATGATCGCAGTGATCAGGCCGATGACCGAAATCGAGAGCTGAGCGATCGCCTTGCTGTTGTAACCAAGATAGAAGTTGTGCACGCCGAAGGAACCAAGGAAGAACGCAAGCACAGCGGCGACAATCTTGTTCTTTGGCTGAGATGGAAGTCCCGCAGCATTGTAGGCCGCGTACATCGGCTGTGGTTGTTGCGCTGGAACGTTAGCGAACTGCTGCGGCTGCCCATATTGAGGCTGTGCAAACTGCGAGTCGAATTGAGGCTGCTCAAACGACGGCCGAGCCGAAGGCTGGTTACCCTGCTGGTAGGAAGGGTTCGGGTCGAACGGGTTGTAATCGTAGTTGCTGTTGTTGGGGGTAGTCATGTGTCTCCTTACTCCGCCACAAGGTATCACTCCTGAATCAGTACCCCCATTAAACCACTGATCTTCCGAAATCGGGCTTTGGTGGGCTCCATGCTGGTGTGAACGAACCGGTTTGTCTATATTGATAGATGGAGTCTACTTGGAAAGGACGTTGGCCCAACCGTGAGCACATCAGGAGCTTCAGACGGCAAGCGAAAGCCTGCTTCTCGACGACGCAACCGCCCGAGTCCGCGTCAGCGACTGTTGGAATCAGCAACCAAACTCTTTTCCAGTGAGGGCATCCGAGTCATTGGCATCGACCGCATTCTGCGGGAAGCAGATGTGGCTAAGGCGTCGTTGTATTCACTCTTTGGGTCAAAGGACAACCTCGTCATTGCTTACGTGGAAAATCTTGACCAGCAGTACCGCGAAAATTGGCAGTCCCGTACAGCAACCATGTCGGATGCGGACGAAAAGATCTTGGCGTTTTTTGATATCGCCATCGAAGAAGAACCAAAGAAGGATTTCCGCGGGTCGCACTTTCTAAACGCCGCTAACGAGTACCCGCGACCGGAAACAGAATCGGAAGAGGGCATCGTCAAGGCCTGCCTCGAGCAGCGACGCTGGATGCACCAGACGATTACGGACTTGCTTAATAGGAAGAACGGCTACCCGTCAGCAAACCAAGCGAATCAGATCCTGATTTTCTTGGACGGCGGACTTTCCGGCGCACAGTTGGTGCGCGATGTTACTCCGTTGGTCACCGCGCGCGACCTCGCCAAGCAGTTGCTTGGCGAGCCGCCGGCTGACTATTCCATCTGATCGTCGTTAAGCTTCTTTTGCTGGCGCTCTTCGCGGGCTTTCTTGATCGCTTCCGCGCGGACCCTGGTTTTCTCCTTGGCGATGGCCTTCTTGCGCGCCTTTTCCTCTAGCTTTGCCGCCTGCTCGGCTTCTTTCTCGGCCTTGAGCTCGCGGCGAATGTCTCCAGCAGATCCCGGTTTGACCAGCGCCGCTGCTTGGCGTTGGCGACGAGAGCGTTTCTGCTCCTTCATCGCTCGACGTTCGGCGAAGAATGCTTCCTTACTTTGCGCTGCATAGTCGAGGTGCTCCTGGTCCAGCGGGAACTTCTTCACTGCTGCGAACCACATGATCAAGGTCTGTGCGGCGGTCCAGAGGTTGTTGCATACCCAGTAGAAAATCAGCGCGACGGGGATCGGGCCGGTTGCACCGATCATGAGCAGCATAAATGGGGTGAAAAACGCCATACTGACAAGAAACTTGTGGGCGCCACGCGCGGCCGCCTGGGTCCAGTCGATCTGAGACTTGGAGCGTGCGATGGAGACAATCATATTGGCGGTGGTAAAGACGATGGCGGTGAGCAGCAGTTTGTAGGCAACTTGATTGACCTCTTCGGAGGTCGTTCCTAGGGCAGCAAACTGATCGTCGGTCATGGCGATAAAAGCAGGCAGTGGCACGCCGAAAAGTTCTGCTTGGCGGAACTGGTCCAATTCCTCTGCGGAGAGAACGCCGACGGTGGGGCCCTGACCTGGCTGTGGAACCGCGAGCCACAGCAACAGACGGTACAGACCGAGGAACATCGGAACCTGGATCAGTAAGGGCACACAACCGGCGGCGAGGTTATAGCCGTAACGCTTCTGCAACTCCTTGAGTTCTTGGCGCTCGGCGGCGACGTCCTCGGGGGACGTTGCCTCGGCGTACTTTTCCGTGATGGCGGCCCGTTCGGGACGCATGAGGATGCCAATGCGGCCGGACTTGGTCATTGTCCAGGTAAAAGGGACCAAGATGGTTCGGATAGTCACCACGAGAAGCACGATCGATAGGACCCAGGCAGCAGAGTTATCCATGCCGAAGACAGAGGCGGTAAGCCAATGCCAGAACTTCATGACTACAGAAACCGGCAGGACAAATGCATTGAGCATGGGCCGATACTCCTTCTATCTGAGGGTGTGGCGTTACGTGCCATTTCAGTTAATGTTAGAGCATGGCTCATCTTCAGCAGCTGGCACGTAGGCCGGTGTCGATTACCCATGTGCTAGGCGAAATTCTTTTGACCGTGGGTGTGATTATTTTACTTTTCGCTTACTACGAGGCGTTCTGGACAAACGTGAAGTCCAACCAACTCCAGGCCGAAGCATCGACCAACCTGGACGAGCAGTGGGAAAAGGAACGGGTGAACCCTCGCGCCAAGCACATGCCAGAGCTTGGAGAAGCGTTCGCGCGCATGTACATCCCAGCGTTTGGTTCCGATTTCAACTTCGCCATCGTTGAGGGCACCTCCGATGCCGATCTGCTGGCTGGTCCGGGCCGCTACGTTGATTCGCAAATGCCTGGTGAGCCGGGTAACTTCGCTGTCGCAGGCCACCGTGTAGGCAAAGGCGCGCCCTTCAACGATCTGGGAAATCTCCAGGCATGCGATGCCATCATTGTTGAAACTGCCACGCAGTGGGTGACCTACCGTGTGCTGCCGATCGAGTCGACAGATGGTTCGTCGAGAAGCGCTGCGGTGCAAAGTTGCCTGACACCAGAACAGTCGCAGCGCGTGGCGGAAGGTGACTATGCGCAGGTGAGCGGACGTCACATCACACTGCCAGGCAATATCAGCGTGATTGATCCGATTCCTGGCACCCAGCCGCCAGCTGACGAGGCCGGGCTCGCGACCCTGGAAAGTCTGCTGACTTTGACCACCTGTCACCCGCAGTTTTCCAACGCAGAGCGCATGATCGTGCACGCGATGGAGACGGAAGTGATGGACAAATCGGCGGGCCGCCCGCCAGCGTTTGAGGAAACGATCTAAATGTACGGAGCTTTTTGGCGCATGCTGCCAGGCCCTTGGCCGGTAAAGCTAATCATTACATTGATTGTGCTGGTCGCAGTTTTCTTCCTACTCATGGAAGTCGTGTTTCCGTGGGTGTCCACTTTGATGCCATACAACGAGGTCGCGGTCTAGCTACAGACCCAGGTTGGTGATCGTCTCCTCGGCGATCAACTCTGCTTTGAGCGACTGCTCCTGGTTGGTCAGAACCACGACTGCGATGTCGCCCTTGGATACGGCGTAGACCGCGCCCTCGGTATCGGGAATCACCCCCACCACCAGCGCGTCCTCCCATCCATCCTGCGGGGGAGTCGGCCGGGTCGGTGATGTCGATTGGCGTGTAATGGTCGACTACCGCGGTGGCCTCGTCCTCAGAGGGCATGTGGCGCACGAGGACCTGCAACTGCGGCGCTTCCGGATAGGACCAGTACACGCAGGCAGGGGTGTCAAAGCGCGGGTCCACGCCTACGCCGGTGACGCGCTGGCCGTTGGTTGTCTCGACCCAAGCAGTCTCAAGGTACGGGCACTCTTCCCAGCCGTTGCGGTCGGTGGCTGGCTCGGGGCGCGCGTCAAAAGGTAGCCCCTGGTCGGTGGTCGGCGCTGCGGCGCTTTGCGACGACCCCGACGCCACGGATTCTGCTGCGGAATTGTTGGGGCCGGTGGTGTCGTCGTTAAGCTGACAACCAACGAGGACTGCTGCCGAAACGGTCACAATGAGGGGCAGGGTGACCTTGCTGGGTAGGCTCGGAATCATGAGTTCTACCCTAGCTACCTTGCAGCGGGACGTTGCCGATCTGCCCTACCAACGGGCATTTGATGGCGCGATTCACGCGCTGACGGTCACGCTGCTCACTGTGTCCGCGTTCGCTGCGGTGGGTTACACGCTGGAGCGCGCGGCGATTCACCTGATTCTGACTGCGCTGTTTGCCTTTGTGTATTTCTTTGGGCGCTACAACCAGGCGCGGTGGGTCGAGGCGGGCAAGATACTGTGGGTCTTTATTCTCACCGCGGTGTGGATCATGGATCTGCTGGTCTCCCCGGTCTCGATCTATTGGGTCTTCAGCCTGTTCTTCTTGTACCTGCGGGTGATGGACGATTGGCGTGGCCTGGTCAGCATCGCTTTTGGCCTCGGCGTGTCGATCTTGGTGCAGCTCCCGGGCAAGATCACCCTCGGTGGCGTGATGGGGCCGGCGGTTTCAGCGGGCGTTGTGATCGCGATTCATTATTCCTACCGCACGATTTCGCGGATTTCTGCGGAGCGAGAGGTGTTGATCCAAGAGCTGGTCTCCACTCAAGACAAGTTGGCGCACACCGAGCGTGCGGCCGGGGTTGCCCAGGAGCGTCAACGCTTGGCGCACGAAATCCATGACACTGTTGCGCAGGGACTTTCGAGTATTCAGATGCTGCTCAATGTGGCCGAACGGGACCTGAAGAACACGGGGCTTAGCGACGAACAGCTGGCCCAGCCGTTACACCGCATGGAGCTGGCTCGTGAGTCAGCGGCGGACAGTCTGGCGGAAACACGCGCGATGATCGCAGCGTTGACCCCAGCTCAATTAACCGACCACTCGCTGGTGGAAGCACTGGAGCGTATTGCAGAGAGCTTCAGCGAAAGCGGCGGAGTCGATATTTCTGTTGAGACTGACGGCGAGCCCCAGCAGCTTCCCATGCGGGTCGAGGCGGGGCTGCTTCGGATCGCGCAGGGGGCCACTGGCAACGTAGTCAAGCACGCCGAGGCGACCCGTGCGCGAATAACCTTGACATTTAGTTCTGATGAGGTGCGCCTGGATATCGTCGATAACGGCAAGGGCTTTGACCCGGAAGCGTTGGCTGAACAGCCGACCGGCCTGGGCCACATTGGATTGGATGCGATGCGCACTCGCGCGGAGGAACTCGGCGGAGAACTTGTGGTGGAATCCACACCGGGTGGGCCGACCGCATTGTCTGTGGCGCTCCCTGTCACGACTATTGTGGAAGAACCGGGTAATATCATCCGAAAGACGGAGGAGGATTAATGATCCGTGTTCTGCTTGCCGACGACCATCAGATCGTCAGGCTCGGGCTTCGCGCGGTGCTTGACGAAGCCGACGACATCATTGTCGTGGGCGAAGTTGCAACGGCCGAAGGTGCCATCGCGACGGCACAGGCTGGTGGTATCGACGTGATCCTGATGGATCTGCGCTTCGGTGCGGGTGCGGAAGGTGCGCGGGTAACGACGGGTGCCGAGGCCACTGCGATGATTCGTTCGACGATGGAGAACCCGCCGAAGGTCCTTGTTGTGACAAACTATGACACGGACGCGGACATTCTTGGGGCGATCGAGGCCGGAGCGGTGGGGTACCTTTTGAAGGATGCGCCGCCGGAGCAGCTGCTTTCGGCCGTGCGGTCTGCGGCCAAGGGTGATGCTGTCATGAGCCCGATTGTGCGTGATCGCTTGGAGATGCGTGACAAGGCCCCGCGCTCCTCGCTGACACCGCGGGAGCTGGAGGTTTTGCAACTGGTGGCGGGTGGATCGTCGAACCGTGAGATCGGCCAAGAGCTGATGCTGTCAGAGGCGACGGTGAAGAGCCACCTAGTACATATCTACGACAAGCTAGGTGTGCGTTCGCGCACTTCGGCGGTGGCGGCCGCTCGTGAGCAGGGCGTGCTGTAGCGCATTAGCGCCGCGACCCTCTGCCGGATGAAAAATACCGCCCTATGCGACGTGCATAGGGCGGTATTTGTTCTACGTAGCAGGCGGTATTAGGCGTGAGCCTCGTTGTACGCGTCGATGATCGCGAAAGGGATCTTGCCACGGTGAGCGATGGCCATGCCCTGGGACTGTGCCCACTTGCGTACCTCGCGTGGATTGACCCGACGAGCAACATCCGAAGGTGCCTGGCGCGCAGCCTTGATGAACGGCGCTAGGGTCTCGTGGAACTCCTGCGCATTTTCTTTAGACAAATCAAGAACGTAGTCGTTTCCGTCCATGCTGAAGCGGATGACGTGCAGCTCTTCTGCCTCGATAGGCGTGTTGTCTAGATCATCGTAGTACTGGGTAATTTCACGGCGAGCCATGCTGTTTTCTCCTGATTTTGTTTTTATGCACGTTTCTCAATGGGGTGAACCGTGTCTTTATACAGTGAGATGTTCTGATGCCTCTTTGTTGCGCACTGTGGAGTGACCTTGCTTTGGGAAAGCATGGCTCCTGTTCTTCCGAATAGTGCCGGAAGCATTTAACTTCTCATACCTTGATTATTCTAATCCAGAATGAAGAAATAGAAAATGTTGACATGTTTACTTCTTGAATTTCGAGCATAAGAAACTAAAGTTCCTAGTCTATTTGTGGACCTAGTGAAAGATTGGCGAACAGTGGCTATGTGTGATTCTTGCCGCCATATCCGCAAAAGTGGGTCCCCGGCAACGTAATCTAGTCCAGCTAGTGGAACTATCCGTTTCAAAATGGCTTTAGTGTGAGATGTCTATAGTGGAATTTCTTAGGCTAATGGCATATAGATTAAAGCCTTTAGTAAGGAAAGTAGAAGGCGTATACACCCCCTTTTCGGGGTGTATACGCCTCGGGGGACTCGGTTAAGCCTTGATCTTGTCCTGGATCTGCGCGGTCAGAGACTTGATGTCACGTTCAATCGCGGCGTGTGCGCGACGGCGCTGCTCTGGTGCCATGTACTCAGCATTATCAGTTGCGGTAGACAGCTCCTTGAGACGGTCATCGGCATCGCGCTTGAAACCGGAAGGAAGCTGCGAAGAAGCGTCGAGGGAATTGCGTACACCTTCGATGCGTGCCTTCAGCTCTGCGCCATGGCCTGCGTACTGTGCCATCTGCTCAGGGGTAACGCCGACCTTGGAAGCCTTTTGGGTCAGGCCCTGCTCCTGCAGTGCGGTGATGCCACGGTAAATCAGTGGAAGGAGAACCGGTAGCGCAACGCGAAGCGCACCAACCCAGCGGTTCATGGTCTTTGCGTTAATGCGACCTTCCTGGATCTTCTTCAGCTCGTTCTTCGCAAGCTTGTCCTCGTGCTTGCGCTGCTTCTTCATCGCGTTCTTCTCTTCTTTAACCAGGCGCTTTTCTGCCTGATCGAGCAGCTTTTCGCGCTTGAGGTCGAGCTTTGCCGCTTCCTTTGCCTCTTGCTTCGCGCGCTTCTTTGCGGCAGCGATTTCAGCTTTGGTCTTAGCGCGTGACTTACGGATCGATTCGAACAGGCCCATCGTTTCGTCTCCTCATGTTCATTACCGGTTTACTGATTCAACCTTACCGATGAATTGCGATTAGGATTAGGCCCCGACGTGGAACCTCGCAAAAATTCTGCTACCAGCGCCTTGTATGCGGTCAAAGCAGCCGACCTAGTAGGCTGCCGCTACCGCCTGCGCCAACGCGTTGAGCATCCCGAAGTAGGTCCCACCAGCGAAGGCGTAGCGCGGATTTCCCGTGTGCAGGCTGCCCGCGAGAAAGTCATGTCGCTCCTGCCGCAGCGCCCCGCCATCGGTGACGGCAGGCGCCGCGCTTTTCGACGAACAGACCTCACCGGGCCGGACACCGAACTAGCTACCTTGGAGGCCTTGTTCGACCAAGACCATGTGATTACGGGTGCGCAACTTTCCGGCTGGGTCGACGGTGCTTACGTGACAAGCGAGATTGATGTACTTGTGCGCCAGGAGGACGGGACCTACCTGCCCGTGATGATCTCCAATCACCGAGTTGCGCGGCCGAGTGCCACATCAACGATGCGCTACATCGCCACCCACCGCCTCGGCCTGGGGCAGGCGCTGGAGGCCCGGGCGCAACAGCGCCACCACACCATTGACGGTTACCGAGCCGCGCTGGCCCACCTGTTGCTTGATCAGATGGGCTTGGGGTGCCCCGAGGCCGCCGTGATCGGTCAGGAGCGCGAACGTGCGTATCTTGCGGCAGTTGCCCCATATGTCGAAGCGGTGCGCGAGGCCCTAGTGCAACCCACTCCGACGGAGCCACGCCGTTTGAAGCAGTGCGCGACGTGCCGATTCTGGACGTTGTGCGAGCCGGAGCTGCGCGCTGTTGACGAAATCTCTCTTGTCTTTCCCGGCGAACGCGCCCGCGTCTTCCGTGACAAAGGTATTCACACAGTCCAGGGGGCCATCGCTGCCGGCATTGGTGAACCTTCTGCTGTCGCTCGCGCGTGGCGCGATGGGGTGCCAGTGCTCTCCCGAGTCGAAACGACCAGTGCCCCGCGAGCAGACGTAGAAATTGATATCGACATGGAGGCCTACCTCGATCAAGGCGCCTATTTGTGGGGCGCTTACGACGGCATCGAGTATCGCGCTTTTGTCCTCTGGGATGAGGTCGGCGGAGAGGTCGAGGCCCAGAATTTCGCCGAGTTTTGGACCTGGCTGATGGATCGTCGACAAGCTGCTTATGACGCGGGCCAAACCTTCGCGGCGTACTGCTATGCAGCGGGTGGGGAGAACCACTGGTTGTTGTCGTCGGCAAGACGCTTCGGCGTGGTCTCTGAGGCCGAGATCAAAGCGTTTATCGCCTCCGATGAGTGGATCGACATCTTTGCCTACGTGCGCAAACAGTTCGTCGGACCGGACGGTTTGGGGCTCAAAGTAGTGGCTCCGGTCGCAGGTTACGACTGGGAGGACGACATAGACGGCGAAGCATCGATTGCTTTACGACGAGCCGGCCGCCTCGGCGACCTAGCTGCGCGGGAGATGCTGCTGCGCTACAACGAAGACGATTGCCGTGCAACCAGGGCCGTGCGCGAGTTCTTGGATGCGAACGCCCCGGGAGTGCCACGGATCTAGCGTCGTGTGCTCAGCGCCAGTGCTGCGGCTACGGCGATCAAAACAGCGACCATCGCTGCGAGGACTCCGATGAAGCCGGTCCAGGAGAGATGCTCGAATGCGCTACCGGTTGCCGCACCAATAACGGAAGAACCGACGTAGTAAAACAGCAGATACATGCTGGATGCTTCGGCGCGGTGCTTTTTCACCACTTGCCCCACCCAGCCGGATGCGGTGGAGTGCATGGCGAAGAAACTGGCGGTGAAAATGAAAAGGCCGATCAAGGTGATGATCAGGTTTCCTGACATGCACGCCACGACACCCAGCAGCATGAGCGCGGCGCCACCCAACACGACTCGACCTCGCCCAAAGGCGCGGATGAAGTTGCCGGCTTGGGCAGACGACCATGTGCCGGAAAGGTACATGATGAACACCAATCCGATCATGGATGGGGTGAGTCCGAAGTGGTCCACCATGCGGAATCCAAAGAAGTTATACAAAGAGACGAACACGCCCATCCCTAGGAACGCTGTGGTGAAAAGTGCCAGCAGGCGAGGGTTGGAAAGGTGTCCTGCCATTGCCCTGAGTTCGCCGGAGAGGCTGATGTTCTTCGGGGTGAAGTTGCGCTGGCGGGGAAGCAATAGTGCCATGATGATGGCAAAGCCGAGAGCCACAGAGCCACTGATGACAAGGGACCAGCGCCAGGTGGTGAGCTCGAGCAGGCCAGCGGGAATTAGTCGGCCTGTGAGCCCGCCGATGGTGTTGCCTGCGATATACAGGCCCATCGCGCCGGGCAGATCATCGGAATGAATTTCTTCGGAGAGCCACGCCATCGCCACCGCCGGGGTGCCGGCGATCATCGCGCCTTGCAGGGCGCGCATGGCGATGAGCTGACCGGCGTCCTGGGCGAGAGGCAGCATAAGGCCGAGTGTTGTCGCGAGCAATGCCGAGATGATCAGTACCCGTCCACGCCCAAACTTCTCCGACAGGATGGAAAACGGCACGATGAAGATGGCTAACGCTCCGGTGGTCGCCGATACAGTCATGGCGGCTTCGGTAGGTGAGATGCCTAGGTCGTCGACAAGCGTGGGCAGCAGCGCCTGTGTGGCGTAGAGCGCGTTGAAGATTGCAAGGCCAACGGCCAACATGGCGATTGTCGCTCGTTTGTAGGCTACTGATCCTTTGCGCATGGAGTCCATCATGGCTGACCGTTAGTGATGTGTAAAATGCGCGGTTTCGCGCGATCTGATTCAATTGGTGCATGACACCGGTTGACCTCGAAGGATTTCTGCTCGTCGCGAAGCTGGGGCACCTCACCGCCGCTGCTGAGCGACTCCACGTGCCACAGCCCACACTGTCGCGCCGAGTGCAGCGAGTAGAAAAACATGTTGGTGCTGAGTTGTTTGACCGGGTGGGCGGGCGCATGGAACTTAATGGTCGAGGCAGGGCCTTCGTCCCTCGCGCTGAAGCGGTGCTCACCGAACTCGCCGCTGGGCGCACCCAAGTTGCACGCCTCATGGACCCCGAACAAGGCACAGTGCGACTTGATTTCATGCACTCGTTAGGCACCTGGATGGTCCCCGACCTGCTGCGGGACTACCGCGCCGAGCATCCGCACGTCGAGTTTGTACTGCACCAGGGCCCCGGCCGCTACCTGGCCGAGCGCGTGTTTGCCGACCACTCCGACCTTGCGCTTATCGGTCCTCGGCCTAACGACGACCGGTTGGGTTGGTTACCACTGGCGACGCAGCGGCTGGCTGTCGCTTTTTCCGCCGAGCACCCCCTGGCCAGCGCTGAGCCGATTCGCTTGGCCGATGCTGCCGACGAGCCGTGGGTCGGCATGCTGCCTGGTTACGGTACTCGCACGCTTCTCGACGATCTCGTCGCCACCGCGGGCTTTACTCCCAAGTTCGTCTTTGAATCCATGGAGCTAACCACCGTAGCGGGGCTGGTATCTGCAGGCCTTGGGGTGGCATTACTGCCTCTGGATGATCCTTATCTAGCCGTGTCCGGGGTTGTGCTGCGCGCAATCGACCCGCCGGCGTTTCGTGAATTGGGGTTGGTGTGGCGTCGTGAAGCATCGTCGGCGCCACCCGTGGATCAGTTTCGGAAGTTTGTCGCGTCGAGGATGCCGTCGGTGTAGAGCCGGATTCGGGTCACTGGTGTTGTACGACGACGCTGCCAAGGATAGGTGTCGCGCAGGGCTTCTACCGGACGGTTCAACGTGATTGTTGTGTCGGTGCCGTGCGTGCCACCTAACGTTAGGGTGTTGTTGTCAATGTTGACCTGCTCCGCAAAAGTGCGCTCCTTGGTTACCGCCTTGATCAGCTCTGACGGAACTTTGGCGAAGATCTTGCGACCGCGCCGGAGCACAAGTTGGTCGCCGACGTACGAAGGGCGGATCCGTTCGGCTGCGATGAGCGCCCAGATCATCACGACTGAGTACACCGCGATCACTAGTGCGATAATGCGGATCAACCGCTGGCTAATCAAGAAATCCACAGCGATCGCTTCGAGGACGACGGCTGCAGTAAGTGCAGTCATGAACTGGATTCTGCCTGGCTGGTGAGGAAGCGGAGTTGCATGCTCGGGGATGAGTAGCTGTCCCCGTGTCCAGCGGATGAGATCCGTCCATAGTCCAAGCTCCCATTGCAATAAGCGAATCGCCGGATGGTGGCGTACAAGTTTAAACATCGCCGGTGAGGGCCTTGAATGCTTGAACTTGGGCGCCGCGCAGTGGAATCTCGTTAAGAGTGAGAGGCAAATCACTTTCGCTTAGAGTGTCGAAGATCCCCCGCAGTAAACCGTTCGGTAAGAGGCTCTGTAGAGTGGCGACTTCATCCGTCAAATGCGTTGCGTCGCCGAGTTGCTCCCATACTGCGATGAACTCACGCGTTGCTGCGATGCAATCCGGATCAGCGAGGTTCAAACGCAGCTGATCCCAAGTCTGCTGCGACGCAACACCTGTTAATGCCATTACATCGAAGCTTGCTAATTCACCGTGGACGTAGTCGGAATCGCCAAATGTGGCGAGGATCCCTTCACGGACATCGGTAGGAGTCCCGGCGGGGTTCTCTTGCAGTGCGATCAATTTTGTGCGCTGCAGTTCTAGTCGGGCGAGTTGGTCGTCGATAAGCGAAATAGCTTCGGACAACGCGGTGGGGGAGTTTAGCCGGGACAAAGGCACCCCGGCATCGACGAGGATTCGGGCGCGCAGGACCGCCGCGACATCATGGAGCGAGTAATCGCGGTAGCTGTTGGAGAGCCGGGCGGGTTCAGGGACCGCGCCGCTGTTGTGCATGTGGCGGATAGCGCGTACAGAGCAGTCGGCAGCGCGGGCAACATCAGAGATTCGCATGCTTAAATCATGAACCATGACGCGGTGCGAGGGTCAAGTGCGTGAGATAGGATTGCGTCATGCTGATTTCGGAAGCGCTGGCGGAGCGTGCGGAAGCAAACAATCGTCTAAGTCAACTGAAAGGCCGTCTCGCAACTGTTGCACGAGTGCAAGAGGGCGACGCGCCTGACGAAAATCCGCAAGCGCTTCTCGACGAGGCAGAGCGTTTGCTAGCGCGTATCGAAGAGCTCGTGCGTCGGATTAATTTAACCAACGCGCAAGTAATGGTCGGGGAGATGACTATGACCGAAGCACTCGCGCAGCGAGACCATTTGTTGGCAAAGCGTCGGTTGTTGACGGAGTTCGCCGATCGAGCGGCTGCGCGCCAAGATCGATATACAGTGAGTGAAGTTAAGTACGTGGCTACCGTGGACATCCGGGCTTTGCGCTCCCGAGCTGACGAAGCATCGAAGCGCTACCGCGAACTTGATCTTCTCATTCAGCAGGTGAATTGGTCGACGCAGCTACTGTAGTTTAGTTAAAAGTTGGTAGCCAGCTAAATCTTTGCGTGTGTGACGCTGGATCCCACAGTTCAAAGGGACACTTGGCATCCGAAGTGGCGATGGCGGATGAGGCAGTTCGAGTCTGCCTCTCTTTACCTAATCCTCGCCTGCATCGGGTACATGTAATGCAGAGAAATCTGTGAATCGCGAATAATTCACTACCAAGCACAGGGAGTTTTAGCTGGTGAGGGTGGGTTGTGGGACTTTTATCGAATTAGCGCACAAAAATGTTTCTAAAATGCTTGTGTTAGGTAACCCTAACCTATATGCTCGTGTTAGCGCATGGACGTTTCTCACTGTGCGTGATCCTTGAAGTGAAGTGCAGGCTCAAAGCATCTCCAGTGCGAGTCGCGAAAACACCGCCTTAATCTGTCGAAGGCGGTGTTTTTGTTTTTCGGGGAGCTTTTTGGCGGCTCGCGGACAAATCCCGAACTCCAGAACCCGAACGCCCTGGATGAAAATCGGGCAAGGTCTTCTCGGTCCAGGGCGTTCGGCATTTAGCATTCGGGATTTGGATCGAAGCGTTCTGGGTTTGGTTCCGCTTACTTTGCACCCACTGTGTGGATGTCTGATTGTTGATAGTAGATGTCTTCCTTCTCCTGAGGGGTGATGTAGCCCAAGGATTCGTGAAGGCGCTGGTTGTTCCACCAGCGAACCCACCGTAGGGTTGCCAGTTCGACTTCCCCGACCGGATACCCACGGCCGGTGTGGGTAGATCATCTCCGTCTTGTACAACCCGTTAACGGTCTCAGCCAAAGCGTTGTCGTAGGAGTCGCCCACAGTGCCAACCGAAGGGTCGATCCCAGCGCCGACCGGAGCCTCGCTGTATCGGACGGAGACGTATTGTGATCCGCGGTCACTGTGGGGAATGAAGCTTTCGGCCCGCAGGCCTCCGGCATTGTATAAGGCGTGCTCGAAAGCCTCCAGTGGCAGTACCACCGCACCGCCCACAGAATGATCTCACGAGGAAAATGACGACTCGAGAAGATACCCATGGCCCTGATTATTTCACGCCGGTCTTCCCACTGCCCCAACTTTGCAACAGCACCGAAAAATGAAGAAAAGGAGCCCGGCCTCCTCGCTGGATTTTCCAGGGAACCGTTCCATCACGGTGGACCAGGCCGAAGGGGACGGACACATTCCAGAGTGGCGGCATCGTGGCGTCCTCGTCCGTCTGTGCAAGAGATAGACGAGGGCGCCGCGATGTCAGGCGGGGTGCCGGGGATTGCTATGCTCCAGCGGTTTCCAGCTGGCGGTGGTTCGGGTGCGGGTTCTCCTCCCCTTTAGCCTGCTGAGCAGTTTTTTCATCGCCCTTGAGGTGGAGCACAGCTGTTAGAGCGTCGCGCAGCGCTGCGGTGGGATCGTCCACCAGGCGTGCCTCACGGTAGGCAACGTGGTTGTCGGGACGGACCAGCAGGCAGCCGTCGTCGGCGATCTCACGTAGGCGAGCCCAGTCACCGTAGGTGTCGGTGTAGTCCTGATCTGGGCCGATGCGGTAAGCGGGTATGTCGATTCCCAGCTCGGCGGCGAGCTCCGCGGCTGCCTCGACCCAGGCGTGGCCGTTGGTGCCGGTGAGGATGGTGAAGTGCCCACCGCCGGCGAGATCCAAGGTGGAGACCTTCGGAGCGAACGGGTTCTTGGGGCTCAGCCACGCGTGTGGCAGTCGGGCCCCGGGGTGGGTGGTTGGCTGGTAGTGCAGTTCCGGGTCGGTGTCCTGGGTCGGCCACGGGGTGCCGTCGGAAACCACCGCACTCGATTCGTAGCGCTGGCCCATCTCCACGCCCAAGGCATTGAATTCGTAGTCTTTGATCTTCAACGCCTTGTGCAGCGCCTGTCGTCGTCGTTCCCCCTCCTCGGTGGGTTGCTTGCGCACGTCCATGGCCGCCTGCATGGCCTCATCGTCATCGGCCGGGTCGATGCCCAGTGCATCAAGGACGTGGCTGAACTCAGAGATGGACTTGTTCGCCCTGCGAACGATTTGCTTGGCCACGGGCACTCGCTCGTCCTGGTAAGAGTTGATGAGCTCCTCACCGGCCTGACCTTTGAGAATCATGGCCAACTTCCAGGCGAGGTTGTAGGAGTCCTGGATAGAGGTGTTCGACCCTAGGCCGTTGCTCGGCGGGTGGCGGTGCACGGCGTCCCCGACACACAGCACCCGACCCTTCATGTTCTCGGTGGCGTAGGTATCGTTGACCGTCCATAGTGACCAGTGCCGGATGTTGATTTCTAGGTCAGGGATGCCCACCAGGTTGCGCACGATGTCGGCGGCCTTGGCGTCATCCATCTCCGGCGGGGGCTGGTTGATGTCATAACCCCAGGTGACCAGCCATTCGTTCCATGGACGCACCATGCGTACCAAGCCGAGACCGATGCCTCCGACCGCGGCTCCGGGTTGAAGGACCCAGTACAGAGAGGACTGTCGGTCCTGGCAGTACTCGGTTAGATCCATGTCGCAGTGGATGTTCATGGACCCGTCGACTCCCATCTGTCCGTCCATGGGAAGCTCGAGATCGGCAGCAATCTGGGAACGGCCACCATCGGCGCCGATGAGGTACTTGGAGTGCACGGTGTAGGTCTGCCCGGTCAACCGGTCACGCACCACGGTGTACACGCCCTGGGCGTCCTGGGTGTGGGAGACGTACTCGGTCTTCCAGCGGAAGACGGCCCCACGTTCCATGGCATTGCGCACCAAGATTGGCTCGAAGTGGGTCTGGGGCAGATCGCAGTTCAGCGACGGGGAGGCGGCGATGTACTCGCCCTCTCGGTCCGGTCCGGTGCCCCAGGAGTGGACGCGTCCGAATTCTTCGCCGTTGATGGCGGTGCAGAAGACGGTCTCGCCGATCATATGGTGGGGCACCTCGGCGGCCTTGATCTGGTCCTCGATGCCTATGTCCCGCATGATCTCCACGGTGCGCTGGTTGGTGATGTGCGCCCGCGGGGTGTGGGCAGTATTGGAGTATTTGCTGACCACCAGGCACTCAATGCCGTAGGTAGCCAGGAACAGCGCTGCGGAAGAACCGGCGGGACCGGAACCGACGACGAGCACGTCGGTGGTCAAGTCAGCGGAAGTGGTGGTCATGATAATCAATTCTCCTCAGACAGGGGATGGGCGGGGGCGAGCACGATATCGAAACGGGTCTTCGTCCAGGCCTGATCGCTTAGATCGCGACCATTAGGTGTCGGGGTGCCGACGGGTTGCTCTTCGAAGCGCTTGATCAGCGAGTCCTTGACCCCGAAGACAGAGTCACCGATCTCCAGCTGTGGGTCGTCTTCGACGAAGATGTGGGTGACTAAGGTGCGCAGATTTTCAGCGGTGACCATAAAGTGCAGGTGTGCAGCACGGACCGGAGAACGTCCGACAGCGGCGAGCATCTGGCCGACAGGGCCGTCGTGCGGGATGGGATACGGCACCGGTGTCAGTCCCCAGAACCGGTATTCCCCGCGCTCATTGGTATATAGGTGCGCCCGGGCGGAGGTACGATCGTCGCCGTATTGCACGTCGTAGAAGCCGTCTTCATCGCACTCCCACACCTCGATCCGCGCGTTGGGCACGGGGTTGCCGTCAGTGTCGGTGACGGTGCCCTCGATCCAGGCAGGCTGTCCCTTGGCGCCGAAGGAGATGTCGCCGCCGAGTTCGACGTGCGGTGCGTCGTCGACGAAGAAGGGGCCGAAGACGGTGGCTTCGGTGGCGTCCTTGTACGCCTCGTTGTTCACTGCGATCGTCTGCATGGAGGCGCCCAGGGTGTCGGAGAGCAGCACGAACTCCTGGCGCTTGTCGTCGGTGATATGCCCGACCTTGGTGAGGAAGTCGATCGCGTAATTCCACTCCTCCTCGGTGAGGCGGACGTCGCGGATGAAGTTGTGCAGGTGCACCGTCAGGGACTGCATGATTTGTTTCAGACGGGGGTTGTCGCAGTTGTCGAAGGAGGAGACGACCCGGTCGACGAGGTCATCCTCCACACGGCGCTGCGTCTCGGAGACACGGGAGGGGTGAAGTGTCTGGGTCATTGGGTTCTTCCTTCTACGAATTCGTTGATACGGGCCGGGTCATCGCCGTGGAAGGCGGCGGTGATCAGGGCGGTGATGTTGTCGTGCGTAGCGTGCATTGGGTTACCGGCCGGCACCGCGGCGAGCACCCGGTCGACGGCCTCGGCGATGCCCTCTTCAGGCATACCCAGCTCGGCCAGGGAGCTTGGGGCGCCGATGTCCTGGTAGAGACGGTTGAGTTCGGTGATGGCGTCGTCGCTTCCCAGTGCCTGAGCCAATTCCTCGGCGATCTCGGGGACTGCGGGCAGGTTCAGGGCGGTGACGTAACGCAGGACCACGGCGTGAGTTTCGGCGTGCGGCAGGTTGAAGGTGCCGCCCAGCACATGGCAGATCTTGTGGTGCAATCCCGAGCCTGCGGAAGCGAACGCCACCCCGGAGAGGTAGCAGCCGTAGAGCGCCTGTTCCCGGGCCTCTTGTCCGCCATCGGCAGCCAGTGCCCGCAGCGCTTTGGCCAGTGCACGGGCCGACTCTAGGCTCAGGGCCCGGTTAATCGGGTCTGTTTTCGGCGCCCAGAGCGAATCCACGCAGTGGGCCATGGCGTTGAGCCCGGAGGCGATCGCCATGTCCTGCGGCAAGGTGGCCACCAGATCGGCGTCATAGACCACGACCCTCGGCAACACGAGCGGATCGATACCGGTGGTCTTGGTGCGTTCCTCGGTGATTCCCCACACTGGGGTGGCTTCGGAAGCCGCATAAGTGGTGGGCACCGCGATGATCGGCAACGACGTCTCTAGCGCTACCGCCTTTGCTAGGCCGGTCGCTGAGCCACCGCCGATGGAGATCACTCCGTCCGCATTCGCGTCTCGGGCAGCAGCGGTCGCGGCGTCGGCAATCTCTCGCGGCACGTGCTGCACCGCGTCCCGCCAGTGTTCGGCCGGAGAAAGTGCCGTCGCCAGTTTGTCGGCCACCTCATGGGTGCCTTCGGTGGAGATGAGCATCGCCCTGCTCATTCCCAGTTGCTCAGCCTCACTGAGCACTCGCTCAATGACCCGCCCACTGTCGAGCACCACTCGCTGGGGGAGAGTTTCATGGATAAATCTTAAGGAGCTCATTTTTCTGTTCTTTCCGCGCACCCATCCTGGATGAGGATCTCGGTTGCGCCATCAACTGATTGTGGATTCAAGCGCATTCGGTGCGCTCGGTCGTCGCTTCTGTCAGATTGCGGTAGTCGCCCGAACCGGTTGGGTAGCGGCGTCCTTGGCAAAGTCGTTGATTCGCTTTGTGACCAGGTCGATAGCTTCAGCGCTGCCCGGCAGGACGTTGACCATGGAAAAGAAGGTATGCATTTGGCCTTTCCACCGGTGATGTTCCACGGTGACGCCGGCCGCCTGCAGGGCGTGGGCGTAGGCCTCGCCCTCGTCACGAAGCACATCGTGTTCGGCGGTGATGACCAGCGCTGGGGGGAGATCGGTCAAGGACTGAGCGTTAATGGGGGTCGCCACCGGATTAGTGCGCTGGGCTGCGTCCGGAAGGTATTGATCCCAGAACCACTGCATCGCTTCGAGGGTGACCGTTGTCTGGTTCTCCGGGGCGAGGTAGGAGTCGCGGGTGAAGTCGGCGTCGGTGACCGGACAGACGAGGATCTGCGCCTGCACCGCGGGCCCGCCTTCGTCGCGGGCCCGTTGTGCAACGACCGCGGCCAGATTCGCTCCGGCGCTGTCACCGGCCACAATGAGAGGCAGCGTCTTCTCGCTCTGTTGCGCAACGTTGTCTCGTGCCCATCGCAGTCCGGCCCAGGCGTCCTCGATCGGGATGGGGAAAGGGTGCTCCGGGGCTTTGCGGTATTCCACCAACACCACGGCCGCACCGGACTTTTCGGCCAGCTGTCGTCCCAAGGTGTCGTAGCCTGCGAGGTTTTCCAGTACCCACCCGCCACCGTGGTAGTACACGACCACGGAGGTCGGGGAGGGTGAAGGTGTCAGGACGCGCACGGTGAATTCCCCGCCGTCTTGGCCGGTGATCCGGTGGTCGCGGGCCTCGTGCATCTGCGGGCCTGGGCCGTAAAGCTCCTCGAGACCGGAGGTGGCCTCGCGTGCTTCAGGGGCGGATAGCTCCCAGAGCGGGCGGTCGCCGGCGTTATCCGCCGCGGCGGTAAGAAAGGCACTCGTGGCTTCATCTAATGACATGGGGGTCTCCTAGCTTCACGCAATCATGTGGGGGATGGGCTCGTACCGGCACTTAGTCGGTGAGATGGACGAAGCTCGTCGATTACAGCTCGTGCCACGTCCGGTCGCAGTAGACCAGCGGGGCAGGTTCTGCGGAGGTATCGACGTGGGTTTCCACCAGTTCGATGGCTGCCAGGGTGGATCCGTTGATGTCGATGGAACCGACGATCTTTCCACGCATCCAGACGCGGGAATTGACCAAGTACGGTTCTCCCGACGGCAGTCGGTCCCACCGGGAGGTGTCGCCGAAGCGGTCGGCGCCTGGGGTGGCAAACAGCTGCGCCAGCTCGAGCTGTTCGCTCCCGAGGAGATGGACGACCACGTGTTCCGCGGCGCGGATCTTCTCAGCGGAGCGGGACAGGACCGAGAGGTTGAGCGCGATCGTCGGGGGGTCAGCGGAGACGCTGCTGACGCTGGTGGCGGTCAGGCCGACCGGCCCGCTCCCGTCGTCGGCGGTAATGATGGCCACCCCGGCGGGGTGTGTGCGGAAGGCATTGCGGAAATCCTGGGAGATTTCTTCGGGCAGGGTGTTGGTGGTCATCGGATACGTGACAGTCATGGGTCTGACCTTTCTTGCTGGGTGGCTACTTAGGACGAGGCGGGTTCTGCGAGGTCGAAGAAGTTCCAGTGGGCATCAGGGGAGGCCAAGCCGGCGAGGTACTTGCCCACCTGCTGCAGGACGACGGGGCCGCTGGTGACGTGGCCGGTGCCGACGTGCAGGTCGCGGAAGGTGCGCTGCAGATCACCACGTCGTGCGAGGGCAGTCGCAGTCCACAGGTGCACCGTCTGGCTGACGTCGTGAGCGGACCACGTGCTGTTATTGAGCACGAGACGGGTCAGGGTCTCCTGCTCCATAGTCAATTTTTCGCCGGCGTCGAGGGCGCGCTCGTTGTCCGCCCACACATCCATCGCCCAGGAGCGGGCAGAGCGCATCCGGGCCTCGGCCTTGGCGTACTCGGCGTGGAACTGGTCGGTATTGGTGGATGCACCAGGCCGGCCCTTTCGCTTGGCTGCGTGTGCCTGCATTTCATCGAGGAAGCGTCGACCGACGCCGAGCGCCCAGCCGGTGTGGCAGATGCCGGACATCAGGGCCAGGCCGATTTTATACAGCGCTCCGCCGGCCAGGGGGTCGGTCGTGTTGGGCTCGTAGACGTAGGCGTCCGGAACAAACACGTTCTCGCACGAGTAGTCGATGCTGCCGCTGGCGCGTAGGCCGAGCACGTCCCAGTTGCCGTCCAAGCTGGCCTTGTCCCGGGGGAAGTGCACCATCATGACGCGGCCGCTCTCTTCGTCAATGGCGCCGGTGTGAATCCAGTTGGCGTGCAGCATGCCCGAGCCGAAAAACCAGTTACCGGTGATGTTGTAGCCACCGTCAACACGTTCTGCTTTGCCGAAACGGGTGCCCTGGCCGGCCACCAGCGCGTGGTCCCCGTTTTCCGGGAACAGCTCCCGCTGCGCCTCCTCCGGCAGATAGGCAGCGGTGGTGCCGGAGATCATTTGCAGCACCATGAGCACCCAGCCGGAGGCCGGGTCGGCCCGGGAAACTTTCTCTAGGACGGCGATCGTCTGGGTGGGCTTAAGCTCATAGCCGCCAAGCTCCTCCGGGATGCCGACCTTGAAGGCACCGACGTCTTTCAGCGCCTGGAAGCTTTCGTCGCTCAGGTGCCCCAGCTCCTCGTTTTTCTCGCCATTGGCCTTGAGCAGGTCGGTGATTTCATCGAGGCGGGACATGAGAGCTTCAAACTCATGTCCTGGGTTGAGTCCGGTGCGGTTCGGGGTCTGCAGGGTCGTGGTCATGGTCTTCCTTGTCGCTCGGTGTGATGGTGTTCACACAATATAAGCTGGGTCACAAGGCTTGCCCTATCGATCTAGTGAACACCCCTCTCGGTTCCCTGCACACTGTGCACTTGACCACAGTGCTAGATTTATGTGTCATGGAGCACAAGTCGTGGTTGGGCGGGGTAGGAATCGGGGCAAGCCGCCGGGAGAACCTCGACGCCTGGAGCGAGAGGGTGGGCAACGATGTCATGCCGTTCCGGTTCACGACCCAGGACAGCAGTGTATTTCAGGGCGCTTTTGAAGCAGCCAACTTTCTCAGCGTCAGCGTCTTCTCCATGGACACTGGAGACCACGTCGCCGAGCGCACCGCCGAGCATGTCAGCAATGAGGACGACGAGTACGTCATCGTCACATTCCAGGTCGGCGGCATGCTGAAGGTCACCCAGAACGAAAAACAAGTTCAGCTGGCTCCCGGCCAGATCGGCTTGTATCTATCCAGCAAGCCAGCCCAGCTCGAGTGCTACGGCAATTATCAAAGCCGTAGTGTGCGCATTCCGATCGATCGACTCAACACCAAACCACAACGATGGAAAGAGCTTGGAGCATTGGCATTTGAGGGAAACCAAGGTCTAGCACCGCCGGTCTTGAGCTTCCTGGCGGGGTTGTCCCCCGTAGAACCCACGCTCACGTCCTCGGCCCGGGCGGCAGTAGCCAACCACCTTGTCGGCTTGATTGAGGCAATGCTGGCGGACCTGCATTTAGCTGAGGATGATCCCCTTCAGCCGCCTACTGCAGAGTTACTAGATCAGTGCCTTACTTTTATTGAGGAAAATCTTCCGGACCCCCGCCTTAATCCGCAGATGGTGGCGGAGTCCGCCCACATTTCCACCCGTTACCTGCACCAGATTTTCAAGAAATCAGGAATGACCTGCGCCAACTACATCCGGGTGCGACGCGTGGAGAGGGTGAGAGCAGATCTGGCGCTGGAAGAGTTTGCCCTGGTGTCAATCGAAAAGCTTCTTCAACGGTGGGGTGTACAGAACCCGTCACACTTCGGACAGGTCTTCAAACGCATCGAAGGATGCACTCCTACCGAGTTTCGCCGGAAAGCCCTCGGATCCCGCGACGGACTCTAGAAAGTGCGGGCGCACGCTTACTTTCTGCGCCCCTGCCGCGCATCTTCCGATCGTTGTGTACTGCGACTCTTGAGATATGGTGCTGTTGCAAAGTCGGGCGGATAGTCGTGAAGACTCCGTCTTTCATCCTCTGGTGGTCGTTGAGGGCCGACGTTCTCAGGCAGTCTCGAAGGTGCTGTTGCAAAGTTGGGGCAGTAGGAAGAGCGACGTGAAATAATCACAGCCATGGGTATCTTCTCCGGTCGTCATTTCCCCCGTGACATCATTCTGTGGGCAGTGCGCAGGTACTGCCGCTACGGGGTGAGCTGACCTAAGATCTGGAGGAAATGATGACTTCAGCGGGGCGTGCAGGTCGATCACACCACGATTCTCACCGCTGGGTGCAGAAATACGCCCCTGAGCTGGATAAGCACACTCGGTGGTACCGGCAGGTACCTGACTGGCAGGCCAGTTCCTGGCGGGTGGATGAGACCTATATCCGGGTCGGCGGGAAGTGGTGCTATCTCTATCGGGCGATCACCGCCGGTGGGTATACCCTGGACTTTTACCTCTCCCCGAAGCGTAACGTCGCGGCGGCGAAGCGTTTCCTGGCTAAGACGCTGCGATCGAATACGACAGCCGGGTCCCCGCGGGTGATTAGCACTGACAAAGCGCCAGCCCTGGCCAAGGCGATTGTCGAGTTGAAGTCAGAGGGGATCTGTCCGCCAACAGTGGAACACCGGCAGGTGAAATACCTCAATAACGTGCTGGAAGGTGACCACGGTCGATTAAAGCGGATCCTCGGGCCGAAAGGTGCATTTAAGAACCGGACATCTGCATATCGGACGTTGAAAGGGATGGAGGCGATGCACTCATTGCGGAAAGGGCAAGGCACGATGTTTGCCTACGGGCAACCGAACCCGGACGCGGTGATCGTCAACCGGGTCTTCGAGACGGCCTGAGAACGCCCACACGCAGCGGCCATCAGGGAATGAGAAACTGAGTCTTCGCTGCTCTCCGCCCAACTTTGCAACAGCACCGCCAATCGCATAGGTAACAGGTTAAGGAATTTTACCAGCCAAAGTCCCAGTCTCTTGATCCCCAGATCCTTCGGTATTAACTCACCCAGACTTCCGGAACCGCGGGTGTAAAAACAAGCATTGCTAGAAAGCAGTGTTTTCGTGGCAGTCTCGCGTCTTTGACTGTAGTGATTCCATATCTCGTCTGCAATGAAAGTCAGCTATGCAGCTCACTAAAACAACCGGGGATAGAGAGTCATCGGTTCGTCTCGGAGTCTGCAGATGCCCCGAATCTTCTCCGCCCGGTGGAGGCAAGACGTTGCCCTTAAAAGCACTCACCGAACGCGTTAAGGCCTACAGCACTCTCATCCTGGTCAAGAGCGGATTAGGTAAAGTCACGCATAGTCACGAATACAAATGGGCTAGACGAAAGCTGGCAGGAACTCCTAGCGAGGGTAGAAAACTTCCTCGACTATATTTGCATTTACGCAAGGTTGGAAAAGAGGCCCTGGCCACACGGGACGAGCTCCGAAGGGGTCGTTGGAGCTACTCCGATTCGGTGGTTAAGGCGGGGTGCGCGGTACCATTCGCAGGCGGGTATTGGCAGGTGAAGGTGGGGATGAGGATTTTAGCTTAGAACGCAGAAACCGCCGCTGGACGTGGGTCCTGCGGCGGTTTGGTTTTCGAGCTTAAAAAGAAGTCTTACTTCTTCGCTGCAGCAAAACGCTCTGCAACGTCCTCCCAGTTGAAGACGTTCCAGACTGCCTTGACATAGTCAGCCTTAACGTTCTTGTACTGCAGGTAGAAAGCGTGCTCCCACATATCAAGCATCAGAAGTGGGGTGAAGTTCACGGAGATGTTGCCCTGCTGGTCGGTCAGCTGCTGGATAAGCAGACGACCTGCGATGTGGTCGTAACCAAGAACAGCCCAGCCGGAGCCCTGCAGGCCAAGCGCAACTGCGTTGAACTGTGCCTGGAACTTCTCAAAGGAGCCGAAGTCCTTGTTGATAGCCTCTGCAAGCTCGCCGGTTGGCTCGCCGCCACCGTTAGGGGACAGGTTCTTCCAGAAGATGGAGTGGTTGGTGTGGCCACCCAGGTTGAACGCAAGGTTCTTGGAGAATGCGCGGATCTTGTCTGCGTTTGCCTCACCGTTGCGCTCTGCCTCAAGTGCCTCGAGAGCAGCGTTTGCGCCAGCAACGTAGTTTGCGTGGTGCTTGGTGTGGTGTAGCTCCATGATCTCAGCGGAGATGTGTGGCTCAAGAGCGTCGTATGCGTAGTCGAGTTCTGGAAGTTCGTAAACAGCCATGTTCTAAAACCTTTCGATTGGGGACGTTGTGGACCCCATGATAGGCGGATTTGAAAATTTCGCCACCATTTATTGCTGACGGGTCAACGACGGGGGTGCTCGGGAATAAACTTGGATGATCTGGCGTTATAGGGGGCATGTCGTGGATCTTTGCGCGTACTCCTGAACTCGTCAGCCCAGACCGGGCCCTCCCTGGGCGCGACCAGCCCGTTCTGGCCCATCCTCGCCCGCACGCCGTCCTGGGCACCCCGATCACTGGCCCGTGGAATGAGTCACAAAACCGCGTCGTCGTCGGCATCGGCTGCTTTTGGGGTGCCGAAAGAATGTATTGGGAAACCGACGGTGTCGAATCCACCTCGGTCGGTTACGCCGGTGGCGAGACCCAAAACCCCACTTACCGCGAAGTGTGCAGCGGCATGACCAACCACGTCGAAGTCGTCGAAGTGGTCTACGACCCGGCCCGCATTGCTTTGAAGGACATCGTCCGCATGGCCCTAGAATCGCACGATCCTACCCAGGGATTCCGCCAAGGAAATGACGTAGGTACCCAGTACCGCTCCGCCTTCTACACCGATACGCCAGAGGAAGCTGCACAGATTCAGGAATGGGTCGAAAGCTACGCTGCCTTGCTTAGCGACGAAGGCTTCGGCCAGGTCACCACCGAAATCCGTAGCGGCGTCGACTACTTCCTTGCTGAAGACGAGCACCAACAGTATCTGCATAAAGTTCCCAACGGCTACTGCCCTCATCACTCCACGGGTGTGGCCTGCAACATCTGATCGTCGTTAAGCTGCTGCGTGTGTGAGTTCATGGAGCACTTGGTCGATGAACGCGTCCGGATCCGCCAAGAGATCCTGCGGGTGGTAACGCAGCACGCGAAACCCCTGATTGGTGAGCTGTTTCTCGCGGTGGCGCTCGCGGATGATGGTGTCGTTGGTGTTGTAATTTTCCTCACCATCTATCTCGATGATGAGTCGGTTTTCGAAGCACATGTCCACCCGCGCCTTGCCGATCTGCTTTTGCAATGTGTAGCCCCCGATGCCTGCTTCAATCAGCAACGCGCGGGCGTAGCTTTCAAAAGGTGAATCCGACCGACGAGTGGCGGCTGCGATGCATCGTTTCGCAGTGTGGGAACCTTTGCGTTTGCCCATCTGTGCGAGCTCTCGTCGCAGCTCTTGCTTGGTGTAGCCACGACGGAGGAGATCGTCGCAGGCCACGAGCCCTTCGCGGAACCCGTGCAATCTGGCAATATCCAATGCTGTGCGAATCGGATGGGTGGTTCGCACCGGCCCGATCTGGCGTATCTCATCCCCGTCCAGCGTCGAACGGCGGTAGATCGTTCCCTTCGGCCACTTCTTTTTAGCAGGCAAATGTCCTGAGGGAAGAATTAGCTCCACTGGCTCATCGCCCCTGGTGATTACCCACATTCCAAGAATCCTGGCTGCAGACCTTCCTGCAAGAACAGCCTGATTTGTATTGCAGCCGTGTGCAAAAGCGGTTACCCAGCGGCGGTGGTGCATTTTGAGGCCTGCAAATAGTTCGCGTGAAATGACCCAGCATGATGCAAGGCGAATTAACTCACCATCGCTGACCCGTTTCCATACATCACGGTTGGAATTGGGCACTGCGCGGAGATTGATGAGCGAGTGGGCAAGACGGCTATAGACATCCTTATTGTTCATGACCTTTTAGACCCCGGTAGCGGTGGAAAGGTTCCCCGGGGAGGAAGAAAACGGTAGAAGGTCCGCGATCCCTGTACCGCGCTGACTCACCAGGACTAGCCAAGTGCGAGTATGTCATCTTGACCAACAAGCAATACGTCGCCTGCCTGGTCGTTGTCGTCGATAAGCCCGGCACCAGTGGCGGGCACCCCTAACCTGGACGGATACGTTAAAATCGTCACCAGCGCGTTAATTGATCGGGGCACCGGGCCGGCCTGGGTAGGTATTAACCCAACCTGAGGCGGCCTGGGTTGGTCGGAGACTAGATTTTACCCTAGGAGGACGATCAGCATGGCACGACCCAGCAAGTACGACACCGCCACCCAACAACGCGCGGTACGCATGTACTTCGAACGTCTCGAAGACGGCGACATCTCCAAAGCAGCCGCCCGCCGAGAAATCGGCGAACTACTCGGCGTAAAGGAATCCACCCTGCGCAACTGGGTCCGAAAACAAGAACAACAGGAACAAGCACCCCAGCCCGGCTCCCTGTCCTACGAGCAGCTCCAGGCTGCCTACGAGGAGCAGGCCAAGGAAGTCGCCAAACTGCGACGAGCCAATGACATCCTCAAGACGGCGTCAGCTTTTTTCGCCCAGGCGGAGCTCGACCGCAAACTTCGGTAGTCGTGGATTTCATCCGCACCTACCGGAACCGCTTCGGGGTCGAGTCAATCTGCGAGACCTTGACTGCCCACGGCATCGCGATTGCCCCGAGCACCTTTTACGCCCACCAGTCCCGCGGCTTCGGCCCCACCGACGCCGAGTTGGATGAGGCCTACGCCGCCCACCGCATCTACCGATTGTGGGAGGACAACCGCAAGGTCTATGGCCGGCGCAAGCTCTGGAAAGCAGCCATCCGTGACGGCATGCTTATTGGTCGTGACCAGGTGGAACGACTGATGAAGATCACCGGTATTCGTGGTGTGTCCCGCGGGATGCACCGCAAGAAGACGACCGTGGCCAATCCTGCGCACCGCCGGCACCCAGACCTGGTGGACCGTCGGTGGACCTACCCCTGGCATCCGGATCAGTGGTGGATCGCGGACTTCACCTACGCCTGGACCAGGGAGGGCTTTTGTTACGTCGCCTTCATCGTCGACGCCTACTCGCGGCAGGTCCTCGGCTGGGTGGTCACCACCGTCATGGACACCAGGATGGTGCTCATGGCCCTGGAACACGCGTTGTTCAGCCGCAAACGCACCCGCATGGATTTCACCGCCACCGGCATCGTTCACCATTCGGACGCTGGGGTCCAGTACACGTCGCTGGCGTTTACCGACGCGCTGGCAGACGCCGGACTCCAGGGCTCGATCGGCTCGGTCGGTGATGCCTTGGACAACGCGATGATGGAGTCGACGATCGGACTGTACAAAACTGAGCTCATCGACCTCGACCCCGCACGCACATGGAGGGATGCCCGGGAGATCGAAACGGAAACGGCATCCTGGATCTATTGGTATAATCACCAGCGTCTGCACTCGTCGATCGGTGACGTTCCCCCGATCGAATACGAGCAGGACTACGAGGACATCAACACCGCACGAAAAGCCCAGTAAGGCTTTTGCCCGTAGTCTCCACAAAACTCAGGCCGATTCAGTCCTTGTCATTGTCGATCAACCCAACAACATCGGCCGGCTGACCGTCGCAGTCGCCCAAACAATGGGCGCTGAGGTTCGCTACCTCCCCGGGCTTGCGATGCGGCAGCTCTCTCGCATCCACGTCGGCAACTCCAAGACCGATGTGCGCGACGCCTACGTCATTGCCCATGCCGGTCGTAACCTCCCGGATGCCCTGCGCAGCGTCGACCGAGTCGAAGAAGTCTTCATCCAGCTAAAAGTCCTCAACGGTATCGACGAAGACCTCGCGAGGGCCTACACACGTCTGATTAACCAGATGCGCTCCGCGCTCGTGGGAACCCATCCTGCATTCGAACATGTCCTACGCGGGCAAATGATTCACCGAAAGTGGATCCTCCACCTACTTGCGAAATACGGTGGTCCCACCAAGATTCGACGCGTCGGTAAAGCTCGCCTAGCAGCCTTCGCACGCAGTCACAGGGCACGCAATCCTGAGCCTGTCATCGATGCCATGCTTGCGGCCATCCACGCACAGACCGTGACCATTGCCGGCGCAGAATACGCCGAACTTGGCGTAGCAATGTCCGCCAAAGATGCACTGGCCAAGCTAGAACATCGCAAGGAAATCGAGGCCCAAGTACTCGAGCTCATTCAGGACATTCCTCAAACCGAGATTCTTTTGTCCATGCCCGGCATCGGCCCGCGTAGTGCCGCACAGATCCTCATGACTGTTGGCGATATGTCCGACTTCCCTGATGCAGCGCACCTAGCGTCCTATGCAGGCCTGTCGCCGCGGACGAATCAGTCGGGAACGTCCATCATGTCGAATTCACCCAACCGGGCCGGCAACAAAAAATTAAAGAACGCCCTATGGCAATCGTCTTTTGCATCGATCAGATTCCACGAGCGTTCCCGGCAATTCTATGAACGAAAACGCAAAGAAGGCAAAAGGCACAACGCCGCAGTCGTTGCACTCGCACGCCGACGCCTTAACGTCCTCTTCGCCATGATGCGTAGCGGCGAGTGCTACCGAGACATCTCCACAGTCCAGGAGACCGCAGCAGCCTAGAACCATCAGAACCGCACCTCAAGCCGATTGCGCAGGAAGCCCAGTCGGCCCCTCAGCGTGCCCGAAAACAACATCGCCGAAGTAAAACAGAAGCCCTTCACACCCCCAACAATCTCACCCACGGAGTTGACAACCTATATAGGAACACCCCCAGGTGTCGTGCAAGACGCCTAACAACCGCACAGAAAACTGGTTACCGCAGGCACCACTCCTTGCACCTGCGGCAATCCATTAGTGGTGGCATTCGTTATCTGCGGCTTCTTCTGCCTCCTTACGCGCGATCAGCTCGTCGAGGTCGCGAATCTGTTGGAGCTTGATGGCGATCAGCTCGTCCAGGCTGTAGCTGGGGGTGTCGCCCTCGCCGTCGGCGGAGTCGGTCTCGGTGGATTCTTCGTCGGTGTCCTCGAAGGCATCCTCCTCGTACTCGGCAGGCACCCAATCGATACCACTCTCGCGGCCCGCGGGGACGTCGATCCAATAGCCCTTATTAGGGTCGGTGTAGAACTCGTCCTCCGGAGAAAGCTCGTCGGTGATGAAGTACTTGCGCGGACTGTCCTGGATTAGGGTGCAGCCGGTGATGCGGCGGATGTTTCCTGCCCGGACGTAGCCTTTGGTGGTGGGCACGAGGTAGGCGTTTGTCTCGACGAGAAAGTCAGCGTTTGCGTCGGAGACGGACCACGCGCCTTCATATCCGCCGCGTTGGGTTTCCTCGTCGAGGTCGTCGTGGTTGGCGTAGTCGAAACCGCTGTACTCGCGAAGCTTCTTCCCGTAGACGTCGAATACTGGGTTGAGGCATTGCTCAACGAGGCTGACCCGGAAGACGGGGGCATCGAGTTCGAGATCGTCGTAGTCGGGGATGTAGGTGGTGTTGTCCGCAAAGTCTTCGACCTGCTCTCGCGAGAGAAGGATTCGGGTGCCTGACGGGTTGAGGTTGTCGAGCACTCCCGTTTTTACGAGCATGGTCACTTTTGGTGCGGTGATAGAGGGGCGGCCCCCTGTCTGCTCTTCGAATCTGTCGGAGAGCAAGGCGGCTGCTGCTTTGGCAGTGATGGGGGTGTGCTTCGAGGTGATAATGCCGGACATGGCCGACTCCTTTCAAGGATAGGCTTCAACCTCACTTTTGTGAGGTTATGTTAGTGCGAAAGAGATTGAAACCCCGTTTCGCACTAACGCCTATTCTATACATATCCATTACATTGTCAAGCACATTGTGAAGTACTTGTTCAGGACATATTTATGTCATATTTCATGGAATCATTTTTTCTTTCCTGAGTGGGTTGTGGAGCGTCGTACAACCTCAGCTTTGGGAATTCCCACCTCTACCCAACTCCTTGTGTGTTCAACCTGTTCCGGAGTGAGAGCCCTTCTGCTTCCCTTGTATGCGTCGCGCTTTTGGCTTCAGCGATTCCTCCGCTTGACGCTCTTTGACGATGGATCATTCAAACTTGGTAACACTGCCCAGGAGTCCAAGCATGAGCTTGGCGACGGGGTCGAGCGGGGAGGAGTGGGTTTGCACTTCGCTTAGGAACTTCACTGACATGAAGTGCCTCAGGTTTTGTTCCGTTTGAGTAGATAGGAAAATCTGGACTATACCCAAAATAATTTGATCAGGATACGAAGGACTATGTCATCCATCTCGTAGAAGACCGCATCTTGACGGAGAACCTCTCGATACAAGCTGCATGTCAGCTTGTTACACCAAATTCGGGATTTCTTGACACACCGCTCGGCAGTAAACCCAGCACGCACACCGGGAGAGAAACATTGCCGAACGTATACCTGCAGACCTAGCGGCTGAAAATACCAAGCTACGGCGTGAAGTTCAGCAACTTCGCGACACCAACGAGTTGTTGAAAGCCGCATCAGCTTGTTTCACGTCGGAACCAGACCCCAAACATCGGAAATGATCCGATTCATCGATGAACACCGGGATCGCTTCACTGTCGAGTTCGTCTGCACGACGTTGAACAATCATCACGAAGGGAGGCTTCATCACCTCCCGCGGGTACCGCCAACACAAAGCACGCGGGCATAGTGCCCGCCGCCTTCGTCACGCTGCCCTGGTGGAGCATATTCGCGAAGTGCACGCCGACAATTACGGCGTCTACGGTGTGCGGAAGATGCAGCACGCACTTCGCCGTAAAGGAATTACCGTCGGCCGTGAGCAGACTGCCAAGCTGATCCGCCTGGCAGGACTGTCCAGTAAAGACAAAGGTAGTGCTCCTGTCACAACTGGTAAACCTAAAGGGCCAAATCTTCACCCGGACTTGGTCAACCGCGACTTCAAAGCACCAGCACCGAACAAGTTGTGGGTGGCAGACATTACTTACGTGCACACTCGATAAGGCTTCGTGTACACCGCTTTCGTGACTGATGTGTACTCCCGCAGGATCGTCGGATGGACGCTATCCGATTCGATGCGGACCGAAGCGTTGACACTACAGGCACTCAACCAAGCGATTGTGCGCGCCAAGGAAACCGTAGGATTAATTCACCATTCAGATCACGGCTCACAAAACGTCAGCATTGTTTACAACGAGCGGCTTGCCGAACATGGAATTGCTTCTTCTACCGGGACAGTCGGTGACTCTTATAACATTGCCTTGGCCGAAAACGTCAACGGTTCATACAAGAATGAGCTGATTCATACCAGAGTACGGTCCGACGTTGTCGAGGTAGAGATCACGACGTTCGAGTGGGTGAACTAGTGGAATGACTCAAGACTCCACCAAAGTCTCGACTATCGCACACCGGCGGACGTTAAGTCAGAGTTGTGGATGAGTAGCCCAGAGCAAGAAATAATGAACATTAAAGCACAAGCCTAGGAACAAAACCCAGGGCACTTCAAGATCCCCTTCCTCCCGGAAGGGGGAACCATATATTGCTTACGGTATGAGACCCCTAGGTGGGATACTCCCCTGTTTCTTTAAGGGTCGCCACGTGCCGGGCAACTGTAGCCCTGGAAAGTCCTGTCTCTTCTGGGATCTCTCCAGGTGGGTAACGCATTGGTCTCTAGCCAGTAGTTAGTAATAAATTGTCCGACTCGCTGCCGATTGCTGATCCCCTCAACTATTTTCGTCTATGCGTTTTCAAGTTTCTTACGTTGTTCAGTGGCATATTTACCGTTGAGGTCTGTTTCCAGCGTTGTGCGGACTTCTTCCCTCCTCTGCGGCCTTATGCGCGCGTTGCTTGCTGCTCGTGACGTAGCCACGTACGCGCCGTGCCATGGTCTGACGGGTCGCGCGCATCGGAGGTAACTCATTACCGAGTTTGTGAGCGACGTTGTAGGCGTGCTCGTAGACGTCAATGATCGCGGCATCGGTCATGCGTTGGCCCTGGGCGTGCAGCCGGTGAGCTGTCTTAAGTGCATGCCGGAATGCAGTCTCATCACGTGTTGCGCGGGCCTAGCCCTGGCCAATCCAATAGATCCGTACACCTTGGATAAGTTCTGAGTCGTAGACTTCGAGCTTGCCGCTGATTTCAGCTTCAACACCGCCAGCAAAGGCTTTAAGTGCTTGCGCTTCTTCGCGATATGTCTTAACCGCGTTGATGAACTCACGCCCACTTGTGAACTGCTGGCGTGGGGTCGGACGGTACCCGGGTTGTCCGGCCAGTTCTCTGACCTGATCGATGACGTCTCCTAGTCGTATATCGCGGTGATGCTGGCAATACCAGCGGTACGCATGGGGGTTGTCTCCATCGTAGAAAGGTGACCGCCTAAACCGGTGGGCAAAGTGCGGGTCATGGTCCAGCAGTTCGCCCAGTGCCCGGGTGGTAGCTGCCAGCAGCTTCATGTGTGGCGAATGGCCAGACTCGTCGGCGTAGACAGGATCGATGAGCCAGATCATCTGGCATTTCCCGTTGGTTGAATCGGCCTGAGTTTTGTGGAGACTACGGGCAAAAGCCTTACTGGGCTTTTCGTGCGGTGTTGATGTCCTCGTAGTCCTGCTCGTATTCGATCGGGGGAACGTCACCGATCGACGAGTGCAGACGCTGGTGATTATACCAATAGATCCAGGATGCCGTTTCCGTTTCGATCTCCCGGGCATCCCTCCATGTGCGTGCGGGGTCGAGGTCGATGAGCTCAGTTTTGTACAGTCCGATCGTCGACTCCATCATCGCGTTGTCCAAGGCATCACCGACCGAGCCGATCGAGCCCTGGAGTCCGGCGTCTGCCAGCGCGTCGGTAAACGCCAGCGACGTGTACTGGACCCCAGCGTCCGAATGGTGAACGATGCCGGTGGCGGTGAAATCCATGCGGGTGCGTTTGCGGCTGAACAACGCGTGTTCCAGGGCCATGAGCACCATCCTGGTGTCCATGACGGTGGTGACCACCCAGCCGAGGACCTGCCGCGAGTAGGCGTCGACGATGAAGGCGACGTAACAAAAGCCCTCCCTGGTCCAGGCGTAGGTGAAGTCCGCGATCCACCACTGATCCGGATGCCAGGGGTAGGTCCACCGACGGTCCACCAGGTCTGGGTGCCGGCGGTGCGCAGGATTGGCCACGGTCGTCTTCTTGCGGTGCATCCCGCGGGACACACCACGAATACCGGTGATCTTCATCAGTCGTTCCACCTGGTCACGACCAATAAGCATGCCGTCACGGATGGCTGCTTTCCAGAGCTTGCGCCGGCCATAGACCTTGCGGTTGTCCTCCCACAATCGGTAGATGCGGTGGGCGGCGTAGGCCTCATCCAACTCGGCGTCGGTGGGGCCGAAGCCGCGGGACTGGTGGGCGTAAAAGGTGCTCGGGGCAATCGCGATGCCGTGGGCAGTCAAGGTCTCGCAGATTGACTCGACCCCGAAGCGGTTCCGGTAGGTGCGGATGAAATCCACGACTACCGAAGTTTGCGGTCGAGCTCCGCCTGGGCGAAAAAGCTGACGCCGTCTTGAGGATGTCATTGGCTCGTCGCAGTTTGGCGACTTCCTTGGCCTGCTCCTCGTAGGCAGCCTGGAGCTGCTCGTAGGACAGGGAGCCGGGCTGGGGTGCTTGTTCCTGTTGTTCTTGTTTTCGGACCCAGTTGCGCAGGGTGGATTCCTTTACGCCGAGTAGTTCGCCGATTTCTCGGCGGGCGGCTGCTTTGGAGATGTCGCCGTCTTCGAGACGTTCGAAGTACATGCGTACCGCGCGTTGTTGGGTGGCGGTGTCGTACTTGCTGGGTCGTGCCATGCTGATCGTCCTCCTAGGGTAAAATCTAGTCTCCGACCAACCCAGGCCGCCTCAGACCGAGGCGTTGTCGGCGAGGAATTGGCCGAAGATCTTGCGTAGCGAGCCTTCATGCTGGTTGATGCGTTTGGACAGGACTTGACTGCCCTGCGGATCGAGGACGCAGGCGTGGTGGAAGTATTTGCCGAGGTCCACGCCAATGACGAAGTCATAGGCCATGGGTGTGTGCCTCCTAGCGATGAATTAGAAGTTGGGTTATTTAAGTTTCATCGCTGGGGTTGTCGGACATACTTGCGCTGGCATCCACATTACTGTGAGACCTCATGCCGCCTGGGCCGGGTCAGGTTCCTATTAGCAGTTTGAGTATGTCACTGTCTTCGGCGACATCACCCCCCGGATCATTTTCAGACAGGGACAGGAATAAGCCATACCGAAGCCAGCGACTAGTTCCACTGTCCTTTCGGATGGCGGGAACGGACATAAACATAGCCCGCCCAATCGGGTGGACAGGCTATGTATCTTCGGCGCCCTGGGGTGGAACTGCTAACAACGTAATGGGAAGAGCTCTCCACCCAAGTGCCTCGACATTGAGTGTCTATCAAGGGTCTTTTCCCAGCATTCAGTCACGAACCGTCCCGTTGTCGTGGACCGGGCGACGGTGCGTTTATTGGCAGTCCCGGACCCTACGCGTTCACTCATTGTCTTATTCGGCCAACGAGCTGCAGTAGCCTTGGACGAGAATCGTCCGGTTTTCGCAGACCCACTACCGATTTGCGAGCCTGGGTTTAACACCCTTTTGGTGAAGGTAAGTGGTACGTGGTTGCAGCACATGCGCCCCTACAGGGGCCAGTCAGTACTTGTATTAATCGTTGCACCTTCTGCTTTAGCGTCAGAAGGTTTGGGACGTTCGTCCCACGTGTGGCCGCAACCGCGGTTGACACAATTGCCGAAATAGACAACAAACAACGAGCCACACTCGGCACCTAAGGTGCAAGCAGGCAGCAATCCACCCACGAAACCGGTTGCAGAACCACCACTGGCTAGCCCTAGACCACAAAAGCATCCAAACACAGACAAGCGTCGCATAATACTGCCCCTTCAATGCATGGGGTTGCCCGCAAATCGTGGACAGTTAGTTAAGCTGCATTCTCCGTGGCAGCGGTCGCTGCCTGGTGGTAGGCGTTCTCGAAGTCGACCGGGGGTTGGTTGCCGATCGAGGAGTGCCGGCGCCGCCGGTTGTAGAAGATCTCGATCCACCGGGCGACGGCCTGGCGGGCCTCATCCCGGGTCTTCCACTTCCGTCGGTCGTAGAACTCGGTCTTCAACGTTGACCAGAAGGATTCGGCCATCGCGTTATCGAAGCAGACTCCCGTGCGCCCCATCGACTGATCGATCCCCATCTCCTGGCATACCTGGTAGAGCTGATCACTGGTGAACTGGGTTCCCCGGTCTGCGTGGAACACCAGGCCCTCGGGGACGTCCCCGCGTAGAGTGTGGGCCATGCGCAGGGCACGCTCTACGAGGTCGGTGGTCTGCGTGGAATCCATCGCCCATCCGAGCACGCGTCGCGAGCAACCGTCGCGCACCGCACACAGGTACAACCAGCCCTCACCGGTGCGCAGATAGGTGATATCAGACATCCACACCCGGTTGAGTTCACCGGTATCAAAGAGCCGTTTGACCCGGTCAGGGATGGAATGCGTGGGCTTTCCGGGGATAGTGGTCACCGGCTCCCAGGACCGGGGGCTGATCCCTTCGATCCCGAGCCGGCGCATCGCCTTGGCCACGGTCTTGCGGTCCACCATGATGCCGTCGTCGTGCAGGTCCATGGTGATCCGCGGTGCCCCGTAGGTCTGGTCCGAGTCGTTCCAGAACTTCAAAATCTTCTTGTCGAGTTCCCGTTGCCAGAGCTCCTTCGGGTCCAGACCCCGAGCCTTCTTGTCCTGCTGGCCGGCCCACTTGTAGTACCCGGACCGGGAGACCTTGAGTAGTCGGGCCATGCGGGCAATGCTGTAGTTCGCCTTCTCCTGTCCCATCAACTGGAAGCACTCTACTTTCGATGCTTCGACGCGAAGAACGCTGCTGCTTTTCCCAGAAACTCATTGTCCATCTTGAGCTCCGCGATTTCCTTGCGCAGCTGGTCGAGTTCAGCACGCTCATCAGCATCCAGATCCGCTGCCGGACCATCGCCGGTGCGTTCGCGTTCCTTCTTTACCCACCGACCCAGCAGTGTGGCGCCCAAGTTCAACTCGCGGGCGACTTCCGCGATCGGCCGACCGGTGTCGATGACCAGCCGGGCGGCTTCCTGCCGGTACTCCGGGGTGTACTTCTTCCTCGTGCTCATGGTGGTAGACATCCTTCCTGACGGGCCGGTGGCCCATCCTCATCAGGTGTCCACTCCTCGAGGGTAACCCCAATGCAAGCTGCTATGCGGCAGCGGGTGCCACTGTTGCATAGCAACTTGCACTTTTATGCGAAAGAAAACCATTGAAGGGATAATTTGTGAATAAAATAAAGACCTTGCCATCGATGACGTCTGTAAGGCCATTATTCTTTTTGCAATGTGAGAATCATCTATTCATCGTTTTCCCACGGTTCCCGGGGTGTTCTTCTTTCCCCCAAAAAAACTTTGAGGACCCCCAGCGGTTATGATCCGGTTCTTCGGCTAGTTGTAAATTAGGGATTCTTGTCGTGGCGAAGTAGTCAGAAAATGGGGCGGTTTCCTGGTGTAGTCTTTGCTCTGGATTCCATTCCATTACTCCAACGGTATGCCATTTGGTGTATCACAGAATAAGAGAAGAGAGGTCTTTATAACAATTGAGCTCAATTAATTCTGCGAGTGTACATTCCGCGAACACCCTATCCTCAAACAGCCTAATCTGGACAATTAGATCCAGAACATCTTCTGTAGAAGAAGACTCGTGGCCAATACCTAGCTCCCAAATAGGAACAGGGCAGAAAGTCCGCGATCCCGAAACCCCCGTGAAAAGGTGAGGATCGCCGTTCATGGTTTTCCATGTGAAAACCAGACGCAGGTGCAACGCACACGACCGCACGCGCAACCACGACGAAACCAGAAACCCCATCTATCTGTAACCCATCGTTTACCTGCGTGAACATTGCTTAACAAGCCTGGCAAGATTGACAGATTAGAGCCACAATGCAGTTGTGCAAGAGGCAAAGACACAGTTCACGCGTCGCGCCGTTATGCGATCTTCGGTGATCGTCGGCGCAGCTGCTGTGGTGCCTACCTCGCAAAACACGGCTCAGCTGGTCGGTGCCGCCCGTGCCAACGACGCGACGCATTCCCAGCCGGAGGCCTACGCCGCGCACGAGCACCGTACCTTCATGCATGGCGTGGCTTCGGGCGACCCACTACCAGCGACGGTTATGCTGTGGACGCGCATTACGCCAACGCCGGAAGCAGTGCCGGGTTCGGGCCTAGGCGAGCCGGTGGAAGTGTCCTGGGAAATTGCCCTTGATCAGGAATTTACCAGCACTATCCGCGCGGGACACACGGTCACCACAGCGGAACACGACCACACCGTCAACGTTGATCCATTTGGGCTCGAACCGGACACGACCTACTTCTACCGCTTCCATGCGCTCGGCGAAACATCCCGACTCGGCAAAACCCGTACCGCTCCCGCGGCGGATGCGACTCCGGAGAAGCTGACTCTCGCCGTTTGCTCTTGTGCCAATTACGAAGCGGGCTATTTCCAGGCCTATTCGGACATTGCACAGCGTGGTTGGGATGACGAACTTGACATTGTCGTGCACATGGGTGATTACATTTACGAGTACGCATCGGGCGAATACGCCGGCAAATTCGGAGTCGTGCGCCCGCACTCACCGCGCCACGAGATTCGTACGCTCAGCGACTATCGCACCCGCTACGGCGCTTATCGACGAGACACTGCGCTCCAAGACGCACACGCCGCGCTTCCGTGGGTGGTGACCTGGGACGATCACGAGATCGCCGACGATTCCTGGGAGGGTGGTTCCAAGAATCACGCTACGGCGGATGGCGATTGGGGCAGTCGTCGAGACGCAGCGATGCAGGCCTACTTGGAATGGCTTCCGATTCGTGGAACTGCGCCGTCGCGTGGGGGCCATATTTACCGCAGCTTGAGCTTTGGCACGCTGGCCGATATCCACATGCTCGACCTCCGCTCGTACCGCAGCGAGCCGGGATTCTTTAACCCGGCACGCGCCGGGAATAAGAAACGCACGATCATGGGCTCTGAGCAGTTTCAGTGGCTCCAAGGCAGGCTGGAAACGTCACGTGCGACATGGGATCTGATCGGTACTTCGGTGATGATGGCACCGCTGGACCTGAAGCCCCTGGAAAACTCGGTGGCGAAACCGCTGGCGGAGATGGTCGGACTTGATCTAGCGGGTACGCCGGTGAACTTGGACCAGTGGGACGGCTACGTCGCTGACCGCGAACGGCTTCTGGCCAACCTTGACGGAAAAACGATGTTCCTCACCGGAGATATCCACTCGGAGTGGGCGAACCAGATTGAGCACGAAGGTCGGGTGGTTGCTGCGGAGATGGTGTGTTCGTCGGTAAGCGCGCCGAATATCGATGACATCCTGCAGACACCACCGGATTCAGCACTTTCACGTACAGCGGAAGGTGTGGTGCGCGCGCACAACCCGCACATCAAGCACGTGGATCTGGATGCGCACGGCTACGCGATCGCTGAGATTACGTCCGAGCAGTGCCAGATGACGTGGCTGCGGGTGGATGATGTGACGGTTGCGGGTTCCCCTGTACAGATGGGGCCGAAAATGAGTTTTGACGGTAGCGTCTTGGCCTGAACAATTTCTGGTCGCGGACACGTTTGATGTCGCGCCGGATCCAGCGCGCGATCCGGCGGGCATGGGCCGGGGTGAGCTCGATATCGAGAACGGCAGCCCAGTACGCGATGGTCTCGTCGTGGTATGCGTGGCCGTGGGCTCCAGGGAAATCCAGTGAGTTCACTTGGTCGAGTCCGACCTGCCAGCCGGTGATGAACGGCACCCAGCGCAGTCCTTGGAAGACATCCAGCTGTTGGGCTTCGGGTGCGGGCACGCCACGAGATCCAGGCTCGCGCAGCCAGTCGGGTTCCCGCAGGAAGAGGTCCCAGTCCCACCACACGACGGGGTCGGAGGCGTGCTGTGCAAAGATCACGCGCGGGGAGTTCCACTGGTGGCGGTAGGAGTCGCCGGCGTAGTCATAGTGCAAGTGCGCAGGCGTGGCAACGAATCGCACGTTGCGCCCGCCATCGATCAGCGGGAGGCGTTCCGGCGAACCTGCTTCGCGACGACGCGTTAGCCGCGCGTGCATGCGGGTGAAACCGGGAGCGCCAGTGAACACTGCGCCGTCGACAATGTCGAGGAGCTCCTCGTACGTAGCGAATGAGTCGGCAATACCGTAGGCGCCAAGTGATTCACCTGCGACATAGAGTTTGGGGCGGTCGCCCTCGGGGAGCTCGTCGATACGCGCGCGCACAGCTTTGATCAGCGCCTTCGACGCTGCAACGGGGCTGGTGCGGTCAACGACGTACGACAACGCCGACGGCATGAACGAGTACTGGATGCCGACGATGGCGCAGTTGCCACGGGTGAGGAACTCGAAAGATGAGGTGGAGAAATCGTTGAGCCAGCCGGTCCCTGCACTGGTCATGATAGCGATGGCGGGTCGTCGAAAAGCGCCGGTGCGTTCCATTTCGGCGAGGACGAGGTTGACCTGATCCTCGGTGGTGCGGCCTTCGATGCGCCCGGCGAAAATGCGGATCGGTTCCGTCGATTCTTCGCCGATGACGATGTGGATGTCGCTCTTGCGAGGACCGGCGGAAAGCAAGGCACGGCCCTGTCTGCCGACATTGTCCCAACTCTCCAGAGATTCCCGTGAGGCGGAGCGTTCCGGTTCACGGGGCCGGCGCGCACCGGGGAAAACCTGCTGGTTCAGTAGCTCAGCCTTCTTGGATGCGTTGGACAACCAGCGACGAATGAGCATCCGGTCGGTGGTGAAATACACCGCCGTGCCCACTGCAATCAACGCTGCTGGCCAGCTGATCACCGGAGGGAGCCAGCGGCGTAGTTGGTGATTCGTGCGGTCGATCCAATTTTGCAGCGCCTCGCCGAGCAGCAGGATCACGCCGTAACCTGCGGTTCCAACGACCGCCCCGACGAATGGACCGTTGAAGTTAACGTAGCGGGGTAGTTCCACCAGTTCCACCTGGGTGCGATGTCGCGTCGGGGCACGCAAGGCAACGACACCGGTGACCACTCCGAGGACAACGTGGCCGACAGCGTTGAAAGTCTGCAGATTCTTGAGCGTTGGCCCGCGACCCGTAGTACGACGGATCTTGCGGAGAAGAAAGCGCACGCCAGTGCCTACCGCATGGCCGAAACCCTGACAAATAGCGACGTTGGCCGCGGTGACCCACCATTTGCGGGGCAGCAGCGAGGGCGAGATTGCCCACCACGTGGCAACTTCGGCACCGAGAATGCCGGCGCCCAAGTTTTGGGGCAGTCTGCGCAGGCCACGCATGCGAACACCAGGGGTAAGGTCTGCGTACACCTCGAGTCCGAACTGTGCGACTTGCAACGCCGAACGCATCGCGGTGATTGCGATGCGTTGACCAGTCTTCATGTGGGCCATTTTGGCAGAAATGCGCCAGCGGTGCAGGACATGGAAACATAACAACAACGCAAGTTGTCTTCATACCATGCGAGGCCTGAGGAAGTGCGCAATAATTTTGGCGGACGAACCATTCAGCCTCACACAGCTCAGAATTTTTGCCAGACTAAAACCAGTTTCAAACTAGGAAGCGTCAATTCATGAAGAATCTTGTGGGAAATAAAGTTGTTCTCGTCGGTGCGGGCGACGTCGGTGTTGCGTATGCCTTTGCATTGGTCAATCAGGGAATTGTCGATCATCTCGCGATCATCGATATCAATGCGAAGAAAACTCGCGGACATGTGATGGACCTCAATCACGGTGTGGTTTGGGCGCCGTCTGCCACTACGGTTTCAGAGGGAACGTATGAGGACTGCAAAGACGCGACGATTGTCGTAATTTGCGCTGGCATTCCGCAGAAGCCGGGCGAGACGCGCCTGCAGCTGGTGGAAAAGAACCTTGCCGTGATGAAGGACGTGGTTGATAAAACGATGGCTGCGGGCTTCGACGGCATCTTCCTCGTTGCAACGAATCCCGTAGACATTCTCTCCTACGGCGTATGGCGCTACTCAGGTTATGATGCCAGCCGAGTCATCGGCTCGGGCACGATTCTGGACTCGGCACGCTACCGCTTTATGCTCGGCGAATTGGCGGGTGTTTCTCCCATGTCGATTCACGCCTACATCATCGGCGAGCACGGCGACTCGGAACTGCCCGTGGTTTCATCCGGCACCGTCGCGGGTGTGTCCATGCGTCGCCAGATGGATAAAGACGCCGGCTTTACCCAGCGCATCGAGAAAATCTTTGAGGAGACCCGCGATGCTGCGTACGAGATCATCGACGCAAAGGGGTCGACGTCGTATGGCATCGGCATGGGGTTGGCGCGCATGACCCGAGCCATTATCCACAACCAGGGAGTGGCCTTGCCCGTTTCAGTGCTGCTTAACGGCGAATACGGCGAGGAAGACATCTATATCGGTACCCCTGCGGTGTTGGACCGTTCCGGAGTCCGGCGGGTGGTCGAGCTGGAACTCGACGATCACGAGAAGGAACGGTTCGCGCATTCCGTCGACACGCTGCGCGCCGTACAGCAGCTGCACTTTTAGCCGGTAGGTGGTGGCTCGCTACGGTCTGCGAGTTTTCGGAAAGCAATGCACAATAGAGATCACATCTGTGTGCGAGGAGAATTGACTAATGCAAGAGTTCGTTAAAGAGCTGATCACTCAGCTCGACACCGTGATTTCCAACGTAGAGAAAGAAGCGGAACATCAGGCCGAAGCGATTGACAAGGTTGCCGAAACCCACGCGGACGGCGCGCGCAACCTGGTGCATTACACCGCTTTGCGAAACCAGGAGCTGCGCAAGCTGCAGGCAGGTTTGTCGTCGGTTGGCGCAACCCGCTTGACGACGACCGAGCCAGCCGTTCTGGCTCGTCTCGAAGCAGCGCACAACGTGTTGGATGCATACGCTGGCAACGAACTGACGTACCCGGCGAAGACGATCTCAGATGCATTCGCGCGCGCCGACGATATTCTTGAAGAGCACGCGGATGCTCTCTTCGGTCCAACGTCTGAGGAGACTCACTCGCGCATCATGGTGACCTTGCCTGCCGAAGCCGCAGATGACTTCGAACTGGTGAAGGGCTTCGCTGAGGCCGGCATGGAACTCGCGCGCATCAACTGCGCACATGACGGCCTCGAGGCCTGGGAACGCATGATTGCGAATGTCCACGAGGCCGCTAGCGCGGTCGGCCGCGAGATTCGCGTCGCGATGGACCTTGCTGGTCCAAAGGTTCGCACCGGTGAAATCGAACCGGGGCCAGCTGTCAACCGTGCTCGCGTGACGCGCACGGCCGCTGGCGAAGTAACCAGCCCGGCAAAGCTGTATTTGTCGGCGATCGGTTCTGAGGTGCCGACTCCCCCAGAGGAACCAGGTCGTCCAGGCGTCAACCTGCAGGTAGACCCTGCCTGGCTGGAAAATATCGAGGTTGGCTCCGTCATCTCCCTGCGCGATAACCGGAACTCGAAGCGTCGTTTCACTGTGCGTGATGTTCGCGAAGATGGCTTGGTCATCGCACACGGGAATCAAAACGCCTACATTGCAAACACGACGATGTTGGAGCACAACTGGGAACGCACCCGCGTTTCCGGTGTTGAGCCGATCGAGGTCAGGATTCGTCTGCACGCCGGCGATTGCCTGGTGCTCACAACCTCGCAGGAACCGGCGAAGGTCATCGAAGGCCAGACCACGACCATTGGCTGCACCGCTCCCGAGGCAGTGACTGCACTCGAAGTTGGCCACAACGTGCTTTTCGACGATGGCTCCATCGCAGCGGTGGTCGTCGAAAAGCGAAAAAATGGCGAGCACGACGAAGCGGTACTTGAGGTAACCCGCGCGGGTGCGAACGGTGTGAACCTGGCGGCCTACAAGGGCATTAACCTGCCTGACACAGACATTCCGTTGCCAAGTTTGACCGACGAGGACCTCGCAGCGTTTGAGTTCGTCGCGCACAATGCGGATATTGCGAACGTCTCATTCATTCGCACCGCCGCCGATGTGGCAAACGTGCTGGAGAACCTCGAGCGCATTGCCAATGAGGCTCCGGAGAAGGCCGACAGAATTCGCAATCTGGGAATTGTGTTGAAGATTGAGACGATCCCGGCGTACGAGCAGCTGGCAAGTGTCCTTCTGGAAGGCATGCGTCATCCGAAACTGGGCATCATGGTTGCACGTGGCGACCTTGCCGTCGAGCTTGGTTTCGCGCGTATGGCCGAGGTACCTCGCTTGATCATGCAGATGGCTGAGGCTGCACACGTGCCAGTCATTATGGCGACTCAGATTCTGGAAAACCTAGCCAAGACCGGCCTCCCATCCCGCGCCGAGATGACTGACGCGGGCTACGCGCTGCGTGCCGAGTGCGTGATGCTGAACAAGGGCCCACACATCACCGACGCGATTCGCATTCTCGAAGAGATGTCGTCGCGTTTGGGCCGTTCCCAGAGGAAGAACCGTCAGATGTTGCGTCGTATCGGTAGCTGGGAAAACGCACTGTGAAGATCGTCGCTCACCGCGGATACTCAGGCAAATACCCTGAACTGACCCATCGCGCCTTCGACGAGGCACTGAAACTGCCAATTGACGGTGTTGAATGCGATGTGCGGTTAACACGAGATGGTCGCCTCGTCGTCCAGCACGACAAAACCATCGACCGCACCTCGGATGGCACCGGTTTGGTCGCGAAAATGGACTTCGAGGAGCTGCGACAATTCAACGTCGGCACCGAAGATGACCCCCAGCGCATCTTGCTTCTCGACGAGCTCCTGGAGCTCATGCAGGATTATCCTGATAAAGAGCTCTATCTGGAAACGAAGCACCCTTCGCGGTTTGGTCCTGAGGTGGAGGAGCAGGTGGCGGTGCGGTTGCGATACGCAGGGTTGCACGAGGACCCCCGGATCAATCTGATTTCGTTCTCGCACGCGGCGATGCGTCGTTTTGCTCGTCTGCTTCCCGCTCTTGATTGCTACTACTTGGTTGATCCCCGCGACGCACGCTGGAATCGAAACCATATCTTCTTCTCTAAGCCAGCCGGTGTGGGGCCTTCCATTACGCAAGCGAAGGCCGACCCAGTCCTTGTCGGTTTGCGCGGCATGAACACCTACATGTGGACCGTGGATGATCCGGACGACATGATCTGGTGCCGCGACAACGGTGTAGATGTGATGGCGACCAACCTTCCCGAACTGGCGCTGGAGACGTTGCGGTAGATTAGGGCCCATGGCCAAAAAGAACCGTAAGAATGAACAGCTCCCTGAAGGCATGAGTCGCCGTCAGGCAAAGCTGGCTGCCCGCGCCGCGGAGCGCGAAGCGCTGCAGAAGGATCCTCGCCCGTACGCAGGTCTTGTCGCAGAAGCTGACCTTGTCGCCCTGCAGGAGTTTGTTCCTTCCGCAGTCGCGTCCCTCGAGGTCAAAGGCACCCCAGTAAACATTGTGACCGTGCTGCCAGGTGCAGTTGCGGCCATGGTGCGTGACGACGACGATGCGCGTTTCGTCGCACTGCAAACCCAGGCTCGTTCCCAGAATCCGGGTCGCGACCTTGCGTTCGCATTGAACTGGGTTCTTGAGGCGAAGCCAGGCGACTCGCTGTCTTCCGGTGTTGCCGACGGCACCCAGCCAAAGATCACCGAGTTGATCGAAGCAGATGCCACGTTGGAGATTTCCGAGTACGACGATTTCAACTGGTGGTTCTCCAACGCCTCCGGCATGCCACTGGAAATCCAGCAGATGCTGCAGCGCGCGAACGATTCTGTCATTCCTTCCCGCCAGGTGGAGAAGGATTTGCCGGGATCGATCTGGTGGGTCAACCCGGGTGGTGGAAAAGCACACATCCGTTGGATCCGTACCGAGGACAATGAGACCGACATGCTCAACGCATTGGCTCGAATCGGTGCGCGTGGTGAGCTGAACTTGGGCGAAGGCACCAAGTTTGCAGGAGCCTTCCGCACCCACGGTGTCGTCGTTCCTGTTTTCGATCTTGATCCAGAGGTTGAACACGACTCCTACGGCGACGCGTTGCAGGCGTTGAACGATGCCATCGAAAAAGAGTACGCAAACGATGCGCAACTGTCTGCCGAAGAGCGCCGACAATTAGAAAACATTAAGTCTCGCCAGGTGACAATCTAGTTATTCGTGTGATGTCAGCCACTGGAGTTCCGTGCTGTTATGCGGGGCCCGGTGGCTTTTTCCTTGTCAGGGTGTAGAGCATACCTATCTGCATTCTGTTCGTGAAGAGTTGTTTCTCTGCTATCCAGTTGTTAAGAATCGCGTAACTTTGCATTCTTAGGATTAGCTGTCATGTCCACGTTGATTCCAGCGGTGACTGAAAAGCCAAAAGTTAATGAAGAATACGCGCAGCAGAAAAAGGCGCGTGGATCCATTGACTGGAAGCAGTTCGGTCTCGCTATGCTGCTCGTCGGTCCGAACCTTATCCTGCTCGCGGTTTTTACCTACCGCCCTCTCCTTGACAATATCCGGTTGAGTTTTTACCACTGGAATATTTCGTCTACCCGTCAGACCTTCATCGGTTTCCAGAACTACATCGAGTGGTTCACAGCTGATGACACGGCCAGAGTTGTTTTCAACACCGTGGTTTTCACCCTCGCAGCGGTTGTCGGCTCGATGGTGATCGGCTTAGCTCTGGCGCTACTCCTCGATCAGAAACTCTTTGGTCGCGGCGCAGTTCGATCGATGGTGTTCGCACCCTATGTCATTGCAGGCGCAGCCATTGGTGTGGCTTTCCAGTTTGTTTTCGACCCAAACTACGGCTTGATCCAGTACTTCCTCAACTTGATCAACGTTGATGTTCCGAACTTCTACCAAAACTCCAACTGGGCGTTGTTCATGGTTACGACAACCTACATTTGGAAAAATGTCGGCTACGTCTTCGTGATTTACCTTGCCGCGTTGCAGGGTCGTCGAGAAGATCTTGATGAAGCCGCCGAGATCGACGGAACCTCGGCTACGCGTCGTTTCTTCCGCGTACTCATGCCACAGCTTCGTGGCACCACGTTCTTCCTGTCGATCACCGTGCTGCTCAATTCTTTCCAAGTCTTCGACATCATCAACGCAATGACCAAGGGCGGGCCGTTCGGTTACGGCACCTCCACGATGGTGTTCCAGGTTTACCAAGAAACATTCGTTAACGGACGTGCAGGTTACGGTGCCGCCGTGGCGACGATCATGTTCCTCGTCGTCTTGGTTGTCACTGCCATCCAGGTCCGCTTCCAAGAGAAGGGGAATGAATAATGACTGCACCTGAACGCGCTCTTCCACCAGTACCCGGCACTCAAGGTGATGGCGAACCAACAATCACCGACAAACAGCGCAATCGTAAAGGCGCTGGAGTAGAGCACTCGTCTGTCTGGTCAAAAGCTCTCGGCTACATCGCACTAGTTGTGACAGTGCTCGTCATCATGGTTCCGATGTATTTCATCGTCATCACGTCGTTGAAGACATACAGTGACATTTACGCTGACCCGATCTCTTTTTGGCCTAACCCTGTAGAGGTAGGTAACTACATTCGTGTCCTTGAAGTCTCTGGCTTCCTGGAGTACTTCCGTAACTCCATGATCATCACCACTGTGCTGACGATCATTGAAGTCACCTTGGGTGTGCTGAGTGCTTACGGCTTCGCATTCCTTCGCTTCCCGGGAAGAAACGTACTGTTCCTCCTGGTGATCGCAACTTTGATGGTGCCGAACCAGATCACCATTATTTCCAACTACGCGCTGATCGCGGAAATGGGTCTGCGCAACACCTACATGGGTGTCATCCTGCCGCTCGCGGCAGTGGCATTCGGCACCTACCTGATGCGCAACCACTTCCTCTCCTTGCCAAAGGAGATCATGGAAGCAGCATCCATGGACGGCGCCGGTTTCTGGACCACCTTGTTCAAGGTAGTGCTGCCAATGTCATGGCCGACGCTGTCGGCGTTTATCTTGATCACCGTCGTCGGTGAATGGAACCAGTACCTCTGGCCATTCCTCATCACCGATACTGCTGCAACCGCACCGCTGCCGGTTGGCCTGACCCGACTGCAAGACGCAGAAGGTCTGACCAACTGGGGTCCAGTGATGGCAGGCACCGTCCTCACAACCGTCCCAATGTTGCTCGTGTTCTTGCTCTTGCAGAAGAACATGATCAAGGGCCTGACCGCTGGTGCGGTCAAGGGATAGTGTCACCCACCCCGTCAGCTCACCAATTTTCCCACCCCACCGCCTTACTGAAAAGGACATCATCATGAACCCGCTCAACATTGAACTCTCTCGTCGTCACGCACTGGGCCTCGGCGCAGTTGCAGCATCCTCCGTCGCACTGACCGCTTGCGCAGGCTCCGGCGGCGGCAGCTCCGCAAAGGATGACGGCTCCCCACTGAAATTCTGGTCCAACCACCCTGGCTCCTCCCAGGACATCGAGAAAGAAATCATCGAAGCGTGGAACAAGGACAACGAGGATGCGCAGGTTGAGCTCATCACCGGCGGCTCAAACTATGAAGAACTCGGCCAAAAGTTCAACGCGGCTCTTTCCGGTGGTGAATTGCCGGACCTGATCGTTGCTTCCGACGTCACCTGGTTCAACTTCGCACTGAACGAGCAGACCACCAACCTCGACGACCTCTGGGAAGAAGCCGGTGTCGACCCAGACACCATCGTCGACACCCTGCGTGAGGACTACGCGTACGAGGGTGGACACTACGGCGTTCCTTACTGCCGCTCCACCTGCTTGATGTACTGGAACACCGACATACTGGCAGAATCTGGCCTGCCGACCGACCGCGGTCCAGAGACCTGGGAAGAGTTTGCAGAGTGGGCACCAAAGATCAAGGAAGTAATCGGCGACAAGCCAGTTGTCGTCATCCCTGACGGCTCCAACTACCTTGACTGGTACTTCCAGGGCATGGTTTGGGCATTTGGTGGCGCTTACTCGCAAGAGTGGGAGCCTACCTTCACCGAAGACGCAACTATCAAGGCTGGAGAATTCCTGCAGCAGCAGGTCAAGCTTGGCCACTTCGAGATCTCCACCGACCCAACAGTTGCATTCGGCAACGGCAACTCTGCGGCATTGTTGCAGTCCACCGGTTCCCTCGGTGGTCTGACCGAAACCGCTAGCGTCGAATTCATCACTACCTTCCTGCCTGGTCCGGGCCCATCCTGCCCAACCGGCGGTGCTGGCGTTGCGATCCCATCTGGCATCGCCGACGACCGCAAGGTCAAGGCCCTGAAATTCATCGACTTCCTGACCAACACCGAGAACACCATTAAGTTCTCCCAGGCAACTGGCTACATGCCAATGCGTAAGGATGCCGTTGAGCACCCAGACGAGGTTGCCTACCTGGAAGAGAACCCAAACGCAAAGACCGCCTTGGACCAGCTGGAACAGAACACCCAGCCACAGGACTACGCTCGCGTCTTCGTTCCTGGTGGTGGCCAGCGCGTCGGTGCTGCGCTCGATCGCATCGCCATCGCACAGGAAGACGTCAAGACCGTCTTCGAGGATCTGGCTAAGGAAACCCAGGATGTCATCGATCGTGACATCCAGCCGCTGCTCTAAGCGGAATCAGCACACCCCCTCTGAAAGGACAGTGAAGCTTTCATGGCAACTGTAGAATTTCGCCAGGCGTCCAGGATCTACGATCCAGAGCGCCCACCAGCGGTAAGCCGTGTCAACCTTGATATTGCAGACGGGGAGTTCCTCGTCCTCGTCGGACCTTCCGGTTGCGGTAAGTCAACAACTTTGCGCATGCTCGCCGGGTTGGAGCCTATCGACGAGGGCCAAATCTTCATCGACGGCAAGGATGTCACCGAAACCCGCGCTCGTGACCGTGACGTGGCAATGGTGTTCCAGTCGTACGCTTTGTACCCAAACATGACCGCACGCCAGAACATGGCCTTCGCGTTGGAAAACAAGAAGGTAGACAAGGCGACTATCGACGAGCGCGTCGCATTTGCCACCAAGATGCTCGAACTTGAGGATCTCATCGACAAGAAGCCGGCGGCGATGTCCGGTGGCCAGCGTCAGCGTGTGGCCATGGGGCGTGCAATCGTGCGCCAGCCAAAGGTCTTCCTCATGGACGAGCCACTGTCCAACCTGGATGCCAAGCTCCGTGTGTCCACCCGAGCACAAATCGCTGCTCTCCAGCGTGAATTGGGCACCACCACCGTGTACGTCACCCACGACCAGACCGAGGCAATGACCTTGGGCGATCGCGTCTGCGTACTCAAGAGTGGCATCCTTCAGCAGGTCGACAGCCCAGCGGTACTCTACGAAAATCCAGGCAACACCTTCGTGGCAACCTTCATCGGCTCCCCGTCGATGTCGCTGCTCGACGGAATTGCAGTGGAAAACGGCCGCGCGGTCCTCGGTGAGGGCCACACTCTTGACCTCGGCATGACCTCTGAACAGGCTGCAAAAGTGAAGGGCGACAAGGTCATCATCGGTGTGCGTCCAGAGAACTGGGAGATCGTAGCGATCAACAGTGACGCGCCGTTGGACACACCGTCTGTTCCGCTTGAGGTCGCGTTGGTTGAGCACTTGGGTTCCGAGCAGTACGCGTACTGCCACCCGATCATGACTGCGGATTCTCCAGTTACTGTCCGCGGCGAGCGCATCACCGTGCGCGCGCCTAAGGGCACCCTGGATCAGGGCGATACCATCCGTGTCCGCCCGGTTCCAGGCAGCGTGGTCTTCTTCGACCCGGAGACCGAAATCAACCTGAATTACCTGTAGTTCTGGCGTGTAGCGTACATCCCGAACGACAAAACCCGAACGCCCTGGATGCGAGAACTCGTTACGAGTTTCTATCCAGGGCGTTCGGGCTTTGCAATTCGGGTTTTGCCGTGGAACCCGCCGAACCCGCCGAACCCGCCAATGCCGCCGATCTAGCGCAATGAGGCGAAGAGTTCCTCGGCCGCGTACTCGTCCCAGAGCACCACGTTGCCCACAGATGTGTCCATGAAGCCACCGACAGGGACAGTCTCCGAGTTGTTGTCGCCCGCGAAGGCGAAGACCAAGCGCAACAGGTGCCAAATGTGGTCGCCGTCGCCCACCTGGAACATCGCCACGCTGCTAAACAGCAGGGAGATGCTGCGGATTGGGTTCGCCAGCACGCTGGCCGAAGTGACCTTGGACATCAACGCGCCCATGAACTCGCGCTGGCGAGCAACACGGTCGATGTCGCCCTGCGGAGTGGCACGGGTACGCACGTAGCCGAGGGCGGTGGCACCGTCCATGTTTTGGCAACCAGCCTGCACGTCTAATGCCGCGAGAGGGTCCTGGATGGGGTACTCGGGACATAGTTCGACACCGCCGATGGCATCGACAACGCCCGCTAGACCACCCATGCCGATCTCAGCGTAGTGGTCGATGCGCAGCCCGGTTTCCTGTTCCACGGTGGTGGCCAGCAACTTCGGGCCGCCGTAGGCAAAGGATGCGTTGATCTTGTCTTCGCCGTAACCAGGGATACTTACCAGCGAGTCACGCGGGATCGACACCAAGGTGGGCGTGCCCGTAGTTGGGATGTGCATGATCATGATGGTGTCGGTACGGCTCGGTCCTACTTCGCCGCCGGTTCCTAGGCGTTCGACGTCTTCGTCGCTAAGCCCTTGGCGGGAGTCGGAGCCCACGAGCAGCCAGTTGGTTCCAGCTGTGTTCGCGATTGGTTCGTCGGGGAATGCGTCGACGCGCGTGAGGCGTGCGTCGGCGAGTAGGACTGCCACGATGCCGAGAACCAGAATGGTCGCGATGATCATCGTGAAGCCCGACATGCAGCCCCCACGGCGGCGACGTCGAGGCGCTCGTCGGCGGGGTGCCTGTCGTTCGGTGATGTGCATTGGCACGGGTTCCGGCTGTGGCGCAGGTGCTTGACGACGACCCGGCTGCTCGTAAGACGGGCGCGGTTGCTGGGAGGAGTACGGGGTACGGCGGGGCTCATACGCTGGGCGCCGCGGTGGCATTTGTTGGCGCGGGCGGTCGGTGCGTGGCCGTTCGGTGCGGGGGAGGTCCATGCGGGTGGATTCGTCGTAACGCGGGCGCTGTGGTTGCGAAGGACGGGACGGGCGGCGGTGGACGGGGCGCCCGTAGCGATCGACGAGGGGTTTGCCGTCTGCCCCGCGGACGATGTCGTCGGAGTTGTCGCGGGGTGTGGGGAAGCGTGGATCGCTAGACATGGTTTTTATCCTAGCCCTAGGCGTGTGACAGTTGGGACTGTTGGTGTTGAAGCGAGCTTAAAGCCCAAGCCAAGAAAGATCTAACACCAAATAGCCAACAAACGCGACGGCATCGATCAGGAAGTGCGCGATAATCAGGGGCCAGATCTTGCCCGTGCGGTGGTAATAATAGCCAAACACGACACCCATCACGATATTGCCAAAGCCCGCCGAGACACCCTGGTACAGGTGGTAGGAGCCGCGCAGCACACTCGATGCGGCGATCGCAGCCGCTGGCGACCAACGAAGTTGCTTCAATCGAGTGATCAGCCACATGACTACGACGACTTCTTCGCCAAATGCGTTGGCGGCGCTCCACAGCAGCAAAACGGGGATCTGCGCGGCCTCGGTGGTGGGGATGACTTCCTTTGACAAACCCATCTGTAGCGCGAGCAGATATAGCCCCAAACCAGGGATGCCGATCAGGGCGGCAAGGCATGCACCCCAACCCCAGTCGGGAAGACGCAGGCGCGGCAAAGTGGCCTCTAGTAAGAACAACGCCAGGAGGCCCCAAGCAAACAGGGTCGCTGCGCTGGTCAGTTGGAGGGCGAAGTCGAGCCAGGCGCTCGTCGATAAGCGTGAGTTGAGCGTGACATCTTGGTCGTTGAGGGCATCGGCGGCGAGGAGATCGTTGACAAGTCGCAGGGTCGAACGCACACCGCTCATGCCGAATGTAATGGTGAGAACAAGGAGGATCTCTTTTGAAATGCGACTCACGCCCACCACTGTAGGGTAGAACCCATGACAACTGTTGCGTACCTTGGACCAGCCGGAACCTTCACGGAAGAGGCTTTGTGGAAGTTTCGCGACCAGGGTGCGTTCGGGCAGGGGGAGGTCACCGCGTTGCCGGCCGAGTCCCCCTCGGAGGCGCTGAACCTGATTCGTACTGGCGAGGCGCAGTTCGCGGTTGTGGCGATCGAGAACTCCGTGGATGGTGCGGTCACGTCGACGACCGACGCGCTGATCGAGGCCCCGGGCGTGCAGATTTATGACGAACTTGAGCTGTCGATCTCTTTTGCGATCATGACCCGCCCGGGTGCGCAGCTAACCGATGTGAGGCGTTTTTCCACCCACCCCGTAGCCCAGCGCCAAGTGCGCGACTGGGTAGCGAATAACATTCCGCAGGTCAGCTTCACAGCCGCATCATCGAACGCGGCGGCGGCCAAGGCTGTGGCCGACGGTGAGGCGGATGTCGCGGCCGCACCGCTGCGCGCGGCAGACTTGTTCGGGCTGGAAGTCCACGCGCAAGGCATTGCCGATATGGCCACGGCACAGACTCGCTTCATTGTCGTGGGACCTACGGGAAAGCCCACTCCGCGCACGGGCAAGGACCGCTCCTTTGTCGTCTTCGATCTACCCAACGAGCCAGGCACATTGGTCGGTGCCCTGCAGGAGTTCGCGTTCCGTGGTGTGAACATGTCACGCATTGAGTCTCGCCCAACAAGAAAGACGGCGAGGACATATAATTTCTACGTTGACCTTGTAGGCCATATCGATGACGCACCACTTGCCGAAGCTCTTCGCAACCTGTGGCTGCGCGCCAACTCCGTGACTTTCCTCGGTTCCTGGCCTGCCGCCGCCGGGGAAGAACGCGAAAAGGCCCTAGCTCACGACATTGCCCGCCTCGAAGCCGCCACGAACTGGGTAAAGGATGCCCAAGAAGGACGCTGACTGACATGCTCGTACTCCTGCGCCACGGACAAACCCACTCCAACGTCAAACGCGCACTGGACACCAAACTGCCGGGCGCAGCGCTGACCGAACTTGGCCAGCAGCAATCGCGCGACGTTGGTCCAGAGATCATGGATCTGTACGCCCCAGAGCGCATCGTCACCAGTGAGGCCCTCCGCGCGCGCCAGACCGGGCACCACGCGTTCGGCTCGCTTTTCGACGACATCCCGGCCATCGCGGGACTGCATGAAATCGCAGCCGGCGTGCATGAAATGGCTACACACGACGAAGCGCTGATCGAATACCACGAGGTAGTGCACCAGTTCTTCACCGGCGACACCAACGCGATGCTGACCGGCGGCGAGAACCTAGAGACGTTCCTCGATCGGTACCGCACCGGCGTGGAACCGCTTCTTGAGCACACCTCAGTAGTGGTCAGTCATGGCTCCGCGATTCGTACTTTCGCGGCGCGCGCAACCAACGTTGATCCGAAGTTTGCCCAGCGTGCGATCCTGCACAACTGCCGTTTTGTAGTGCTCAACCCCGTGGGCGAATTCGGTCAGTGGGAATTGGTGCGCTGGGGCGACGAAGAGCTCTAGCCCCAACCCAAGCGGTGGAGGTCTTCTTCTTCGAGTCCGAAGTAGTGACCGACTTCGTGAAAAACTGTGGTTTTCACTTCACGACGAAGCTCCTGCTCATCCAAGCACACCCGTTCCAGAGCGTCCTTGTAGATGAAGATGGCATCGGGTAGGAAACCCGAGTGGTTCGCGTGCTGCTCAGGTAGCGGGACACCCTCGAAGAGGCCCAGCAGCGTTGGATTGTCCTCGTTGTAGGCCCGCGCGAGCACGACCACGTTGGTCATGTTGCGCGCGAACTGCTCGGGGAGCTCGTCGAGGGCGTCGTCGATAAGCGACTCGAAAAATTCATCGCTTACGGGGTTCATCATGGTGCTTAGTTTTCGCGGATCGGGTCGCGTTCTGGTTGCTCTGCCGGCTTTTCGCCGTCGATGGTGAACCCGTCGCGACCTGCTGTAGCGCTACCCTTTAGCGAAGAGAAACCGCCGTCATTGTTGGCGTGGACCAGGCCACAGTTCACGGTGCGGCTGCCACCTTCCCAGCGCTCCGCCGGAAGTGTTCCCCAATAAGGCTGCAAGGTGGACTGATAGAGGTTTTCCTCGCCGCCTAGGAACTCGATTGCTGCGTCGGTGCAGACATCTTTAAGGTGCTCGTCCTGATCCTCGATGCTTGGGGTGCTGTCCGGGAATACTGGGGCGAGATTTTCCACCCGAGTGACCTCGATGGCGTGGTCTTCCCCGCAGTCCACGGTTTGGACGACGTTGGAAGAATCGGCGACAACACATTCGCCGGGCTCGGCGTAGTTGGCTTGATCCTGTTCTACCGCGCGGCCCTCATTGAGCTGCGGGGTGCCAGTGGAGTCGGTGACTTGGAGGCCACACAACATGGTGCGGTCGCCCTGTTCCCAGGCGGCTGCGGGAGGAAGGATCGGGGCGATGGAGTACTTGCCCACTGAGTCGTAGCGGCCGTCAAGGTAACGGATCGTCGGCGTGTGGCAGAGCTCCTCGCGCAGCTGGGCCTGACGTGTTTGGGTTGGCATGTCGGCGTCGCGGCCGAACTCACTGGTGGGGTAGGTGCCTAGGTCTTCGCGCACGCTGACCTCAAAGCGGTGCTCAGTATCGCAGCTGGTTTGTTCGAAGTTGCTTACTTCACCGTCGTCGTCGATGTCCCACGTTAGGCAGGAACCTTTGTCGGCTGTGGTAAACGGCGCGATCGGCTCGGCCGAAGTAGTGTCTGAATCAGCTGCTGGATCCGTGATTTGCGACGCCTGCGTGGTTGAGTCGCCGGGCTCGTCGGAAAAGTAGTAGAAAGAACCCACGGCGACGGTCCCTGCAAGTGCTGCAATCAGCAGGGCGCGCACGCCTGCGGGGGAACGCCAAGTAGATGTGGAAGACATAATGTCCTAACTCTAGTCCAGTTCTCGTGTAACTCTGGTAGTCAACCGGTACCTATCGGTGCGGTATACCGATGCGCATAACTCAACAGGCTTGTCCCCGGAGCGCGCAAACCTCACAATGTGCAAGAGGGGACTACCGGGGGAAACGTCCAACAACGCGGCTTGAGAATCACTTGCGGCAACAGCTGTCACGGTTTGATCGGCCTCTGTGACAGGCAGTCCGTAATTCTTTTCTAGGAGCGTATACACAGAATTGTATACGTCGTTTTCCAGCAGGTCGGGAGTGAAATGTCCGTTATACCAGGCGTCATCAATGGAATAGGGCTCACCATCACCGAGGCGGAGGCGTCGCAAATGGATGTGCTGTGCGGTGGATTGAGAGCGGAAGAAGTTGACCACGTCATCCGGCGCGGTATCGCGTGCGGAAAGAAGAATCTTCGATGTCGCATCGACCTTCTGGGCGCGCATTTCGTCGGAAAACGATGCAAGGTGAAGGCGACTGACCAAGGGGTTCGGTGCAACGAACGTGCCTTTGCCCCTGACACGACGGAGCTTTCCCGCTGCGACAAGATCGCCGATGGCGCGACGAACGGTGATGCGTGAAACGCTGAATTGCTCTTCGAGGACGCGCTCGCCGGGGAGCAATTCGCCTGGTTTCAGGGTGGTATCGCACAGTTCTTCCAAGATCGCACGTAATTGCGCGTGCTTAGGCTCTGGGCCCTCCGTGATCGTCCTTGTGCTCGTCGACAGGCGTGAAGCCGTCGCAGCAGTCTCTGCCTCGCGGTCCATACGCACCATCCTACTCTGGTGGTCATAACCAGCGCGACGTTTCCTTGTGAAAGGCCGAGGAAAGACGGGGTCTCACCAAAACTGTGACGGCTTCCCGGTAGGCTTATTGATTGTGATTGATCTGAAGATGCTCCGCGAAAATCCCGACGTTGTCCGCGCTTCCCAGATGAACCGTGGCCAGGACCCAAGTCTCGTCGACAAGCTGCTTGAAGCCGACGAGGCGCGTCGCCAAGCGATCCAAACTGCCGACGAACTCCGAGGCGAACAAAAGGCATTTGGCAAGAAGATTGGCCAGGCGACCCCGGAAGAGCGACCAGCGCTGCTGGAAGGCTCCAACGAGCTAAAGTCAAAGGTCAAGACTGCCGAGGAGGAGCAAAAGGCTGCCGAGGACCGCGTCCAGGAGCTGCAGTACCAGATCGACAACGTCGTTGAGGGGGCCCTCCCGGAGGCGAAGATGACTTCGTCGTGTTGGAGCACGTCGGCGAAGTTCCAGAGTTCGACTTCGAGCCAAAGGATCACCTCGACCTAGGCGAGTCCCTCGGATTAATCGACATGAAGCGTGGCACCAAGGTCGGCGGCGCTCGTTTCTACTACCTCACCGGTGACGGCGCGTGGATGCAGCTTGCGATGCTGACTCTCGCTGCGCAGAAGGCGCGCGAGGCCGGTTTCAAGCTGATGATCCCGCCTGTGCTCGTGCGGCCAGAGATTATGCAGGGTACCGGCTTCCTTGGCGATCACTCGGAAGAGGTGTACTTCCTCGAACGCGACGACATGTACCTGGTGGGTACCTCCGAGGTGGCTCTGGCGGGCTACCACAAAGATGAAATCGTGGATCTGTCTGACGGCCCGCTGCTGTACGCCGGCTGGTCCTCCTGCTTCCGCCGAGAGGCAGGTTCTTACGGCAAGGACACCCGCGGTATTTTGCGCGTGCACCAGTTTGACAAGCTGGAAATGTTTGTTTACTGCAAGCCCGAGGAAGCAGAAGAGATGCACCAGAAGCTGCTGGGACTTGAGCGCGAGATGCTGGCCTCAGTCGAGGTTCCATACCGCATCATTGACGTTGCAGGTGGAGACCTTGGATCCTCCGCTGCCCGCAAGTTCGATACCGAGGCGTGGGTGCCAACCCAGGAGACCTACCGCGAACTCACCTCTACTTCTAACTGCACCACGTTTCAGGGTCGCCGCCTGAACACGCGCTACCGCGATGAGGAGGGAAAGACCCAGACCGTGGCTACTTTGAACGGCACCCTGGCTACTACCCGCTGGTTGGTTGCGATCTTGGAGAACAATCAGCAAGCCGACGGCTCTGTCGTCGTCCCTGAGGCGCTGCGCGCATTCATGGGCAAAGACGTGATCACCCCGGTGAAGTAGATGGAATACCGCATCGCAGCAGGTCAGTTCCAGGTACCTGCAGACCTCGAGGAATTTCCACTTCACCCGACGGAATCGAAAGAGCGCTTTTACCAGTGGGTGATCGGCCGGCTCAAGGGCCTGCTGCGCCTACAAAAAGTACAGGTAACGTGCTACGGCGCGGAGCACATTCCTGCAGAATCTGGTGCGATCATCGCGATGAACCACACCGGCTACTACGACTTCATGTTCGGTGAAGTCGCCCCGCACATCCGCGGAAAGCGGCTGCTACGCTTCATGGCGAAGAGGGAAGTTTTCGATGTTCCGGTCCTAGGCAACATCATGAACTCGATGTGGCACATCCCAGTCGATCGTTCGGCCGGTGGCTCCAGCGTCGATGCTGCTGTCGAGCGCATCTATCGGGGCCAACTCGTCGGCATTTTCCCCGAAGCAACCATCTCTCGGTCCTTTGAACTGGCAAACTTTAAAAACGGTGCCGCACGCATTGCACAGCAGGCCGATGCGCCACTGATTCCGATGGTCACGTGGGGCTCCCAACGCTTCTGGACAAAAGGCCGCGAAAAGGAGCTGGGACGCAATGGCTACCCAGTGATCATTCGCCTAGGCGAACCAGTGGACACAACTGGCACATCCGATGAAGTCATCGCCCGCTTGAAGGCAGCGATGCAGGTGCTTCTCGACGACGTCCGCGCTGAGTACAACGAGCGCTTCGGCCCGTTCGAACCCGGCATGGACTGGATGCCAGCCTCGATGGGTGGCACCGCACCAACTCTCGAAGAAGCAGATGACATCAACCGCCGCGTGAAAGCCGAGAAAATCGAGAAGAAGAAAGCGAAAGAAGCGCGCAAGATTAACAGACGTGCCGATAGGGCACTGAAAAAGGACGTGACCTAAATGACTCCCCGCCTGATTGCCAGCGATATCGACGGAACCTTTCTGGATTCCCACGATCGAGTGACACCGAGGTTGCGCGACGCAGTAATGCGCGCGGTTCACTCCGGTGCCCATTTCGCACTGGCAACCGGGCGCCCACACCGCTGGGTTTTCCCGGTGATAGATCAGCTGCCGATTCGTCCGATGTGTATCTGCGCCAACGGGGCAGTGTTATACGACCCGTCTGAGGACAAGGTTCTCACCGCCCACACCCTCGACCCAGACGTGATGGCGCGGATCGCTGACATCGCACAGCACGTCTACGAACCACATGGGGGAGTGGCCTTTGGCGCGGAACGGGTTGGCCAATCAGCGTTTGACCCCGAAGAAGAAGCGTTTGTTACCACCCCGAACTACTCCACCGAGGTGTGGTCCGAAGGCCACGGTGTGCAGCCTTTGCACGAGTTGGTCGCGCAGCCCGCGGTGAAGATGATCCTGCGCAACCTGGCTATTTCATCTGCGGAGATGTTCGACCTCATCGCAGACGAGATCGACCCTGAGGAAGCGCACGTTACCTACTCGATGAACGATGGCCTGCTGGAAATCGCCGCGCCGGGTATCAACAAGGCCACGGGAGTCTCGACCCTGGCGGCGCAGCTCGGCGTAGAGCAGCAAGATGTGGCAACTTTCGGAGATATGCCTAACGACATCGAAATGCTCGCGTGGGCCGGAACCGGAATCGCAATGTCTAACGCCGCGCCACTTGTCCAAGAAGTGGCAGATTTCGTGACCACCTCGAACGACGATTTCGGCGTTGCACTCGTGCTAGAAAAGTGGTTTTAGCAGCTACATGAGCGGGCCTTGCTGCGCGATCATCTGCTGCCAGAAGCCCCATTCGTCGGCAGCGCGGGCCTGATCAAGGTAGCCATGTGGCCCGAGGACGCGACCGTCGTCAAAAAATAGCGCCCCGTGCCCGCTGGCGCCGTGGCGCATCACGGGGACTAGGTTCAGCCCGTCAAAGGACAACGGCGAATTCGGGCGCACGTCGCCACCTGCAATTGCAATGAGGGTCGGCGCAATGTCGATGAGTGAGGTCAGTTCGTTGCACACACCGGATTCAGCAACGCCGGGCCAGTAGATTGAGAATCTTCCCGTTAGCTCCGCACAGCACACTACCTGATCAAGGGGCGGGCACTCGGTGATCTCTTCGAGCTCGATGATCTCAAGATCGGCCAGGATATCGTCGACACGCGTCGTTGCGCCACGCTGCGGATACTGGCCAGTCAACACAGACAGGCGGTTCGCGCGGTAGTCCGCCCCGATGGCGTGAGAGTTCTCAAAAACGAGGCCGGGGAGTGGGACACCGGGACGCGTTCCTGTGATCAAAAGCATAAATGTAACAATAAGGGCTATGACTCTCATCGCCGCGATTGACCAAGGTACCACCTCCACTCGATGTGTGATCACGGACCTCACTGGCACCGTGTTGGCGCAGGCGCAGTTCGAGCACAAGCAGATCATGCCCCGCGAAGGCTGGGTGGAGCACGACCCGAAGGAGCTATGGCGCAATGTTCGCCGCGCGGTCTCTGCGGCGATGGTCGCGATCGATGTGTCCGCCGAAAAGATCTCAGCGCTGGGAGTGACCAACCAGCGCGAAACAGCCATCGTTTGGGACAAAAGCACCGGTGAGCCGGTGTACAACGCGATTGTCTGGCAAGACACGCGTACCGGCGACCGTGACAAAGACCAAGCGAGGTATCTCGAACGCACCGGCCTGTTGGCCAACTCATACCCGGCGGGGCCGAAATGGGCCTGGATCCTGGACAACGTCGAGGGCGCCCGCGAACGCGCAGAACGTGGTGAGTTGCTTGCCGGCACGATAGACACTTGGCTCATCTGGCACTTGACCGGCGGTGCGCTTAACGACGAAGGCAGCGAGGCTGTGCACGTCACCGACGTCACCAACGCCTCGCGCACCTTGCTCATGGACATCCACACGTGCCAATGGGATGTAGAGCTTTGCGACGAACTCGGAGTCCCCATCAGCATGCTCCCCGAAATTCGTCCCTCGATCGGTGAGGTTGGGCGTGTGCGCCACCGTGGCACACTCGCCGGGGTTCCTATCACCGGAGTGCTGGGTGATCAACAGGCGGCGCTGTTCGGCCAAAACTGCCTGACACCCGGTAGCGGCAAGATGACCTACGGCACTGGGTTGTTTATGCTGCTAAACACCGGTGACACCCCGCAAGTGTCGCGCAACGGAATGCTCACCACCGTTGCCTACCAGAAGGAAAATGAGCCCCCGGTGTATGCCATCGAAGGGTCTGTGGCAGTCGGTGGATCGCTCATCCAGTGGTTGCGCGACCAACTTGGGATCCTTTCGACCGCTGCCGAGTCGGAGAAGCTGGCGGCCCAAGTGTCAGACTCAGCTGGAGTCACTATTGTGCCCGCATTCTCTGGGCTCTTCGCACCACGCTGGCGCCCCGATGCTCGCGGGGTGATTACGGGGCTGACGCGCTTCGTCGACAAGCGACACATCGCTCGCTCCGCCCTGGAAGCCACGTGCCTGCAGACCCTCGAAGTCACTCGGGCGATGGAGGCCGATAGCGGAATCAAGCTGGAAAGCTTGCGGGTTGATGGCGGTATGACGGAAAATAACCTGCTGATGCAGATGCAGGCGGACCTGATCGGGGCGCAGGTGACGCGCCCAGATAACGCCGAAACGACGGTGATGGGTGCTGCCAGCGCGGCCGCCGTCGGGGCAGGGCTGATCGACGAGCCGTTGTCGCTTGGCGACGAAACCACCTGGGAAAGCAAAATGGCCGGCCCCGACCGGGACCGGCTCATTGCTCAGTGGGAGGACGCTGTCGCGCGCTCCTACGACTTGGCGTAGTACTTAGTCAATACGCTCTAGTCGATCTGGATATCGACGGAGTGGGTGTTGGCGTTGTAAGAAATGCTGCCTCCCTGGAAGTCGACGCGCATGTCGCCGTTGTTCGCCGCGTACTCGTCGGCAACGGGCATGCCCAGTGGGCCGAGGTCGAGGCCCTGCTGCAACCAGGCATCGGCGATCTTTCCAACGAGTGCAAAGGTTTCGCCATTCGCGTTGCGCACTCCGATGCCGTTGTCGAAGAAAGCGTACTCTGCGCCACCGACGCCAGCCGCGGTGCCATTGGACGTGCCCAGGAGTGGTTCGAGGGTGTTCCACCAGCCGGCAGCCTCGTCGTTGCCCGTGACTTGGAGGATGGTGCCGACGTATGGGGTGAGTTTGCCCACGGTGAGGCCAGGGAGAATCTCAACATCAGCGACGGTCTTTGCGCCGCCAGGGATGAGGTTGTTCGATGCGGCAAGGGTAATCGCGAGCGCAGCGACGGATCCCGCTGCGGCGGCTACGGCCTCAGGCTCGCCAGCGAGCAAGCCGCTGATGGAGCTGGTGTCGGCAGCGTTCTCGTCCTTGGTCACGGTAGTGGTGGTGCCATCATCCGTGGTCGTGGTCTCGGTATTTTTTCCAGGGGTGACCGATGGGAGATCGACGATCGGGTTGGAACCGGTATCGGTCTGCTCCGGAGCCTCGACGTCGGTGCCGTTGGACACTGCGGTGTACTTCTTCTTCGCAATCGCGCGGATCTGATCCATCTGGCCGTACAGGTTGTCGCCCGGGCACTGGTTGTAGTGGAAGTCGCGGTGCGCGTTGATGCGCGGGAAGGTATCGCCCTGGCCCGCGCTGTAGCGGCTGCCCTTGAAGTCGAAGTCTGCAGTCAGGGAGGTGCTGCCGGTGGGATCGAAACCAGCCACCGCCGAGCGCCAGCCAGCCATATTGCCCAGCGCCTCGATCGATGCCTGGGTTGGAGTAGCGGTCTGGTAGTTACCCAGAACGGAGATGCCCCAGGTGTTCTGGTTGAATCCGCCAACGTGAGCGCCCTGAACGGCACGGTCGAGTCCGCCGTAGCGACCTTCGTAAACATTGCCGTACTTGTCCACCATGGCGTTGTAGCCTACGTCGCCCCAGCCAAGTGTGCGTGCGTGATAGTCGTAAATACCACGGACGATACCCGGAGCCTGGGACTCGGAGTAGTTGTTGGAACCAGCGGTGTGGTGGACGGTGATCGCCTCGACAGGCTCGTTGTAGTACGGGCCTCCGCTGCGGATGCCTTCGTTTGCGCCCCAGCCAGCACGAGTGATGACGTTGGGCATGCCCTCGTAGTTCATCGGAGCGATGGCGTCAGCGGTGCCGGTGCCGCCGTCCATGAGGACAACACTGAAGTCCTCTGCGGTGGAAGCGGCTGGTGTAGCTTCTTGTGCTGCATCAACGACGTCGGCGACAGGAGCGATATCGCCGTGGTTTGTCGGCAGTGGGAGAGAGCCTGCTGCTGGCTTTGCAACCGGTGCTTCTTCGGCAGGTGCTTCTTCTGCCGAGACGTCCGCAGCGGGTGCCTCCGCTGCCGGTGCATCCGCTGCTGGGACGTCCGCTACTTCTGGGGCGGCGTCAAGACCAGGGGTGACCAGATCGACGTTGCCCATAGACACCTGAACCTTCGTGGTTGGTTCGATGTAGATCAGCTCGGTGCCGTTCTTGGTCGCGCCATCTACTTCGTATACCTGGTCCAGTTCGAACCATTCACTCCAAGAGCCATCTGCGCGGGCGGCGCGGACGAATGCGTTGACGTCCTTGTTGCCTTCCCATGTCAGGGCGAACATTGAGAACTCAGTGTCCTGGGTGAATTGTTTGACGGTGCGGTCCGTTTCACTGCCATCGCCCTGGGTGGCAACTGCGGGGTCGTCGATGACCACGGATTCGCCAGCCGATAGGGACATGGTGGTCTCTTGGACGGCGATGCCGCCTTGACCTTCGGTTTGGGTTTTCATGACGTAATTTCCACCGAAGACGGCGGTCACTACGAGAGCTGCAGCCACGAGGACAGCCAAGATGGGATTGGCCGTGGTCGTGGACCTTGACAGTCGGCGTCGTTGAATCACGGAAATGCTCCTGAGAATTATGTTGCTAGTGGTATTGCAATAGACCAAAGTGTAGTTTAGAGCATTTCTGTGATTATTGTTAGATGTGGGGCAAAAAGTTAGCCGCGAGTTTACTTTGGCCAGTTTTTCCGAATCCGCATCCGTGAATTGAGCCAATAAACTGTGAGATTCATTCGACCTTGCACCACGCGCCACCAAAACCAGTAAGAAAACGTTAAGTCGGATAGCCTTGGTGCCATGACTTATGACCTCATTGTTGTTGGATCTGGCTTCTTTGGACTCACCGTTGCGGAGCAGGCGGCGAGCGAGCTAGGAAAGAAAGTTCTCGTCGTCGAAAAGCGAGAGCACATCGGCGGAAATGCCTACTCGGAGGCGGAGCCGGAGACCGGAATTGAGGTGCATAAGTACGGTGCTCACCTGTTTCACACCTCCAACGATCGCGTGTGGGAGTACGTCAACCGCTTCACGGATTTCACCGACTACCAGCACCGCGTTTTCGCCATGCACGACGGCAATGCCTACCAGTTTCCAATGGGACTCGGCCTAATTAACCAGTTCTTCGGAAAGTACTACTCGCCGGACGAGGCGCGCAAGCTCATTGAAGAACAGCGCGAAGGCATGGACCCGGCGGATGCAAAGAACCTGGAAGAACGTGGCATTGCGCTGATTGGCAAGCCACTCTACGAGGCCTTTGTCAAGCATTACACCGCAAAGCAGTGGCAGACCGATCCGACCGAGTTGCCAGCGTCGATCATCTCCCGACTGCCTGTCCGCTACACCTTTAATAACCGCTACTTCAACGATAAGTACGAGGGTCTTCCGGTCGAGGGCTACACCAAGTGGCTAGAGAACATGGTCAAGTCCGACTTGATCGACGTGCAGCTCAACACCGACTGGTTCGAGGTGCGTGACCAGTACGAGGGCATCCCCGTCGTCTACACCGGGCCACTTGACCGCTACTTCGACTATGCCGAGGGCCACCTGGGCTGGCGCACCCTTGACTTCGACATGGAGGTGCTCACCGATACCGGTGACTTCCAGGGCACCCCGGTGATGAACTACAACGACGCGGACGTCCCTTACACCCGCATCCACGAATTCCGTCACTTCCACCCAGAGCGCGACTACCCAACCGACAAGACGGTTATCGTCAAGGAGTACTCCCGTTTCGCCGAGGGCGACGACGAGGTCTACTACCCAATCAACACCCCAGAAGACCGCGAAAAGCTCGTTGCTTATCGACGACTCGCCGCCGCGGAATCCGCCGTGAACAAGGTGTTGTTTGGTGGACGTCTGGGCACCTACCAGTACCTAGATATGCATATGGCGATCGGTGCTGCGCTGTCGTTGTTTGACAACCACCTGCGCCCATACTTTGAAAACGGCGAGCCAATCAACCAGGAACGCGGCCACTAGTCGCAAGAATTGGCCCCTCAAAGGTGAATCCAGCAAGGCGATGTTCGTCTTGCTGGATTCACCTTTTCGTGTGCGGTGGTTATCGGAAGGGGGGGGCAAGTTTGGGGGAGTGTCCTACTTGCCACACATTGCACCACGGCTGTAAGGTTAACGGTAGGTTAACAAAGGGGTAACTAGAGGTTGCTTCCAGACGAAAGGTATTACCGTGACCGCCATTTTTGCAGATCGCTTCAGCATTGTTCGCGAGGATCTCCACCGCCGCTTCGGTGGTTCGGTCGAGGCGCGCGAAATCGATCGCGTTGTCGATGAAACCATCCAGGCGCACACCGAAACCTCGACAGTGGACGAGTTTCTGCCGGTGCTCGTCGAGCGTGAGGCTCGCGCCGTGCTATTTGAAATGGGCGTCAAGCGTCCTGAGGTTCTATTTGCCTCGAAGAACAACGCGGCGCGCGCACAGTTGGCAATGGCGTATCTGCGCCACCTGGCGGGTGACAAGATTTACGCGCGCAGCGTCGCAGTTGAATCGCAAATTGATGTCGACCCGCTGGTCCTGCAGGTCCTTGAAGAGCGTGGCATCTCTACAAACGCCTTGTACCTCAAGGAAGATGTGGCGCGCACTGCCCACCGTGCCGATGTCATCGTCCTGCTGGGCGTCGATGAAACGCCAGACATGCCTGGCAAGCGCTATGAGAAGTGGGACTTGAAGCACCCGCGCGACCTGGAACAGGTGCGCTCCGCTGCGGATTTCGTCGAAAGTAAAGTTCGAGAACTGATCCGCGACCTCGGCGTGGAGTTGTAATCCACATCAAACCCACACGGGCCCTGCCATGGCGGCGGGGCCCGTGTGCGTTCTTGTGGCCCAAGATGAACGGAAAGTGAACTTCATTCCACGTGAAAGATATGTTTAATCGCCCTGCGTATGGCCGCATTTCCGGCTTTCCGCAGGTCAATGGTTGACATCCACCAACTAAAAGCGCTAAGGTTAACGCTAGGTTAACAAATGAACGTTAAGTAAACAGAAAGGAGCTCACCCAATGAGCATCACATCGATTGTGAACCTCTTCACTGGAAACACTGCGCGCAAACACGCCGACGCGGGGATGAATTCCCACCAGATCCAGGAAGCTCAGCGCCGCGAGGCCGAGCGCCTGAAGGCTTGGTCGCAGATGGCAGCCAGCCTGCACCGCAACTAACTCAATCAACACATGGCAACCAGAAACACTCAATGAAAGGAGGATGCCATGACCGTAATTAATACAATCCGAAAAGACCTCTATACTCGCTTCGCTCACGCAATCGATACCGATGTGATTGACGGAGTGCTTGATGCAGCCCTTGACGAACACAATGAAAATGCCCGGGTGAAAGAATTTGTCCCCGTGCTTGCGGCGCGTGATGCACGCAATGAGCTAACCCTTTATGCGGCACCGGCCCTGCACATTGAGTTCGCCTCGCGCTCTAATCGCACCTTGGCCCGAGCCGCGGCGGCAATCGCCCGCCAGCTCTCCGGCCGACGAGTCAACGCAACCGTGGCACCTGCCCACCCAGAAAACTGCCTTGACGAAAAGATCGAGTGGGTGATGGACGAACGCTCTCTCAGCGCCCCTGCGGGCGAGCGTGCAGAGCGCCGTACACTGCGCACCCCTGATGTCGTGGTGTACCTCGGCGCAGACGAGGCTGAAGACCGTGCTGCACGCCGAGCTGAATTCTGGAACGTCCCAAGCGCCGACGGCATGAGCGTGGAACAGGTCCGTGAGCTTCTCGACGACCTCACCGCGCGCATCCAGTCCATGCTCGAAGAAAACAACATCCCAACTGCTCACGCCCCACTTGCTGCGTAAACTCTCGCTGAAATGCGCGCCAACTCAGCGCCTCGGGGTCGGGACGCACTACTCTGGAAGCTCAAGAGTGTCCCGACACCGAAAGTGAGAACCGTGAACGCCGTGAAAGCCGTGGATGTGCTCCAACGTGTGCTGCTGCCCCGTAAAGGTGAGCCACATGATGTGCGCATGCTCTACCTGATCGAGGCAGAACAGAACAAAGAACGCCTCACCTGGCCAGACCGCACCCAAGTTACGGTGCCGGCCGGGGCCGAGGTTTCTTTCCAGACCTACTTCAACGCTTTTCCAGCCGCCTACTGGCGCCGCTGGTCGCAGTTGGAGCAGGTCATTTTGTCTTTGGACGTTCAGGGGGAAGCAACCATCTCCGTTTACCGCTCCAAGGTCGACGGCACCCGCGTATCCGTGGTCAACGTGGACGCATCCAACGAACTGGTAGAAATCCCGCTGTCGCTGAAAAACTTCGAAGACGGTGGCTGGCTCTGGTTTGACGTCACCGCAGAAAGCTTGACGACGATTGCCAACGCGGGTTGGTGCTCACCAGTCGAGCCTGGGCCGCAGGCCATGCCTGATGGCACGGAGGTAGGCCCCTTTGAAAAGAAGGTCGCCGTTGGCATCCCTACCTTCAACCGCCCACGCGACGCAGTCAACGCCCTGCATGCTTTGGCTGAAGACCCACAGGTCCTAGAAGCAATCACCGATGTCTTGATGCCGGATCAGGGCAATCAGCATCCAGCTGATGAGCCGGACTTTGCTGAAGCCGCATCCAACCTAGGCGAGCGCCTGGCAATCTTCCCGCAAGGCAACCTCGGTGGATCCGGCGGCTACTCCCGCATCATGTATGAGGCAGTCACCAGTACCGACGCCCCATTCATCCTGTACATGGACGATGACATCGCCATCGAACCGGACTCTATTTTGCGAGCAGTCCAAGCAGCCCGCTACGCCAAGAGCCCGATCCTCGTCGGCGGCCAGATGCTGAACCTGCAGGACCGCTCCCAGCTGCGCACCTCCGGTGAGGCAGTGGGCAAGCACGATTTCATGTGGACCGCCGCACCGCACGCTGTGTACGACCATGACTTTGCCAAGTACCCGTTGGGCTACCTTGGCGATCCGAGAGACGCGAAGAACCCAGATGCGATCAATTCGCGCAACCTGCACCGCCGCATCGACGTGGACTACAACGGCTGGTGGATGAACCTGTTCCCACGCGTTGTCGCGGAGAAGATGGGCCAGCCACTGCCACTGTTTATCAAGTGGGACGACACTGAGTACGCCCTGCGTGCGCAGCGCGCTGGATTCCCCACTGTGACCTGGCCTGGCGCCGCGATCTGGCACATGGCGTGGGCAGACAAGGACGACGCGATCGACTGGCAGGCATACTTCCACCTGCGCAACCGCCTCATCGTTGCAGCGATGTACCACGACGGTGACGTCGACGGCATCTTAAAGTCGATGATGAAGTCGACCTACAAGCACATTATGTGCATGGAGTACTCCACCATGGCGATTCAGATCGAAGCCATCAAGGATTTCCTTGCAGGTCCAGACCAGCTTTTCGACGTCCTCGAGTCCTCCCTGCCGCGCATCCAGAAGGTGCGCCAGAACTACTCGGACGCTGTCATCATTGACTCCGCCTCCGAGCTCCCAGCCGCGACAGGTGCACCGGGGGTTCCTACCCGCAACATTGGCGGACGCCTGGCCAAGATCAAGAAGCTCCCATGGGCAGCGAAGAGCCTGAAGCACCTGCTGCAGAAGGAAGACCGCGCGCATTGGGAGGCTCCACAGCTTAACCTCACACCAGACGAGGCTCGCTGGTTCGCCCTCTCGCGTGTAGATTCCGCGACCGTGTCCACCGCAGGCGGTACCGGTGTTGCCTTTAGAAAGCGCGACCGTGACCTTGCAAAGGACCTGTTGAACCAGACGAGGGATCTGCACAAGCAGATCAAGGAGAACTGGGACGAGCTGAAAGCTACGTACCGCTCCGCGCAAGATGAGCTAGTCAGCCGTGACAACTGGAAGAAGATTTTTGATGAGCAAGCGTGAAGCTGATGTCTTGGTAGCCATCCAAGACAAGCTTTTCGACGTCCCAGGCGTCTTGCTTACCGCGCGAGGCCTGTCTCACTTTGGCGAGCACGCTCTGGGGTGGATGGGTCTTTCTGCGGCGGGGGCAGTCGTCGATAAGCAACAAAGCCGCAAGTGGCTAGCGCTGGGAGCTGGTGCGTTTACCGCGCATGCGGCTTCAGTTGTGCTGAAGCGAGTGGTGCGGCGGAAGCGGCCGACGGATCCGCGGATCCGAATCGGCGTGGGCACCCCGTCGAAGCTTTCATTCCCGTCGTCGCATGCGACAAGCACCACAGCCGCGATGGTCTCGCTAGCAGACATCACAGGGTCTAAAGTGCCGTATATTGGTATCCCTGTGATGATGTTGTCGCGGATGGTTCTCGGGGTGCACTATCCCACCGATACCGTTGCTGGCGCAGCGCTTGGAGCTGCGTGCGCGCGTGCCGCGATACAAATTGAGAGGACAACGGCGTGAGCGAACACCAAGAAGAGCCCTTCCTAAAATCCGAACCGCACACTGAGGGCGTTGACTACAACCGTAAACGGCAACCACCGAAAAACCTTGCCGATGCAATGATCAAGGGCCTGCGCCCGAAGCAGTGGGTCAAAAACGTCTTAGTCATTGCGGCGCCACTCGCCGCGGGCCTTGATGCTTTCACCACTCGAACTCTGATCGACGTCGCTTTGGCCTTCGTCGTCTTCTGCCTAGCGGCATCCTCGATCTACCTGGTCAATGACGCCCGCGATGTGGAATCCGACCGCGAGCACCCGACCAAGCGGTTCCGTCCAATCGCCTCCGGCATGCTTCCTATCGGCCTGGCCTACGCGATGGCGATCGTGCTCATCATCGCTGCGATCGGCGTCTCCCTGTTTGCAACTTCTGGTGTAGCGCTGGCAACCGTAGCGGCCTCCTACATTGCGCTGCAATTGGGATACTGCTTCGGTTGGAAACACATTCCGGTGATCGATATCGCTCTGGTGTCCTCCGGTTTCATGCTGCGTGCGATGGCCGGTGGCGTAGCTGCGGGAATCACGCTTTCTCAGTGGTTCCTGCTGGTTGCGGCGTTCGGCTCGCTGTTTATGGCATCGGGCAAGCGCTACGCAGAGCTGCTGCTTTCGGAGCGGACCGGCGCGAAGATCCGCAAGGCATTGGAGGGCTACACCCCGACATACCTGCGCTTCGTGTGGACCATGTCGGCAACTGCCGTGGTGATGAGCTACTCACTGTGGGCCTTTGAGCTATCAAACTCCGTCGACGGTGGCGCATCGATTTGGTACCAGATCTCGCTGGTGCCGTTCGTGATCGCGATCATGCGCTACGCCGCTGACGTTGACCGTGGCCAGGGTGGTGCACCTGACGAGATCGCCTTGCAAGATCGCGTGCTGCAAATCCTCGCGGTCGCGTGGCTGCTGTGCATCGTCGTCGCCGTGTACGTTATTCCGGCACTTGGTTAAACCTAGACACTTGGTTAAACCTAGGCACTTGGCTACTGCCATGTGGTGAAATTTCTACAGCAACTCACCTGCGGTAACATCAACCGCATGACAAAAGACACCCGCATTTCGCTGATCATCTCCGCGACTATAGCGGGTGTCTTTGCGTTTTACGGTGGATGGCAACGGCGCTGGATCAGCGATGATGGCCTCATCGTGTTGCGCACCGTACGCAATATCATGGCTGGAAACGGACCAGTGTTTAATGCTGGCGAGCGCGTGGAGGCCAACACGTCCACCCTGTGGCAGTACTTGATCACGGCGGTCGCATGGATTACCCGCGCGCCTTTAGAAGACATCGCCATGTGGCTCGCTTTGATTCTCACCACGCTGGCGGCAGTGGTTGCGGTGGTAGCTTCGGCACGCTTCTGGGGTGGGGCAGTGCTGCCCTTTGGCGTGCTGATTTACTTTGCGCTGCCACCGGCTCGTGACTTCGCTACATCCGGACTCGAGTGGGGTCTGTCATTGGCGTGGATTGCCATCTGGTGGGCTCTGTTGGTCGGTTGGGCACAGCCCGGCGGGAAGCGCGCCTCTTTTCCGGTGGGGTATTGGCTCGCATTCTGGTCGGGCCTGTCGTGGCTCGTGCGTCCGGAACTCGCGCTCTACGGCGGGCTGACGGGCATAGTCTTGATCGCTTACGCCTGGAAGCAGCCAAAGGAAATTGCCGGAATCCTTGCTTTCGCCTTGCCAGTACCTGCTGCCTATCAGATTTTCCGAATGGGCTACTACGGGCTCTTGACGCCGCACACCGCGGTAGCCAAATCTGCCAGCGATTCCGAATGGGCTGCGGGATTCGGCTACGCATGGGACCTGCTGCAACCATACGCGCTGTATCTTCCGCTGCTCGTCGCTATTGGGGTGGCCGTGTGGCTTGGAGTCAGCCGACAGGGCCGCGATCGCACCATCATGATCTTGGTGTACGCCGTCGCTTGGATCCATGTGCTCTATGTATTGCGCGTGGGCGGCGACTTCATGCACGGACGCATGTGGCTGTTGCCGTTGTTTGCCATGTTGCTGCCGTTGATGGCGATCCCGCTCAATCGAGTCACTGTAGCGGTGGTGGCCGCCGTGGCGGTGTGGTCGACGGTAGTCATCGTTCGCGCGCATCCCATTGATTGGGAGGTCTACGAAACCGAGCCGCTCAACATTGTCGACGAGCGCGAGTTTTGGTCTAACGCAACCTACCGCGAGCAGGGCCAGCCGCCCCGGTATGCGTCTGACTTCTTGACCTCCAAGAATCTTGGACCCGACTGGCACGGGCGCCTTGCCCTAGCTCAGGAAGAGAACGCAGGCCAGCTCGCCCAGATCATCTTGAGCGCTGAGCCGGAGATGTATTCCTGGATCACCGTGCCACGCACCCAGGCGGAGACCGATCTGCAGGGCCTTGACCCAACTTTGTACTTGATCAATCTGGGTATGACCAGTATGAATGCAGATCTAGACATCAGGGTGCTGGATACGGTGGGCTTAGCGACGCCCCTTGCGGCCAGGATGCCGCGCGATCCGGAAGGTCGAATCGGCCACGACAAGCACTTGGACCTAGCGTGGCAGGCGGCGGATTCTGCTACCGATCTAGACCAGCTGCCGGAGTGGTACGACAAAAAAGAAGCGAAGCAGGCTCGTGCGGCTCTGCGTACCCCGGAGATAGCAGAACTTATGGCTTCATATCGTGAGCCGATGAATCCGCGCCGTTTCTTGAAGAACATTAAATTCTCATTGACTGCTGGCAGAACCTTGGAGCTCGACGAGGATCCTGCAAAATACCTGGACACAGCGACGCTCGAAGCTATTGAAAATGGGATGGATCCCGGATTGACGGGTCAACAAATCGCCTGGCTGGCGCCATAGCCGACATCTTGATAACGTATCCGTAACGCTTTGCTTGTAACGAACTGGTAACTCCCCGCGATTACCTTCGTGACACCGAAATGTGCAGAAATCTGCGCAGCAAACGATCGAGAAACGTTCGAGGAGAATAATGTTCGCATTAACAATGGTGCGTCGCCGTATCGTCGCCCTGATCACCGCGATCGCTACCGCCGCAGCACTGATGGTTGTCGGCACAGGAACCGCACAGGCTGCACCTCGCGATTGGCTGCGCCCTGACGCAACCGGTACCTGCGATTGGGATTCAGTCGGCTTCTGGGTCCAGCGCTGTGATGTCTGGTCCGAGGCTTCCGGCTACAACATCACCGTTCAGATCCAGCCAGCTATCCGTGGTGGTAACGCAGGCTTCTACCTGCTGGATGGCCTGCGCGCTACCAACTACACCAACGCTTGGGTTCATGACGTAAACGCGGCACAGACCTACAAGGACTCCAACATCACCCTGGTTATGCCAGTCGGTGGCGCAGGTTCCTTCTACGCTGACTGGCGTGGACCAGCCACCTTCGATGTTGACAATCCAATCAACTACAAGTGGGAAACCTTCCTGACCTCCGAGCTGCCTGCTTACCTTGAGCAGCACTTCGGCGTCGCACGCGACAACAACTCGATTGCTGGCCTGTCCATGGGTGGTACCGCTGCTTTGAACCTCGCGTCCAAGCACCCAGATCAGTTCCGTCAGGCACTGAGCTACTCCGGCTACCTGACCACCACCATGCCTGGCGCACAGACCCTGCTGCGTCTCGCACTCCTGGATGCGGGCGGCTTCAACATCAACGCGATGTACGGTTCCCTGGTTTCGCCAACTCGCTTTGAGAACGATCCGTACTACAACATGGATGGCCTGAAGAACACTGACGTGTACATCTCTGCGGCATCCGGTATCCCTGCCCGCGAGGATGCCAACATCCAGCTGAACCACAAGATGAACGGCATTATCCTCGAGGCAATCTCGAAGATGTCCACCCAGATGTGGGCTGCGAAGGCAAAGGGTTCCGGCATCGCTGTGACCGAGAACTACCCGGGCACCGGTATCCACAACTGGAACCAGTTCGGCTGGCAGCTTCAGCAGACCCAGCCACGTGTCCTGAACACCATGAACGCTTGGTAAGTCTTGCTTGAGCCTCATGGCTCACCAGAAAATGACAGCCCTCGGCATCTGCCGGGGGCTGTCATCGTTTTCGGATAATAAACACACCCGAAACGGAGTGTCACTTCACAAAGTCTCAAGTTCAACTTAAACTTGAGGTGATCGTGATTGCAGATGTATAACAAATGCAATCATTGAACCGACATAGTAATCAGAAAATTTCACATGTATTACCGCCACGCCAGTCGTCGTTAAGCGCAGCCCGAGGGAGGGGAACCCGCGGGAGAGTCGCTGACAACCGGCGGGTTATTGATGCATCGTTGTTCGCAGTCGCAACTACTTTTAGGACAGGATCTCATGCGCTCTTTTGTTTCTCGTTCCCCGCGCACGGCTTCCCGCCGCGCATGGCTCACCGCCGTCGCAATCCCAACCGCACTCATCATGGGAATCTCCGCTGCTCCAGCCGGTGCACAGGATCTGAGCTCCATCCCGGGCTCAAGCCTCTCCGACGGCTTCAAGCCGGGAACTCCGCAGCAGCGCACCCCGATCGATACCGAATACAAGCCACAAATCGAAGGCCTGCCAGAAGGCGTAGAGGTTGACCGTATCGAGTGGTTGACCAATCGTCGTGTAGCAGTATTCATCAAGTCCGCGGCCATGCCGCAGGAACTCATCCAAGTCCAGATCCTCTTGGCGCGCGACTGGCACTCCAACCCAACTGCGGACTTCCCAGAAGTGTGGGCACTCGACGGCCTGCGAGCGCGTGACGACGAAAGCGGCTGGACCATCGAGACCAACATCGAGCAGTTCTACGCTGACAAGAACGTCAACGTGATCCTGCCTGTCGGTGGCGAGTCGTCCTTCTACGCAGACTGGCAAAAGCCGGACAACGGCAAGCACTACATGTGGGAATCCTTCCTGACCAAGGAACTCGTGCCAATTCTGGACAATGAGTTCCGCTCCAACGGCAAGCGCGCAATCCTCGGTATCTCCATGGGTGGCACCGCAGCAGTCAATCTTGCCGAGCGCAACCCTGCACTGTTTGATTTTGTCGGTTCTTTCTCCGGCTACCTCGACACCACCTCGACTGGTATGCCTGAAGCAATCAAGGCTGCCCAGCTCGATGCAGGCGGCTACAAATCCGACGCAATGTGGGGTCCTGCCGGGTCTCAGGCTTGGATCGATCACGATCCAAAGCTCGGGGTGGAAACGCTCAAAGGTAAGACTGTGTATGTTTCCGCCGGCAACGGCAAGGACGACTTTGGCACCCCAGGTTCCGTGGCCAAGGGCGCTGCGAACCCAGCGGGCGTGGGACTTGAGGTTATCTCTCGCATGTCCACCGCTACTTTTGAGGATTACGCGCGTAAGGCCGGTCTTGAGGTCATCGCGAAGTACCGTCCTTCCGGCGTTCACTCGTGGGAGTACTGGCAGTTCGAGATGGCACAAGCATGGCCATACATCGCAAACTCCCTGGCCCTGTCCGAGGCTGACCGCGGCGCGGACTGCGAGCCAGTTGGCGCGATCGCCGAAGCAACCAAGGCCGGGATCATCGGTACCTGCCTGAACAATGAGTATGGCGTAGCCGAAGGAGCGGGTAAGGCGCAGGACTTCCGCGACGGCACCGCCTTCTGGTCGCCAGAGACCGGCGCGCAGCCATTGTTCGGCTCCATCCTGGCTAAGTACAACGAGCTTGGCGGACCTGCTGGTTGGCTCGGTTTCCCGAAGACCGGAGAAACCAAGACTCCAGACGGCAAAGGCCGCTACGTTCACTTTGAAAATGGCTCCATCTACTGGACCGCAAACACCGGTGCCTACGCGATCCCAGGTGACATGTTCACCGAGTGGGGCAAGAACGGCTACGAAAATGGCGATTTGAAGTACCCAACCGGCGAAGCAGTCAAGATTGGCGAGGGCTACGTCCAGCCATTCCAGGGCGGATTCCTCACCCGCAACCCTGACGGCTCCTACAACGTCGTCCACGGCGGCATCGCAGCGAAGTACGGCGAGATGAACACCGCACGCAGCAACCTCGGATACCCAACTTCCAACGAGAAGCAGATCAAGGGTGGCGCGTACCAGGAGTTTGAGAAGGGCAATATCTACTGGTCCCAGAAGACCGACGCTCACGTGATCTACTACGGCGACATCTTCAACAAGTGGGGCGAGAGCAAGTGGGAGCAGGGCCCACTGGGCTACCCAACCACTGACATGACCGAGATCCCAACCGGCGGAACTACTATCGATTTTGAGGGCGGCCGTATCTACCAGATGAACGGTGTCGTCAGCGAAGAGAGGAACTAAGTACCGTGCGAAAACTGCTAGCCAGCACCGTTGCGCTGGCGGCGGGGCTCGCCCTCGCTGCTTGCGGTGGTGCCACTGTTGAAAGCGCAGATGTGACTGCGACCTCGTCGCCAGCTTCCGTGACTGCGTCTCCGACGACCACTTCAAAGAAGGAGACCACCTCTAGCGCTCAGCCTGTCGTACCTGGCGACCAGCCGGAAGACTTAGGCGCACGCGAAGTCGACGAAGTCCCTGAGCCGAGTGCAGGATATGCACCTGAAGAACAGGAATTTCTCGATCAAGTCACAGACAACAAGGTTAAGGTCGACGGAGTAGAAGACCAGCTTATCGGCACCGCTCGCACCATCTGTGGGGGCGATGCTGTAACTCGTGACGCGGTTGCCGGACAGCTCATCGAACAGGGTCGCACCGACCTTGAATACGACGAAGTAGTACAGCTTATCGACGACGCCGCGCACGACCATATTTGTTAAAGGAGGACGCGCGCAATGCGTAAATCCCTCACCGTCGCCGCAGTTGTCATCGTTTTGGCCGTCATCGGTTTAGGTGCGTTTCAATACTTCAATGCTTCCACCGAGGGGTCACTAGTACCTGGGGAACCCGAGGTACCCGAGATTGCCGAGGAACTGGCACAGCCTGACTGGTGCCCGGACGTGGAGTTCATCTCCGCGCCGGGTTCTTGGGAGTCGTCGGCTGAGGATGACCCCATCAACCCACAGGCCAACCAGTGGAGCTACATGCTCTCCATCACTAAGCCGCTGCAGGAGGCGTACACCCCTGACCACGTCAAGGTGTGGACGTTGCCGTACACCGCGCAGTTTAAGAACATCAACTCGAAAGAGGAGATGAGCTACGACGACTCGCGCAACGAGGGTGCCTCCAAACTCAAGGGCGAGCTTGGTTACATGCATGAGACGTGCCCCGGCACAAAGTACATCATTGCCGGGTTCTCCCAGGGTGCGGTTATCGTCGGTGACGTTGCGTCTGAGATCGGCCAAGGCCACGGAGTGATTCCTGCCGACAAGGTCATGGGAGCAATCATGGTTGCAGATGGCCGCCGTGAAAATGGTGTTGGCGTAAATCCTGGTAACCCAGTGTCGGGCGTTGGCGCCGAAATCGCGCTCGAACCACTAGAGCGTCTGGTGCAGACTGTAGTACCGGGCGCGTCAATGCGCGGTGTGCGTGAAGGCGGATTCGGAGAGCTGCAGGACCGCGCCTTCCAAATCTGCGCGCCGGGAGATTCTATTTGTGATGCCCCCTACGACGTAGGAAACGCGTTGGAAAGAGCCCATGAGATGGTGGGTGGCAATGACCTGCACTCCATGTACGCCACCAATCCTGACGTGATCCCGGGAACGACTACGACCCAGTGGATCATTGATTGGTCAAGAAACGCCATCGACACCATGTAACAATTCTGTGCCGTGCGCAAGATAAAGTTGTTAGTGTTTACTAAACAAACTATCTTCGGCACCAACTACACCAAAGGAAACCTATGGACCTGTCTAAGCTCATCGCCCAGTTCTTCGGCGAGGACGGATCAATCCAACTTGCGCCGCAGCTGACCCTGGCCGGCATGGCGGAAATGCTCTACATGGGCGACCTGCAACTCGGTGGCGGTGATCGCCACTGCATGCGTTTCTGGGACTACTCCGAAAGCCGCGAAGGAACCGCTGTCGATTTCACCCGTACTGAGATCAACACTCGGATCAAGGCTGTGGCTGCCCGCCTGCAGCAGGTGGGCAAAATGGGAGACCGCGTAGCTATCCTGGCCGGCAACTCCCCGGAGTACCTGTTCGGATTCATCGGCGCGTTGTACGCGGGCCAGGTTCCGGTTCCCCTCTATGACCCAGAGGAGCCAGGACACGGCGATCACCTAAAGTCCGTCCTCGGTGATGCAGGTGCCAAGACCGTTTTGACCAACACCATCTCGGCGGGCACCGTCCGCGAGTATTTCGCAGAGCTCCCAGCACGACAGCGCCCCCGCATCGTGGCCGTGGATTCGCTGCCGGACTCGTTGGCAGAATCGTTTACCAACCCGTCTGCTACTGCCGAAGGCCAAATGGCTGCGATGATGCAGACCACCATGCCGATCGACAGCACCGCGTTCTTGCAGTACACCTCCGGCTCCACCCGCAACCCGGCAGGCGTCGAGCTGACCAACCGCTCCATCTTGACCAACGTTTTGCAGATGTGGACCGGTGCCCAGATCAAGATGCCGCTGCGACTTCCGATGTGGCTGCCGATGCACCACGACATGGGCATTATTCTCTCGCTCTTCGTCACAATCTTGGGCCTGGAATTCGAGTTGATGACACCGCGCGATTTCGTGCAACAGCCAAAGCGCTGGGTGGACCAGCTAGCAAAGCGCGACACCGACGAGGGCAAGAGCATCTACACCGTAGTTCCTAACTTCGCGCTCGAATTGGCCGCTCGCTACGGCAAGCCAGAAGAGGGCGAAACGCCTGACTTCTCCCATGTCGATGGCATCATCATCGGGTCCGAGCCGGTCACTCAGTCGGCGGTAGAGATTTTTGCCGAGACTTTCGGCCCATACGGACTCAAGCGCGAGAGCCTGCGCCCAAGCTACGGACTGGCAGAGGCATCCCTGCTGCTTTCCACCCCGCAGAAGCCGGAGCGCCCGATCTTCACCTCCTTTGACCGCGATCAGCTCGCGGAAGGAAAGGCCGTTCCCGCGGAAGGCGGCGTCGTCTTCGCCTCCAATGGTCAGCCGGTGGACAACCTGTTTTTCACCATCGTCGATCCAGAAACCAAGGCCGAGCTGCCTGACGGCGTCATCGGTGAGCTCTGGGCCCACGGTGAAAACAATGCGGTCGGCTACCTCGGGCGCGAGAAAGAAACACAGGAGACGTTCCGCAACAGCATCGGCGAGCTGCTTGGCGACGATACCCGCGTCGCAGGAGCACCCGCCGACGGGTGGATGGCTACGGGCGACCTTGGCACCATGATCGATGGCGAGGTGTATATCACCGGGCGCCTGAAAGATCTGGTAGTTATCGCGGGCCGTAACCACTACCCGCAGGACATTGAAGCGACTGTGAGCGAGGCTTCCGAGCATGTCCGCCCAGACTCCATCGCCGCGTTCGCTGTTCCAGGTGCCGACGTTGAAAGGCTTGTCATCTTCGTCGAGCGTGCCGACGACGCCTCCGCCGATGGTGATGCAGCCGCAGAACAGGCAATCCGCGAGGCAGTAACCAACGTCCACGGTATCGCGCCGGAAGTTGTGCGTTTCTACGCTCCAAATGAGATCGCGCGTTCGTCGTCGGGCAAGATCGCCCGCCGTGTGAACCAGAAGAACTTCTTGGCAGAGTAGATTAGAAATTAGCCGGAGCAGGTAGTCCATATGCCGGACTACCTGCTTTCATTCTGGCTGAAAAGCCTCGGAATGGCATGATAAAACCTCGGTCATGGCGTATGAGAAACGATTGATTGACGTGATAAGTTCTAGAGTATGGCAATGCTTGACGTGGCGATCGTAGTGCTCGAGGGAAGAAACATTCGTGGATTAGCGAATGATGTCCACGAGCTTCGCCTTTCGCGTCTCTTGACCAATTCGGAAGCCGATCAAACCGCCACCGCTCAGCGGATGCAGGAAGTGTCTGCGCGCCTTGTCAATATCGATGAGCCAATCCGCTGGCATGATTATGCGTGGGTGGCAGGACTCTTCGGCATCTTGGGCTTCTCTGTTCCCGGGGCAGCAGGTCTCCTCCTCGGGGCCACGGCAGTGGTGTTCCTCCTGTTTGCCTACGGGGCGATTAATCGTGAGCACGAATATGGGCAGCTTAAATTTCACGTCACAGCGCTTGCCGACGAGATCTTCGCGGACATGGAATCTGTGGAAAAGCAGAGAAAGAATCCGCGTTTGAGTGAACAGATCGAAACGTTTCGAGATTACTACTCAGAAGCGGAAACTCTTGCCGGTCAAGTTTCTATTCTGACCCGCATGGAGCAAGCCGTACCGTTTCGGGTTTAGGATACTATCAGCTTTCTTCTTAGCGTGGCCTTATGGCGCTGGGGTGAAACGAAGTGAGACAATGGGGCGATACAGCCAAAAGCCTATAAAATAATGTGTTTCCCGCATACCCGCGATATGGAAGGACTTGACCGCTTCTATGACTGATAGCGCGCGCCCTCAACATCTGACCGAAGATGAGCTGTCCGAATGGATGCTCAACTGGGTCTCCGAAGCAACGGGCGTTGACATCGCCGGGCTCGACGTGAACACACCGCTCGAGTCCTTCGGCCTAGCATCTCGCGACGCAGTGGTCCTTTCCGGTGAGCTGGAAAACCTCGTGGGACGACGACTCGATCCCACCATCGCCTACGAGTACCCAACGATCGCCGCCTTGGCCAAGCAACTGGTGCATGGGGCAGAGGAGTCGTCGACAAGGCCAAAGCGTGAATACGCAACACGCTTGACGACGACCCCTGGCACCCACGACATCGCGATCGTCGGGCGAGCTGGGCGCTTTCCAAAGGCGGACAACGTCGATGAATTCTGGACGATGCTCGCCGAAGGCCGCGGCGCAACGGGCCCGCTTCCAGAGGGGCGCTGGTCGGAATTTGCTAACGACCCGGTGATGAGCCGCAAAATGAAGGAACAAAACACCCAGGGTGGCTACCTGGAACGCATCGACACCTTTGACAATGAGTTCTTTGGCCTGTCGCCGCTGGAAGCCACCAACATGGATCCGCAGCAGCGCATCATGCTGGAACTGACTTGGGAGGCGCTGGAAGACGCACACATCCCGGCGAACTCTTTGCGGGGGAGTCCGTGGGCGTGTTCTTGGGGTCCAGCAACAACGACTACGGCATGCTGATTACCGCTGATCCGGCTGAGGCGCACCCGTATGCGCTGACGGGCACCGCGAGCTCGATTATTCCGAACCGTATTTCTTATGCTTTCGACTTCCGCGGGCCTTCGGTCAGTGTGGATACCGCGTGTTCCTCCTCGCTCGTTGCCGTACACCATGCCGTGCGTGCGCTGCGCGACGGCGAGGCAGACGTTGCCGTATCCGGTGGCGTGAACATTTTGGCCAACCCGTTCGTGTCTACCGCTTTTGGCGAACTTGGCGTGATCAGCCCAACCGGCGTGATCCACGCTTTCTCCGACGATGCTGATGGTTTTGTACGCGCAGACGCCGCCGGAGTGGTCATCCTGAAGCGTGTCGACGATGCCCTACGCGACGGCGACAATATCCTCGGTGTGATCAAGGGATCGGCAACCAACTCCGACGGACACTCCAACGGTATTACCGCGCCGAACCCTGACGCACAGGTGGACGTGCTGCGCCGCGCCTATGCTGACGCGGGCATCGACCCGACCACCGTCGATTACGTCGAAGCGCACGGCACCGGCACCATCCTCGGCGATCCGATCGAGGCAGGCGCGCTCGGAGAAGTACTGGGAGAGGGACGCGAATTTACCAAGCCGATCCTGCTCGGCTCCGCGAAGTCGAACATCGGCCACTCCGAATCGGCTGCGGGTGCCGTCGCGTTGATCAAGGTCATCGAAGCACTTGGCCACGACACGATCCCACCATCGATCAACTTCTCCGAACCCAACCGCTACATCGACTTTGACCAAGAGCGTCTCGAGGTTGTCGAGGATGCCCGCGAATGGCCGCGCTACTCTGGCCGTCGCATCGCAGGTATCTCCGGCTTTGGCTTCGGCGGCACCAACGCGCATATCGTCGTGGCTGACCTCGACCCGTCCGAGTACACCGCCCAGCACATCGAGGCACCTGCCGAACTGGCGGATGCTGACCAGCCGAACGCAGTCGCACTTCCAATCAGCGGTTTGCTTCCGTCTCGTCGTAAAGCAAGCGCCGCGACGCTGGCAGACTTCCTCGAAGAACTTGCCAACGAAGACCTAGTCCCCGTCGCACGCTCGCTTGCGTGCCGCAACCACGGCCGCTCCCGCGCAGTTGTGCAGGCCGACAACATCGCTGACGCGGTCAAGCGCCTGCGCCAGGTGGCGGACGGCAAGGTCTCCGTGGGTATTACCGTGGCTGATTCGCCATCCACGGCAGGGCCCGTGTTCGTGTACTCCGGCTTTGGTTCGCAGCACCGCAAGATGGTCAAGCAGCTGATCGAAACCTCTCCGTTCTTCCTTGCACGCATGGAAGAGCTGGACAAGATCGTTGACTTTGAAGCTGGCTGGTCCATGCTCGACATCGTGCGTGACGACGAACAGACCTACGACACCGAAACCGCCCAGGTGACCATCACCGCGATCCAGATCGCGCTCACTGACCTCTTAGCGCAGATGGGGATCACGCCGTCCGCCGTCACCGCCATGAGCATGGGCGAGCTCGCAGCAGGCTACGCAACCGGTGGTATCTCCGCCGAGGATGCGCTGCTGATCGCCTGCCACCGTGCGCGTCTGATGGGCGAGGGCGAGGCAATGATCGCCGGGACCGAAAACGAAGGCGCCATGGCAGTTGTCGAGCTCACCCGCGAGGCACTGGACGAGTTCGTCGAACAGCACGAAGAGGCCGCAGGCGTCGAGCCTGCCGTGTACGCCGGGCCGGGCATGACCACCGTGGGTGGCCCAGGCAAGGCTGTTGACTTCGTCGTCGAGACCTTGGACCAAGAAGGTAAATTCGCCCGCAAGATGAAGGTCAGGGGCGCAGGGCATACCTCTGCACTGGATCCGATTATGGGGGATTTGGCCGCCGAGATCGCAGGAATCCAAGCACGCCCGATCACGATTCCGCTCTTTAGTTCGGTGGAACGCGGAGTGACCTTCCAGCCTGGCGAGGTAGTGCACACCGACGAGTACTTCCTGAAGATGACGCGCCAGCCGGTCTACTTCCAAGACGCAGTGGAGGCCGCTTTCGCAGCCGGCCATATGACCCTTGTCGAAGTCTGCCCGAACCCAGTTGCCATCATGGGCATGATGAACACCGCGTTTTCCGTGGGCAAGCCAGACGCGCAGCTGCTGTACACACTGAAGCGCAAAGTCGACGAGGTCGAGTCCCTGCGCGAACTGGCCTCGAAGATGTATGTGATGGGCCAGCCTGTCGACTTCTCCGCCTTCTACGGCGACGGCGAGATCATCAGCGCACCGTTTACCCCGTTCAACCGTTCCTCGCACTGGACCGCGGCGCGTCCGAGCTCCGGCGCATCCGCAGCGCTTCCGGGCACACGCATCCCGCTCCCAGACGGCAAAATCGCTTTTGGCGCACAGGCCGATCAGGTTTTCAGCCCGTACCAGTTGGTCGAGGCTGCCGCCGAAGCGGTCGAGCCAGGTGCGCAGGTCGTTGGTGTGGAAGAGCGCGGGGCACTGCCAGCGTCGGGCGACATCACCACGATCGCCGAGAAGTCACTTGGTGGCGTGAGCATCAAGATCTACGCAGAAGACACCCTCGTGGCTGAAGGATTCGCCGCGAACCCGTCGCTGCTGTACGCCCCGCTTACCGACGCCGGCGTGACCGAAATCGACGCCTCCCACGATGCCCCTGCACCAGCAAGCTTTGTCGACGACAGCGTGGACGAAATCCGCTGGGACCCAGCTAGTGGCGAGTCCGTCGAGGACCGGCTGCGCGGCATCGTCTCCGAATCCATGGGCTACGACGTCGACGACCTCCCGCTCGAGCTGCCGCTGATCGATCTCGGCCTAGATTCGCTGATGGGCATGCGCATTAAGAACCGCGTGGAAAACGACTTCCAGATCCCACCGCTCAACGTACAGGCGCTACGTGACGCATCCGTTGCCGACGTCATCGCGATGGTGGAAGAGGCTGTTGCCGGTCTCGAGGCTTCTGCAGCAGTTGCGGCGGCCGAGGCTGCAGAGGGTGCTGAGGCTGCTGAGCCTGTCGCACCGGCGCAGCCCGCGGAGCCCACCAAGAAGGCTTCCGGCCAGGGCGTAGGCGTAGCTCCCCGCGACGCATCCGAGCGCATGGTCTTCGGCGCGTGGGCGAAGCACACTGGTGCCGCTGCTGCTGGCGTGACCAGCGAGCTGCCTACCATCACCGATGAGCAAGCCGAGCAGATCGCGGCGCACCTTACCGAGCGCTCAGGCATCGAAGTCACCGCAGCCGAGGTCAAGGAAGCTGAGACCCTCGAACCACTGTCCAACCGCGTCCGCGAAGGACTCGAAACCACAGTCGAAGGTAACATCCGCGTCCTGCGCGAGCGCACTGACGACGACGCACCAAGCGTTTTCATGTTCCACCCAGCAGGTGGCACGACGGTGGTTTACGAGCCACTAACTCGTCGACTAGCAAGCAACCTGCCGGTCTACGGCGTGGAACGACTCGAAGGCTCCCTCGAAGAGCGTGCGGCAGAGTACGTCTCAGACATCGTGCGTCTGTCCGCCGGCAAGCCCATCGTCTTAGGCGGCTGGTCCTTCGGCGGAGCGCTGGCCTACGAGGTAGCGCACCAGCTGCAAGACACAGACGTTGAGATCGAATACATCGCGCTGCTGGACACCACCCAGCCACGCGAGCCGATCCCCGACACCTTGGAAGAAACCAAGGCACGCTGGCAGCGCTACGCGGATTTCGCGTCGGCCACCTATGGCCTGGACTTTGAAGTGCCGTTCGAGTTACTGGAGACCGCCGGTGAAGACGCCCTCATGGGAATGCTCTCCCACGTGCTGGCCACCACCGATGCTTCCGAGCACGGTCTTGCGGCCGGGGTTCTGGAGCACCAGCGCGCAAGTTTCGTTGACAACCAGATCCTGGGCAAGATCAGCTTTGAACGCTGGGCCGATGTTGACGTTCCTGTGCTGCTCTTCCGCTCTGAGCGCATGCACGACGGCGCAATCACCCTGGAACCGCGCTACGCGGACATCGCCGAAGACGGCAACTGGGGCCAGATCGTGCGCGATCTGACCATCGTTGCGCTACCGGGCGACCACCTGGCAGTGCCGGACGAGCCGGCGATCGGTATCGTCGGCAAGCATATGAACGAGTGGATTGAAAGGCTGAATTAAGGTGACTACCGCCGAAAAACTCGCAGACCTGCGCGCCCGCCTCGAAACCGCACAGGACCCCGGCTCGGAGCGTGCGCGAAAGAAGCGCGACGACGAGGGCCGCACCACGCCACGCGAGCGCATTAACGCGCTGCTCGACGACGACTCCTTCGTCGAAGTCGGCGCCCTGGCGCGGACCCCCGGCGATCCCGACGCCGTGTACTCCGATGGCGTTGTCACCGGCTACGGTCGTATTGATGGTCGCCCTGTGGCGATCTACGCCCATGACAAGACCGTCTACGGTGGCTCGGTCGGCGTGACCTTTGGCCGCAAGGTTGTCGAGGTCATGGAGATGGCCATCAAGATCGGCTGCCCAATCATCGGCATCCAGGACTCCGGCGGCGCGCGTATCCAAGACGCGGTGACCTCGCTGGCCATGTACTCCGAGATCGCGCGTCGCCAGCTCCCGCAGTCGGGGCGCGCTCCGCAGATCTCAATCATGCTGGGCAAGTCCGCTGGTGGCGCGGTATACGCACCGGTGACCACGGACTTTGTTGTCGCGGTTGAAGACCAGTCGGAGATGTATGTGACCGGCCCCGCCGTGATCCGCGAGGTAACCGGCGAAAACATCACCTCCGCCGAGCTCGGCGGCGCGCTGCAGCAGGAGCAAAACGGTAACATCCAGGCGGTGGTGGGCAGTGAGGAGGAAGCCTTCGACTACGTCCGCGACTTGCTCGGACACCTGCCGACCTCTGCTTTCGACGAAGGCCCGGTTGTGTGGGCGCCCGCCGATGACGAGCTTGATGACGCTCACCTAGACGAATTCATGCCCGACGACACCAATGCCGGCTACGACATGATGGACCTCCTCGTCCAGCTCGGCGACGACGAGGACCTTGTCGAGATTCAGGCCAATTACGCCCAAAACCTGATCTGTGCCTTTGGTCGCATCGACGGTCGCACAGTAGGTTTCGTCGCGAGTAACCCGATGCACTACGCCGGCTGCATCGACGCGGACGCCGCTGACAAGGGCGCTCGCTTCATCCGCACCTGCGACGCCTACAACATCCCTATCGTCTTCGTCGTGGACACACCCGGCTACCTGCCAGGTGTGGACCAGGAAAAGGCCGGTCTGATCCACCGCGGTGCGAAGCTTGCGTTCGCCGTGGTCGAAGCAACGGTGCCCAAGGTGACGCTCATCGTGCGCAAGGCTTACGGCGGTGCCTACGCGGTGATGGGGTCGAAGAACCTCACCGGCGATATCAACCTGGCCTGGCCTACCGCGCAGATCGCTGTGATGGGCTCGGCGGCTGCCGTCGTCATGATCCAGGGCAAGCAGCTCGCTCAGATCGAGGACCCTGACCAGCGCGCATACATGAAAAAGGTGTTCATGGACTTCTACGATGAAAACATGACATCCCCGTACGTCGCAGCCGAACGCGGCTACATCGACGCGATGATCCAGCCGTCTGAGTCTCGACTCGCTTTACGACGAGCTCTGCGCCAACTGTCCACCAAGGACGAGAAGGATCTGCCGAAGAAGCACACGATCGCGCCGCTGTAGGTTGTCCACCCACAACCCGAACGGCAAAACCCGAACGCCCTGGATGCGGACCGCTGCTCGCGGCTTCTATCCAGGGCGTTCGGCATTTGCGATTCGGGTTGTAGCAGTGACGGGTAGCGTGGCAAGTGACATTAGGAGGAATCATGCGCATCACGATCCAGCCCGGAGACATTACCCGCATCACGGCAGACGCAGTGGTCAACGCGGCCAACTCGTCGCTACTCGGCGGCCTCGGCGTCGACGGTGCGATCCACCGCGTAGGTGGGCCGAGCATCCTCGCAGAGTGCAAGCACTTGCGTGCGACCACGCTCCCCGAGGGGCTTCCCGCAGGACAGGCGGTGGCAACCACGGCCGGAGATCTGCCCGCTCGGTGGGTCATCCACACGGTCGGACCGGTGTACAGCACCGACGAGGACCGCTCGGCGACGCTCGCGTCGGCCTATGCAGAGTCGCTCAAGCTGGCGTCAGAGCTTGGCGCGAACTCGGTGGCTTTTCCCCTCATTTCGGCCGGAGCGTACGGGTGGCCGCTGGCAGACGCAGCGCGCATCGCCGTCGACACGGTTCGCAGGGCCGACTTCGGCGGGGAAGTGATACTCGTCCCCTTCGGGGAGGAAGCGACTCAGGCGCTACTTCTTGCGAGCGATCAGTGAGGCGATTCCGCGCCAGCCGAACATCAGCAGTGCGGACATCACGCTGGCCACGATGATAAATGACCAGTGAGGGAACGCGGAATTGCGCATTCCCCAAATCGTCAGGCCGACGATTACGGTGACCAGCCAGATCACAACAGCGCGACCTTTGGCGATCTTGGTCAGCTCCGCAATGAGCCAGCCCGCACCCACGCCGATGACAAAAGGCCACAGCGTGGAGAGAAAGCCCATGAAGTTGAAGGGCATCTCGTCGGACTGGTGCGCCATGCGAGCCAGCACGGCGAAGACGGAAATAGCTACTAGGTCAAGACTAAAAGCAGTGGTTTTCTTCACGCTCTTAGCTTAGCGCGAAGAGGAGAGTGCTCGATCGAGAATAGCTGCTTGGTCGAGGGAATAGTGATCAACACCGTTTGGGTATTCTTCGATGACGTCGTAGCCGCGCTGGCGGTAGAATTCGGCGCCACTCTGGGCCGCTTCGAGCGCATTGAAGCGCTGGTTGAACTGGGAGCCGTCATCGTTAGCGCCCGTGACAAAGTACAGGGTGCCCACAGTGTCAGGCTCGTTTGCCTCATCGCGCAGTGAAGTTTCTGCCGGGGCGTTTCCGCCACCCTTCATAACTACCTGGTTCTGAGCAAGCTCTGGGTAGCTTGGGATGATCGTTGCGCCGAGAATTTCTGCGCCACCGGAGTAGCCGGACCAAACTACATCCTCGACAGCAAGGCCGAACTCAGGGAGCAGTTCATCGGTAACCAGGCTTTCCAGCCAGGAAGCGTTAACGGAAGAATTTTCCCACCAGGTCGGGTGGCCAGCGTAGTCAGGGGTGCGAGGTGCAACCAGAACTGCGTTGTGCTTCTTTGCAATCGCGGCGTAGTCGTCGAGGCGGTAGGAAGGGTCGTCGTACTCGTAGGCACCGTCACCGTGCAGGCGGACGATGAGGCGCACCGGCTTGTTGAAATCTACGTCCTCCGCATAGAGGCGGTAAGGGCTAGACAGGCCGTGCGCTGAGAACGTGTCGACGCGGTTGGTAGGCGTAGGTGAAACTGCTTGAACGGGTTCTGGTGATTCCACGGGGGTCTCCGCCGCAGGGGGACCAAAGAATGGAATGCCGAAGGCGAACAGCAGGCTGAACAGCTGAAAACGAGAGAGAAAGGAAACCACGTGTGTTGACAATAATGGGTTTCTCAGTATTAGTCGAACGGAGCGTGTTCTTGGCGCCCGAGCATGAACCCCTTTCTGGCGTATGCGAAGAGGAACACGATCCAGCCGACCGCTGAGATGAAGATGAATGAAATCAGGCGGTAGACCAAGGTTGCGGCGGTGGCGTCGACAAGCGTCATGCCCGATGCGACTAGCGCGCCCGCGGTCAGTGCCTCAACGGTACCCACCCCTCCGGGGGTGATCTGGGCGGAGCCGGCGAGCTTTGCCATGACGTAGCCCAGCGCCACACCCATGACGGTGGTGTGGCTCGTCCCGGCGGTGAGCCCAGGCGCGGACCCCGTGACCGCCCAGACCGAGAAATAGAGTGTTGCTACATCAAAAAGCCGATTGAGCAACGAGTGCGTCGAGGCTCCGAGGAATGCTTGAGGAGTCATGCGCACTGTCGCGAGTTGGTCGATGACCTTGATTGCGTTACGACGAATGCATTGTGGCCAACTCGCTGCCCAGGCGCGCAGTTTCTCGGGATGGGTGGTTACCCAGTACACCACGGTCATCAACACGATCGAAGCGACCAGGGACGAAAACAGTGTGGGGAGGGAGAGGTCGGCCCCGAGGAAGAGTACGGCAGCGATGCCGATGAGAACGAGCCACATCGTTGAGATGATTGACGAGACTACAAGGAACCAGCCGCACAAACCCAGGGTTGCTCCCCAGGACCTTTGGACACGATAGGTGAGCCAGGCAGAAAAGGCCGGACCCCCAGGAATGGTCGTTGACCAGGCGTTAGATGCGATGGTGATGGCGACGGTGTCTTTCGTCGATACGCGAAGGGTGTTTCCGCTATTCATCAGCAGACGCATCACCTCGGCCATAGCAACTAGTGAACTCACGGCGGTGAAGGCGCCGGCGACGAGCGGCAGCGGATCGGCTTCGAGCAAGGTAGAAAAAGCCTGGCCGAGAAACGGGAGCTGGTCCCGGAATGCGAAGATAAGCGCAATGAGTAGGACCAGGGGTGCTAGCCATTGCAGCCACGCCTTGGGGGTGAGCTTCACTTGTCCTGCTCGATGCGTTTAAGTAGCTCGGAAAACGGGATGAGATCGCGGTCCTCGGAGACGCTGACCCCCGAACGAGCATGTGTTTCTGTGAGCACGACCTTTTCGATCGGGGTGTCATGCGCAGCTAGTTGGCGGACCGGTGCCGTCTCTTGGCCGTCGCCGATCTTGGAGTAAAGGGTCTTCACCCAGCCTGGTGCCCACCAGTTGTCCTCGCGCAGGAAGTGCATAACGGCAGGAACCAGGAGCATACGGATCAGCGTGGCATCGAGGGCGAGTGAGAAGATCATGCCGAAGGAGATGTACTTCATCATGACGATCTCAGAAAGTGCGAAAGCTGCCGCGACGACAATCATGATTAATGCTGCGGCAGTAATGATCGAACCGGTGTGGGCCGTGCCGTACTTAATGGCGTTGTCGGTGGCCGCGCCCTTGTCGCGGGCCTCCACCATGCGCGAGACAAGGAAGACCTCGTAGTCCGTCGATAGGCCGTAGAGGATGGCGATGATGAGGACAACAATGGGGCTCATCAGGGGACCCGGGGTGAAGTTGAATAGGTCGGCACCGAAGCCGTCGACGAACAAAAGGGTGAGGAATCCAAGGGTTGCGCCCAGGCCGAGGGCGTTCATGATGACGGCCTTGATTGGCAAGATCAGTGAGCCAAAGAGCAACGCCATAAGAATGAAGGTGGCGAGCACCATGTAGAGAGACATCCACGGCAACTTGTCCATGAGCGCCTCGATGGATTCAACCTCCATCGCAGGAGTGCCCGAGATGTAGACGCCGACGCCGTCGGGAGCCTCAATGCTGCGTAGCTGCTCGATGACCTCCTCCCCGTTGTTGCGGTCCGCAAGGGCGGCGGAGAGAACTGTTGTGCCGTCTTGCGTGGCAGTCGAAGGCGCAAGTGGGGATGCCAGTCCGGTGACCTGACGGGTTTGCATGACGACGTCGACAAGCTGTTCGTTGGAAGCGTTGGTTACTACGAGCTTGATCGGATCGGTACTGAACTCGGGAAACTGCTCGTTGAAGTTGTCCTGTGCTTGACGGGTGTCATTGGTTTCGGGCAGGTAGGTCTCGTTGATCCCGCCGAAGGTGATGCCTGCTACCGGCAGGGTGAGCAGGATCAGTCCGCCAGCAACAACCAGGATTGTTTGTTTGGAGTGCTTCATGGCCCAAGCCGGGATGCGGAACCAGATGGAGTCCTCGATGCGGCGGCCTCGTCGAGAAGTGCGACGCACGGACCACTTGTCGATATTCGGCCCGAGGAGGGCGAACAGCGCTGGAAGCACCGCAACGGAAATCACTGCGGCCAAGATGACTGCGCTGATCGCGCCGTAGGCTACCGACTTGAGAAAGGCCTGCGGGAACATCAAAAGACCCGAGAGGGCGACGCCGACCATCAGCGCGGAGAAGAACACCGTCTTGCCGGCCGTGGCAGTAGTTACAGCCACGGCCTCTTCGAGCGGGGTGCCCTTGTCCATTTCCTCGCGGAAACGCGAGACCATGAAAAGCCCGTAGTCGATTGCCAAACCAAGGCCCAGCAGCGTGATCACCGACTGGGAAAAGATGTTGACCTGGAAAAAGGAAGCAAGAATCGAGAGGAAGGACAGTGAGCCGATGATGGATAGGATGCCGACGATCAGCGGCATCGCAGCTGCGACAACGCCGCCGAAGACGAAGAGCAAGATGATCGAAACCAGGACTACGCCGAGCAATTCGGCGCGCTTGATGTCGTCCGCCATTCCTTGGTCCAAGGCATCCGCGATGGCTGTGGCTCCCGCTACTTGGACGGTCGCGCCGCTAGGCAATTCGATGGACTTGGCGGCTTCTTCAAGCTCGCGGTAGTCCTTGAGAGTTTGTTCGCCGTCCCCGGCGAGACCGATCGTCGCAAATGCGTATTGCTGATCAGCGGAGATTTGCTGCTGATTCGGGGAGGCAAAGTAGCTTGTGACGTGGTCGATGCTGGTGGCGTAGTCCTGCTGAAGGCCCTGGATCGCCTGGTTGGCGGCGTCGAATACCTCGGGGTCAGTTACCTTCTGCCCATCGGCGGCCTTGACCAAAAGGATGACATCGCCGGAATTGTCGCGACCGAAAGTCTCTTGCTCAATGGCCGTTGCGGTGGTCGAGTCCGCGCCGGGATCCTCCCAGCCTTCTTGGGACATGCGCTCGCCGAGCTTGGACCCAAAGAAGATTTGGAGAAGCAAGATGATGACAACAATGACCAGTGGAATGATGCGACGATGCCGGAAGGCATAATGCCCCCACGTGTAAAACAATGTTGCCTCCTGCGGTTATTGCTGGCGCGTGTTGTGTAGCAGAGCCGTAAGCGGACGAAATGGCTGGAGCCATGCGCCCTCTTCCGGCAGGTGATCCAGGTTGATGCGCGGCAATGGTTCGCGGAAAACACCCGGGATGTCCTCTAAGTCTACGAAGTCGATTGACTCGGAAGCTACAGCCCAACTGGCGTGTTCGTGAAATCCTATGACTGTTCCAGGGATTCCGGAAGTAACAAGTTCCTCAAGGATCGCCTGGAAATTCTGCCCGTCAGCAGATGCGACGACGACGCCCTTGAGCACTCCTTCGTCCCAGCGACGACGGATGTGCGCGATCATGTCGGGATCGACGTCGGAGTCCTCGTCAGATTTTGGCTTGGCGAAAACGGCGAAGCCGACATTGCGCAGCGCCTCTACCCAAGGGCGGACTACATCGGCGCCACCGGGGGTGACGTTGGTGAAGACGGTTGCCTCTGGCTCGATCTTTTGACCGGCGGTGTCGCTTAACTTTTGAGCTCGGTCAATGAGCCAGCGGCCTACAGCGTCAAAGCGAGGTCGGTACGCGGCGGTAGGACGACCACCGAGGATCGCCCCAAGTCCCATGTCCAGGTTGGGGGCGTCCCACACCAGCAACAAAGAGTCTGGGCCGTGTTCGGCGCCTGGGGTGTAAGGGTGGGTGATTTCGTGCAAATCAGTCATAAAAGTTACTCGCTTTTGCGTTTCCGCCACAGGTATTCCTTGATCACGTGATCTTTGTCCAAGCCCTTGCCTTCGAACTTGGTGATTACCTGTCGGTCGGTGAGGATGGGGCAGGATTCCCATGGCCATCCCATGTATTCCAATTGTGGTTCTACTTCGACTAGTTCGTCTATCCAGCTAGCGTAGTCAGCGTGATCGGTAGCGACATGCAAAACGCCACCGGGCTTCAAGCGAGAGGCAAAGAGATTGAGCGGGCCGGACTGAATGATCCGGCGCTTGTTGTGGCGTGCCTTTGGCCATGGGTCTGGGAAGAACACACGTATGCCGTCCAGGGATTCAGGGGCAAACATGCGGGCGAGCACCTCGATGCCGTCCCCACGAATCATGCGCACGTTTTCAATGTCATCGCGAACAACTGCGCCGAGGAGTTTGGCTAGGCCCGGCTTGTAAAGCTCGACCGCGATGATGTTGTGGTCGGCTTCTAGGGGCGCCATCGCAGCGGTAGACGTGCCTGTTCCCGAGCCGATTTCGACGATGGTTGGGTGCCCAGCCCTGCCGAACCATTCGTCGAGGTTGAGGAGCTCGTCGTTAAGCATGGTGCCTAGGCGTGGCCAGTGGTCGTCGAAAAGCTTTTCCTGATTTTCGGTGAGCGTGCCGCGGCGGAAGCTCACGGCTCCCAGGCGCGGGTAGTCGAGGCCGTCGTTGAATTCGGTCTGCATGGGACGGCCTGCGGGCAACTCGCCGGTGCCCTCGCGGGGAGTGGCCTGTACCGGCTGTTCATCCTGGGGGGAGGATTCGGACGTTAAATCGGAACTATTCATCACCATCTCATTGTCCACGTGACATGCGGGAATGCCAAACCGACCTGAGCGTTTCTGCAGGTAGCGTAAACCTGTCCGCAAATACCCCCGTTTAGGTGGAGGGGTCTGCACTCTTGGGGCGGAATGTGGACTTGACGGTTCACTATTAGTTTTGGAGAGGCGATTTCCTGGACGTTGCTCCCAGTGGGGTCGAACGGTTTTTCGCGGAAGAACCTAATTTAGTGACGTAAATCCAGGGGCGATGGGGGAGGGGGTGGGTAAGTGGCTTTGGTCACCTAGCATTGCAAACGGGTGTGTTTGCAAAGTTTACACACCCCCAAATCGGGGTGGTTTGTTGATGGTGGAAAGTGCCAAGGGTCACAATTGTGCGGGCTGAGACGTGGTTTACCTCACTGGTTATGACATTGCATCAAAGATGTGATGTTAAAGGCGGGCACCCCCGGTGCTGACCTTGGATAATCTGGTGGATGAAGACTCCCCGCCTGTGAGTAGAGATAGTCAGGAGAATAGATGACCACCGCAATTAAAGGCCTGGTTGGTGAGGCACCAACCCGCAATGAACAGCTCATCACATGGATTAACGAAGCTGTTGAACTTTTCCAGCCGAAAGATGTGGTCTTTGTCGACGGGTCCCAAGAAGAATGGGACCATATGGCAGCAGAGCTCGTTGAGAAGGGCACGCTGATCAAGCTGAACGAGGAGAAGCGACCAAACAGCTTCTTGGCTCGCTCGAACCCTTCCGACGTAGCTCGTGTTGAGTCCCGTACCTTCATCTCCACTGAGAAGGAAGAGGACGCTGGCCCAACCAACAACTGGATGGCGCCGGAATCCCTGAAGGCAGAGATGCGCGAGCACTACAACGGCTCCATGAAGGGACGCACGATGTACGTCGTGCCGTTCTGCATGGGCCCTATCAGTGATCCAGACCCCAAGCTCGGTGTCCAGCTGACTGACTCAGCCTACGTTGTTATGTCGATGCGCATCATGACCCGCATGGGCCAGGAAGCACTGGACAAGATTGGCGACGATGGTTACTTCGTCCCTTGCCTCCACTCCGTGGGTGCACCTCTGGAAGAGGGCCAGGAAGATGTCGAATGGCCATGCAACGACACCAAGTACATCTCCCAGTTCCCTGAGACCAAGGAAATTTGGTCCTACGGTTCCGGCTACGGTGGCAACGCGATCTTGGCCAAGAAGTGCTACGCATTGCGTATCGCTTCCGTCATGGCAAAGGAAGAGGGCTGGATGGCGGAGCACATGCTCATCCTGAAGCTCACCAGCCCAGAAGGTAAGGCGTACCACGTTGCAGGCGCATTCCCATCCGCGTGTGGCAAGACCAACCTTGCAATGATTACTCCGACCATTGACGGCTGGTCCGCAGAGGTCGTCGGCGATGACATCGCTTGGCTGCACCTGCGCGAAGACGGACTCTACGCAGTGAACCCAGAGAACGGTTTCTTCGGCGTTGCGCCAGGCACCAACTACGCATCCAACCCAATCGCGATGCGCACCATGGAGCCAGGTAACACGCTATTCACCAACGTTGCGCTTACCGACGACGGCGATGTCTGGTGGGAGGGCATGGACGGAGACGCTCCTGCTCACCTAATCGATTGGCAGGGCAATGACTGGACTCCGGACTCCGCGGCAAACGCTGCGCACCCGAACTCCCGTTACTGCGTAGGCATTGCACAGTGCCCAACTGCGGCACCGGAGTACGACGACTGGAAGGGTGTCAAGCTTGACGCGATCCTCTTCGGTGGTCGCCGTCCGGACACTGTCCCACTGGTAACACAGTCCCACGACTGGCAGCACGGCACCCTGATCGGCGCGATGCTCGCATCCGGCCAGACTGCTGCTTCCGTCGAGGCAAAGGTTGGTTCCCTGCGACACGACCCAATGGCGATGCTGCCATTCATCGGCTACAACGTGGGCGACTACATGCAGAACTGGCTCGACATGGGCGAGAAGGGCGGAGACCTGCTGCCGGCCATCTTCTTGGTCAACTGGTTCCGTCGCGGTGAAGATGGTCGCTTCCTGTGGCCTGGCTTCGGCGATAACTCCCGAGTTCTGAAGTGGATCGTTGATCGTATCGAAGGCAAGGTTGAGGCAAACGAAACTGTTGTCGGCTACACCGCTCGCGCTGAGGATCTAGACATGACTGGCCTGGACGAAACTCCAATGGCGGATGTTGAAGAGGCGCTGTTCCCAGACCCAGAGCTGTGGAAGAACGAAGTTGCAGAGGCTGAAACCTACCTCAAGAGCTTGGGTGATCGCGTCCCAGCTGCTATCTTTGAGGAACTGGAGAAGCTGCGTGCGCGCGTTGAGGCTGCTGTGAAGTAAACCAGCTACCCCTGAACCCCTGTCCCATTCTGTGGGATGGGGGTTCTTTTATTAAATTGTCCTAAATGTATTTAATTGTACTGCCTGGGGATTTTCTTATTTGACAACTTCCCGGAGGGTGGGATAGATCCTTTTTATGCAGGCTAGAAGCCGTGTTCGGGGTGTAATTATGGACTGATGGATAGCATTTTTCCTGTCAAGTTTTATAGAATGGGAAAGGAAGTTCTAAGGAAGGGCAAGGGATGTCATTACAGGAACATGATCAGCCAGTAAACTCCGTTGTGGCGCAGGCCGCAGACGTAGTCGACCCCAAAGAACCCCGCGCAAGCTTTAATCGTTGGCTCTGGGCTATTGGACTCCTCATCTTGTTCCTGGTTGTTGTACTCGGCATGTCCCTAGACCACTTGATCAACGTAGTGAACACCGGTCCGCTATAAGGCAGCGCCGCTATCAGGCAGATTTCCGGAGAACCAGAACGAGGTTCGACGTAAGAAACTCCCGCAGCACCGGAATCCTTACAATCCACCACGCCCACGACGGATGATAGCGAGGAAATGCAGCGACGAGTTCAGCGTCGTGTGCTGCAGTTGCCCAGCGCAACCCGTCGGTACACGACACATCAAAAAGGCTCTCCCCGTAGACATTCTTCGGCGGGCGCCCGTGCTTCTTCGTGTACCGGTCGCGGGCGAATTCCCCGCCAACGTAGTGCTGCCACAGCCCCGTTTCGTGCCCCCCGAAAGGCCCGAGCCATACGGTATAGCAAATTACCACGATTCCGCCCGGGCGTGCCACGCGAATCATGTCTTGGCCCATTTCCCAGGGAGTGGGTGTGTGTTCGACAACGTTGGAGGAGTACACGATGTCGAACGTGTCATCGGGAAAAGGCAGGTGTGCGCCATCTCCTCGAACTGCGCCAAAACCACTTAATCCAGCGGCCGCCATCTCGCCAGCATCGGGCTCAACTCCGATGTACCACGCGCCACGCGAATCGAACTCGTTGGCAAAATAGCCCGGGCCCCCTCCGACATCGAGCACGCGCGCGCCAGCAAGAGCTGGGCCGCCGACATCAGTGGTGATGGCGTCTAGTAATCGCGCGGTGTCCAACGCTAAACCACCATAAAACTCGTCGGGAAGAGTCTGCTCGAGTGGAAACGAGCGAAGCAACCCAATGGATCGGGCAAAGGTTGCTAGGCGTCGGGTGGTGGGAAGGTTCACAATGTTCCAAGGTAGCATCGGTGAAATAATGAAGATCCTTCTGATGTGCTGGCGCGATCTGACCCACCCTCAAGGCGGTGGCTCGGAACGCTATTTGGAGCGTGTTGGCGAATATCTTGCTGCCCAAGGCCACCAAATTATCTACCGCACCGCCAGTCATACCGATGCGCCCCGTACCAGCGTGCGCAACGGCATCAAATACGAGCGCGTTGGCGGAAAGTTCACTGTGTACCCCTGGGGTCTTTTCGCCGTCCTCCGCCATCGTCCGGACATCGTGATTGACACTCAAAACGGCATTCCATTCTTTGCCAAGCTTGTGACCAAGAAGCCGGTTATTTTGCTCACCCACCATTGCCACCGTGAGCAATGGCCGGTCGCAGGCCCCGTCCTAGCGCGTCTGGGCTGGTGGCTGGAATCCGTTCTGGCCCCGCGGGTCTACCGCGGATCGCAGTACGTCACAGTTTCGGAGGCATCGGCGGACGACTTGATTGTACTCGGCGTTAACGAGGCCGAGATCCAGATCATCGAAAACGGCGTGGACCCACTGCCCGAAAAAACGCCCTTGCTTGTCGACGACGGCCTGATCCATCTGGTCACCCTCTCGCGTCTAGTGCCGCATAAGCACATCGAAGATGCGATGGACACAGTCGCCTCGCTCGATGGTGTCGTCCTCGATGTCATCGGCTCGGGCTGGTGGGAGGATCAGTTGCGCGCCTACGCCGCGCCACTCGGAGACAAGGTGGTTTTTCACGGCCAAGTCACCGAGGATTACAAGCACGCTTTGCTGCAACGAGCCGACATTCACCTCATGCCAAGTGCTAAGGAGGGCTGGGGATTGGCAGTGATCGAGGCTGCTCAGCACGGTGTTCCGTCGATCGGTTATCGCACCGCAGGCGGCCTGTGCGATTCCATCCGCGACGGTGAAACCGGAGTGCTCGTCGACACGCGGGGGCAGTTAGTGCATGCCACCCGAGAGCTCATCGAGGACCCAGAGAGGCGGCGCATCTTAGGCGAGAATGCACGGAAGTGGGCCACGCAGTTTTCCTGGGAGAAAACAGGTGCACGGTTTGCAGAGCTTATCGACGACGTCGTGGCCCGTCAGAAGATGCACGACCAATAAGACCAAGGAGCGGGGTAATGGCCCAAAGCACAAGCAATGCGATCCCGGCGGGATCGCGGGGTCGGGCAGGTGCACCCGTGTCTTCCACGGTGCCATCCGGGTGCACGATGAGGCCGATGCCGTAAGCCTGCGGATCGTCAAGGCCGTCTTGGTATCGCAGTGAGTCCTCGTCTAAGACCACACCGTCAACGCGGAGACCGCCGGCTTCGACAACGTTCATTGCCTTGGTCGCGGGATCGACAACCGGGATGCCATCGGTACGCTGTATCAACGCGGGACGGTCGATGAAGTACACATCGCGCCCCTGATGGTCCACTGCCGGGACCGACACCTCCACAGGCGACAAGACGGACATCGCCCGTGGCGCGTCCGGGGTCTGGAGGAAAGCCAATACCAAGGCGATTGCGGCCCACCGGCGGGACAAAGCACCAGCAGCGGCAACGTATGCGGGAATGGCCAACATGACCCATTTTTGCCCGTCGCGAAGAAGACCGGCGCCCGGCACATGCTCGATCAACCACCCCATCGCACCAGGGGCAAGCCAGGAGAACACCGCGATGCCGAACCCAAGCGCGGCAAGGAGCAGGAAAGAGGCAGGAATTCGTCGATAAGCGGTGGCCAGCAGGGCGAAAAGCACAACGCCGAAGATGGCGAAACCGGCATCGCGCGAAGGCGGCACGGCATCACCGTTCCACAGCCCGCCAAGGCCTAGCAAAGCGCCTAGCGTGCCGACAAGTCCCTCTGCTCGCGGCGCAAATGCCTCCGCCGAGGCGGCGGCAGAGCGTCCGGCGTCGGGGTGGAGCATCCCGGTGATGATCCACGGGGAGCACGACACCGCGCCGGCAAGTGCGACGATGGGGCGCCGATTGGTAACAAAGGCAGTCGCTGTAGCAGCTAGCCCGCCGGTCGGTGTCAGCGATGCGCCCCAGAGTGCGATGATCTGCCAACCCGTGCGCTTGCTTTGCCCGGCCGCGGCAATCGCAGGAAGCAGCCAGGCAGCCATGACAAGGGACCAGTGACCTTGCAGCAGTCGTTCGATGACGAAGGGGTTGGCCACACTGATCGTCATTGCAGCTGCCTGCGCCACAACGTGTGGGCCAGCGAGGCGCGTCGCCGCAAACGCGCTCACAGCGGCGGAGACGATAAGCATGATGCGTACAGTCCATGTGGCCGGCGGGGGCAAGAGCGCCAGCACCGCATCTTGAGGGACATTGCGGCCAGGGAGATCGCCGAACCCCAAGGACGAGTGAGTGAGGTAAGGGTCGTGGAGAACAACCATGTCCCGCAACGCGAATTCCCCTGGCCCTGCAAGAGGCCACAACAATGCCCCGATGAGGACGGTGCCCCAGGCTACTAGGAATGCGCGTTGCATAAACGGAGATTAAGCCTCTGCTTTGGCAATCGCCCGGCGCCTACAGATCAAAAGGGCGACGAAAACGGCAATAGCGATGAAGGCGACAACTCCGGCGATCCAGGCGAACACCTGGAGAGCGCGCAGTTCGAGCATTTTCGGCCGAGCAAGATCCAGCTGTGATGCCTTGGTGGTCTCATCGAAACGGTAATCGGCCTCAAACATGACCCGGTTGATGTTGCGCATGTTTTCGTCGGCAAGCGTCTTGGCATCGAGATCGCTCGGGGCAAAGTAGATGTGAACGTAGTTCGACTGGTCCAGGACTGTTCCGGTTTTCGGTTCGACGAAGAACGACCGTTTGACGTGGTAGAAAGGCACCATCGTTAGCTGCTGGTCGGGGAGGTAGCCGAAGTACTGCATCTCCTCCTCCGAGTAGTAGCGCTGTGCCGGGCCCTTGGTGAACTCGTTGAAGCGTTCTGCAGTAGCGGCATCTACGTCAAGCATCATTTGGAACAGTTCTGGGACCGAGCGCTCGGCGATGGCCGCGAGTTCTTCCTGGTTGGGGTTTTCCATCGTCGCTGTTGCGATGGCGGTGAATAAATTCGTCGGGTCAGTCTCGGCGGAGTACTCGTAGGTACGGATTCCTTCGACATCCTTGGTGCCAACATAATCCAGCGATACTGGAACAGAGATCAGCTGGTCGGAGTACAGGTAGGAGCGACGTTCTGGCGCAAAGGGGAAGAAAGGCTGCAATCCCTCCTGCACGTGCGGGGCAACGCGCACGCCGGTGCCCAAAGCGGGAACCGAGACGGTCTTTTTCGCCACAGGGTCTGCCACAGGGTAGGCAGAGTCGCGGTTCAGACGCTGGTGATCGGCCATCTCCGCAACGGGAACGCCCTTCACGGAAACCTGTACTAGCGAGTCCACGTTTGTCTCCATGAACTTATCCGCAGTTGATGTCGTCGTCGTGCGCTTTGACGTCGAAGGCCCTGTCGCCTGGTAACAGCTGGCGGTGATCTCTTCCGGAATCAGACAATGTGGCTCGGGCGTGGGGGCACCACCGTTTCCAGCGGGGACGGTCGCGGTGGGATCTAGAATGATGGCTTCTTGTGCGACCATCGTCGTGTGGTATTCCTTGCCCTGCGGGATCATCTTCATGCCAAAGATGATCACTGGTGGCAACAGATTGCCAACAAGAATCGCGACGAGGGCCACGATTGCTGCGGTGATCATTGCGCGCCGATTCTTCCCTAGGTCTATGCCGGGTGTGATGTCGCAGGTCGGCTGAGTCATGCGTCCCGGCTCCTTCTACTAGAATCGTCCAAAATACAGAGTTTCATTATGACAGGTGGGTACAAAGTCAATCGCAGCACATACCTCGGCGAGCTTGAAGGCCTGCGCGCAGTCGCAGCTTTGGGCATCGTCGTCACGCATGTGGCTTTTCAAACCGCCACGGATTCTGCTCTGTTCGCACGCTTTGATTACTTTGTTGCTGTATTTTTTGCGCTGAGCGCGTTTTTGCTAGCGCGTGGTGGTCATCGGAAACTTTACCCTTACATTATCAAGCGAACGGCGCGTATCGCGCCCGCTTACTTAGCATGCGTGGGCATCGTACTGGTGGCACTGCCCGAAGCTGGGTCGGTTTCGCTCGGCCAGGCCGCAGCTAACCTCGCAATGCTGCAGATCTATGTTCCCGATGGGCTCATTGCTGGATTGACGCAGCTGTGGTCGCTGTGCGTCGAGGTTGCCTTCTACCTAGTGCTGCCTTTGTACCTAGCCCTTGGCAGAAAGGGGCGTCTGGTCGCGCTCGTGGCGGGCATCATCGTCGGTTTTGCTTGGCCGTGGCTGCCCTTTGTGCGGGACTCCATCGAAATATTCAACGTTAACCTACAAATCTGGCCCATGTCCTACGCCTCGTGGTTCGCAGTGGGGCTTGTATGCGCGGAACTCGAGGGGCGCGTATCACCTCTAGTGCAACGGGTCCTCCGCGCCCGGTGGGTCTATTGGATAGCTGCGCTTACGGTCGCATGGCTCGCAGGGCAGGAGTACGTTGGTCCCCTCGGATTGGAGCATCCTTCACCGCTGGAATTTAACATCCGCATCTTGTTGGGCGCCGTTTTTTGTGCGCTGATCGTAGTGCCGTACGCATTAGCACCGAGCCAAGGTGTCCTCGGCGGAGAGGTCATGCGGACTCTAGGCACGTGGTCGTATTCCATCTTCCTGTGGCACGTAGCGGTGTTGACAGTGGTGTTCCCGCTGCTTGGGATTCCAATGTTTAGCGGATACTTCTTCGCTGTTTTGGCAGCGACGGTGGTGCTAAGCATCGCCGTTTCCTACATTTCCTACGAACTTGTCGAGCGTCCCGGCGCGCGCTGGATCCAACGTGTCGGCGGGGCTAGACACACCAGCGCTGCGCAGCCAGCGACGACCATAGCGACGGAATTTCCCGCGTAGTCCGCCGTAGGCCACGGCGCACGAGCCAGCCATAAGCCCATGAACGTGAGCATGCCTCCGGCAAGCGCCCACGGCGGAATCAAGGTGTACCGGCGAATCCCCCAGGCGATCACCGCGCCAATTACGCCGGGGATCCCACCGATTAGCACAACTGTGATCAACGGAATTACCCACGGCGAGGCGGGCACTGGACGGTATTGCTGATCGCGCCGGGTCCGCCAGGCGAAAAGTGCCACGAGCAGCCCGAGGATTCCGGCTATCCCGCCACCGATCAGGCTCGCACGGTAAGCCGCATTTCCCGCAAAGCTAAACTCCACCGGCCCGCTGACGTTGGGCGGAATTACGAAAGCAGCGTGCCCTGCATCGATGCGGGTGAGCTGGAGCTCTACGTCGCCGATTGAGGCGCGCATCCCCTCGATATAGCCACGCCCGGTGAGCAAGGTTTGCTCGCTTGTCGACGACTCCACCCGCCCCGTAAACGGCTCCCAACCAGCAGAAGGGATGCTCTTTTCCAGCGTGATCATTTCGACCTTGGTGTCGATCACGTGCTCACCGGCGGGCAGTTCGACAGGGCCCGCCTCGTAGTCTTCGCCATCAATGGTTGCTGGGGCGGACAGCTCCCACGTCGCGTCATCGTGGGTGGTGAATGCGCGCTGGAGCCACTCGGTTTCCGGTAGCAGGCGCTGGAAAAGGAAAACTTCGGCGTCAGGGGAGGTGTCCGGCACGGTGACGATGCGTTTGACTCCACTGTCAAGCTCTGCCACACCGACGGGCTCGGTGAACTCGATACGCACGGTGTCGCCGGGCACGCGGACTGTGCGTGGCGAGTAGCTTGATAGCGAGACCTCGCGGTCGAAATCACCGCTGATCACGCGCACCTTCGTCGTGTTGGTCACGGTGAGAGTGAATTCTTCGCCTTCCACGGTGGACTCGATCCAGCCGGTATCGCCTGGCTGAGGCCACCAGGCCGTGCGCGTGTTTCCGTCGAATGCTGCCGTGAGCGAGCGCGCGGGGTCGGCGCCTCCAAAACTCGAAGCGTCAGAGGCCGAGCTTGACGCGCTCGCACTACCTCCTGTTTCCACCACCGAAGTGCGCGGGCCTGTCGACGGGTAGTCCGGCACCTTATTGTGAATGTCCGCCCCCTCCGACATGTCCCGTAAATGCGCTGACGATGCAGAATCCAGGGTGCCGTAGTTGCGCACGGCCAATGCCGGAGTGTCGGTGACAATCTGCGCGTCTTGCGAGACCAGCTGACGCGGAGAATATCCATAAATACTGTCCAACAGCGCCAACGCTTCTCCGCCACCTGCGACGGTGACGGGCTTGCCGGAGGTGACCATCATGTCCGCCTTGGGATCTAGCAAATACACGTCTACCTTGCCAAAGGTGTGCTTTTCGCCGGGAAGCTCGCCTTCGAAATCAATCTTTTCTAGATCATGGCGCACGATGACCGCGCCCACGCCAATGGAGCGCAGCGCCTCAGCGCCGTCCTCAGCATCCTCGTGAAGTGCAGCCAGCACGCCGTCCAGACCACGGATTGCCTCTGGGTCGATGAGTGGCACGGCGTCGCGCACCGCGAATGGAGTTTCGGAAAGCGCTTGAATGGGTTCGTCGCGAGTCCAGCCCCACGTTTGTCGCGCAAACGACGTTTCGGGCAACACCAAGGTCCGTGTACCAGGCGCATGCTTATCGACGAACTCCGTCGCCTCATACCAGTAAGCCGGGATCTCCTCCCAGGTGCCCTGAGGCGCCAGACGCAGACTCCACGCCGGAGCCGTGGCGGCGAGCACCACGAGGCCAAGGGCGACGAGTGCGGGAGGGCGAGAACGAATCCGGGAGACCAAGTGCCCCACGCCAAGCACCAAAGGGAGACGCACTACGGGGTCTAGCTTGTGCAGATTGCGGAATGGGGCCAGTTGGTCGTCGAAAAGCGACAGCACAGGTGCTGAAAGCGGACCGTGGCTTAACCCCATCACAAGAACCCCGAGACACAAAAGGGCGATGAGATAGCCGCGCCACGGCATGGACTGGGACGCGAGCCCGACGAATCCGAAGGCTGCGACGGCCATCGTTGCGAGGATAAACAAAGGCTCGGCGACGAGGAGGTTGCCGGCGACGCGCTCAGTCTCAACAAACGGTGTCCAGCTGGTGGTGCCACGGAAAATCTCGGCAAGGTTGAACCAGTAGGTGGTGGTGTGGGAAGACTCGATGAAGTCGGTGAACGGTGGGGAGTAGCGCCCCAGGACAAGCAGCGGGCCAATCCACCAGGCGGAGACGACCGCACAGCCCGCCAGCCACTGGGCTAGGGCGGGCCAGGCCCGACGGTAGAGAAGGAGGACCCCAGCGGGGATGCAGGCCATCAGGGTGGCGGTGGCGTTAACCGCACCCATCAACGCCACCGGTGCCACCGCCGCGAGTGCGTGGCGCCAAGTGAGACGCTGCGAGACTAACGGAATTAAAGTCCACGGAACCAATGCAACGGGCCAGGCCTCCGAGGAAATCGCAGTGAGTGTGGTCAGGATACGCGGGCTCAGCGCGTACAGGATGGCCGGGATCATGCCTGGGAGAGACATGCGCCGAGCGAGCATCAAAGTACCGGAAAAGGCCACGCCCATCACGACGGTCCACCAGATGCGTTGGGCAACCCAGTCGGGCAAGGGATCGGTAAGCACAAAGAACAGGCCCTGTGGGAAAAGATACCCGTAGGCCTGGTTCTGAATTTGACCGAGTGTGAAGTTGTCGGTGTAGGCACTCGTCGCCTGGGTGAGAAAGCCCAGTGGGTCAAGAGCTAAGTCGAGCTTGGTGTCGGCGGCGGTGCGGCCGGGCTGCTGAAGAAAAGCAAGGATTGCGAAACAGAGCCAGCCGGCAAGGTGGCCCCGAAAACCTTGCGTGGCGCTAGGAACGCGAGCCGTACTCAGGGCCACCAAGGACAGCCTGGTCAGCCGGTACAGCGTTGCCGTGCGGGACGGTGGACTGCCCCGAGAACGCAGCGATGCCGAGTACGCCGACAACGCCCAGTGCGATACCGACGACAGCGCTCGCTAACACGGGGCCGGCGGCGCGGCGTGGCAGAGAAGCGGTGCTTGTGGTCATAACGGTCACCTTAGCAGCTAGCCTTGATTATTCGGAACGACAAACACGGGGCAGTGGGCGTTTTGTACGACGTTTTCTGCCGTTGAGGAGTTGAACCAGCTGCGCACGCCGGAAATCCCGCGGGTGCCGGAGACGATCACATCGACGTTGAGCTCCTTGGCGGCCTCGACGATCGCTTGGCCCACAGTGGAATTGATCTCGACGACGTGAGCGTGGGCGGAAAGACCGAGGGACTCCGCTAGCGCGATGCCCTTGCGGCAGGTTTCCAGTGCGTAGTCGTAGGCTGGATCGTCCTCTTGGGCGATCGTCGGCTGGTGGCTGCCGGTGAAACTGACTGCACGTGCGGTGGTGCGCGCCGCGGGCTCCCACGCCGTGATGATCTCCACTTTTTGCGCATTGAGTAGGGCCGTTGCCGCGCGCAGAGCGTCTTCAGCTATGTCGGAACCGTCATAGGCGATTAGCATCGAGGTGGTCATGTGCCCCAGCATAGTAAGGGAGCAACACAAACGATATTGTTGCGAGCACGAGAATCGACAGCACAAGAATCGATGAAGGAGCCCCCATGAAACGAACCCGAGTACTAGGTGCGTTTGTTGCTGTCGCGCTCCTTTCTGCGTGCACGCCTGAGACGGCAGAAGAGACCACCGATACTCAGAGCCCGGGAGAAAGTGCTACTTCGGACGTGAATGAGTCGTCGTCAGTGGTGGGATCGAGCACGGTGGAGTCGTCGACAAGCGAAGAGGCGGAAGCGCCGGAGCTGCGCGAGCAGGTGGCGAGCCTGATGGTTGTTGGCGTGACCGACTATGATTCTGCACTTGCCGCCCTGGAGTTGGGGGTTGGCGGAATTATCGTTCCAAGCTGGGCAGATAGTGCGTTATTTACCGAAGATGGGCGCAATATTCATGCGTTGCGTGAGCAGGTGGGCAGGCCATTTACGGTGTCGATCGATTTCGAGGGCGGTCGGGTGCAGCGTCACACCAACGTGTTCGGCGAGTTCCCTTCGCCGCGCGATATGGCCGCCATGTCGCCGGAAGAGGTCCGCGCGATGGCCCATGACATCGGCACTCGTTTGAAGGAGCAAGGCGTCACGGTGGATTACGCGCCGTTGCTCGATGTAGACATTGCTGGTCTTGAGATCATGGGTGATCGTGCATTCGGCACCGATCCCGACACCGTTGCGACCTATGCCGTCGCCTTCGCACAAGGGCTTGTGGATGCTGGTGTCACCCCGACCTTCAAACATTTCCCGGGCCACGGTCAGGCGAGTGCAGATACGCACTTAGCAACGGCTGTGACACCTCACCTAGACCAACTCAAGGAGCTAGACCTTCTCCCATACGGTGAGGCTTTGCCCGCGGTGCCAGAGGCCAGCGTGATGATGGGGCACATGGTTGTTCCTGGTCTGGGGGAAACGCCGTCGACGATCAACCCAGCGGCGTATGAGTTGCTTCGCTCTGGCGACTACCCGGGCGGTAGTCCTTTCGCAGGTGCAATTGTGACAGACGATCTCTCGGGCATGCGCGCTATTACCGATCACATGTCTACGCCTGGGGCGGTGTCGGCGGCGATTGCTGCGGGCGCGGACCAGGCCTTGTGGTCCTCCGGTGACAGCGTGGCGGAGGCCATCGATACCCTAGTGAAAGAAGTTGAAGCAGGAAACATTTCGCAGTCCCGAATCGATGAAGCAGCCAAGAGGGTTGAACAGCAGCACAGTTTCTCTGCTTTAAACTAGGAACTTTGGCCTGTGGAGGGATAATCTAGTGAACGTGAGCGATACGAAGTCCTCTGGCGCGAAAAAGCTTGGCAAGATCACTGCGATTGCGGTGCTTGCCATTTTTGCCGTTCTTGGTGGTATTTACGGTGCTGACCTTGCGATGAACCGCGACGCGGTGCCTCGAGGCACCACCGTCGGCGGAATCGAGATCGGCGGCATGAAACACGATGAGGCCGTACGCACCCTCGAAGAGCAGCTTGGCGACGAAGCAGGTGCTCCCGTCACCGTGACCGCAGGTGAGCTGACCTCTGACATCGTTCCCGCTCAGGCTGGACTCGGTATTGACTGGGAGGCCACTGTAGCGGCCGCCGGCGAGGAATCGATGAATCCCATCTCCCGTCTGCGCGGACTGTTCTCGTCCAAGGAAGTCGACGTAGTCCCTACCGTGGACGAGGCTGCACTAGCGCCCGAGCTCGACCGCGTTGTTGGTGAACTGAGCACTGATCCCGTCGATGGCTCTGTGGCACTTGAGGCTGGCGACGTGAAGATCACAGATCCCGTTTTGGGGCAGACGGTAAACCGCGACGAGCTCAACACGCGGGTGTCCACCGGTTGGCTCAACCCGTCGGGCGTGACAGTAGAGCCGGAAGAAGTCCAGCCAGCGATTACCGAGGACAAGCTCAAGGAAGTTGCCGATGGGCCTGCAGCCAAGGCCATTTCCGGCCCGCTGAAGGTGGAAGGCCGTGACGATGTGGTCGCCGAGATTCCGGTCGAGCGCATCGGCGAGTTTGTCACTTTTAACAACGTCGAGGGCAACATCGAGACGGTGGTCAATCCGGAAGGCGCGCAAGCTATTTTCGACGAAGGGCTGGCCAGCACCGAAGTTGAGATGAAGAACGCGTCATACAACTCCGATGGCTCCGTGAACCCGAGCGCAGACGGTTCCGCGGTGGACTGGGAAAAGACCATGGCTGATTTCGAGGGCCGCGTTATCGGTGAAGGTGAAAGGACCTGGGAAGCGGCTTATGAGGACGTTGCCGCGACCTTCACCACCGAGATGGCTGAAAGCGCTACCTACGACCAGGTTGTCGGCGAGTTCACTACCAAGGGATACTCCGAGGCCTCTGGTAAGAACATCGCCATCGTGGCGGGCATGGTCAACGGTGCAGTTGTCGGCCCTGGTGAGACGTTCTCGCTGAACGGTCACACCGGACCTCGTGGCACTGCGCAGGGCTTCGTGGAAAGCGGCATCATCATCGACGGTCGCGCGGGCGAGGCAGTTGGCGGCGGTATCTCGCAGTTTGCGACGACACTGTACAACGCTGCGTACTTCGCCGGCATGACCGATGTCGCGCATACGCCGCACTCGTATTACATCTCCCGCTACCCAGCCGGCCGCGAAGCGACTGTCTACGAGGGTGCGATCGACCTGAAGTTTAAGAACGACTCCAACCGCCCAGTACGCATCGATGCCTCGGCTGGCGGTGGATCCGTCACCGTTCGCCTGATGGGTGTCAAGACTGTCGAGGTTGAATCGGTCAATGGCGGACGTTGGGATGAGACCGAGCCGGACGAGCGCGAAATGACCGGCGACAAGTGCATCCCTTCCAGCGGCAACCCTGGCTTTACCACCTCGGATACCCGCATCATCCGCGACCTGAACGGCAAGGAAATCTCTCGCGAGACCCAGACCACGGTCTACGATCCCCAGCCGATTGTGACCTGCTCTTAGACAAAAATTCGATCAAGGTGATAATCCAGTAGATCGAAAGTCTCCTCGACGGTGCGATAGCCAGCGAGGATTGGGCCCGGATCAAGAAGCAACCACGCAAAGTGGGCTTCCTTGGCCGGGTCTATGTCTTTTGTAAGTTCGCCATTCGCTTGGGCCTTGCTGAAGAGTTCGGTGAGTACCTCGATCAGTTTCTTGGGGCTCGCTGCTGTTTGCTTGCGCAGATGGTCGTCGTGAAGCGATGCTAGGTAAAACGCGGCTCCGGCCCCGGCGAGCAACTTGTTTTCATCGGTCGTGGGCAAATAGGTACGCGCGGCGGCAGTGACCATGTCGCGTGCAGAGTCAGTTTGGGGGATAGCGAGGAATTGGTCGCGCCGCCGGCGGGCGAGCAGCCCAACGGCATGACGTAGCATATCGTCGCGCGTAGGGAAGTAGTGCTGCACAGTGCCCGGAGAACAGCCCGATTGCTTGGCGACGCCCCGCACGCTCACCGCTTCCACGCCGTGTTCGGAGGCGATGCGCAACATCGCCAAGGCCAGCTCATCGCGACGCGCATTGTGATCAACAACTATCGGCATGTCCTGCTCCATTTCGCTTACACTGGTAATCATACAGTTGTATGACAAAACGGAGCGGGTCATGAGAGTGTGGAAGAAGGTCATCATCGCCATAGCCGCGCTTGTCGGTGTGGCCGCCCTCGTTGGGGGTTATTACGTGTGGAACAACGTCACTTGGAACCAGCGGCTCGACGCGAGAGTAGCGGGCGCGGGATTCGTCGAAAAGCAGGCAACAGTCGATGGTGTCACGCTGAACTTTGGCGAGAACCCGGCATCCGCGGGCAAGCCGGTGCTTGTCCTGCTGCACGGACAGGGCGGCGCATGGCAGAGCTACCACTCGGTGCTTCGTGGGCTAGCTCAAGAGTTTCACGTCTTCGCAATCGACGTGCCGGGACATGGGAAGTCTGATCGCTGGCAGGGGCATTACACCGCGGTGGAGTTGGGCGACTTAGTGGCTCACTTCGCAAACGACGTAATCGGTGCGCCCGTATTCGTCTCCGGGCACTCGTCCGGTGGCCACATCGCTGCCACCTTTGCCGCAAACCACCCGGAGCAAGTGCGCGGGGTCCTGTTTGAGGATCCGCCGTTTTTCACCACCGAACTCCCGCGCGCCAAAGAGACCTGGAACTGGCAGGACTTAGCCAGCGCCGCAAACAGCTTTATTGATTCCAACGAGAGCGATTGGCCCGGCTACTACTGGGAGCACCAGTTGATGTGGAAGTTCTTTGGCCCCGATGCCGGCCGAATCATCAATGACGGGCTGCGTTACCACGAAAAGCACCCCGATCAGCCGATCAGGGTGTGGTATTTGCCGGGCATCATGGCGGAGTATGCGCGATACTCCATCGATTACGATCCCTACTTTGGTCTGGCATTCTATGACGGCTCGTGGAACCAAGGTTTCGACCAGGAGGCCACGCTGCGAGCTATCGAAGCGCCTGTGATTTACGTGCGCGCCAAAGAGGTGCTTGGCGACGATGGCGTTCTCCAAGCGGCCGCGTCATACGACGAAGCCCGGCGAGCACTTGAGTGCTTGCCGGGCGCAAAGTTCGTGGAGGCGGATACGAGCCACAACTACCACGGAGACAAACCAGGGGAGTTTGTCGATCTAACGGTTAGCCTGTTGAACGAGCAGTATTAGAGCGAAATACCGTGAGCTGCGAACCATGGCTGTGGGTCAACCGCGCCGGAGCCCGCAGGGTGGTACTCGAAGTGTAGGTGGGAGCCGGTAGAGAATCCGCGAGAACCCATGCCTGCGATGTACTGGCCGGCTTCGACACGCTGGCCGACGGATACCGAGAGGGTCTCCATGTGGCCGTAGATGGTCATGGAGCCATCGTCATGCTGGATGCGGATCCAGTTGCCATAACCGGATGCAGGGCCGGAGTCGATGACCGTGCCCGCCATGGCTGCGAGGATTGGAGTGCCAACAGAGTTGGCGATGTCGATGCCGCGGTGCATCGTGCCCCAGCGTGGGCCGTAGCCGGATGTAAAGGCGCCCTCGGCTGGCTTGACCACGGTTGCGCCGGTGATGGAGCTAGCGCCAGCGACCGAGGAGAGGGACGATCCCGCAGCAGCTTCTGCTGCTGCAGCGGCCTCAGCCTCGGCGGCAGCAGCCGCTTCGGAGGCGATGCGGTTAGCTTCGGCCTGTGCAGCCTCTGCGCGCTCGGTGTCGTACTCAACAGCCTTGGTGAGCTGATCGGAGAGGTTTTCCACCGGCTTGTACTCGTTGATCGTCAAGATCTGCGGGGCGACGGCCTCTTCGGCTTCGATCTGAGTGGCTGCCTCTGCAGGTGCAGCCTCTGCGTCGTTCACCAGATCGAGATTGTCCTTAACGTCGGACTTTGGCTGAGCCTGATCCTGCAAGGTAGCTGCAGCTGCACCGCCAATGCCGGCGGTGGAGACGGTACTGGCAAGTGCTGCAATAACTGCTACGCGACCCTTGGTTGGGCCTGGTTTGCGGTGTCGACCACCAGAGCGGCGATGGTTGCTGCACATAATGCCTCTATCCTGCAAGTACGGTGTTGGTATAACTACGGCTGAACGGAATTAAACGTTACCTTAATATGAGATAAGGATGTTATCAACTCGTAGCCTGACAGTAGTTTGATTGTAAGTCTCTTTGCAACTCCTGAGCTGCATTTACATTCCATTGGTGGCGAGTTGCCAGATTTTGTTGTGAATCTGCCACTTGCCTGAGAAACTAAAACCGAACAGGGAACATTCCCTGTCCGGTTTACGTGTTTTTCCAGCTTCTGGGAGGGTTTACTGCGGGTATTCCAAAGGCTGGTTGAAGGCGTATGGGAAAAAGCCGACGTGTCCGTAGTAGAGCGTGAGGCCGAGGAAAACCCACGCCATGCCGAAGAACCACACAAGAACGGTGAACACGCGGCCGACGGTCTTGTTGGTCAGCGCGAACGGGGACAGGATTGCTGCGATTCCGGTACCCACGTACATCGAGAAGACCATCAAAGGTTCAATCATGCTTCCTGCCATGAGTCGTGCCACCGGCTCGATCTCTGGCGGTCGCCACTGGCCAAAGTGCAGTCCGGCGATGCCGAAGAGGACCAAGCCAAAGCCGCCTGCTGCCGCGATGTAGAGCAACGGGCGCAGGGTTGCAACAAGGTCAAGCTCGCGCAGGCCCTTTTCAGCCTTCTCTTCGGCACGGATAATCGCGATGCCCGCGATGAAGGTAAGAAGGCCGTAGAAGGCAGCAGGCTCACCGAATGTGACGTTATCTACGGCACAGCAGAATGCGCCCTCGATCTGTTCGAGGGGCCAGGTCAGCATCATGTGTAGGCCAGAAATTCCGAGGAAGGCGCCGAGGAAGACGAAGCCCCAGCCCCAGCCAGAGATGGAACGTCCCTTGTTTGCCGCGACGGTGCGGGCGAAGGTAGGGATCAGGATCATAATCAGGCCTACAACAAGACCCATGGTCGTGTTGTAGGTGATTCCTTGCATCAACATTGTTGTCTACTCCTTCTCTGCCAAAATGGTTTGGCGAATAGACATCAGGGCAATGCTGCCGGCAAAGGCGATCACCCATGTAAGTACGGCGATATCTTCGCCGACGTAGCTGTCTGCCAAGAGCCAGATGATGTATCCGACGATGGAGCCAACTGCTAGGAGGGCTAACGTGAGTTTCGAGAGCAGGCCGGGCCACTTGCCCGGCGCGGTCTCATCGGATTCGGGCGCCCAGGCGCTGAAATCTTGAGTCGTAGTCATTTTCAACTTTCTTCCCTTTGGCGGGGATAGAAGCGAGATTCACGGTTATTGGGAAATTTGAAAGACTGGCCTATTTTGATAGGCGGGCGCTTAGTTTCCCCGGAATAGGTTAGTGCTTATCTTTGGGGTGTCGAAGTCTTGCGGATATAGGGGCGCAATTATCGACGAAAACCGAGGTGACATCATTCCGGCGTAACCTTAATGGGGGTGATGTCAACAACTTTGAGGGGGCGTCGCAAAGCAAAAAGCCCCGCAGAAAGCGGAGCTGATGTGGAGCCGGCGACGATGTTGTCCGTCAGGACATAGTTGACACTTTCACCCTGCAGTTTTGTCCATGACAGTTGACAGATCAGTCAGGACATTGTTGACACCTACAGGCTTGATAATGAGCCATGAGCTACAACAACCCAAACCTGGCGATCGTGAAAGCCATCACCGAGCAAAAAATGTCTGTCTCCGAAGCATCTCGATACTTTCAACGCTCCCGACAATGGATCTACACCCTCCTAAAACGCTACGAAACAGGAGGGCCGGAAGCAGTACTTCCGCAATCGACTGCCCCACGCTCAAGCCCGAATAAAACTTCCGTTGCCATCGTCACGGCCATAGTTTCCATTCGCACAGAACTCACCGCCAAAGGCGCTGACAATGGGCCAGACACGATCGCATGGGTCTTAAGCCAACGAGGAATGCATGCCCCAGCGGAATCTACGATCAGGCGGATACTTCACCAACAGGGATTGATAACTCCACAACCTGCCAAGCGTCCGAAATCCTCACTACGACGCTTTGAAGCAACCTTGCCGAATGAGTGCTGGCAAGCAGATGTGACATACCTACGACTATGCAATGGCCGTGATGTCGAAGTTCTCGACTTCCTTGACGATCATTCCCGCTACCTGCTTTATCTTGTGGCCTACCCACGGGTGTACGGCCCTACAGTCGTGCGAGCGATCAGCACCATTACCGCAGAGTATGGGCTCCCACAATCGACACTGACCGATAATGGACTAATTTTTACTGCCCGACTTGCCGGGGCAAAGGGAGGTAAAAACGGGTTTGAAAAGTTCCTAGAAAACAACAGCATCAAACAGAAAAACGGACGTGTTGCCCATCCTCAGACCCAAGGAAAAATCGAACGTTTCCACCAAACACTCAAAAAATGGATCCGCGCGCGGCCGCCTGCCCAAACAATCCCTGAACTACAAAAACAACTCGATGAGTTTCGGCACTGGTATAACCACGAACGCTGTCACCGAGCACTAGGACGCAACACTCCACATCAGGCATACATCGCCTTGCCTAAAGCAGGACCTCAACCTCTTGTTACCGATGACCACCGCATCCGCAATGACAAGGTCGACCCAGCCGGCCGGATTACTCTGCGATTCGCCGGAGAAATGCGCTACCTAGGGATCGGACGAGCACACGCAGGAACACGCACACTAACAGTTATCACCGGCACCCGCGCAATGACATCCAATGCAGACACTGGCGAAGTCATCGCCGAACACCACATCGACACCGGGCGTCGTTACCAACCCAACTTGATCAAGAACACTCAAACCCGAACAACAGAAACACCGTGAGACAAGAACACTGTTCTCACCTCACGGTGCTACCTGTCAACCATGTCGCGACTGATCGTGTCAACGATGTCCCGACTGATCACATGGAGCCGGCGACGAGAATCGAACTCGCACTCTCAGCTTGGGAAGCTGATGTTCTACCACTAAACTACGCCGGCAATGCGGGAAAGTTTAGCACTCGGGCCTCTGTAGTTAGAAAACGCCCCTGACGTAGACTGGTACCCGTGATTCTGTCTGACCATGATATCCGCGATGCCATCAACGAAGGCCGCCTCGGCATCGAGCCGTACGATGCCGCCCTCGTCCAACCGTCCAGCGTCGATGTGTGCCTGGACAAATTCTTCCGCGTGTTCAACAACTCTCGCTACACGCACATCGACCCCAAACTGGAGATGGAAGACCTGACCACCGAGGTCGAGGTAACCGAGGGAGAGCCGTTTGTCCTGCACCCAGGGGAATTCGTTCTGGCGGCGACATTTGAAAAATTCACCCTGCCCAACGACTTGGCAGGACGACTGGAAGGCAAAAGCTCGCTCGGACGCCTCGGCCTACTGACTCATTCCACGGCCGGCTTTATTGATCCGGGTTTCTCTGGACACATCACCCTGGAGCTATCCAACGTGTCAAACCTCCCCATCACCCTGTGGCCGGGAATGAAAGTGGGGCAGATGGCATTTTTCAAGCTCAGCTCCCCGGCGGAGGTCCCGTACGGAACCGGCGCATTGGGCTCCAAGTACCAAGGTCAGCGCGGTCCGACCCCATCGAAGTACTACCTGAACTTTCGCTAACCACCGCGGGTGTACCCACATCGTAGATTTTTGATGTGAACCCGCACGAAAAGCCCTCCCGTTGTTTAGCCTAGGGGGACTAAAGGCCCAGTATCCCTAGTATTCAGCACAATCAGGAGGACGCCTCATGGACGGCAAAGTTTTCTACTCATGGTCAGCCCAAGAACAACTTAATCCCGTGGAGGTTGTCACCGGCGAAGGCGCAACCTTCACCGACGCGCAGGGAAAGAGCTACCTCGACTTTTCCTCGCAGCTGGTCTACCTCAACCTGGGACACCAGCACCCACGACTGATTCAAGCCATCAAGGATCAGGCAGACACATTAACGACGATCCAGCCAGCGTTTAAGAACTCCACCCGTGATGAGCTTGCGCGACTGATCATCGAAGCAGCTCCAGGCGAGCGTTACAGCTCCGTCTTCTTTACCAACGGTGGTGCGGAAGCAACCGAAAACGCAGTGCGCATGGCGCGCGCATACACCGGCCGCCGAAAGGTCATGTCCGCGTACCGCTCCTACCACGGTGCAACACCGACCGCGATCGACCTAACAGGTGAGCCACGTCGCTGGAAGAACGAGCCAACCGATGCCGGCGTCCTGCACTTCTTTGGCCCGTACGCGTACCGTTCGCCGTTCTGGTCGTCGTCGGAAAGCGAAGAGTGCGAGCGCGCTCTGGCGCACCTTGAGCAGCAGATCATCCTCGAAGGCGCAGACACCATCGCCGCCTTGATCATGGAGACTGTCGTTGGCACCAACGGCGTTCTTGTACCTCCGAAGGGCTACCTGCCGGGCGTGCGCGCACTGTGTGACAAGTACGGCATCGTGTACATTGCCGACGAGGTCATGGTCGGTTTCGGTCGCACCGGCACCATGTTCGCCGTAGAAAACTTCGACGTCGAACCTGATCTGATCACCTTTGCCAAGGGCGTGAACTCCGGATACGTGCCACTCGGCGGCGTGATCATGTCGCGCGAGATCGCGAAGACGTGGGATGAGATTCCATACCACGGTGGTCTGACCTATTCGGGCCACCCGATGGGCTGCGCGCCGGGCGTGGAAACCTTTGCGGTTTTCGAGGAGGAGAAAATCCTCGAGCGCACCCGCGACCTAGGTGAGCGGGTTGTTCGTCCTCGTCTGGAGGCGATGAAGGAGAAGTACAAGGTCATCGGCGATGTCCGTGGTCTGGGTCTGTTCTGGGCGATCGAGTTTGTCAAAGACCGCGAGACTCGTGAGCCACTGGTGCCGTTTAATGCGAAGGGCGATGCTGCCGCGCCAATGAATGCGTTTGCGGCGTACTGCAAGGAAAACGGCGTCTGGCCGATGGTCAACGCAAACCGTGCGCATGTTGCCCCACCGCTGATCATCACAGAAGAAGACCTTAACCGTGGTCTCGACGTCTATGAGCAGGCGATTGCCCAGCTCTAGACTATGAACGTTATCCCCAGGGAGGGCCAGACGGACACTCCCCTGGGGATATTTGTTTGCGTCTTTTGCTCGCACTGCCAAAATGCGGGAAACGCGTAATAATGAACTTTATGCGTATGACGGTGATTGGCACGGGCTACCTCGGTGCGACACATGCTGCCTGCATGGCAGAACTTGGTCACGAGGTCCTCGGCGTAGATGTTGATAAGTCCAAAATTGAGCAGCTTGCCGCGGGTAAGGTGCCATTCTACGAGCCGGGACTGCCCGAGGTGCTCGAACGCAACCTGGCTTCCGGTCGCTTGGATTTCACCACCGATTACCAGCGCGTAGCAGATTTTGCCAACGTGCACTTCCTTGGCGTGGGCACCCCGCAACAGCACGGCTCCTACGCGGCTGATGTCACCTACGTCAATGCAGTCATAGACTCCCTGGTTCCGTTGCTTGAAGGTGACCACATCATCTTCGGTAAGTCCACAGTCCCGGTAGGTACTGCCCAGGAGCTACAAAAGCGCGCCGATGCGCTGTGCAAGGAAGGCACCACCGTAGAGATCGCATGGAACCCTGAATTCCTGCGTGAAGGCTACGCGGTCAAGGACACCATCGAGCCCGACCGCATCGTGCTTGGAGTACGCGAAGGCTCGCGTGCCGACGAGGTCGCACGCGAAGTTTACAAGCAGTCCATCGACAGTGGAACGCCCTTCCTCGTCATGGATCTACCAACCGCTGAGCTGGTCAAAGTTTCTGCCAACGCGTTCTTGGCAACGAAGATCTCCTTTATTAACGCCGTCTCCGAGGTGTGCGAGATCGCAGGTGGAGACGTCACCATGCTTGCCGACGCCATCGGGTTCGACGAGCGCATCGGGCGCAAGTTCCTCGGCGCCGGCCTTGGTTTCGGTGGCGGCTGCCTGCCGAAAGATATCCGCGCATTCATGGCGCGCGCCGGTGAGCTCGGTGCAGACCAAGCGTTGACCTTCCTGCGCGAGGTGGACGCAATCAACATGCGACGCCGCGACCGCGTAGTCGAACTATCTCGCGAAATCCTCGGCGGTGTTTTGGGCCGCCGCATCACCGTTCTTGGTGCTGCGTTTAAGCCAAACTCCGACGATGTGCGCGACTCGCCGGCCTTGGCTGTCGCGGGTCAGCTGAGCCTAGCCGGCGCGGCTGTCAGTGTCTACGACCCAGAGGCGATGGGCAACGCGGCCAAGGTGTTCCCAACTTTGGATTACGCAGAGTCCGTCGATGCAGCCTTGGAAGGTGCCGAGCTGGTCATCTTGGCCACGGAGTGGCAAGAATTCCGCAACCTCGATCCGGTACATGTGGGCGAGCTTGTTGCAGACAAGCGCATCATCGACGGCCGCAACGTGTTAGATGTTGCCGCATGGCAAGGCGCGGGCTGGGAGATGTGGGCGCTAGGCCGCTCGCTGTAAAACATCCTTAGGTTAGAGTTGTCCTCATGAGTGTTGGGCGCGCCTTTGTGGCATTCGATCTAGACCAAGTACCGCATGGGGACATCCAGGATTTTCTGCACTGGTTTGACCAAGCTGCCGAATTCGACGACGATTCCAACGCCACCATCCCCGAGCTCACCCGCTGGTACGACGCCTTGCACTCGAAGTACCAGCCGACCGCGGGTTGGGACGGAACCAGTTACTTTGTGGCCCGTGATTTTGTTTGGGCGCGCATCAACGTTGATGGCGCAGAAGAAAACGCCCGCCAGCTCGCTCGTGACTTGGGTGTTGGTTTCTACATCACTGGGGATATGCAGATTCAAGTCGAGCTGCCGGACGGGCGCATCGTCGAATAGTTTCTACTGGCGGTAGTTGACCAGGAAGTTTCCTAGGCGTTCGATCGCGTTTTCCAGCTGTGATGCCCACGGCAAAGTGACCAAACGGAAGTGGTCCGGGGTGGGGTAGTTAAACCCGGTGCCCTGGACAAGAAGGATCTTCTCCGAGCGCAAAATGTCCAACATGAGCTTGGAATCGTCGTGAATGTCGTAAACGCTTGGGTCCAACTTAGGGAACGCGTACAACGCACCCTTGGGCTCTACGACGGATACTCCTGGGATCTCGCGGAGCTTCTCCACGGCAATGTTGCGCTGCTTCAACAGGCGACCTTCCTTGCCGGTAAGACCATAGATCGACTGCTTGCCGCCGAGGGCCACCTGGATCGCGTGCTGGCCCGGAACGTTGGGGCATAGACGGGTTCCGGCGAGGAGCTCAAGGCCTTCAAGGAATCCTTTGGCGTAGCGCTTCGGGCCGGTAATAACGATCCAACCAGCACGATAGCCCGCGACACGGTACGCCTTAGACAGACCGTTGAAGGTCACAGTAACAACGTCTGGGGCGACCTCTGCCATCGAAATGTGCTCTGCGCCGTCGTAAAGGATGCGGTCGTAGATCTCGTCGGCGAGGATCATCAGATCGTTTTCGCGCGCGATGTCCGCAATGCCCTCGAGGATCTCGCGCGAGTACACGGCACCCGTCGGATTATTCGGGTTAATCACGACAATTGCTTTAGTCTTTTCGTTGACCTTAGAGCGAATATCTTCAAGCGACGGGTTCCAGTCATCTTCCTCATCGCACATGTAGTGCACGGGGGTGCCACCAGCCAGAGAGGTTGCTGCCGTCCACAGCGGGTAGTCAGGCGCTGGGATGAGAACCTCATCGCCGTCGTCGAGAAGTGCCTGCGTCACCATCGAAATCAACTCGGAGACACCGTTGCCTAGGTAGACATCGTCGACATCGAAGGAGGGGAAGTCCTCGATGAGCTCGTAGCGAGTCACGACAGCGCGACGAGCGGGAATGATGCCCTTCGAGGTGGAGTAGCCCTGGGATGTTGGAAGTGCGGCGATCATGTCGCGCATGATGACGTCTGGGGCGTCGAATCCGAAAATCGCAGGGTTGCCAGTGTTGAGCTTGAGGATGCTGTGTCCGTCTAGCTCCATGCGCTCGGCTTCCGCGGTGACCTCGCCACGAATGTCGTAGGCCACGCCGTGGAGTTTCTTCGACTCGTTGAAATGGCGACGTGGTCGACGAGGACGCTTGACCGGGGTTGGTTCTACCGTGGATTCTTCTGACTTGGACATAGCGGCTATTGTGCCACCTCACTTGCCCGTATGGCTACTTTTTGTCAGATTCCTTCCACTTGTCTAGGGCGCGCTGCGCCAAACTGACGGCCTCTCCGGTCAGTTGGTTCATTTGTTGACGACGCTCGGCTTTCTGCTGAGCCACCTCCAGCGCCTGCGCCGCCTGGATCTCGCGGAACCGTTGACGCTCCAACTGGCGCGGGCTCGGCGCGTACCACTTCTCTGGGCCAATCTTCATGATGTAGAGCAGGATAAAAACCGTTGGGATGACGAGTAGTGGAATGATTCCTCCACCGGTCATGCCCATGGTTGTCATCAGGATTCCCAGTCCGCTGGAGCCGACTACAGAAAGGCCAAACAGCCCCAAGCGGGTTTTCTGCCCTCGTTCGTGCGTTTCTGCAATCTCGTTTGCGCTGTAGAGCACCATCTCGTTGCCAATAGCAGGCGATTGCGGGATGTCGCGAAATAGCGGCTCAAGCTGCCCGCAAGTTTCTGCCTTGAGTACTGCTTCGACGCGGTTTTCATACTCGATGAATGTCAGCCGGCCTTCCGCAAGTGCACGACCGAGCGCCGACATCGCGTCGGATCGCTCGTTGTCGCTGAGCCGCATGTGCGGATTGAAAGGCTTATATGGCTGGGTCACGTTTCCAATTATAGCGCTGCGCGTTTGGGTTGTTGTCGGGGAATCCTAGCTTTACGACGATTCCTATGCTTCCGGAATCTCTGGTGGAGGCGGAGGGGTCACCGGCGGTGCTGGGGGCGCTGCTGGCGCAGGAGGGGTCGGAGCTGCGGGGGCAGCTGGGGCAGCTGGGGCAGCTGGAGCTGCTGGGGTTCCCGCTGGAGCACTAGGCGCACCTGGAGCAGCCGGCGCACCTGGAGCAGCCGGCGCACCTGGAGCAGCCGGCGCACCTGGAACGCTTGGAACCGTAGGGGCAGGGGGAGTCGGCACAGGCTGGGTCGGCACCGGTGGAGTGGCCGAAACGACCGGAGGGACCATCGGGGCAGGTGGTTCGGCAGGCGATGTCGGAGCTGCCTTCGTCGAGCCGCCCTGTGCTGTTGGCTTTTCCTTGGTTGGGGCGAACTCCATGGTGGCACGCGTAGGACTCACAAATGCCTTGTCCTGCGGGGCGGGGAGGGAGTCGTCGATAAGCACGGAGTCGCGCAGCATGACGGCAACATCCCGAATGTTCGCATCAGAGCTAAGGGCTTTGACCCCGCCGGAGAACATGTTTGTGCAGAACGGACAGGCGGTGGCGATCTCGGCAGCACCGGTGTCGAGAGCTTGTTCCGTGCGGAATTCATTGATGCGCTGGCCGATGGTCTCTTCCATGAACATGCGAGCACCGCCGGCGCCACAGCAGAAAGCCTCATCGCGGTTGTTGTCCATCTCGGTGAGGGTGACACCGGTCGATTCCAGTAGCTCGCGAGGCGGATCGAAAACCTTATTGTGACGGCCAAGGAAGCAAGGGTCATGGTAGGTAATCGGCGCGCGGTTTTCGGAAGTGCGCGGCACAGGGGTGACGCGACCGTCGCGGACAAGGCGGTTCAGCAGCTGCGTGTGGTGGAATACATCGAAGTGGCCATCGAAATCGGGGTATTCATTCCGGATGGTGTTGAAGCAGTGCGGGCAAGTCGTGATGATCTTGCGCTGGCCTTGGGGAACACCATCGAATACGTCATTGAATGTCTCAACGTTCTGGGTGGCCTGCATTTGGAACAGGTACTCATTACCGGCGCGACGTGCTGGGTCGCCCGTGCAAGTTTCGCCTGTGGACAACACTCCGTACTTCACACCTGCGGTCTCGAGGAGTTCGACGACAGCTCGAGTGGTGCGCTTTCCCGCATCGTCGTACGCGCCGGCACAGCCGACCCAGAAGAGGTACTCGGTGTCGGAGAAATCGGTGAGGTCTTCGCCAACCACAGGAACTTCAAGACCGTCGCGGCGGGCATCATCCACCCAGGATGCGCGCTCGGAATTGTTGCGGCCCCACGGGTTTCCCTTGGTTTCGATGTTCTTGAACAAGCTGGTGAGTTCGGATGGGAAGTCTGATTCTGCGAGGACCTTGAAGCGGCGTAGGTCTGCGATGTGATCGATATGCTCAATGTCCACAGGGCACTGGTCCACACATGCTCCACAGTTGGTGCATGACCACAGGACGTCTGGGTCGATTTCGTTGGCTAGTGCAAGGACATCAACACCGGCGTGGGAGTCGTAGTTGTCCAGTGCAGAATCGCGCAGATCCATGACGAACTTTTTGGGGCTCAGGGGCTTGCCGGTATTCCACGCAGGGCAGAGTTCTTGGCAGCGGCCGCACTCGGTGCATGCCGTGGAATCGAGAAGCATCTTCCAGCTGCCTGGTGTGGTCGCGTCTTCGTCGTCAAGGTTTGGTGTTGGGACAGCTCCCAGAGCCTTTTCGCCGGAAGGGTTGCGCTGGAAAAAGATCGCGAAAAAGGCCATGAAGCGGTGCCACGCGACACCCCACGTAAGGTTATATGCCACCAGCACGAGGAATGCAAGACCCGAGAGCAGCTTGATCAGCGCGAACGTAGACACTAGCTCAGGGGACGCAGGGAGAAGCTTGGCTAGGTGGATCGTAAAAAAGTCCACCCACGCAGAGCCACCACCGTAGGTCGCGATCTTGGAGGCCTTGACAAGGAGCATGCCAGCGCCTTCGATAAGCACAATGACTTCGATGACGCGTGCCGCTTTGGTTTGCGAGTTGAAGAATCGACTGCCACGTTCTGTGTCGCCAAGGCGCGTGCGAACGATCATCAGGAACACGATTGCGAGAACCGTTGCTAGCCCCAAGATTTCTTCTACCAGGTGGTATGCAGGCCAGTCGGAAATGACAGGCCACCCGCCTGCCGGGTTGAAGGTTTGAAGGTAGGCCTCAAACCACACGATCACGCCGCCTAGGAAGCCGACCATGACGGCCCAGTGTGCGGCATTGACAAAAGGCTTGCCCTTAAAGTGGGTATGCCCAAAGATCTCGACGATCACTCGACCCAGGCGTTGACCGATCTTGTCGGTGCGCGGCTGATGCGTCGCCTTGCCAGACCTGACGAAGCCAAACATGCGCAGCGCGCGGTAGAGGAAGTACGCCCACGCAGGGAGCGACGCGAGCACGCCGATCCAGCCTAAAACGGTGGTCATTCAATCTCCTTGAAAGTGCAGCTTGAGGATTCGTTGTCCAGCCTAGAGGGTCACCACGACATTCAAGGATTCAGCATTCAAATTGGGCTCGATCAGAGACGATGTTTTGCCACAACTTGCTCGAAGACTCTGTGAAGCATTTCCAACTCCTGGTCTTCTCGCGCACGTCGGCTGGCTTCGTTTAACTCGCCTCGGACTTGTCGCCAATCAAGGATCCAACCTGCATCGGCGGAAACGCGTGACCAAAAATGTCGTTGAGTTCGCCCATTGCCTTCTCTGAATGGGTGAATCCAATTAAGCAGATCGTAGAAGTGGGTTAGTTCGCTGATGAACTCCGAACGGACCGCTATGCGGAGATTGTTCTTGTCAGACAGCTGTTGGGCAAGGTTTCTGAGGAACAGGTCGATTTTACGATATGGAGCGAAATGTTCACCCTCGTCTCGCTTCATATCGATATTTCGAAACTTGCCGGCCCAGGGATACACATCTTGAAATAAGTGGAAATGAATCGCGCCGATTTCTCGGGCATCGCGGCTAGCAGGAAGCAGGTCATCACCTGAATCCATGAGCTGGATTATGCGAGCATGGACCAAGTCCGCTTCCGCTTCAGCGAGCCGTGCGGAAGATTCGATGCCGAGCAGGTTCTTCAACACCGTGGTGCCTGGAATGAGATACGGATCGTGCACAGAGAAAGTCTCTAGCTAAGTCCGAAGCGAGCTCGAGTCATCGAGACTAGTTCGTCAGCGGTAATTTCGCCTGCCACATAGGATTTCGTGTCGTTCGTGTGATCGGGACTAGGCAAAAGGCCCTCTAGGTACAAGGAATGAGTAGCTTGTTTAGCTAAGCTTGCGCGCGTTTCTTGAGAGTGCATCTGTCTATCCGTTCTATCTCAGGTGCTGCTTTCACGAGTGATTCAGCTCTGGGGTGCCACAATCCTACGCCAGGTACGAAGCCGGAACAATCTTCAACACTGCCCACGCAGATTAGTCGTCTTCCGCGAACTGGCTCTGGTGCAGCCGCCAGTACGCGCCCTCGGCGTGGATCAGCTCGGCGTGAGTGCCCTGCTCGACAATGCGGCCGTTTTCCATCACCAGGATCAAGTCGGCGTCGCGGATCGTCGATAAGCGGTGTGCGATGACAAAGGATGTGCGGTCGGATTGCAGCGCCGCCATCGCCTTCTGCACCAAGACTTCGGTGCGGGTATCCACAGACGATGTTGCTTCGTCGAGAATCAACAGCGCAGGCTGGGACAGGAAGGCACGCGCAATGGTGATCAGCTGGCGCTCGCCGACAGAGAGAGCACCGCCGTCTTGGTCGATCTTGGTTTCGTAGCCTTCCGGCAGCGCGTGGACAAAGCGATCAACATAGGTGGCTTTCGCGGCCGCGATGACTTCATCGTCGGTGGCATCGAGGCGGCCGTAGCGGATGTTGTCCATGATGGTTCCCTCGAACAGCACTGCATCCTGGAGCACCATGCCCACCTGGGAGCGCAGCTCGGTGCGCGACATCGCGGCGGTATCCACCCCGTCAAGCAGGATCTGTCCAGAGTCGATTTCGTAGAAACGCATGATCAAATTCACCAGGGTTGTCTTGCCGGCGCCGGTCGGGCCGACGATCGCAGCGGTCTGACCAGGCTCGACGCGCAGGTTCAGATCCTGGATCAGCTCGGCGTCTTCGGAGTAGGAGAAGTCCACGTTGCGGAATTCCACCAGTCCTTGAGCTCGACCCTCAACAAGGTCATGCTCCGTGTCTGCGCTTTGCTCCTCGGCATCGAGGAACTCAAAAACTCGCTCCGCGGAAGCCACACCGGACTGCACCATCTGCATCATCCCGCCGAGCTCGGCAAGCGGCTGGTTGAACTGACGCGAGTACTGGATAAACGCGGTCGCCGCGCCCAAGGTCATGTTGCCGTTGGCCACGCGCAGGCCACCCAGAACAGCGATCGCCACGTAAGACAGGTACGAAATGAACTGCATGATCGGCATCATCAGGCCAGACAAGAACTGCGCCATGGACGACGACTGGTAGAGGTCGTCATTGCGCTCGTCGAAAAGCTTCGCAGCGGTGTCGTGGCGACCGAAGATGGTGATCACCTCGTGGCCTGAAAAGGTTTCCTCGATATGCCCGTTGAGCATGCCGGTAGATTTCCACTGCTTCTTAAACTGCGCCTGCGACCGGGAGCCGATGAGGCCGATGACCACGCCAGTGAGTGGAATTGCCAGAAGTGCGACCAGGGTCAGCTCCCACGAAACGGAGAACATCATGATGGTAATGCCGATCACCATCAGCAGCGACTGCACCGCCTGCGACAGCGATTGCTGCAGTGCTTGCTGCACGTTGTCCACATCGTTGGTGGTGCGCGAGAGGATATCGCCGCGCTGGCGGGTGTCAAAGTAGCTCAGCGGAAGGCGGTGGAGCTTTGCCTCGACGTCGACGCGCAGGCGGTACACGACCTTCATCACGAAGCGGTTCAGCATAAAGCCTTGTAGCCACATCAGTACCGCCGAGCCGACGTACAACCCGATCACGATGGCGATGAGCTGGCCCAAGCGCGTGAAGTCGATGCCCGCGCCGGGGATAAGCTCCATTGCGGTAAGCATGTCGGCAAAAGTGTCATCGCCACTGGCGCGCAGCCCTTGGATGATTTGATCTTTTGTCACGCCTGCGGGCATCTGGCTCGACACCGCGCCGGAGAAGATGACGTCCATCGCGCGCCCCATAACGCGCGGTGCGTACACGTTGAGCGCCACGCTGAAAGCCACTGCGAGCAGCAGAATTGCCATGCCGAGCTTGTATGGACTCAGCAGCCCCACCATGCGCTTGGCCGACGGCCAGAAGTTTTTCGCCGTGCGCGGGGCGCCGCCACCGTGGAAGCCGGCGTCGCCAACTTTCTCTTGCAGTTCCAGGATTTCTTCGTCGGTAAGTTCTACATCCTTGGCCATTACCGCACCTCCTCGGTGATCTGAGATGCAACGATCTCTTGGTAGGTAGGTGAGGATTCCAGCAGCTCATCGTGCGTACCTCGCGCGACAATCGAGCCCTTTTCCATCACCAGAATCTGATCGGCATTCACAATCGACGACACACGCTGCGCCACAATAATCACCGTCGCATCGGTCGTCCGCGGTTTCAGTGCCTCGCGCAGGTTCGCGTCGGTGATCACGTCGAGCGCGGAGAAAGAATCATCAAACAAATACACCGCAGGCTTTGCGACGAGCGCCCGCGCAATACACAGCCGCTGCCTTTGCCCGCCGGAAACGTTGGTGCCTCCTTGCGAAATCGGCATATCCAAGCCTTCGTCGCTGTTGCGCACGAAGTGAGCCTGAGCGATGTCGAGCGCATCCCAAAGCTCCACGTCCGTGGCTTCTGGGTCGGCGATCCTTAAGTTGGACGCCACCGTGCCGGAGAACAGGTACGGCTTCTGCGGAACCATGGACACGCGGTCCACGATGTCGGCGCGGGCCATATCGGCGACGTTGGTGTCGTCGATAAGTACTGCTCCTGACGTCGGGGCGTAAAGGCGCGGAATCAGGTTGAGCAGAGTAGATTTGCCGGAGCCGGTGGAGCCGATAATCGCAGTGACGGTGCCAGGGCGTGCGGTGAGGGTTGCGCCGTTGAGCACAGGTGCTTCCGCGCCGGGGTAGGTAAACGAGACGTCGTCGAGCGAGACAATTCCAGTGCGCTTGGCGGGAGTGGTGGTCTGGGCACTCTCGCGCATGGAGGGTTCGCGGTCCATGAGCTCGTCTATGCGGCGGGCGCAGACGAGCGCGCGGGGGAACATCATCGCCATGAAAGCGCCCATCATCACCGAGGCCAGAATCTGCAGCAGATACTGCAAGAACGCGGTGAGCGAGCCGACCTCGACAAGCCCATCGTTGACGCGGTGGCCGCCGAACCACAGCACCGCGCCGGTGGCCACGTTGAGTACCAGCATGATGATCGGGAACATCAGCACGAAGCGGTTACCGATCTTCACACTGAGCCTGGTCAGATCAACATTGGCTGTGTCGAAACGGTCGGTTTCGTAAGGCTCGCGGGTGAACGCGCGGACCACGCGGATGCCGGTGATCTGCTCGCGAAGCACACCGTTGATGCGGTCGATCTTCTTCTGCATCGCCTGAAATAGCGGCATGAGCGCGGCAATCAGGCCACCCACGATGATGAGGAGCACCAGCACCGAAACGCCGACGAGCCAGGACAAGCCAGGATCCTCGCGCACCGCCATGATCACGCCGCCGACCATCATGATCGGCACAGCGACCATGAAGTTGAGGAACATCAAAAAGGTCATCTGGACCTGCTGCACGTCATTGGTGCCACGCGTGATCAGCGTCGCCGTGCCGAAATGGTTGATGTCCTCGGCACTGTATCGGGTGACGCGGCCGAAGACTCGCTCGCGGATGTCGCGGCCCACGCCCATCGCCGTGTGCGCGCCGAACCATACCGCGATTCCTGCCGTAATAACCTGCACAAACGCCACGGCCAGCATGATCCAGCCGATGCGCCAGATGAATGGGACGTCGCCTTGGGCTACGCCTTCGTCGATAATGCGTGCGTTCAGCGACGGCAGATACAACGTGGCGGCTGTGCTGAGGGTTTGCAGAATAATGATCGCGATAATCGCGCCGGTGTACGGACGCGAATGTTTGCTTACAAGGCGAACGAGCTCCACGCCTGGCTCCTTTGATAGGAGATAAATATGACGTAGCTACAATAGCAGGCCTGGCAGCGCACAAAGACTGCCGTTTGTCGCTGCTGAGAGGGTATCAGCAGCCCATAAACGGCAGCCATTGTTCGCTTGTCGACGACTACTCGTAACGCAAAGCCTCGATCGGGTCTAGTTTCGCGGCCTTCGCGGCGGGGTAATACCCGAAGAACAAACCGATGCCCAGGGAAAAGGCCAGTGCGATCAAAACACCGCTGACCGGCGGAAGACCAGCCGCTCCGAACGCCGCCGAGCCCGCGTATCCCAGCAACCCGCCCAGCGCGACACCGATCACGCCGCCGAGAAGACAGACCATCATTGCCTCGACCACGAACTGCTGTTTGATCGCTCCGCGGGTGGCCCCCAACGCCTTGCGGATGCCAATTTCGCGGGTTCGTTCGGTCACAGACACCAGCATGATGTTCATCACACCTATGCCGCCGACCAGCAAAGAAATACCGGCGATCGCGGAGACTGCCATCGATATGTTGTTGATCACGTCATTGACCTGCTGCATGTCGTTGGAAAAGTCGGTAACGGCAGCTTCGGCTTCTTCGTCGCCCTCGTAGGCGATCTCAAAGAACTTCTCTAGCTGGCTGCGCACGACGTTCGCGTCGACTTCCGGCGCGGGGCGGAAGGAGACGCGCGCGAACCCTTCAGGCAAGTCTTCCAATTCACGGACGACCGGGTAGGGCAAATACGCGCGCGATAGAGGATCCTCGTATGCCATGATGCCCTCGCCCGAGCTGGAGCTGTACACACCAACGACGGAGATCGGGGTTTCGTAGTCAGGTGCCGCGAAGCGCAGCTCGGAGCCAAGTGCTCGTTCGGTATCGCCACTGAAGAGCTCGTCGACGGCTTTCTCCGAGATCACCCCGACCGCCCGTGAGCTCTCCACATCCTCGGCATCTATGCCACGACCAGCGACGATCTTGATATCCGAGTAGGGCAGCGAGTTCTCGTTCACGCCCTCGATGTAGGTGAGCGAGGTCGTGTCGGTGTCGGATGTCCCCACCGAGAGATCGCCCGAAGTGAAGTCGCCCTCAAACATGGAATACCCGGCCAGATTGTCGCCCAGGGTGTCCGTGGCTTGATCTAACATCTCTTCGGTGATCAGCGATTCCGGGTAATCTTCTGGCTTGAAGCTGGTCATGTATGGGTTGTCGGTGTCTTCGTCGCGCTGCTGCACGCTCACCGCAATGTCAGCCGCACCGAGGTTGGCTAAGCCGTCTACCGTTTGTGTTCGCAGCGCCGAGCCGATCGTCAGAATCGCGATCACCGAGGCAATACCTATGATCACGCCCAGCAAAGTCAGCAGCGAGCGCATTTTGTTTGCCCGCAGGCTGGAGGCGGCTAGGCGGAGGGATTCTGTGAAGTTCATGGTCGCTCCTCGCTTTCGAATAGGCCGTCTCGCATGGTCAAGACGCGATCGGTTTCCGCTGCTAGTTCCGGGTTGTGGGTGATCAGCACGATGGTGGTGCCAGCGGCGTTGAGCTCGTGGAACAAATCCATCACCATGCGCCCGGTGGCGGTATCGAGGGCGCCTGTGGGTTCGTCGGCAAGTATCAGCGAGGGCTCATTGGCCATCGCCCGCGCAATAGCGACGCGCTGTTTCTGGCCGCCGGAAAGCTCGGAAGGGTCGTGTCCCATGCGCTCGCCCATACCCATTTTGGCCAACAGGTCCTCGGCGCGAGCCGTGCGAGTGCCCGCGGGAACTCCGGCGTACATCATCGGCATCTCCACATTGCGTAGCGACGACATCCTGGGCACCAAGTTAAAGTTCTGGAACACAAAGCCGATGTTCTGGGACCGCAGCTCCGCCAGCTCCTCGTCGTTGGCGTCCAGCACATCCAGGTCGCCCAGGGTGTAAGTGCCGGTGGAAGGCCGATCGAGAAGCCCGATGATGTTCATCAGCGTTGACTTGCCCGAGCCCGACATACCCACGATGGAGACGAACTCCCCGTCCTCGATGGTGAGATCCACGCCGTGGAGCACCGTCAGCTCATTTTCTGTGCCCTGGTTGAAAGTCTTGGTGATGCCTTGCATATCAACAATGCGCATCTCTACATCCCCTGCTCTGCGTCGACAACCATGACAGGCTTGCCCACGAGTTCGCGGTAGGTCGCTGCGCGGTCAAGCACCTTGCCCTCTAGGTTGTCGCTGGTCACGGTGACGTAGAAGTTGTCGCGTGCACCCAGTTCTACTTCTTGCTTCTCGACGACTGTTTGGCCCTCGGGGTCGTCGACAAGCGTTAGGACATGTGATGTGCCGTCTTCTTCGGTAAGGATTGCGTCGCGAGGCACTGCGATGGTGGCCAGCGACTCATCGAGGATGACCTGGGCTTTCGCGGTGGAGCCGATGCGCAGGTCCGCGGTGTCGCCTTCGACGATGATCTCGATCGGGAAGGTCACGTCTGGGCTCGGTGCGGGTGCGTCCGTCATGGAAGGCTGCTCCGCGATCGGGGAAATGGTGTTGACCGCGCCGGTGAACTCCTTGTCGCCGGTGGTAGCGGTGGTGAAGCGGACTTTCTGGCCGGTGGTGACCTTGGCTACGTCTTCTTCTTTGATGCTGCCCTTGATGACCAGGCGGGAGTCGTCGGCGATCGTCATGATCGCGCCCGCCGCCGGAGCGCCGACCTGCGATTGGATTTCCGCCACGATGCCGTTGATTGGTGCGGTCAGCACGGAAGCGTTCTTGTCAGCGTAGGAGTTATCCACGGCGGTTTGCAGCGCTGTGGTGTCTTCTTCGCCTGCGGCCTTCGCTGCTGCTAGGGCGGCTTCGTCAGTTTGGATCTGGCGGTTGACCTGCGTGGTGTCTAGGCGGGCGACGGTCTGGTACTGCTGGACTTTGTCGCCGACCTCGACTGAGATCTCGGCGATCGGCGCCGGCTGCATGGTGTAAACGTCTTCGGTGACCGCAGAGGAGACCTTGCCATTCACAGTGACGGAGGTGGTGATGTCGCGGGGTGTGACTTCGTGGACATCACCGGTGGCGACGACATCTTGTGTGTCAGATGGCTTGTTCAAGAACCAGGCCACGCCGGCGCCGATCAGCGCCAGGATGATCAGGGCGGTGATGATCAGTTTGCCGCGCTTCTTCTTTTTCTTGGCGGGTTTAGCCAGTGATTTGGTTTCGGATTCTTGACTTGCCATGTCCTTCGAACTCCCTCAGTTTCAGTTATCGATTCTGCACCTAGTTAACAGTGCGGCGAGGGTTGGAGCAACCAGAATAGTGTCACTACCTGCTTGTTGTGGCCCCGGTTAGGGCCAGGGGAAACCCTGAGGAAGACCCTGAAAATGGCTGTGAAGGCGCAGGGAGGGAGGCGGTCGAAAGATCAGGGTGCGCTGGCGAGGTTTTCGTACAAACGCTGCCGTTTGTCGGTGTCTGAGTGGGCGCCGAGGCGATAAAACGGCAGCCATTGTGCGGTTTCGACAAAATGATTCCCCGCACCCCTAGAAAAGGAGCACGGGGAACTGGGGAGGAGCTAGAAGCTGCTCAGGCCCAACGCGCCGAGGAAGCGCTTGAGCATGTTGATGAGGCGCTGGAAAATGGAGTCCTTCGCAGGAGCCTCAACTGGGCTGTCTGTCTCGGAGCCCTCAACGGTGAAGGTCAGCGTCTCGGTGTAGACATTGCCGTTCACGTCGGTCGCGGTGACCTCGGCGGTGTGCTCACCGGCGGCGAGGTCCTCGGGCAGGTCGAGGGTCCACAGGCTGGAGGTTTGTTCCGCCACGGAACCGCCGTGAACAAGCTGCTCCTGGACCGCGGCTGGGTCGGAGTATTCAACGCCGCGCAGAACATCCTCGCCCGCCATGTCCTGGGTGCGCTTCGCCTCAACGGCGGCGGCGCCGTCGATGGAGACCTCAACTACGTCACCGGAGCCGCCGAACCAGAAGTTGGTGGTCAGCCAGGTCTCGGCGAGGTCTGCCTGGGAAATCGTCAATGGGTTCTCCAGTGGCTGAGCCTTGCCACCGTTTTCGCGATTCTCCGCGAACCAATCACGGTACGCCGGGGTGTTCAGGCCAAGTCCCAGCTGGGTGGACTGGTCTTCGCCGGAAACGGTGAAGAAAGATGAGATGTCGGAGCCGTTGACGTCGAGGGTCATCACGCCAGGGCGGGAACCGTCACGCGCGATTGCGGTTGGGAAACCCTTGTCAGTCATGCGACCGTTGTACCAGTCGCCGGAGATCGCACCCGCGATAACGTGGTCAAATGGCAGTTCGTCCATACCGAACAGGTCCTTCCAGCCCTTGAGGCTGTCGCCCTTACGCATGTTGGACAGTGCGTGGGTGTGGCCTGCGACGTGGATCGCATCGCGACCTTCGAGCAGAGCGTGGACCTCGTTGACCTGCTTGATCTGGTGCTGGTCCAGGGCACTATCGACGAACGACACCAGACCGATGTGCGATGCGATCACAACGACTTTGTCGTCAGGAGTGTTGGCGATGTCCTGACGGAGCCACGCCATCTGATCGTCGGTAAGCGAAGAGCGGTAGCCCTTGCCGTCTGGCTGCGGGTATTCGACCGACTCCAGCGCGATGACGTGGGCGTTTCCTACGTCGTAGGAGTAGTAGGCGGGGCCGAACTCGCGTCGGAAGGTGTCAAACTTGTGGGTCTCGTCTGGGGCGTCGAAGTCAAGATCGTGGTTGCCTGGCAGCATGCGCGCCGGGCCGTTGAGCTCGGAGGTCATGGAGCGCACGCCCTCGTAGAGGGCTAGATCGTCGCCCACGACGTCGCCGACGAACAACACGCCACAGGATGCGTAGTCATCGCGTGCTGCGAGGTCTGCAAACGCGCCCTTGCGTGCATATTCGACCTCGTCGGTGTTGTATGGCTGGATATCGCCGCCGATGATGCAGCGCTGGTCCTGCGCGGCGGTGGCTTCTGATGCCGCGAGTGGGAAATTGACCATCTCTGGCAGTGGGCCGGTTGGCGCGATGCCACCGTACTTCAGATCCGGGGAGCCTTCCGGGGAGTGGTTGTAGAAGAACTGCGCGATGTTGTTCTCGTCAACAGGGACTTGATAACCAGCTGGCTGGGTAATGAACACGGTAGTGTTCGGCTCGACGGTGATCTCGTAGCGGCCTTCAGCGTCGGTGGTGACGATCTCCTTGCCGTTGGATACGGAGACGCCTTCGATGCCGGGCTCGTTGGAGTCGTGGATGGAGTTCTTGTTCTGGTCGTCGAAGACAACACCTTCGAGGACATTGTCAGCGGGTGCCTCTTCGATTACCTCGGGGCCGCCGACGTATGCGTCGGATCCGGCGATTGGCTCTGCATGGGCAAATGGTGCAACTGTAAGGGTGCTGGCGAGGGAAATCGCAGCAAGAATTCCGATCTTGCGGGTTGGGAAAGTCATGGTGGCTCTTTCTTTTGTGCGCATGACCTCGGGCGCATGGGGACCAGATCATGCGTGCGTGCGGGAAGCGCTGGCAAGTAGCGCTGGCCCCAACCTTAGAGAAAGATATGTATATATAGTCAACATCGAGTGAAAGATCCAGACAACTTTAGGTTAAGACGCATGAAGTGGAACTTGACGCACAAACGGCAGCCGTTGTGCGAACCGCTGACTGGTCCGTGTTCCGAAGGATCGCCAGACATGCAGGGGAGCGCCGCACTGGCTTAACGACGATCCCGCCGCCGACCACAAAACGAACAATGGCTACCGTTTGTGGGGTCCGGGCACCACGGAAATCCCCACAAACGGCAGCCATTGTGCGAAAGCGACGGAAGGCCGGCCAAGGACGCTACGAAACTACAGGTACGCCGCGGGCGTGCTCGACCATTTCCTCCCACTCGACGATCTTTTTGCGCTCGCGACCAAGGATCTCGCAGCCCTCGCCGGCGCGGCGCTCGGCGTCATCAAGGCGGTACCAGCCCTCCCATGTCGTGTATGGGATCTCGCGGGATTCCAGCAGGTCAACGATGGCGGAGGGGTCGTCGTACTTGCGCGGGGAGAGTTTGCCGGCCAGGGCGTCGTCGATAAGTAGGTCGGTGGTTTCCTTGGCGTCGGACTTGGTGTTGCCGATGAGTCCGACGGGGCCGCGCTTGATCCAGCCGGTGACGTAGAGGCCGGCGTCTACCTTGCCGCGGTCGCTCGGGATGACATTGCGCTCATGGTCGAATGGCACTCCCTCGACGGGCTCGCTGCGGTAACCGATCGCGTGATAGACCGCCTGAACTGGCCAGTCGGTGAATTCGCCGGTGCCGACGACCGCGCCTGTCCCGTCGTACTCCTGGCGTTCGGTACGTAGGCCGACGATGCTTTCTCCGTCGACGAGGACCTCCACGGGTTCCTCGAAGAAGTGGATGTGCAGGGTGTGGGGCGCGTCCTTCGGTTCGCGGATCGCGTATTGCTCTAGCACCTGGCAGTTTAGGTCGAGCGACTTGTCGGAGCGGCGCGCCGCGGTGGACTGCTCGTCGTAGTCGATGTCCTCGGGTGAGACGACGACGTTGATGGTGTCGGAAAGGTCCAGTTCCTTGAGCTCTTTCGGCGTGAATTTCGCCTGCGCAGGGCCGCGTCGGCCGAACATGTGCACCTCTTCCGCCTGGTTTTTGCTTAGCGACGAATACACGTTGTCGGGGATCTCGGTGACCAAGAGTTCGTCGCCAGTTTTGGCCAGGATGCGGGCGATATCTAGGCCGACGTTGCCTACGCCGATGACGGCGACTTGGCGCGCGGAGAGGTCCCAGTCGCGTTCGAAGCGTGGGTTGCCGTCGTAGAACCCGACGAATTCGCCGGCACCGATGGAGTGCTCGCCGCCGGGGATGGTCAGGGGGCGGTCGCGGACGGCGCCGGTGGAGATGACGATGGCGTCGTAGTAGTCCTGGAGTTCGTCGATGGTGATGTCTTCGCCGACGGTGATGTTGCCAAGGAGGCGTAAGCGTGGCTTGTCTAGCACGTTGTGCAGGGATTTTACGATGCCCTTGATGCGCGGGTGGTCGGGGGCGACACCGTAGCGGATGAGGCCGAACGGTGCTGGCATCTGCTCGAAGAGGTCGACGTAGATGTCGTGTTCTTCGTTGCGGATGAGAAGGTCGGACGCGTAGATGCCGGCTGGGCCGGCGCCGATGACGGCAACTCGCAAGGACATTTCAGTGATTCCTTTCAAACTAGACTGAATGGTCTGTAAAGTTAGCAGGGGAACGGTCACTTGCCAAGCATTCCCTGAAATTAAATTCACCGCACGTGGGCGCATGATTTAACATTCATGCAGATAAAACGCCCGAGATATGCCATTTTCGGCCGGCAAAACCTCCCCCCTATTGCGGTAGACAGTTTGGTCTGGTTACCTTTCGTTCAACACTTTAGACAAGTTCTAGGAATAGACAGAGCAGTCCATTAGGAGCCTTTCCATGACTACCGTCACCGAACGCAAGCCCCGCGCCAAGAAGCCCGAGGGACAGTGGAAGATCGACGGCAACACGCCACTGAACCATGACGAGGAGGTCAAGCAGGTTGAACCCGTACTGCAGGTGAAGCAGCGCGTGATCGATACATACTCTAAGGAGGGATTCGACTCGATCCCCGCCGATGACCTTGCACCGCGCTTCAAGTGGCTCGGTATGTATACGCAGCGCAAGCAGAACCTGGGCGGCGAGCACACCGGCAAGGACAACTCCGAACTGCAGGACAAGTTCTTTATGATGCGCATCCGCTTCGACGGCGGCCGCTGCACCACCGAGCAGGCCCGCGCGGTGGGTGAAATCTCGCGCGACTGGGCGCGTTCCACCATCGACCTCACCGACCGCCAAAACATCCAGCTGCACTGGGTTGAAATCGAGAATGTGCCGGCGATCTGGGAAAAGCTGGAATCTGTCGGACTCAATACCTGGGACGGCTGCGGCGACGTCCCCCGCGTGATCCTGGGCTCCCCGGTAGCAGGCATCGCCAAGGACGAGATTATCGATGCCACCCCGGCCATCGAGGAAATCACCAACGATTACGTCCTGCGCGACGAAAACCAGAACCTGCCGCGCAAGTTCAAGTCTTCGATCTCCGGCAACGCCCGCCAGGACGTCACCCACGAGATCCAGGACCTCGCCTTCCAAGCAGTTGAGCACCCTGAACTGGGTCCCGGTTTCCAGGTCTTTGTCGGCGGTGGCTTGTCGACGAACCCCATGCTCGCCCAATCCCTCGGCGCCTTTGCCACCTTGGAGCAGGTCCCAGAGGTATGGAACGCCGTTGTCGGAATCTTCCGCGACTATGGTTTCCGCCGCCTGCGCAACCGCGCTCGCCTGAAGTTCCTCGTCGCCCAATGGGGTGCCGAGAAGTTCCGCCAGGTCCTCGAAGACGAGTACCTCGGCTATAAGCTGCCCGATGGCCCAAACCCGCCAGAGAATCCGATCTCACGCGATCACATCGGCCTGCACGAGCAAAAGGACGGCAACTTCTACCTTGGCGTGAAGCCAACCTTGGGCCACCTGTCTGGCGAGCAGCTCATCGCGGTGGCCGACCTCGCGGAATCCTATGGGCTGACCCGTCTGCGCTTCACCCCATTCAAAGAGCTGCTGTTGCTCGACATTCCAAAGGACAAGGTTGATAGCCTTACCGCCGATCTCGATTCGATGGGCCTGTACTCCAAGCCCAGCGAGTTCCGTCGCGGCCTGCTGTCGTGCACCGGCTTGGAGTACTGCAAGCTCGCGCATGTGACCACCAAGTCTCGCGCCATCGAGCTTGCCGACGAGCTGGAGGAGCGCTTTACCGACCTCGACTCGCCAATCACCATCGCGCTCAATGGCTGCCCGAACGCGTGTGCCCGAACCCAGATCGCAGACATCGGATTGAAGGGCCAGACCGTCACTGACGAGGAGGGCAACCGCGTCGAAGGCTTCCAGGTTCACCTGGGCGGCACCCTCGGTGATGGAGCCAACTTCGGTCGCAAGATCCGAGGACACAAGGTACTTTCCTCAGAGCTCACTGACTACGTCACTCGCGTGGTGCAGAACTACGTGGACAAGCGCGACGAAGGCGAGTTGTTCCGCGACTGGCTCATCCGCGCCGAAGAGGAGGACATCAAGTGAGCTTCCGCCGGGCACCCAACCCCAACAGAAACCACCCAGCGCATTGCCCCTACTGCGCGGGAGAGGATCTGTATCCCAATGAAGAAACCGACTTCGCCTGGAAATGCCACGAGTGCCTGCGCATTTTTGAGGTCAAGTATTACGGCCAAGACGATCCAGACACCCCACCGCAGCCAGCGAAATCCACCGAGCAGGCATATCAGGAATCCTTAGCCCGCCGCGGACACGACCACGTACTCAGAACAGGAGCGACGCAATGAACCTCCTCGGAGCCAGCGGAACCTACCGCGATCCCGAAGAAAGCCCCGCGGGAGTCACCACGACAGCTCCGCTTGACGACGACACCCTGCGTGCAAACCAAGAGCTCGTCGATAAGCATGCGGACGCGCTGTACAACGAAACTGCCGAAAACATTCTGGACTGGGCGCACACTCACGCGCCTGGTGCCCTCGCGGTGACGCTGAGCATGGAGAACACTGTGCTAGCCGAACTGGCAAAGGACCACTTGCCGGATGCAGACTTCCTGTTTCTCGATACCGGTTATCACTTCAAGGAGACCCTGGAGGTGGCCGATCAGGTTGAGGCGCGGTACCCGAAGCAGACGCTCGTACGTGCCACTCCGACGTTGACCAGGGCCGAGCAGGACGAGACCTACGGACTCAACCTGTATCTGACCAATCCGACTGCGTGCTGCCGCATGCGCAAGGTGGAACCGCTGGCCGTGAACCTATCGCCCTATGCGGGGTGGGTCACTGGCCTGCGTCGCGCTGACGGGCCGACGAGGGCGCAGGCACCGGCGTTGAGCTTGGACGCGACGGGCAGGCTGAAGATCTCGCCGATCATCACCTGGTCGCTGGAGGATACGGAGCGCTACATCGAAGAGCGCGACCTCATCATCCACCCCTTGACCAAGCATGGATACCCATCAATCGGGTGCGAAACATGCACGCTTCCGGTGGCCGAGGGCGAGGACCCACGCGCCGGACGATGGGCAGGACAAAACAAGACAGAATGCGGGCTTCACTCATGACACAGCTTTCACCACACCTTCAAGATTTAGAGAACGAATCGATTCACATCCTGCGTGAGGTAGCGGGGCAGTTCGATAAGATCGGCCTGCTTTTCTCCGGCGGCAAGGACTCCTGCGTCGTCTTCGAACTAGCGCGCCGCGCGTTCGCGCCTGCGGCGATGCCGATCGAGCTGCTACACGTGGACACTGGGCATAACTTCCCCGAGGTCATCGAGTTCCGCGACCGGCTCGTCGCCGAGACCGGAGCGCGACTGCGCGTGGCCGAGGTCCAGGATTGGATCGACCGTGGCGATCTTGTCGAGCGCCCCGACGGCACGCGCAATCCGCTACAAACCGTGCCACTGGTGGAGACGATCGCAGACGCCGGCTACGACGCCGTCCTCGGTGGTGCACGCCGCGACGAGGAACGCGCCCGCGCCAAGGAACGCGTCTTTTCGGTTCGCGACAGCTTCGGCGGCTGGGACCCTCGCCGCCAACGCCCTGAGCTGTGGGATTTGTACAACGGCGAAAAGCTGCCGGGGGAGAACATTCGCGTCTTTCCCATTTCCAACTGGACTGAAACTGACGTCTGGGAGTACATCGGTGCCCGCAACATCGAACTGCCGGACATCTACTTCGCCCACGACCGCGAGGTGTTCAACCGCGATGGAATGTGGCTGACCCCTGGCGAATGGGGTGGGCCGAAGGAATCAGAGGACATCGTCGTGAAGCATGTGCGCTACCGCACTGTTGGCGATATGAGCTGCACTGGTGCTGTCGAATCCGACGCCACCACCATTGAAGAGGTACTTGCAGAGATCGCAACCTCAACGCTGACCGAGCGCGGCGCCACGCGTGCCGACGACCGCCTGAGCGAATCCGCCATGGAAGACCGCAAGAAAGAGGGTTACTTCTGATGCATGACCTATCCTCCAACCACCCATTTGCCGATAGGCAAACGCTGCGCCTGTGCACCGCGGGCTCCGTTGACGACGGAAAATCCACCTTTGTCGGTCGCCTGCTGCACGACACAAAGTCAGTCCTAGCGGACCAGTTGGCTAGCGTCGAGCAGACTTCCGCCGACCGTGGCTTCGATGGTCTTGATCTGTCCCTACTGGTTGACGGCCTGCGTGCCGAGCGTGAGCAGGGCATCACCATCGACGTTGCTTATCGGTATTTCGCTACCGACAAGCGCACCTTCATCCTCGCGGACACCCCGGGTCACGTGCAGTACACCCGCAACACGGTTACGGGCATGTCCACCTCGCAGGTTGTCGTTTTGCTTATCGACGCCCGCCACGGCGTCGTCGAGCAAACCGTGCGGCACCTCAACGTGGCAGCGCTCTTGGGCGTAAAAACCGTCATTCTGGCCGTGAACAAGATCGACCTGGTGAATTTCTCCGAGGACGTATTCAACACCATCCGCGATGAATTCCTTACGCGGGCCGGTGAACTGGGCATTTCCGACGCGCGCGTGGTCCCGATCTCCGCGCTACGAGGCGACAACGTCGTCGAGCCTTCCGAGAACATGCCGTGGTACCAGGGCCAGACGGTTTTGCAGATGCTCGAAGAAGTCCCTGTCCACTCTGGCCGCGCCTTGGACCTCGATTTCCGATTCCCGATCCAATACGTGCTGCGCGAACACGCTTCCGATTATCGCGCCTACGCTGGTCGAATCACAGCCGGCAGCATCTCTGTGGGGGATGGAATTAGCGCGCCATATGGACGAACAACCACCGTCACGCATATCGACAGCTCTGATGGTGAAGTTCACAAGGCGCAGGCCGGCGACTCGGTGGCACTCCGGCTTGCCGACGATATCGACCTCGTCCGTGGCGATCTGCTCGCCGGCGGAACTAGGCCCGAGCCGGTACGCGAATTCGCTGCCACGGTAGTCGGCCTGACCGAGAAGAACATCGCGCCGGGGCAGGCGGTCAAAATCCGCTACGGCACTTCCCTGACCCGGGGTCGTGTGGCCGGTGTGGAGCGCATCGTGGACATCGATGGCAAGAACAACATCGAGGCCCCGGAGCACTTCGGCCGCAACGACATCGCGCACGTCAGCATCCAGGTGGCCAATGAGTTGCCAGTAGAGGATTACCAAGCGCGTGGTGCGGTGGGCAACTTCCTCGTCATCGATCAGGCAAGCGGAAACACGTTGGCGGCGGGGCTCGTCGGTAAGCGCCTGACATCATGACAGCGCTGATCACCCTGTCCCACGGCTCGCGCCACTCCGAAGCCGCCGACGGAATCCGGGCGTTGACCGTGGCCGCTGCCAAGCGGTTGGGAGTGGACGCGGTGGAGTCCCACCTTGACTTCACCGAGCCCACCTTGAGCGATGCCGCTGTGGCCCTGGCTCAAGCAGGCCACAGCCACGCCATCGTGGTGCCGTTGCTGTTCACCGATGCTTTCCACGCGAAAGTGGACGTGCCACACGCGCTCACCCAGGCGGAAGAGATCTCGGGGATTTCACTGAGCCTCGCAGCCACTCTCGGTCAGGGCGACGACACCGCACGGATACTGGCCACGCGAGTCCGCCAGGATGCGCCCGCAGGGGCCACCGTGGTGTTGTACCCCGTGGGCACCTCTGACACCACGGGCGCGCAAGCCACCGAAGACCTTGCCCAGCGGGTTGGGGAACTAGCAGGATTCCAGGTGCGCGTGGTGCCAGCGACAGGCACGGGCGACAACCGCGGTGCGGCAGGGCTTAGGGCGGTGGCAGAAGCCTCCGAAAACATGCACCTATTACCCTTGTTCGTCACGCACGGCACCTTGCTGGACAGCGCCGTACTTACGGTGCGTGAGCTGATGGACGACACAGGTGTCGTCGTCACACACTCAGCGCCACTGCTGCTGGATTTGGCTCCTTTGGTGGCGCGCCGCTACCGCGAGGCTGTGTCATCGCTGGTCAGCGTAGGGCGGTAACTCATGACTACGCTAATCCTGATTGCAGTGGCGGGCCTTGCCGCCCAGCTTGTCGATGGCGGACTGGGCATGGGCTTCGGCGCCACTTCGACAACCATTCTGATTCTTCTTGCGGGTCTTGGCCCTGCTCAGGCATCTGCTGTAGTGCACGCTGCCGAGCTAGGCACCACCTTGGCCAGCGGGCTGAGCCATTGGCGGTTGGGTAACGTGAACTGGCGCGTCGTCGCGGCGATCGGAATCCCCGGCGGTGTAGGGGCCTTTCTTGGCGCTACATTCCTGTCGACAATGTCCACAGAGGCGGCGCGCCCCATCATGTCGGCGGTGTTGGTCGCGATCGGGCTGAACTTGATGCTGCGCTTTTCGCGCGGTCTGACCCAGCGCACGCTGCGCCCGAAACCACACTCGAAGGGGTTCCTGGGCGGGCTCGGCTTTGTTGGTGGGTTCATCGATGCAACCGGCGGCGGAGGATGGGGTCCGGTGACCACGTCCACGCTGTTGAGCGCAGGCCGAGAGGAGCCACGCCGCATCGTCGGCACGGTAAATACGGCGGAATTCGTGGTTACTTCGGCTGCGACCTTGGGGTTTGTGCTCGGAATGTGGGACGACCTCCTTTCCAACCTGGCGGCGGTGATCGCACTCCTTGTGGGCGGGGTGATCGCGGCTCCGGTCGCCGCGTGGATCGTATCGCGCCTGAATCCCATCCTGCTCGGCGGGATCGTTGGCACGCTGATTGTGCTGTTGAACCTGCCTGTTGTTTTGAACTTTGCCTCCGTGCCTCATGCTTGGATCGCGCAAGCCGTGGTCTTGGTATCCGGGGTGGCGTTGTCAGGGACGGGTGTATATCGTGCCCGCAGGAACTCAAAAACTGCTGCGCAAGCCGAACAAAATCCTACGAAGTCGATTAGCGTAGAACCTCAACCGATAGAAAGCTAGAGAACATTGCTTACCTTCATCTTGATTGGCCTTGCAGGCTTTGCCGCCCAGCTTGTCGACGGCGGACTGGGCATGGGCTTCGGCATCACGTCGACCACCATCTTGATCGCCCTGGCAGGCCTCGGGCCCGCCCAGGCGGTCGCAGCCGTGAACGCCGCGCAGCTGGGCACCACTTTCGCCGCGGGCGTGAGCCACTGGCGCTTTGGCAACGTGAATTGGAAAGCGGCTCTGAAACTCGGCATCCCGGGCATGGTGTTGTCATTCATCGGTGCGACCGTGCTGTCGAACCTGTCGGTGGAAGCCGCGCGACCGCTCACCGGCATCATCCTCATGGGCCTTGGCATCCACCTGGTAATGCGATTCTCCCGTGGCCGCGCGCCGAAGAAGACCACGACGAAGGAACCATCCGGCGGTCTGCTGTTCGGTCTGGGGTCGGTCGGCGGATTCCTGTCCTCGACAGGTGGTGGCGGCTGGGGCCCAGTCACGATGTCCACACTGCTGACCATGGGACGCAGCGAGCCTCGCCGCATCGTCGGCACGGTATCGGCTTCTGAATTCTTGGTGTCGATCGGTGGTACCGCAGGCTTCGTCGTCAGTATGTGGGACCAGCTGGTAGAAAACGCGATGATCATTCTGGCGCTGCTCATCGGTGGTGTAGTAGCGGCACCGATCGCAGCTTTTGCTGTCTCGCGTTTGAATCCTTACCTGCTGGGCGGGCTTGTCGGCACGATGCTCGTGGTGTTGAACATCCCTGCCGTATTTGGTCCGTTGGATCTGTCGGAAACCGTATTGTGGATTATCCGCGCTGCAGTTCTGATCGTCGGATTCACCGTGACCATCGTCGGAGCGCGCCGCGCGCGGGAAAAGGCGCACGAAGTAGAGATTGTTGAAGCAGTTGATCCTGACAGGGAACGAGCCACCGAATCGGTGCATAACAGCGTCTAGACACAGTGCACGTCGATTATATTTAGTTGCCAGAAAGTGTTTATGTATATAGGAGTTTCTTGGCAATTGCTTGTAATTGGTTACTTTCCGTTGGTTTAGAGTCAATCCATTGTTAACGTGGCTCTTGTAAGTTTTCGTATCACATGAAAGGAAAGAAAACATGCTAGAAACTTCTTCCAACGTCATTGCAGTTCTTGTCAACGCTCTTGGTGAGCTCCTGCAGTTCCCATTCGAGGTTGTCGGAGCACTCTCCTCCGTAATCTAAGAATTGCTACGAAACACCCCGCCGAGTCCTCCTCGGTGGGGTTTTCTTCTGCCCGAAGCGCTTGCGAGGTAAAGCACCGCCTGGACTTGCTCTAGACTTACTGCGCATGAGCATTTTGATCGTTGCGGCGGTGCGCGCAGAAGCTGCGCGAATTACAAATCACGAGGTACTCATTACCGGAGTGGGCACCGTGCCTGCGGCGATCGCACTTACTCGTCGTTTAGCAACGGGTCCGCGGCCCGAGCGCATCGTCAACGTAGGTACCGCCGGAGCGCTTCACGATGCCCACGCGGGCGTCTACGAAATCACCGCAATCAAGAAGCATGACTTTGATTCGGCGGCTGTCGAGGGCATCACCACGCCCGTCTTCCCGCGCTGGTTCACCCTGCCCGTCACAGGTGCGTTGCCCACCGCGAATCTGGTCACCGGCGACACCTTTGTCAATGACTCCGCCCTCCGAGACCGCCTGGCTGCTGAAGCCCAGCTGGTGGACATGGAAGCCTACGCCCTGGCCGCCGCAGCAGCTACTTTCGACGTGCCCTTTACGGCGCTGAAACAGATCTCCGATTCCGCTGATGAGTCCGCAATGGAACATTGGGTGCCATCTCTTGAGCGCGCCGCCCAAGAGTTGGCCGACGCGCTCGCAATGATTACTTCCTAGTTAGTTGCTTCTGCAGTTTCCTCTTCCGCAGGGGCTTTCGCTTTACGACGACCCATCGAGCGCAAGTGTTCGCGCACCGCGTTGAACGCCTCCTGCGAGCTCAATGTCGATCCCCGCTGGGTGGAAAGCTGGATGTCGTCGGCAGTAATTTCGCCGGAACGAAGCGACACCATCTCAGCGTGGTAACGCAGCCACACAGCGGCGACAGCGGCGACTGGAACTGCCAAGAAAGCGCCGAGGATGCCGAATAGCGTAGAACCCACGGCCACGGAGAGCAGCACAATTGCTGCGTGAAGGCCCATGGCCTTCGACTGAAGCAGTGGCTGCAAGACATTGCCCTCGATCTGCTGGACAGCGATGATCAGGACCAAGACGATGACCGCAGACGTAAACCCTTGTGAGACCAATGCGATGATCACCGCTAACGCTCCTGCAGAAAACGCACCGATAATCGGGATAAAGCCCGCGAAGAAGGTGATTACAGCAAGAGCGAGCGCCAGTGGAATCTGCAAGATAACCAGACCGATACCGATGAAGAACGCATCGACAAAGGACACCAATGCCTGGGTGCGGATGAACCCGGCGAGAGTGTTCCACGAACGCATCGAAACCTCGGTGATGTGGAATCCTGCCTTTTCGCCAACATACTTGCGCACCCACGGCAGGAATCCGTCGCCATCTTTAAGGAAGAAGAATACGAGGACCAGCATCAAGACCACCGTGGTGGCGATGCTCGTGGCAGCGGAGACACCCGACATGACACCCGACGCGATGTTGGAAGCCTGGCCCGAGACGAAATCTTGGAGCTCGCTAATCGCCTTATCGATCTGCGTTGTGTCAATCTTGATCGGCCCGGTTTCTAGGTAGCGCAGGATTTGCTCGATGCCGGCCTCTGCTTGCACCGCAAGATCCTTTGACTGGCGCGCGATAGTCGGCGCCATTGCAGCGAAGATGCCGAAGATGATGCCGAAGAATCCGACAATCACCAGCAATACCGCCAGCGCGGCAGGAATTTTGCGGTTGCGTAGGAATCGCACCGCAGGCCAAAGCACGGTGGCAAAGATCAGCGCCAGCATCGCTGGGAGGAGTCCAACCCAGATGTAACCAAGGAGGTGCCATAGGATGAATGCGGCTACCGCGACGATGATAAAGCGTAGGGCCCAGCCGGCGATTGACTTGGCATCGTGTGCCAGGATTGTGGAACGGTCGATCATCTCGTCGGACGTGCCTAAGCCGGTGTCGCCCACGGCTGTGGAACCAGCAAGCTCTTGTGGATCGCTATCCACAACTTCGGAAAGGGAATCGTGCAGGTCTTTTTCAGTCACAATTGACCATAGTGCCAGATGAATGGTGCCAAAACCTGAGCGTGCGCTGCAAATTGTCTTCCCATCCATGAAGATAGGTACATGCATGTGACCGCGTTGAGCACCGTCCCTCCCGCTGACCCGCGGTTTTCCCGTTGCGCGCCCGAACGAGTGGCCGAACTGATCGGGATGCTCGCCGATGCAGGATTGACCGTCACCAGCCCGAATATTTCCACGACGCATCCCCTTGCGCGTTTGGTCACGAGAGTCGCCGCAATCTACGAGTACGAGCGCTCTAACGCCTACACTGCGTCCCAGCTCGCCGAGTTTTCTTCGCTTGCCGACGAAGGGCCCGTCGTCTTTCAAATTGGCAACGGGCCCCTGCGCAATGTCGATGGCGAAAACCTCCAAGCCCCCGGGATGGAGGTCAAACTGCCGGTGGCCGCGGATGCTTATCGGCGCAGGTATTCGTCGATAAGCGCGCTGAGCCAACAGGGACTGGATGTGGATAGTTCTGTGCCTCCGGTGATTGGTGCGGCGGAGGCTGTGCTGCGGCCCGCGGGCGAGATCGAACGGATGCAGCGTGCGCACGCAACGGTGGGGCACATCGCGGCCGAATTGGCTTTGGGGGAGGCGCCGGAAACTGATGATGTGGTGGCGGTGGACCGCGCGCTATTGACGGTGCGGGAAAAGCAGTTCCTGCAGGACGTGGGGAGTCTGCTGGTGCCGGGAAGAAAATTCGAGATGAGCGAGGCGCTCCAAGAAAGAGCTTGGTTGCATCTGGAGTCGGTTGCGGCTGCGGAAGCTCTTGCTTGGGCGATTGGAAACGCGGAGGTTCCGGAGGGGCGACTGCGTGCGATTTCCTGCGAGCCAGTGGCATGGATGATGGGTGCGCCCGCGACTGGGAATGCTGTGGTGCGCTCGCTAGAAGACATCCTCGACGCCTTTGACTTAAACCATTTGGTGCATCACTCCGCGCCCGATTGGGTGGGTTCGGAAGGTGCGCGCATGGCGGCCGGGTGGAACCGCGCGCTTGGATGGGCACTGTGGCCGAAGGGTGAATGGGGTCAAAGTGAGCGGGTTATTTAGCTATTCGGGCTTTCCACGGTAAAGAGTTAGTAACGGTTTCTGCGCATCCCGAATCGTTTTGACCTGCGCAAATCAATGAAGTTGAGTCTGTGTGGAATAACTTTGAGGCCGCTAAAGTTATATGAGTTGAGTGTATCGGACTCAAGGTGTTTGACTCCCTGTGTTACAGTGGTTTCAGAAGTTGAGCCGATGGCAATCAACTTAAAACAAGCATCAATCTAAACAGGAGGAAACATTATGGGACGCGCAGTAGGTATTGACCTTGGTACCACGAACTCGGTTGTATCGGTTCTGGAAGGTGGCGAGCCAGTAGTTATCGCCAACTCCGAGGGTGCACGCACCACCCCGTCTGTCGTTGCGTTTGCAAAAAACGGCGAAATTCTTGTTGGACAGTCGGCAAAGAACCAGGCTGTTACCAACGTTGACCGCACCATCCGCTCCGTCAAGCGCCACATGGGCACCGACTGGAGCACCGAAATCGATGGCAAGAAGTACACCCCACAGGAAATCTCTGCACGCACGCTGATGAAGCTGAAGCGCGACGCTGAGACCTACCTGGGCGACGAAGTGACCGACGCGGTGATCACCGTGCCTGCGTACTTCGAGGACGCACAGCGCCAGGCAACCAAGGAAGCTGGCCAGATCGCAGGCCTCAACGTTCTGCGTATTGTCAACGAGCCAACCGCAGCTGCCCTAGCATACGGCCTGGAAAAGGGCGAGAAGGAACAGACCATCCTCGTCTTCGACCTTGGTGGCGGCACCTTCGACGTCTCCCTACTTGAGATCGGCGACGGCGTCGTCGAGGTTCTGGCAACCGCAGGTGACAACGAGCTCGGTGGCGACGACTGGGATCAGCGCATCGTTGACTGGCTCGTAGAGAAGTTCAAGTCTGCCAACGGCATCGACCTGACCAAGGACAAGATGGCTCTGCAGCGTCTTCGTGAGGCAGCAGAGAAGGCAAAGATTGAGCTTTCTTCCTCCCAGCAGGCATCCATCAACCTGCCTTACATCACCGTCGACTCCGAAAAGAACCCACTGTTCTTGGATGAGACCCTGACCCGCACCGAGTTCCAGAAGATCACTTCTGACCTGCTCGAGCGCACCAAGGCTCCGTTCAACCAGGTGATCAAGGACGCAGGTATGGGCGTCAACGACATTGACCACGTAGTCATGGTCGGTGGCTCCACCCGTATGCCAGCTGTGACCGACATGGTCAAGGACCTCACCGGCGGCAAGGAACCAAACAAGGGCGTCAACCCAGACGAGGTTGTTGCACTTGGTGCAGCACTGCAGGCTGGTGTCCTGCGCGGCGACGTCAAGGACGTCCTGCTTCTCGACGTCACCCCGCTCTCCCTGGGTATTGAGACCAAGGGTGGCGTGATGACCAAGCTGATCGAGCGCAACACCACCATCCCAACCAAGCGTTCCGAGACCTTCACCACCGCGGAAGACAACCAGCCTTCCGTACAGATCCAGGTTTTCCAGGGCGAGCGTGAAATGGCTTCTGCGAACACCCTGCTTGGCTCCTTCGAGCTCGGCGGCATCGCACCAGCTCCACGTGGCATCCCACAGATCGAGGTCACCTTCGACATCGACGCCAACGGCATCGTCTCCGTTTCTGCGAAGGACAAGGGCACCGGCAAGGAAAACACGATCACCATCCAGGACGGCTCCAAGCTGTCTCAGGAAGAGATCGATCGCATGATCAAGGATGCTGAGGAGCACGCTGCAGAGGATAAGGCACGTCGCGAGGAGCAGGAAACCCGCAACAACGCCGAATCCATGGCCTACCAGACTCGTAAGTTCCTGGAGGAGAACTCTGACAAGGTCTCCGAGGACATCAAGGAGAAGGTCACCGCAGCAGCAGACAAGGTCGACGAAGCGCTGAAGGGCGACGACATCGAGGCCATCAAGACCGCTGTTGAGGAGCTTTCCACCGAGTCCCAGGAGATGGGCAAGGCAATCTACGAGGCTGAGGCAAACACCGGTGCAACCCAGGCTGAGCCAGGTGCGGATGCAGCTGCCGACGACAATGTTGTCGACGCTGAGGTAGTCGAAGAGGAAGACACCAAGGACGGTGACTCCAAGTAATGACTACCAACAATCCAATGCCGGACGACCCGGGCAACCCGGAGAACACCGACACCGAAGGCATTACCCCGGAGCAGGCAGAAGGCCTTGCCGACGAGGCGCAGCAGGCTCAAGAAGTCGAGATTGACCCCGAGCTCGAAGCGGAAATCGACGAAGCACTCGCTGATATCGAACCCGACGTAGACGGCAACGGCGAAATCTCCGACCTTGAGGCCCAGCTAGCTGAGCGCACCGAGGATCTGCAGCGTGTTTCCGCGGAATACGCCAACTATCGACGACGTACCGAGCGCGAGCGCGGCGAGATCGTCGACAATGCAAAGGCAAAGGTTGTCACCCAACTGCTGCCACTGCTTGATGATCTTGATCTGGCGAAGCAGCACGGCGACCTCGAAGAGGGCCCGCTCCGGGCTTTCGCTGACAAGCTGATCGCAATCTTGCAGGGCCAGAAGCTTGAAGAGTTCGGCACTGAAGGTGAAGATTTCGATCCAGAGATCCACGAGGCAGTCCAAGACTTGTCGACTGGTGAGGACAAAGCCCTAGGCACTGTGCTGCGTAAGGGCTACCGCCTAGGCGACCGTCTGATTCGCAACGCAATGGTGATCATCGCTGATCCTGTCGCGGGCGCGGGCGAGGGCTCCACGGCGGAATCCTCCGAGGCGAGCGAGTAACAATGCGCAAGGTGATGGCCGGGGCAAGGCAAGAGTGCTTTACCCCGGCCATTGCTGGCAAGCTACAACTTCATAGATTTAGCGATCTTTAAACAAAAATACTTAGTCATATTAGTTAGAGATTTTCCACAGAAAGGAGGAGGTGTCCCGTGGCGATGAACCGTGAATGGGCAGATAAGGACTATTACGCGGACCTAGGGGTCTCCTCGTCCGCATCGGCAGACGAAATTAAGAAGGCATATCGCAAGCTCGCACGAGCAAACCACCCCGACAGTAATCCGGGGGATACCAAAGCGGAGGAGCGCTTCAAAAAAGTTGCCGAGGCGTACGACGTTCTGGGCGACGCGAAGACCAGGAAAGAGTACGACCAGCTGAAATCCATGATCGGAAAGGGAGGTCTAGGGGGATTCCCCGGTGGGTTTCGCCACACGACGGCGGAAGACTTCGACATCTCCGACATCTTCGGATCGGGAACCGGATCCGGTGGAGGATTTTCTGAGGACAGCGGTTTTGGTGACATCTTCGGCGGCATCTTTAATCGTGGCGGCGGTGCTGGCAGGGCAGCTCGGCCGACGCGGGGGGCCGACGTCGAAACGCACATTACGCTAGATTTCCGCGAAGCAGCCAAGGGCACGACCATCCCTCTCGAGCTCTCCGGTAACGCCCCATGTACTACCTGTCACGGCTCCGGGTCCCGATCAGGACAACCGAAGAAGTGTACCGAGTGCCAGGGCAGCGGCTTCGTCAGCGAGCAAAAGGGCGCATTCGGCATGTCGCGTCCGTGCGCAAAGTGCTCCGGTAGCGGGCAGTTTATCGACGACCCGTGCGGCACGTGCGCAGGCTCCGGCACAGTGCATCGCACTCGGTCGATTACCGTGCGCATCCCCGCTGGCGTGATCGATGGCCAAAAGGTTCGACTTGCTGGCCAAGGTGAAGCGGGCCCGAACGGCACCCCCGCCGGTGATCTCTTTGTCTCGGTGACGGTTCGCCCAGACAAGGTATTCACCCGCACTGGCGATGACTTGGAAGTGACTGTACCCGTCGCCTTCTCTGAGCTTGCGTTGGGGGGAACGATCACCGTGCCTACCTTGGACAACCACGTCAAGGTCAAGGTGCCCGCTGGTACGCCGAATGGTCGCACGTTGCGTGTGCGTGGCCGCGGGGTGCCGAAGAAGTCGGGCAACGCTGGCGACCTTTTGGTCACCGTGGAAGTGCAAGTACCAAAGGATCTTGATCCCGCTGCGACAACAGCTTTGCGAACCTATGCTCAGGCTGAGAAGGATTCAGGTTTCGATCCTCGCGCCGGGTGGGCGGGAGCAAGGTAAGAAAAGCAGGGAGGTGAAACCACAATGGCTGATCAGAAGCAGAAAAAGGAAGAGTTCTACGTCATCTCGGTGGCAGCAGAACTCACAGGAATGCACGCCCAGACGCTGCGGACCTACGACCGGCTCGGCTTGGTATCGCCTGCGCGAACCTCAGGAGGTGGACGCCGCTATTCGCGTCGCGACATCTCTCTCTTGCGGCGGATCCAGCAACTCTCGCAAGAAGAGGGTGTAAACCTTGCCGGTATCAAGACGATCATCGAACTCACCGACGAAATCGAAGACCTGCAAAGCCGCCTCGAGTACGCGGAGGAAGAAAACCGTGAGCTGAAACAGAAGCTCTCTAGCGGGCCTCGACCAGGCGGCGAGCTCGTCCACGTTCCACGGTCTACCGCCGTGGTGATGTGGAACCCTCGTCGCGGGCGCGGGAGTCGTCGAAACGGGCAAGGCTAGCCGGGAATTAGTTTCCGGGGGTAGGGCGCGGTGTACGTCAAAATGACGTGCACCGCGCCCTTTAGTTTTGTGAAGCTTGTTAGCTTCCCCCTTGGCACAAAACTTAGCAGATGTGACGTGGATTACTGATAGGTTGGTGCACACACCCGTAGCAGAAAGGAATCCGCGATGACCGTTTACGCAAACCCGGGAACCGACGGCTCGATTGTCCATTACGAGTCCCGATACGACAACTACATTGGTGGCCAGTGGGTTCCACCAGTTGATGGAGAGTACTTTGACAACATCTCGCCGGTGAATGGAGAGGTGTTTTGCCACGTGGCGCGCGGCACCGCGGCAGATATTGAACTCGCTCTCGATGCAGCGCACAAGGCTGCCCCAGCATGGGGAAAGACCTCTCCGGCGGAGCGAGCTCTCGTACTTCACAGGATTGCAGATCGCATGGAGGAACACCTAGAAGAGATCGCAGTCGCCGAAACCTGGGATAACGGTAAGGCTGTGCGCGAAACACTTGCCGCCGATATTCCGCTCGCCATCGATCACTTCCGCTATTTCGCCGGCGCCATCCGAGCGCAGGAAGGCCGGCTTTCGCAAATCGACGACGACACAGTTGCCTACCACTTCAACGAGCCACTCGGAGTAGTCGGCCAGATCATCCCATGGAACTTTCCGCTCTTGATGGCCACTTGGAAGCTCGCGCCCGCCCTAGCTGCAGGCGACACCGTAGTGATGAAGCCGGCTGAACAGACCCCTGCTTCGATCCTCTATCTCATGAACATCATTGGCGATCTCATCCCAGATGGCGTTGTCAACATTGTCAACGGCTTTGGCGATGAGGCTGGAGCTGCACTTTCCGGTTCAAATCGCATTGCCAAGATCGCATTTACCGGATCGACCGCGGTGGGCAAGATCATCAACAAGGCAGCTGCTGACAAGATCATTCCCGTCACACTCGAACTCGGTGGAAAATCCCCGTCGATCTTTTTCGATGACGTCCTATCCAAAGACGATGCCTTCCGTCAGAAGGCGATCGAAGGCTTCGCGATGTTTGCGCTGAACCAGGGTGAAATTTGCACCTGCCCTTCCCGCGCACTTGTACATGAATCCATTGCGGAAGAATTCCTCGAGCTCGGTGTCAAGCGTGTTCAAAGCATCAAGGTGGGCAACCCCCTAGACACCGAAACAATGATGGGCGCACAGGCATCGCAGGAGCAGTTGGATAAGATCTCCGGGTACCTTGAACTCGGCCCGCAGGAGGGCGCGCAAACGCTGACCGGTGGAAAGGTCAACAAGATCGAAGGCCTAGAGAAGGGCTTTTACATCGAGCCGACAGTGTTCAAGGGTGACAACTCGATGCGAATCTTCCAAGAAGAGATTTTCGGTCCGGTCCTGTCCGTAGCTACCTTCAAGGACTTTGATGAGGCCATCGCAATCGCCAACGACACCAACTATGGCCTGGGCGCTGGTGTGTGGTCACGCGATGGCAACACCGCTTACCGCGCCGGTCGAGCGATCCAAGCAGGCCGCGTGTGGGTGAATCAGTATCATTCGTACCCAGCGCACGCAGCATTTGGCGGTTACAAGGAATCGGGCATCGGACGCGAAAACCACCTGATGATGCTGTCGCACTACCAGCAGACCAAAAACCTGCTGGTCTCCTACGCTGAGAACGAAACCGGGCTGTTCTAACGAAGCTTATTGGCCTCGATACTGGCCGCCGCGCCGATGTTGCGTACATTGGCGCGGGCTAGTTCGACCATATTGCCCAACCCACCGCTGAGGACTGTCTTCACCGCTGAAGTGGAAAAGCCCTTCATCATGTCCCAGGTGATGTCCGGCGGAAGCGACAAAGCGTCGGGGTCCGTCACCATGTCAACCAGCGCGGGGCCGGGGTGCGCCAGTGCGAGTTTGATGGTTTTCTCCAACTCGGCAGGGTTCTCCACGCGGTAGGACTTGATGCCCACGGCCTGAACGATCGCCGCAAAATCCACCTGTTCGTGGTCCGTGCCAAATTCCTGCAGGCCCGCCACCATCATTTCGAGTTTGACCATGCCCAACGACGAGTTGTTAAAAACCATGATTTTCACCGGAAGATCGTGAAGCTTGACTGTTAACAGCTCGGAGAGCAGCATGCTCAAGCCACCATCGCCAGAAAACGAAATGACCTGGCGGTTGCGGTCGGCAGATTGGGCGCCGATTGCCTGTGGCAGTGCATTGGCCATAGTCCCGTGTTTGAATGAGCCAATCTCTTCGCGCTTTCCGTTTGGGGTGATGTAGCGAGCGGCCCAGACATTGCACATGCCGGTATCCACTGTAAAAATGGCGTCGTCGGCGGCTAGGTCGTCGATAAGCCCGGCAGCGAATTCGGGATGAATCGGCTTAATTTTCGTCGGGTTCTTCTCGGTGTATGCATCGATAACGTGTTCCAGTGCAGAAGCGTGGGCTTTGAGTTGCTTGTCTAGGAAGGAACGGTCGGTCTTTTCGTCGATGTGGGGCAGAATGTTTTCGATGACGCTGGCTACATCGCCGACGACGGGATAGCGAACCGTCGTGCGCCTACCGATGTGTGTGGCATCGATGTCGATCTGCGCCACATTCTTGGTCGGCAACCAGTCGTTGTATGGGAAATCGGTGCCCACCAAAATGAGCAGGTCAGCCTCGGTGCTCGCGTCGTGGCAGGCACCGTAGCCCAACAAGCCCGACATACCCACATCAAAGGGATTGTCATATTGGATGTGCATCTTGCCGCCAAAGGCGTGTCCGATGGGGGACTTGATCTTTTCCGCCAGCGCCAATACCTGTTCGCGGGCATTCTTCACGCCTGCGCCGCAGAATAACGTGACGGAATCGGCCTCATTGATCGCTTGTACCAGTGCGGCGGCCTCGGCGGGGTCAGGGAATACGCGGCGGTCGGTGCCACGCGCGATCACGGAATCGAATACGCCACCGTCGACGGCCTCTTCTTCGAAAACGTCACCCGGAATAACGGCGACGGATACGCCTTGGCCCGCCATTGTGGATTGGATGGCATTGTGAATGACGCGGGCACCTTGCTCAGCGGAGTGGGTCACCTCGCAGTAGCCGGAGCACTCCTGGAAAATCTGCTGGGGGTGCGTCTCCTGGAAAAAGTCCGAGCCGATTTGCAGGCTTGGAATGTGTGAGGCGATGGCGAGCACGCGAGCTCCGTTACGGTGCGCATCGTAAAGCCCCTGAATTAAGTGAGTGTTGCCGGGGCCGCACGAGGCAGCACACACGGCAAGCTCACCCGTGACCAAAGATTCGGCACCGGCAGCGAAGGCGGCGGCCTCCTCGTTTCTCACATGGACCCACTCGATGGAGCTTGCGTGGATGGCGTCCGAAAATGGGTTGAGGGAGTCTCCGACAAGGCCGAAGATGCGTTTGACTCCGAGTTCTTCAAGCTTAGCGACGATCTGCTGGGCGAAATTCATGGTCATATTCACGCTCCTTTATCGAATTGGTGCCCATGATACGTGTAACCACGGCGACACGTCGTGGGCTTTAAGCACTCATGCGGGCAAGCAGTTCCAAGATGCGCGGGTGGGACCAATGTGAGCTGTGGCCAACAGACGGCAAGACGATGGTCTCGTCTGCGCCGAAGAATAGCGAGCGCGGGTTGGCACCGTGAATTGCTCCGTGATCGCCTCGAGTCACACGAATTGGGTCGAGCGCGGCATCCACCACAGTTACTCGTGGACTGGAACCGTACAGGTGCAGCTGTGACACGTGTGCCGCGGGAACGCCAGGAGAAGCCATCAGCACTAGGTTGTCAGCGAATAGGCCGTGGGCGCGCGCGGATTCCGTTGCGACCACCGTGCCGTAGCTATGTGCCACGACATTCTTTCTTGCGTCGGGAAAGCGCTCGTGCAAGGTTGCTTGAAAGTCGGAAAGGTCGTCGGCACCTTGGTGCGCAAACCGCGAAAGCGCGCCGGGCGGAATGACACTATCTGGTGCGGTGTACCCCAGCCATACCACCGTGGGAGCGCCAGAAGCATCGGAGAACCTTTGGCCTCGGTCCAAATAACCGGCAAGACTTGACTCCCGTGATGAACCAACCCCCGCCACCATCGTCGTGATGGCCCGTGGATGCAGCCGGTCTACATCCTCGGGAGACGTGCCAAGCAGGACGGTGATACCTCCAGAGCCAGATTCAAGTACGACCCCGTTGTAGCTTTCGATCAGGCCACGGTGCTCGTCGCTAAGCTTTACGGAATTCCTCTGGTGGATATCAGAGAGGGAATCATCCGGATGGAGGTACAGTCTGTCAAGGATAGGCTGGGAAACGTGCTGGCAGTGTTGCAGAATGAGCGTGGCTAGCTGCGCGTCGAGGCGACGTCGCTCCAACTGCATCAAGGCAACAAACGCCGGAGTTTCGGAAGAGAAGCCGGCTAGCGTCGAGGCAGCTTCGATCGCTCTTGTGAGGAAATTCTCGGCGATGCCGGCAAGCTGGAGCACCGGAATGACTGCGTTGATCTCGTCGACAATGGACGTGAGCTGTTCAGCCAAACCACTGAATCGCTGCATCGCGGAATCGGCCGCGGGTCCATCAAATCCGTCTTCACGCAGCACACTTACCGCGAAGCGGAGCTGGGCTGCACGGGTGGTGGTTGCGCCGGTGACTTCACCTAAGACGCCGGCTGCCTCGGCGAAAGGTTGCGGGGATGGGGCTGTCACTTCAAGTCCTCGGCGAACTCGTGATCGAGCCGATCAGCGTCATCCAAGAATGCGGAGACATCCTGGGCATGGAGCTCGGCGCGGTTAGAGGCAGCGTTGATGCGTTCGAGCCAGCTGGTAGCAGCGGTGCTGAATGCAACCGCCGACAGCGTGCCGGAGAGCGGATTGGTTGCGGTGAGATCGTCGATAAGCGGAATCGCCGCACGGATCTTCTTGGCAGTGGATGGAGAAAAGGAAAGATGACTCATGCAGATCAGGATGCACAACTTTGGCTAAGGGTGGATGTGGCGCTGCAAAAATCTGTGGATAGTTTGCCCGTTCCCACATATCCTGTGGATATGCGTATCGGACTCGTGCAAATCACCACCGGAAGCAATAAGCTGGAGAATTTGGCTCACGCCGAAAAGGCGATTCGTCGCGCGGCCGAGCAAGGCGCACGTTTGATCGTGTGCCCGGAGGCGACATCGCAGGCCTTTGGTTCAGGAAGGCTGGATGAGCAGGCAGAAGACCTCGACGGGGAGTTTTCTACAGGGCTCAAGAAGCTTGCCGACCAGCTCGGCGTGGTCATTGTCGCAGGTATGTTCCGACCGGCGGACACCCAAGGCAAGATCAATCGCGTGTTCAACACCGCGCTGATCACCGGAGCAGGGCTACACATGGGCTACGACAAAATTCACACTTACGATGCTTTCAAATACAAGGAATCAGACACGGTAAAGCCAGGCACCGAGCTGGTGACTTTTGAACTCGACGGCGTGAAAATAGGCGTTGCCACCTGTTTCGATATTCGGTTCCCAGAGCAGTTCAAGGAGCTCGCGCGCCGCGGGGCACAGATGATCGTGGTTCCTACGAGCTGGGCCGATGGGCCAGGAAAACTTGATCAGTGGCGGATTCTTTCGGCGGCGCGTGCGCTGGATTCCACTGCATTCGTGGCAGCGGCGGGGCAAGCGCGTCCGGGTGGCTTTGACAACGCCGGGGAGGAAAGCGGGCCGACGGGTCTGGGACATTCCACCGTGGTGACCCCGTTTGGCAATCGGATCGCTGAGGCAGGTTACGAAGAAGACGTGATTGTTGCCGAGCTCGACTTGGAGCTGGTCGAACAGGCGCGAGAATCGTTGCCGGTGCTTTAAAAGGGGTCGTCTTCGCGTGCCCACATATCGTGGCCATGTGGAGAGCAGAGACGGATGTCTTCGTTTGGCGCCCCTGCATCTAAGAGGGCTAAGTGGATGGGTTCGATAGCATCATCTGGACCGGCGATGAGAATCTCGCGGTCCCACCACAATCCGGCGCCGGATAAAAGAATTTCGACCGGGACGGTGACGGGGGTGATCCCTGCTGTAGTCGGTGGGTTTTCGATGCTAGCGGGACCATCAACGACAGGTGTCACGGTAAGCCAGTCGTTAGCCTGTGCGAGGGCAGCAAAGGTGGTGAGCTCGTATAACCCTGCGGGTGAGTCGGCAGTAATCATGAGATGGACGTTGGGGCGTTCAGACTGAGCGAGCAGGTCGAACACCAGGGACTTCATGATGGAAAGTCCGGTGCCTGCGCAGATGAGGAGCTTGTCGCGCCCTTCTGTGGATGTGATGCCTGTGCGCGGGGACCCAATGGTCCAGTAGTCGCCCACGCTCGCAGGAACCTTTTGTGGCACATGAAATTCAAGATGGCCAAAGGGATTTGGCGGGAGGGCCGGAGCAAGACACATCCAGCCGCCTTGTTGTTCAGAAGGCTTTACGGGAACTAGGTCGCCCGCGGAGTAATCCACCGGCGTACCTGCCTCTAGTTTGAGTACCTTTACTTCCTCGCCGTGGTTTTCAATGTGGGTGATGTGCGCGGCGTAGGCCGGCGGGATTCCTTTGAGCTCATCTTCCGAGGTTGCGATACTGAGCTCAGAACACACCAATCCGATGAGGCGGACAACGTGATTGATAGTCTCTTGGGGAAGATCGTCTCCGACTGTTTCAACGAAAGCGTCGCCCAGCAGCAAACCAAAAAGGTCGTAGATATCTGACGGGAAGCCGTGCCGACGGTGGTCACGTGCGAGGGTATGGATTTGGGCGATGACGTCGTCGCAAAGCAGGCCGTTTTCGTCGGCATTTTCTAGGACCCAGGCAAGGGCGCGGGGGAGCTGGGTGTGAGCGCGTCCCATGTCTGCGGGGAAAAGCTGGCGAGTCTCCGGTATGGCCTCGAAAAGGCGTCCGTGAACTTCACTGCTGAGAGTGCTCCCGCGTTCACGGATCAGCTGTCCCACATCATCGAGCTGTACCATGTCGATGATCTTAGACGATGATGTATCACCTGTCGTATACTTGCAGGGTTATGTAATTTCGTAACCCGAGACTAACCCTTCCGTATTGGGGATCCACCCAAGCTCAGGTGCGACATGTTCTGCAAAGGCCTGCAGGATTTTCACGTTGATGTCCACGCCCATGGTATTCGGAATGGTGAGCAGCAACGTGTCCGCCACCTCGATCGCTGGGTCGGCCTTGAGCTGCTCGATGAGCTTGTCTGGCTCCGCTGCGTAGGAACGGCCGAAAGTGACCGGCACGCCTTCGCCCAAAGAGCCGATCTGGTCGTTTTCGGTGGCCTGGGTGCCAAAGCGGAGGCGCGTCTCTTCATCGACGATCGGGAAGATCGAACGCGAAACCGACACGCGCGGGTTGTTCCAATCGTGGCCCGCCTCCTTCCACGCGTTGCGGAAGGTGTCGATCTGGCTGCGCTGAACCTCGCCAAGTGAGCGTCCGTCTGCCTCTGACACCAACGTTGAGCTCATCAGGTTCACGCCGTCGTGTGCGGCTTGGATTGCCGAAGAGTTGGAGCCGGAGCCCCAGAAGATTCTCTTATGCAGCTCGGACGAGTGTGGAAGAACCGGCAGCGGTGCGCCACTTTTGTACATGCGCGGGTACTGGCGCTCTTGGGGTGCTGCCTGGGCCATGCCGTATCCCTGGATCGCATGCATGAACCGTTCGAACTTCTCTCGCGCCATGTCTGCGCCATTCTCGGCCTCGGCCGTGTAGCCGAAGGCCTCCCACCCCTTTTCTGCTGGTTCCGGTGATCCTCGCGAGACGCCCAGGGCTGTGCGCCCATCGGACAGAAGATCAAGCGCCGCGGCCTCTTCGGCGAGGTAGAGTGGAGTTTCGTAGCGCATGTCGCGGTTGCAACACCCGTTCACGTAAGCTTGGCTGCATGGTCGAACTGGTAGCGCTGAGGAAGACGAACGAGGTGGCCGCGTACGTCCGCGCCTCGATGGACCGCAAGGGCGACCGCTGGACGGTCGATACGCAGCTGAGGAAGATCAGGGCGCTGGCCGAGGCCAAGGACTGGAACGTCGTCGAGGTCTACGAGGACAACGCGGTGTCGGCGACGAAGAAGCGCCGCGCTGGCACCCGCTGGGCCGAGATGCTGGACGACGCCCGCGCGGGCCGGTTCTCGATGGTGGTCGCCGTGGACATGGACCGGCTGCTGCGCAGCACGAAGGACCTCAACACGCTGATCGATCTCGGCCTGCGGGTCGTCACCGTGGACGGCGAGATCGACCTTTCGACGGCAGACGGTGAGTTCCGGGCCACGATGCTCGCCGCGCTGGCCCGGTTCGAGGCGCGACGCAAGGCCGAGCGACAGATCAGATCGAACGAGCGCCGACGTGCCGAGGGTATTCCCACGTCCGCCTGGAAGGCATTCGGCTGGACGAGAGAAGGTGAACTGATCGAGGAGGAGGCTGACGCGGTTCGGCGGGCCTTCGACGCGTTCCTCGGCGAGCCGTCGCTGTCGATCCGGCGAATCCGCGAGGATCTGAACAGTGCCGGTCACCTCACCGCCCGCGGGTCGGAGTTCTCCGTCGATGCCGTGCGCTACCTCCTGGCGAACCCGCTCTACGCTGGTTTCATCAAGCACTACGCCTCCGGCGAGCTGTACCCGGTGCAGGGCGAGGCGTTCCCGCCCATCGTCGGGGAGCAGACGTGGCGGGCTGCGGTGTCGAAGCTGGAGGACAACGTGCGGAGGTCGGCGAGGCAGGGCAACCAGCCGAAGTACCTCCTGTCCACGATCGGCCTCTGTGGGAAGTGCGGCGCGACGCTCGTCTCGGGGACAAATAGCCGCAAGCAGCCGACGTACCGCTGTGGCGAGCAGTTCCACCTCACCCGCCAGCGCGAGCCCGTCGATGCGATGGTCACCGAGGCGGTGCTCACGCGCCTGTCGTCCGTGGACGTGCACGACCTCGTGATGCCGCAGGAGGACGACGGGCCGGATCGCGAGGAACTGCTGACCGAGCGGAGCGCCCTGGTCGAGCGTGTGAAAGAGCTGAGCCCGCTGCTGCGCGACATCCATCAGCCGGTCCTGGAGATCACCGCGGCGATCAACGACGTGAAGGCCCGCATCGATGAGATCGACACGGAGCTGCTGGACCGCTCGGTGTCGGTGGCGGCGAAGCTGCTGGCGGGCGTGGAGGAGGCGGTCGGCACCGCGGAGCGTCGTGAGGTCGTCGAGTCGAAGTGGAAGGCGTTGGACATGGACCGTCGCCGGATGCTCGTGGACGAGCTGGTGACGGTGACCATCGAGCCCATAATGCCGGGTCACGTGAAGTTCGACCCCGATCTCGTGCGGATCGAGCCGAGAAGCGACTGACTCATGACTCGACTCGTCATTGCAATGGTGAGTCGAGTCATGGGAGAATGGTTGCAGACAAGAAGATCCCACCGGGGCCGCGACTTAGAAGCGCGGGGTTCTGCTCCCGGATGAGTAGCCGGTCAAACAGCCCAATTACCGTGGCGGGGAACCGGAAGATACTCATGTCTGAGGACTTCCGATGTCTGTCGTTATCGACGTTCCCCGCGCATCTGCGCTTGACCGCCCTGGTCTCGACCAGGCCTCGACTCCCGTTCCGCATGCTGATGGGCTCGATCCCGTCATCGCCGCCCGCGCCGCCGGTCGCCGAGCCGGTGAGCGTCTGGCTCTCACTCCGCTGACGCCGCGACAGCGCGCCGCCGTCGCCGCCGTGATGGGCGGTGGTCGCTGATGAGTGCGAACTCCGCCGCCTTCGATCACCTGACCGGCTTCCGCTGGCGTCAGGGCGACCCCGCCCTCGCCGACTCCGAGGCTCGTCTCTACGACCTCGGTGTGCTCCGTTCCGTGCTGGAGGAGTCCGTCGAGATCGCCGTCGCCGACGCCCGCGCCGATGGGGTGACCTGGGCGAAGATCGGCGACGCCCTCGGCGTCACGCACCAGGCCGTCATCAAGCGCTACAGCAAGGGCGGTGCCCGATGAGCACCACCGACCGCACCAGCGCCCTCGTGTCCGCCGACCTGACCCCGCCCGGAGGGCCTGACCTGGCACCCGCCGCAGGCGGGCTGCCCGTCGTCATGACGGTTCGCAACTCCCGTTCGCACCCCAAGAGTTTCGGGAGCCTTATTCGTTCCTACGGGCGCGGCAAGGGCTTGTCGATTGCCGCGCCTTGCAACAACATGCCTGGTCAGGAGCCGGTTCCGGTCTCGCGCAGTCGTGTGACCTCGCGCGATCATTTGGGGTCTCATTTGGGGGTCAATAGGGGGTCATTTAAGGCGCCGCATGCTCCTTACGATGTCGCTGGCGGTGGTCGTCGTGGCTAAGCAGGAGAACAACCCCACGAGCATCGGCCTCGCGCAGCAGCTCGATCCGTCGTACTGGACTTGGGCCGCCGATGATCCGAGCGGTGCCGCACTGCTCCAGCAGGGAGCCGGGGCGATCTTGTCGTACCTGGTCGAGCGACTCGAGGCCATCGGCTGCGAGGTCATCGAGGCCTACGGCATCGTGCACGACAGGGATGAGCGCGAGGTCTGGAGCGACGCGGAGAAGGCTCTGGTGGTCGAGCCAAAGCCCGATCACCTGCACGCGGTCATCAAGTTCGCGAGCCGTGCGAAGAGCGCACCGCTGGATCGGCTCGCGTTCGGCATCGGCGTCGAGCCGCAGTACGTCGAGAAGCCGGGGCGCGGTCGGTATGCGTTCGACAACATGCTGTCGTACCTGACGCACGTGAAGTACGCGGACAAGCATCAGTACGCGCCCTCGGAGGTCGCCACGGTGCGCGGGCCGGATTACCTCGGGATCGACGCCCAGCGCCGGGAGACGTGGCTCAAGGGTCGTGCCCACGTGAAAAAGAAGGTCGTCGCGGAGAACTTCGAGGACATGCGCGAGCGCGTGCTCCAGGGCGAGATCACGCGGGATCAGATCATGCTCACCGATGGGCTGTTCGACATCTACTCGCGGCATCAGCGGGAGATCGACGACGCGCTGTCGGCCTACGGCCAGCGCCGCGCGTACCGGGCGGCGGCGAAGCTGCGCGCCGGTGCTTTCTCGACGCACGTGGTGTTTGTCCATGGGGATGCTGGGATCGGCAAGACCCGGTTCGCCACGGACTTCATCACCGAGGCGATCAATGCGGCGAACGCGCACGGCGAGCGGTGGCAGGTCTACCGGGCCGCGACGGGGAATCCGCTTGATGACTGGCGAGGCGAGGAGGTGCTGCTGCTGGACGATCTGCGGGCCTCGGCGATGGACGCGAACGACTGGTTGCTGCTGCTCGATCCGTACAACGCTTCGCCTGCGAAGGCTCGGTACAAGAACAAGGGCGAGGTGGCTCCGCGCCTCATCGTCATGACGGCGACGATCGAGCCCGTCGAGTTCTTCTACTACGCCCGCCAGAAGGGCAATGTGGACGAGGCGCTGGACCAGTTCATCCGCCGCCTGGCCTCGGTCGTGAAGGTCTTCCGCGCCGATGACATCAACCGCTACCTCGTGCAGCACATCGGGAAGATCGAGCCCTACGAATGGCACCAGTGCAGCGTTCCGGTCGCCGCGCACACGCCCGGCATGTACGGCAACGCCTACCACCAGAACGCCGGGTCGCGGGAACTGACCTACGGTCCGGAGACCTCGGCGGAACACGACGCGGACGGCGCGGTCGCTGAGCTGCTGGGCGGGCTCGCGGTGCGGAGCCCGGACGTGCCGCTGGCACTGATCGGAGGTGCCGCATGAGCGCCGACAGCACCGTACTCCAGGGGGTCGAGGGGGCCGGAGGCCCCTCGCAAGCAGGGCTGGAGGACACGAGCGTCAGCGATGTGTCCGACAGGCCTACTGCTTGCCACTCTGGCGTACAGGTGGAGCAGCAGACCGACTCCCAGGTGAACACCGGTCGGGCTGATGCGGAGGCTGTGCGCCAGAGTCACGGCGGCGCGAAGCGTCGTCGTGGGGGCCGCGCGAAGCTCGATACCGACTTCGGAGAGGCCACGCTCGCGGCGCTTCGCACTCGTGCGAAGCGGCTCGGGCTGGCTCCGAGCACGTGGGTGCGGGCCGTCGTCCGGGATGCCCTCCACGCCTCTCGGAGCGAGGAACTGGACGCCGCCGTGGCCGCGCACCTGCTCGGGGTCGAGGCGCGCGCGCAGGTGTCGGCGGACGCGCGCGAGCTGGCCGCGCAGATCCGCCCGCTGGCGATCAACGTCAACGACCTGGACCGCCGGGCGCGGGCTGGTGAGTCGGTGGCGCTGTCGGCGGAGGTGCCCGAGCTGATCGAGCTGCTGCGCGAGGTCCGCGCCCTGCTCGGTGATCGGACGGCCTCGTGAGCACGACGCACTACAGCCCGAGCACGAGCGCCGCCGACACGGAGCGCTATATCCGTGGCAAGGAGGACGAGCGGGGCGTCGCGATCACGTGCGATGTGCCGGGAGGCCCCGGCTCGTTCTCGGCGCGCGCTCGGGCGCTCATGCAGAACACGACGCGCGAGGTCGAGGCGCTGCACTACCGCCAGTCGTTCAGCGACGAGGAGTTCGACCCGAAGAACCCCGAACACGTGCAGCGGGTGAACGATCTGGGCTACCAGCTCGCGAAGAAGATGCACCCGGATTCCGACTGCCTCGTCGTCAGTCATGTGGATGGGCGGGGAAAGAAGCCGCACAATCATATTTTGGTTCTCAATCACAACAACCGCACGGGAAAGGCGCTCTCGGACTACCGCACATTCCACGACCGCAAGGCCGGGAACCAGAAGGGCGTCCAGTCGGCGAACGACGAGCTGATGCGCGAGCACGGGCTCTCGGTCGTGAAGCGGCTGGGGCACGCGCCGAAGGACTGGGAGCTGCGCCGCGAGGACTTCGCCGAGGGGTCGCTCGACCGCGAGATGGGCGACCGGATGAGCGCGGCGCTGGCCGATCCCCGCGCGGTGGACAAGGCCGGTCTCGAAGCGGTGATCGAGGAGCAGAGCCAGCAACTCGGCGATGACGGGGATCGGGTGCCGCGGATGCGTCTGCACAGCCCGGTCAGCAAGAAGGGTAAGCGTGCCGGTCAGGAGACCTGGACGCTCTACATCGAGGACCGCCGCGGCGAGTCCAGGCGTGCTGAGCGCCGCAAGCGCACGAGCGCTCTCTCGGCGGACTTCACCCCGGAGGGCGCGCAGGCGTTCTTCGACTACCACCAGCAGCAGAAGGAGCAGGAACATGAGCGCAGCACTCGACAGGCTGAAGCAGCAGAACGGGCCCGTGCAGTCGCAGCAGCAGCTCGGCAGTCCGGAGACGATGGAGCTGTTGACCTCGATCCTCGCCGCCGTCGAGGCGCAGAATACGAGGATCGCCACGCTGACCGAGCAGCAGAAGAAGCTCGCGGGGTTCGTGAAGGTCATGGACGAGGAGACGACGAGGCGACTGGAGCGGATCACAGCCCCGGCGTCGACCTCCTCGCCCTCCAGCGACGTGTCCGCGAGGATCGCGAGTATCGAGAGCAGGCAGAACGAGATCGCGAGCACGCTCGGCGAGTTCGCGCAGAGTCTCAACGGCGAGAACTTGAACGCCGCGTCGCGGACCTTGGTCGCGGAGGCGCAGAAGAATCGCGCGGCTACGGCCTCGGCGATTGAGGGTCTGAAGGTGCAGGCCACAGCGAACCAGAAGCTCGTGAGCCAGGTCGGCGGCGCGGTGCAGCGGATCGAGAAGCGCACCGAGGAGCGGGTCGAGAAGGCCGTCGAGCAGGTCTCCGGGGAGGCCACCGCCACGATGACCGCGAATCTCGACGCCTCGAACGAGCGGGCCGAGCGGATCATCGCTGCCACGGCGAAGCTGGAGGCCCGTCAGCTCTGGTCGGCTGCCGCCGCGATGTGCCTCGTACTCCTGCCGGTGACCGTGGTCGTCGCTGGGCTCTGGATGGCCGTAGCCGGGCTCATCACGGGCGCTCAGTGGGCGCTGGACGTGAACGGGACTGTGTGGCTCGGGATCGGACGCTGGCTCGTGGTCGCGATAGGCCTCGTTGCGTCCGGCTACGGGCTGTTCGCCTCCGTCCGCTGGATTACAAGCCTGGTGGAGATGTGGAAGAGCCGCGGGATGCCGAAGTGGCCCCGGTGGAAGAAGTAGGTGCAACTCTACGCCGCTGCTTTTTCAGCAGCGGCGTAGAGTCGATCTCTTTCCTGCTATTCGGCCTGCGGCTGCATCGCAGTGTTAGCCGGCGACCGGGAGATGACCAAGGCACCGATGACCAACCCGGCGACGGCGAGCACCGCAGCGATCACGAAGGGATCGCCGGCGTGCAGGGCCGGGGCGAACCCGAGGCCCACGTACACGGCCACGCCACTGGCTCCTCCGAGCTGGTCCGCCGCTCGCTGGACGCCCGATGCGATCCCGGCATCCTCGTCGGTGGTCCCGCTGACCGCGATGTACTGCAGACCCACGAGTCCGAATCCCATTCCTGCCGCGATCAGCAGCATCGCAGGGAGCAGCCACGCTGCCCCACCGCCCAGGACCGCCACAAGCGCGACCACCGCCATCGCGCCCGCAGCAGCCGTGAGCCCGACCAGAACGCAGGCGCGTGCGCCCCAGCGCCCCAGCAGCCGTGGAACAAGCACCGAGGCCGCGATCAGCGCTACGGCCAGGGGCAGCATCGTGAGACCTGCCCCCAGCGGACCGATCTCCAGCCTCTCCTGCAGGTAGAAGGTGAACAGCAGGAAGGAAGTCGACAACGCGCCGCTGAGCAGCATCGTCGTCAGGTTCGCTCGCAGCCGCGCGCGGTCCGCGAAGAAGGCCAGCGGAACCAGCGGGTTCTGCGACTTCGACTCGACCCACACGAACCCGACGGCGGCTAGCACCGAGCCGACCAGCGCGGCCACGCTCACCCACGGATTTGTCCCAGGCTCGCCGGCCTCGACCGCGGCGTAGACGAACAGCAGCGGGCAGGCCGTCAGCAGGAGTGATCCCGGAAGGTCCAGACGGACCCGTTCACGAGACCGAGACCGGTCTGCCGGGACCAGTACGAGCGCGGCCACGATCACGACCAGGATGAACGGAACCGAGATTAGGAAGATCCACCGCCAGCCCAGATGAGCGGTGATGATCCCCGAAAGGGCGAACCCGAGCACCAGTCCGCAGCTGGCCACTGCGGCCCACACGCTCAAGGCGCGCGACCGGCGCGGCCCCTCGGGGAAGAGCAGCACGATGGTCGCCATCGCCGCGGGCAGCGCGATGGCCTCGCCTGCTCCCTGGAGCAGGCGCGCGGCAACCAGGACCGGGAACGAGGGTGCCAGGCCCGCCAGCAGTGATGCCGCGCCGAAGAGGGTCGTGCCGACCAGTAGTGTGCGGCGGCGGCCCAGAAGGTCACCGAGTCGTCCGCCGAGCATCAGCAGCCCGCCACCGGTGATGGTGTAACCGACCACGACCCACGTCAGGGAGTGACCCTCGACGCCGAAGTCCGCGCCGATTGAGGGCAGCGCAATGTTGACCACGGTCACGTCGACCGCGATGAAGAACTGCAGCATGGACATCGCGCATAGCACGAGCCATACGCGCACAGGAACGGGACTGAGCCCGCGGGTAGAAGAGGAAATGCCTGAAAGCATCGATTGCTCCTTCGCTCTGAAGAGTTTCGAGCAGCACAAAGGGCCGCTCCGGATGGTTCACGAGGCGACTGGACGTTCCAGGAGGTAAGTGGTGTGAGGAGGACGTCCCGCCGCTAGCGGGAGGTCCTGGTCACTGCCGCGCAGGCGGCAGAGCACGAAGATGCTGACATGTTGACGATTGTACTGCCCGGGGCCCGTGACTGCGAATCTGAGTGGGCCGGGTCCAGGCCACCCCTGTGGTTGCCGACTCCAAGTACCAAGCGAGCGAGGCGGCACACGCGCCAAGATGGTGCCGCGCTCACGCGTGACCCATGGCTCAATACTTGTCATGGAGAGTCACCAGTGTCGCAACCTATACATGCGCTAGCGCATATCAATGACGCCTGTGCCCACTTCGATGTGCTTTGTAGCGCCAACGATGGCTCCCAGTAGCGGCATCGGCGACGCACCCTGTGGTGCAAAGTGGTGCACGCGGAACGACGCATTATTCACGCCGATCTCGTCAGCTGCCTTCGCTATCTCTAGATGGTTTTTAAGGACCTTGCCGCCGAAGCTTCTCCTTGGCCACCAAATGCATAATGCCCAAAACTTAAGAATCCAAAAGCCTTCATCTTCTTCTCCTTCGTGTTAGTGATATATCAACAAGGGTAGTCAAGATTACGGTTTGATGCCGCGGTGCTCATGCAGGGCGCCAGGTTGTTACCCGGGCCAGAGTGTGTCACTCTGGCCAAATGGGCGATGATTCAGCGGTGACGATCCGAGCCGCAAAAGGCGCGACCGAATATCCCGAACTCGTCGCAATTTGGCGAAGCGCCGTCCGCGCAACCCATGATTTTCTTACTGAAGAGGACTTCAAACGCATCGAAGGGAATCTCGCAGCTATGTATTTTCCCGCAGTATCGCTCATTGTTGCGGAGTTGAACGGGAAGCCGGTCGGATTCGCAGGAATCGCAGAGGGCAATCTTGAAATGCTCTTTATCGAAAACGTGGCGCGCGGTAGGGGAATTGGCACACGACTTCTGCATGAGGCGATTTCAAACCACGGCGTTACCACGGTGGACGTGAACGAGCAAAACGGCGGAGCCTGCGCCTTTTATCGCAGTCGCGGATTTGTGCAAGTCGGGCGCGATGAACTTGATGGCGACGGGTGCCCTTACCCGACGCTTCATTTGAAGCTCAGTTCACTATTGGCCGGATAGGGGAACGATTTGACTGCTTGACCGTACGGAATTGGTCAAGATCCCCCGTATCGGTGTGATTTGCCGATTTGAATCAAAGGTCTAGAAGTGGTTGCAAGGTGCCCAAACGACGGTTAATGAAAGATATATTCAATATTAGGGAATTGTGCTGGCGATCACATTGTTCCTTTTGTTAGTTTTGGGACACCAACAATTTGATACTTGAAAGGTAACTCAAATGACCAACTCTTTGCCCGAAAATTTCACCGCAGCAGTTGTTGATGAATTTGGTCCCGTTGTAAATGTTAGGGAATATAAACTCCCAGAGCTGGGAATGAATGAAGCACTTGTAAAGCTTCACGCGTCGGGAATCTGTCACACGGATCTTCACGCGGCCGAAGGCGATTGGCCGGTTAAACCAGAGCCACCGTTTGTGCCGGGGCACGAAGGTGTTGGCGAGGTGGTTGCTCTTGGTCCTGGAACGCATCCAGTTGAAGTGGGGGACATTGTTGGGAATGCATGGCTCTGGTCTGCGTGTGGAGAGTGTGACCTGTGCCTATCTGGACAAGAAACTCTATGCCCTTCGGCGCAATACGGTGGGTATACAAAAGATGGCTCGTTTGGTGAGTACATGCTGGTGGATACTCGTTTTGCGGCTCGCATTCCCGAGGGGCTGACCCTGTAGAAGTTGCCCCGATCCTTTGCGCAGGGGTTACAGTTTACAAAGGTTTGAAGCGTACCGAAGCGCGTCCGGGGCAGTTTGTTGTAATCTCCGGTATCGGTGGGCTGGGGCATATTGCCGTTCAGTATGCGGTTGCCATGGGATTGCGAGTAATTGCTGTAGATATTGCAGAGGATAAGCTCGAGCTGGCTAAGAAGCACGGTGCAGAGCATGTCATCAATGCAAAGGACAGTGACCCTGCCGATGCTGTGCAGGAGTTTACAGATGGCGGCGCCCATGGAGTTCTGGTTACAGCGGTTCATCCAAAGGCATTTGGACAAGCGATTGGGATGGCTCGCCGAGCTGGCACCATCGTGTTCTTAGGGTTGCCGCCTGGTGATTTCCCGGCTCCGATTTTTGATATTGTCCTCAAGGGTCTAACTATTCGAGGATCTCTCGTAGGAACCCGCCTCGATATGCAAGAAGCGCTTGATTTCTATGCGCGTGGACAGATCAAACCAACGGTCGGAACGTGTGCGCTTGAGGATGTTAACCAGGTGTTCGACGACATGCGTGCGGGTGCAATCGACGGCCGGATGTCGATTCGCTACTGACTAAGCAGTCGTGCCGCAGCCCTGCCTGCCAATCGGCCGGCTCGGTTGGCACCTACGGTAGACGCGGTCGATCCGTAGCCGGCAAGCAGCACACGTGGGTTTCTGGCAGGTGTCACCTCGTCGGCCATGGTGATGCCGCCACCTGGCTCGCGAAGTTGCAGCGGTGCCAGATGGGGAAGGTGCGCCCGAAATCCCGTGTTCCAAAAAATGACGTCTACATCGATCTCATGTCCAGCAGGGAAAGGCGACCAAGACTCAGGCACAACAAGATTGCTTGTCGACGAATCACTGGCCCCGAAACGCACGCCAGTCGAGTTGATCTCGTTGAACATGCCCCGCGAAACTAGCGCTCCTGATTCAACGCCGGCCAGGTAATCGTCGATAAGCGGAATGCCTGTATTGGCTACCACCGAAGCCGGGAGCTTCCCTGCGAATGTGTTCTCGCGGACGCGTTTTTCCACGTTGAGGCCCCAATCGCTGTCGCCGAAACCGTCGACGAACTGTGGCGGGCGCCGCGTGGCCCAGATCGTTTCGGTGACGCTTTCGAGCTCAAGGAGGAATTGCACCGCGGACAGGCCACCGCCGACAACCAGGGTCCTCTTGCCTGCGAAGTCTTCCTTTCGGCGGTAGTGCTTCGTGTGAAGCTGCTGCCCTGCGAACTTGTTGATCCCGGGGATATACGGAATATAGGGGCTGTCCCACGTACCTGTCGCGTTGATGACGACCTCGGCGGTGAATTGTTCTCCCGATTCGAGCGTGACTGTAAGAGGCCCGGTAAAAGGCCCGGTGCCCGTGACTTGGGCTACGCGCGCCGGGCGGTGGACGGGGAGGTCGAAGTTTTGTTCATAGGCTCCGTAGTACTTGGCGACGACCTCACTCGCGGGGACCGTCGGGTCGGGGCGGTCGAGAGGCAGTCCGGGAAGGTCGGCGATACCGTGCGATTTTCCTAATGTTAGAGAGTCCCAGCGATGTCTCCAGGCTCCGCCGGGACCGTCGTTGGCATCCAGGATTAGGAAATTGGTAATTCCTCGGCGCTGCACTTCGTGGGCTGCCGCAAGTCCCGCTTGGCCTGCGCCGATGATGATGACTGGATACTCTGTTGGTGACATGTCACCTATTGTACCTTGCGGGAAAGTACCGCAGACTCCGTGTTTTCTGTTTAAATAGCTGCAATACACATCACATTTTCCTGTATTTATGATTCGAAAGGCTGCACATGGAGTACACGCCATATGATCTTTTGATTGACTTCGGCTGGATTTCGTTGCTGTTGATCGTTGGAAACGTCCTACGAAACCGCATCCACCTCCTGCAACAGCTGCTGCTTCCCGCCCCGATTACTGCGGGCCTCATTGGACTTGTTCTTGGCCCCGAGGTGCTGGGCTGGATCAACTTCTCCGACCAAATCGGCACCTACACCACACTTCTGATCGCGGTTGTTTTCGCGTCGATGGCGTACTCGATGGATCTGGGCGGCTCGGTGGCTAAGGGGGCCCGCAACATGTGGGCCTTCTCTACCACCATGTTCATGTTCCAATGGGGCCTTTTCATCCTGATCGGCATCTTCTTGTTCAAGCCGCTGTTTGGCACCGAAGACTGGTTTGGCATGATGCTCCCAGTTGGCTTCGTCGGTGGTTTCGGTACTGCTGCGGCGGTGGGCTCGTCTCTAGAGGGAGTCGGTGCCGAGGCGGCATCCTCCCTCGGCTTCACTTCCGCTACCGTAGGCACCCTTGTCGCCATTATCGGCGGCGTTATCGTAGCTAACTGGGGTATTCGCACCGGACGCGCTTCGCAGCTGGCAGGAGAATTGCCCGAGGAGCTGCGCAAAGGATATATCGAGAAGGAAGACGATCGTCCTTCCATTGGTAAGGCCACCACGAACCCATCCGCGATCGAACCGTTGGCCCTGCACGGTGGGTTCATCGTATTCAGTGTCCTAATTGCGTATCTGGTGAACCAGTTTATTGGGAACCAATTTGAAAATGTCTCGATCCCGCTGTTCGCCATGTCCTTTGTCATCGGTTTGCTCGGGCGCCTGGTGCTAAATCTGTTCAAGCGCCCGAATTACTTGGACCGAGAAACCGTCACGACGATTTCGGGTGCAGCAACCGACTACTTGATTGCCTTCGGCATTGCATCCATCGTCCCGGCAGCCGTGGCGCAGTACTGGCTCGAACTGCTGATCCTGTTCGCACTGGGTACCGTCTTCTGTCTCTTCTACCTCTTTGTTATGGCGCCAATGTTCTTTGGCAAGAAGTGGCTCGAGCGCGGCATCTTCGGTTGGGGCTGGGCAACCGCGGCCGTGGCCACAGGTATTGCGCTGCTGAAAATGGTTGACCCGAAGCTGCGTTCCGGCACACTCAATGAGTACGGCGTGGCATATGTCGGTTTCGCACCGTTCGAGATTGGAATGACGATCATGGCGCCAATTGCTGTCATCGCAGGTTTCACGGGTGGGTTCGGTTGGATTTCGTTTGCCATTGCGGCAGTGATTACCATCGCTGCCTTCGCGCTGAAGTGGGTTCCGGTCAAGGGTGAGACCGCAGGGCGAGCCGGCTCCGTTGGTGGAGCGCGATAGATAAATGTGGCCAGTCGCTTTGACGCAAGGCCACTTATCGCCGAAGATCTAGTTTGGCGTATCAGTACCTATATAAGGTGCTGAAGCACCGTTGCACATCGTGTAACGGTGCGCTTTCTTTTCACAATGCGTTTTCATATTGCGCTGAGTAGCATTTCCTTTTTCGCCTTCGCGCGCCGAACTAGAACTACCCAAGGAGCCGTGGGGCATGTCTTCGCCTGAACACTCTGACCAGAATTCCACTGCGCACGCTCAAATGAGCGGCGAGACCATTGCCTTAATCGCGGTGCTCGTGATGACGACTTTCGTCATGATGCTCAACGAAACGGCTCTTGCCGTCGCACTTCCCAACATCATGCACGAGTTCAACGTGGCCGCCGCCACCGCGCAGTGGTTGCTTACAGGCGTGATGCTGACCATGGCGATCATGATGCCTTTAACCGGGTGGATTTTGGACCGTTTCTCCACGCGTAGAGTGTATTTCTTCGCGGTGGTAGCTTTCTTGCTGGGTTCTGCAGTAGCTGCGCTGTCTCCGACTTTCGGAATCATGCTGCTGGGCCGTGTGCTTCAAGCAATGGGCACAGCGGTGGTGATCCCCCTGCAGATGACGGTGGTCATGACAGTGGTTCCGCCGAAACGGCGAGGCACCGTCATGGGCGTGATCGCCATTGTTATGGCGGTGGGGCCAGCACTCGGCCCGACGTTTGCTGGTGCGGTTATGGCGGTGACATCATGGCACATCGTTTTCTGGGTGATGGCAGTCCTAGTCATCATTCCCGGTCTCGTCGGCGTGTGGAAACTGCGCAACGTCGGTGAGCTGAAACAATCCCCGCTCGACGTGCTTTCCGTTGTTCTCTCGGTATTCGCGTTCGGCGGAATAGTCTATGGGCTTGGATCTGTGGGCATCATGCTAGAAGGTGGCCCCGAGGCAACGGTTGCTATCGCCATGAGCGTTCTCGGTGTCGTCGGGTTGGTTCTGTTTATCTGGCGCCAGCTTGCACTTGGTTCAAAGGGGACCGCCTTACTCAACTTGCAACCGCTGAAGATCCGCAACTTTGTCATTGCGCTGGTTGTGATCGTTTTGTACCAAGGCTCAATGCTGGGCATGTACAACACGTTGCCATTGTTTCTCCAAGGTGCTTTGCTGACGACGGCTCTGGTCGCGGGCCTAGCCAGCCTTCCGGGCGGCATCGTCGAGACGATTTTCTCGCCGCTCGCGGGGGCGTTGTATGACCGGATCGGGCCCCGTCCTTTGGTTATTCCCGGAACGGTGATCTGTTCTGCCTCGATGTGGTGGATGGCGACGGTGGATCACACGACATCCGTTACGACCGTCGCCGTGATGTACGCCGTATTTTCAGTGGGGCTGGCAATGACGTTGACCCCATTGATGACTACCGCGATGAGTTCTCTTTCAGGAGATGTTTATAGCCATGGTTCGGCGATCTTGAATACGTTGTTGCAGTTAGCGGGTGCTGCGGGAACGGCATTGATGATTGCCAATTATGAACTCGTCAGCGTCGCCGGAGGGGGCAGTGTTGAGGCCCAGGGTCGAGGTGGTGCCACCACATTCATGCTCTGTGCGGTCGTCTTGACGGTAGCTACCGTGGTAACTCTTTTCCTTCAACGCCCAGAGGAAGCGCGAGAAACGAATATCGTGGAAGTGACAGACCCGCGGTAGGAGTGGTAGCCCGCCAGCAAGGTTGAGTGCCTTCGGCTAAACTTTTTTGTACTTGAGTGGAACAGACTCAACTCCTTAAGCGTTATGGATAGTGACAAAGAAAAACTAGCGAAAGGAACACTCACATGAGCTCGTTCAACCCAACTACAAAGACGCAGGAGGCGCTGCAGCAAGCACTGCAGAAAGCCAGCGCAAACGGCAACCCTGATATTCGACCCGCCCACCTGCTGAACGCGATCCTGACCCAAGAGGAAGGCATCGCAGCACCGGTGCTACGTGCCACCGGCGTCGACCCAGACACTGTGGCCAAGGAGGCCCTGGAGCTCGTCGATAGTTATCCGAAGGCAGACGGTCAGAACATGGCCAACCCGAACTTCAACCGGGACGGCCTGAACGTCTTGAACTCGGCCCAAGAGCTTGCAGGAGAGCTTGGCGACGAATTCGTGTCCACCGAAGTTCTCTTGGCGGCTATCGCTCGTGGCAAGGACGATGCGGCGGAGTTGCTGCAGAAGCGCGGCGCGACCTACGACGCTATTAAGCAGGCCTTCCCGTCTGTGCGTGGACATCAGAAGGTAACCACTCAGGACCCTGAGGGCCAGTTCCAGGCGCTGGAGAAGTACTCCACCGACCTCACTGCGAAGGCACGCGAGGGCAAGATCGATCCGGTCATCGGCCGTGATCAAGAGATCCGCCGCGTGGTCCAGGTGCTGAGCCGTCGGACGAAGAACAACCCAGTGCTCATCGGTGAGCCTGGCGTGGGTAAGACCGCCATCGTCGAAGGTCTTGCGCGGCGAATCGTCGCAGGTGACGTTCCGGAGTCGCTTAAGGGCAAGACGCTGATTTCGCTCGACCTTTCCGCGATGGTTGCAGGCGCGAAGTACCGCGGTGAGTTCGAAGAGCGCCTTAAGGCTGTTCTCGACGAGATTAAGAGTTCCGATGGTCAGATCATCACCTTTATCGATGAGCTGCACACCATCGTTGGCGCTGGTGCATCCGGCGAGGGCGCGATGGATGCAGGCAATATGATTAAGCCGATGCTGGCTCGTGGTGAGCTCCGCTTGGTCGGTGCAACCACGCTTGACGAATATCGCCAGTACATCGAAAAGGATGCCGCACTGGAGCGTCGCTTCCAGCAGGTCTACGTTGGTGAGCCAAGCGTGGAGGACACGATCGGTATCCTCCGCGGCCTAAAGGAACGCTACGAGGTCCACCACGGCATCCGTATCCAGGACTCCGCCCTGGTGGCAGCGGCAGAACTGTCGAATCGCTACATCTCCAACCGCTTCCTGCCAGACAAGGCGATCGACTTGGTCGACGAAGCGGGCTCGCGGCTGCGCATGGAAATCGACTCGTCGCCACAAGAAATCGACGAACTTGAGCGCGTTGTCCGACGCCTCGAAATCGAAGAGATCGCACTGGCGAAAGAATCAGATATTGCTTCCAAGAACCGTCTAGATAAGCTGCGCCAAGAGCTTGCCGACGAACGCGAGAAGCTCGGCGAGCTCAAAGCCCGGTGGGCGAACGAGAAGGGCGAGATCGACAAGGTTCAGGCTGCAAAGGAAGAGCTGGAGCAGCTGCGCAACGAGTCCGAAATCGCCGAGCGCGAAGGCGACTACGCGCGAGTGTCTGAGCTGCGTTATGGGCGCATCCCGGAACTGGAAGAGCAGGTTGCCCAGGCGGAGACGGAGTCGTCGTCACGCGGGAATACCATGCTTGCCGAGGAAGTCACCCCTGATGTGATCGCCGACGTGGTCAGTGCGTGGACTGGTATCCCTGCGGGCAAGATGATGCAGGGTGAAACCGAAAAGCTGCTGAACATGGAAGGTGAATTGGGCAAGCGCGTTGTCGGACAGACCGAGGCAGTCACTGCTGTTTCGGATGCCGTGCGACGCTCCCGCGCGGGCATTGCCGATCCGAACCGACCAATTGGTTCGTTCCTATTCCTTGGACCTACCGGTGTGGGTAAGACTGAGCTTGCGAAGTCCCTCGCAGAGTTTCTCTTCGACGACGAGCAGGCAATGGTCCGTATCGATATGTCTGAGTATGGCGAGAAGCACTCCGTCTCGCGCCTAGTCGGTGCCCCTCCGGGATACGTTGGTTACGATGCAGGTGGTCAGCTGACTGAGGCGGTTCGTCGTCGCCCTTATACGCTTGTGCTTTTCGACGAGGTGGAAAAGGCGCACCCTGACGTGTTCGACGTGCTCCTGCAGGTGCTCGATGAGGGGCGCCTGACCGACGGGCAGGGCCGCACCGTTGATTTCCGTAACACGGTGATCATCCTGACGTCCAACCTGGGTGCGGGTGGTACTCGCGACGAGATCATGGAGGCTGTGAAGCGTGCGTTCAAGCCGGAGTTTATTAACCGTTTGGACGACGTGGTTGTCTTCGACCCACTGTCTGCTGAACAGTTGGTAGGAATCGTCGATATTCAGCTGGGAGCTCTTGCGGAACGCCTGGCGGAGCGTCGCCTCGAGCTCGATGTCTCGGATGCTGCCAAGGCGTGGCTTGCGGATCGTGGCTACGACCCTGCGTATGGCGCACGACCATTGCGTCGCCTCATCCAGCAGTCGATTGGCGACCGCTTGGCCAAAGCGCTGCTTGCTGGTGACATCCGCGACGGCGACATCGTTCACGTCGATGTTGCGGACGGGGAGAAGCCCTGACTGTCGCCTCACAGTAACGGCTAATCTTTCGCGATTTTCTTCCTGCAGCAAGTAGGCGGGTCAGACGAAAACATCGTCTGACCCGCCCTTTTTGTCTTTGCTGATTTTAAGAGTGGAAAGTGCCGCTAAGCATCTACTTAACGTGGGAACTTATCCGATTTTGCGTATTTCCTGTGAAAGTAAATCGGGAAATGGGCAGGTCATGGTGCATGGGGGTAAAGAGGTGGGGAGCGATGCTTAACTATTTAAAGCGGATTCTCAGGACTGTGTTAATATCGCTGTAAACCTTTCCTGAGAATGAACTTGAATGAGTCTCATTCCCGCTGGAGCGAGGTTTGTTTCCGTACAAGCATGCTGCCGTATTTCGGCGCGTAACTGAGACGACGAACGGCATGTGCCGTTCTTGATGGAGAGAAATGATTACGAAAATGAGAAGAATAATGGCCATGATCATGGCTGTTATCCTTGCCACGGTTGCAATGCCGTCGGCAGCACATGCAGTTCAGGTTGAAGGAACCTATATCGGCGTCGACGACGCCGGAGCTTGGGGCAAGCACCCTTGGTCCACACAGGGCGGCAACTTCCAGATTCCGCTGACCGTGCACAATGAGCGGGGCGCGAGCGCAGACGCCCAGGTGGCGTATTGCTTTAACGCATCAAAGTACTACCCAAGTAAAAGCTCAGTTGAAAGTGGTTTGCGCTACACCAAGCACTATGGCGAGTCGCTAACCGGTTACGCTGATACTCCAGCTGGTGGCGACATTGATCAAGCCATCCTTGATGTAATTTACAATGGCTACCCGAAGAATGCTTCTGGACTGCAGGGCAAGCTGGGCCTGACTGACGAAGAATTCCGCTACGCAACTCAGGCTGCAGTTTGGTACTACACCGACAGTAAGGGCAGCTACTCCTTCTTGAGCCAGCGTATGAACTCTAAGATTGTTGAAGCGTACGTTACCCTGACCCGCCAGTCGGGTGCACGTCATGAGCTGATCGGCGTTGACCTGTCGAACGCGACGCTGAACATTTACGAGCCTTCGAACTACTACAACGCGACCAATTTCCAGAATCTGATCACCGCTGAGTTCGTTAACCCTGACAGTGGCGAGACCATCACTGAAGTACCTACTACTCAGGTCACCACCACACTTCCAGCAATCACCGAAACTGAAGTGACCACCGCTCCAGCAGTGACTGAGACCGTCACCGAAACTCCAACTACCACGGTAACCGACACCGAAGTTATTGAAACTCGTGTAACTGAGACCACCACCTCGACTCTCCCTGCTGAGACCGAGACCGTAGTTACCACCGCTCCAGTCGTAACCGTGACCGAGACTTCCGAGGTCACCCCAGTTACCGAAACCACCATCATCGATGGCGGAACCGTGACCGAGTCCACCACCCTTCCAGAGGTTACCGAGACCACTGAGGTTGACGGCGGCACCACCGTAGTGACCACCACTCGTGAGCCAGTAGTGGAGACCACTGAGGTTGACGGCGGCACCACCGTGGTTACCACCACCCGTGAGCCAGTAGTGGAGACCACTGAGGTTGATGGCGGCACCACCGTAGTGACCACTACCCGTGAGCCTGTTATCGAGACCGAGTGGGAGAACCCAACCACCACGGTTACCGAGACTGCTGAAACCGTTACTGTCACCGAAACCCCAGGTATCGTGACCGAAACCGTGACCCCAGAGCCAGTTACCACCACCGTTACCACCGCTCCTGAGCAGGTAACCGAGGTTGTTCCAGCTCCTTGGATTGGCACCAATGCACACGACAAGGACGGCGGCAAGGACGACAAGGTCCTCGACGCTGATGGCGGCACTGTTGTTGACACTGTTATCTACGTAGGCCTGACTCCTGGCAAGGAGTACACCATGAAGGGCGAGCTCGTAGACAAGGATGCAGAGGGCGCAAGCACCGGCATCACCGCCGAGAAGACCTTCACCCCTGAGAAGGCTGAAGGCTCCGTCAAGCTTGAGTTCAAGGTTCCTGCAGAGCACGAGGGTAAGACCCTGGTTGTGTTTGAAGAACTGAGCCTGGACGGCGAAGTTGTTGCTGAGCACAAGAACCTGGACTCCGTGAACCAGACCATTGTTGTTGGCGAGAACACCCCGCTGATCAAGACCAACGCGAAGGACAAAGCAGACAACGACCGCTTCATGGATGCCGAAGGTGGCACTGTGGTTGACACCGTCGACTACGTTGGTCTCAAGTCCGGCGACAGCTACACCATGAAGGGTGAGCTGATGGACGTTCAGACCGGCGAAGGCACTGGCATCACAGCAGACAAGGAATTCACCGCAGACAAGTCCAAGGGCTCCGTTGATCTAGAGTTCACGGTTCCTGCGGGTTACGAGGGCAAGACCCTGGTTGTATTCGAGCGCCTCTACGATGCAAACGGCGAGCTCGTCGCTGAGCACGTTGATCGCGAGGACATCAAGCAGACCGTACTTGTTAAGAAGACTGGCACCTGCGAGGACAAGGGCGATGAGTCCGAGGATTGCGTTCCAGCTCCTACTTGCGACACTGACGGCTCCAGCGATGGTTCCTCCAACTGTGGCGTGATCGGTAGCTCCGTTTCACCATGGTGGCTGCTGGTTCCAGTTGCTCTGCTCGGCCTGATCGGCGTCGGTGGCCTGGGTTCATCTGACGGCGGATCCTCTGATGGTGGATCTTCCGATGGTGGTTCCTCCGACGGCAACGCTCCAGCTCCAGCACCAGCACCAGAAGCTGGTAACGGTGGGGAAGGCAACGGTGGCGTAGGAAACGGCACTGTTCCATCCGGCGACACCACGCCAGAAGAGAACGCACAGCCTGGCAACGGAGCCACGCCTGGTGAAAACACCAAGCCTGGCACCACTCAGTCTGATGCGATCGAAGGCGCAGGCGGCGGACTGGCTAACACCGGTGCAAACGTCTGGATGGTTGGCATCGCAGCAATGCTGATGATCGCAGCAGGTGGCGCGCTGATGATTCGTCGCCGCAAGGAAGCATAAGTAAGTAATCAGCCTGAGAGCTGAATGATGAGTGGGGCCCTACAAATGTAGGGCCCCACTCATTATTTCTTTATGTACGCATTTGATCGATAGGGCTCTATTTCTAAACAACTCCTAGCCTTAGTTATCCCATGCGGTAACCGTCCCACCATGTATGGGGTGTGAATCTGCTGACTGTGAATGAGATTAATGCGTCTCGCGGTTAATGCGTGGGGCTATGGGGGGATGGATGGCGAACGTTGCTCGCGCCATGGTATTGCAAGTCTAGAAGTTGCGAGTAGCATATCGATTCCACATATTCGCTGATAGCGTTCACTTCCTGTCACTATTTTTTGAATTGCAGGGGATCTTTTTGTGGCGTACTGAGTTGGGGAGAATAGACAATCATTCCTCAAATTTCCTGTACTTGCTGTTGCAATTACTGTGGAGTTGGGCCTATGGTTGCTGGGGACACCTTGAGTCAGCCTTGAATCCGCGCCGGGAATTGCTTAGGTGTTTTCCTAGTACAGATGTCGCGACAGCAGTCGCCGATATCGTCCACAACTTGAGGAGAAGCAATGGAAGTTAAGAAATCGAGGGTTATCGCGGCATTGGTAACCGTGATGACAATGTTGATCGGAGCGTTGCTCGTTCCGAACGTGGCGAATGCTGCTCCTGGGCAATATCGGGGCGTAACCGTCAACGAGATTGCTGTTCAACCACCTTACGGTGACGGTACGAATCAGACCAGCCACCCGGCTCCGCTGGCTGTATACCCTGATGGCGGAACACTGTCGGCTGATTCTCAGGTCGTTTACTGCTTCAATATGAACCGTACTATCCCCACGGAGGGCGATGCGAACCCCGACGGCACTAACCTGCTGTACGATAAAAGGTACGGTAATCTCGCTGGTTACGCCGATAATGCACGGGACGGCGCAGAGCAGGGCGTACTAGACGCAGTTTATAATGGTTATCCAACCAACGCATCTGGATTGCAGGAAGCTCTTGAGTTGACCGACAATGAAATGCGATACGCAACCCAGCTAGCAGTGTGGTATTGGACCGACTCTGACAACGGAAAATACCTCTATGACGCGACCTCGAACTTCTCTGGAATCGACGAGGCGTTTAAGATTCTCACTGGACAGCAGCCCGCGCCGGCAGGGGTCACTCTCGAATCTGTCGATTCAACTGTTGCGACTCTAGAAATTTACGAGGAGTCTACTGGGCGAGCGGATATGAATTACCAGGACCTTCTCGGTATTTCATTTGTTAACCCAGAGGATGGAACCCCCGTCGAGCTCCCCGAGGTTCCAGTCGTTACGACCACCCCTGTCACGACCACCGAGCAGACTACCGTCGATGTCACCACTCCTGTCGTAACAACCACGGAGACGGCTCCGGTTGTAACAGTAACCGTCACCGAAACTCCAACTACCACGGTAACCGACACCGAAGTTATTGAAACTCGTGTAACTGAGACCACCACCTCGACTCTCCCTGCTGAGACCGAGACCGTAGTTACCACCGCTCCAGTCGTAACCGTGACCGAGACTTCCGAGGTCACCCCAGTTACCGAAACCACCATCATCGATGGCGGAACCGTGACCGAGTCCACCACCCTTCCAGAGGTTACCGAGACCACTGAGGTTGACGGCGGCACCACCGTAGTGACCACTACCCGTGAGCCAGTAGTGGAGACCACTGAGGTTGACGGCGGCACCACCGTGGTTACCACCACCCGTGAGCCAGTAGTGGAGACCACTGAGGTTGATGGCGGCACCACCGTAGTGACCACTACCCGTGAGCCTGTTATCGAGACCGAGTGGGAGAACCCAACCACCACGGTTACCGAGACTGCTGAAACCGTTACTGTCACCGAAACCCCAGGTATCGTGACCGAAACCGTGACCCCAGAGCCAGTTACCACCACCGTTACCACCGCTCCTGAGCAGGTAACCGAGGTTGTTCCAGCTCCTTGGATTGGCACCAATGCACACGACAAGGACGGCGGCAAGGACGACAAGGTCCTCGACGCTGATGGCGGCACTGTTGTTGACACTGTTATCTACGTAGGCCTGACTCCTGGCAAGGAGTACACCATGAAGGGCGAGCTCGTAGACAAGGATGCAGAGGGCGCAAGCACCGGCATCACCGCCGAGAAGACCTTCACCCCTGAGAAGGCTGAAGGCTCCGTCAAGCTTGAGTTCAAGGTTCCTGCAGAGCACGAGGGTAAGACCCTGGTTGTGTTTGAAGAACTGAGCCTGGACGGCGAAGTTGTTGCTGAGCACAAGAACCTGGACTCCGTGAACCAGACCATTGTTGTTGGCGAGAACACCCCGCTGATCAAGACCAACGCGAAGGACAAAGCAGACAACGACCGCTTCATGGATGCCGAAGGTGGCACTGTGGTTGACACCGTCGACTACGTTGGTCTCAAGTCCGGCGACAGCTACACCATGAAGGGTGAGCTGATGGACGTTCAGACCGGCGAAGGCACTGGCATCACAGCAGACAAGGAATTTACCGCAGACAAGTCCAAGGGCTCCGTTGATCTAGAGTTCACGGTTCCTGCGGGTTACGAGGGCAAGACCCTGGTTGTATTCGAGCGCCTCTACGATGCAAACGGCGAGCTCGTCGCTGAGCACGTTGATCGCGAGGACATCAAGCAGACCGTACTTGTTAAGAAGACTGGCACCTGCGAGGACAAGGGCGATGAGTCCGAGGATTGCGTTCCAGCTCCTACTTGCGACACTGACGGCTCCAGCGATGGTTCCTCCAACTGTGGCGTGATCGGTAGCTCCGTTTCACCATGGTGGCTGCTGGTTCCAGTTGCACTGCTTGGCCTGATCGGCGTCGGTGGCCTCGGCTCCTCTGACGGTTCTTCCGACGGCAGCTCCGATGCTGATAACGGTGCTGGCAACGGCAACGAGAACGGCAACGACAAGGGCGGCAACGCTGACAACGGCGAAGGCAACGGTACCGCTCCTGGTAACGATGCAAAGCCTGGCGACAACTCCAAGCCTGGACAGCCTGGCCAGCCTGGACAGCCTGGACAGCCTGGTGGCTCCAAGGACGCTCCTGCAGGCGATGCAGCGAAGTCCGAGGGCGCAACCCGCGGCCTCCTGGCTAACACCGGTGCAGATGTCTGGATGCTCGGCATCGCAGCGCTGCTGATGATCGCTGCTGGTGGCGCACTGATGATCCGCCGCCGCAACGAAGCATAAACCAATGCACTAGCTCACTGAGCTAAACCACTAAAGGGTGGCATCTCCGGGAAACCGGGGTTGCCACCCTTTAGCATTTGGGTGAAACGGGCGAGGTAATCGTCGTTAAGCGGTAGTCTCAAAAAGCTGATAGTTCGCCTCGCACGGGAACCTTTTTCGTGGTTACGTGTATTAAACAGTCAAAGCGAAAAGTTGTGGTTTACAAGGCACTCGTCACGGGAGAATCTCATGGGCAAATTTAAAGTCGGCGTCGCGGCGGTATTAAGCATGGTCATGCTTTCTGCATGTAGCACCGACGGTGGCGACGAAGGCGGCGAATCGGGTTCGCAGGTCTCGGATCAGCAAGGTGTGGGCAGTGGCAACGACGGCTCTGACTGGCGTGCGCTGGACATTATCCCCGAAAATGGGCTTCTGCGTCTCCCGCCGGCCAGTGAGATTCCGGTGCAGTTCCAATACATCTTCCAATCTGGTGACATCGCTAGCCAGATGGCGCTTCCGTTTGAGGGCGACGAGTCGATCAATCAAGGTCTTGGCCGAATCGATGTTGAACAGGCGACGATGGTGACTAGCTTCATGTCGCCAAACCAGGCGCAGATTGTGCAAGACACCGGCTTGGTTGTCGGACATTATTTCGTCGGTGCGAGCGAGCACAACCTAAGTGATCCGCAGCGGAAAGAAGCCAAGCACGCGTTGCTGCGTTTCAACACAGAGGAAGACGCGAAGAGCGTAGTCGAGCAGATCGCAGGAGAAATGGCGACCAACGGCGAGCAGCCGATTGCCCAGCTGCCTGTCCCGTGGGCGGAGACACCTGCCGAGAATCTGGGAGAGACACGGGCGTTCTCCGCTCAACCTGGACCAACCCGCATGGGCGTGCCGGATGATGTCAACGCGGGCCATCGAACGCACCGCACGTTGACACCAATCGGGGAGTACGTCTTCTGGACGGAGACGATAGCGCTGAGCGACGATCCTGCGTGGGCTGAGGGTTACGCGACCAAGGTCATCGAGAAGCAGCGCGCATTGGTGCCGGAGATCGAGTCGTTGAAGACAGAGGGTGGCGTTGGTATGTATGACGAGCTGCCCGACAAAGAATATGCGGCGTTGGAGCTCTACAACTCGCAGCCGCTAAGCCACGAATCGCAAAATGAGCCGCAAAACTTCTCGCCACGTGGTTATGCGATGAACTACGAAAACGCCAAGGCGGTGTATGAAGTCCTTCTAGACACCAAAACGGAGCACATCGTACAAGACGGTTCCGTGGTGTTTGCCTCCGCCGATGAGCAAGGGGCGCAGAAACTGCAGGATTTCTTCGTTGAGGAGTTGAAGGCGAAAGGTGGCACCGAGTACGACGAGCCACAGGGGATCGAGAACACGGTCTGCCTTGAATCCCAAGGCGTCGATGGCGACGAAAACACCTGCGTGATGCGCTATGGCAGTGCGGTGGTGATGACTAAGCAGGACAATTCGGTATACAGCGAAGTAAATAACATCAATCCGAAGAAGACTCTGTCCGAGTTGCTCGCGACAAGCTACGCAAGCTTTAGGCTTGCCGACGAGCTGGGGATCCCACTCAACAGCAACCGAGGCGACGCGCGCGAAATCTTTAAAGCGAACTTCGACGAAGATGAACACCCGCTGGAGAGCTGACGAAACTTCACGCGGTGGCCATGGTGCGACGGAATACTCGCTACGATAGAGCAATGATGTCTTTCGATTCCACGACGACGATTGTGACACGAGTTCCTTTGCCCGGTGTGGAAAACGAAGAGTTAGCTGCCCATGATTTGGGTGGCGGACACTTTGTTGTCGCGAGTGTCCCGTTTGTGGATACGACTTTGGCAGTAGGCGACATTGTGGAATGTGTGCGCGTTGGTGGTAAATACCACGTTAATCAGGTGATCGTGCGCGGTGGGGCGTCGACGGTGCGGATTCTTCCCCAAGAACCAGAAGACCTTGCGAGTACCTTGTTGGCTTTCGGGTGCCGCGTCGAAGTTGGCCCAGGCGGCATGCTGGCAGCCTCAATTGGGCCGGAATGCCCGCGCGAAGGAATCCAGGAATGGCTGGACTCACTTGAAGACGACGGGGTAATCCAAGTCGCACCTGGGTACACGGCGGGATCTGACTAAACCACTTAGACTGATCCCTATGACGGTCTTTATTAGCGCTGAACAGCTCGCAGATGAAATTCGCCACGGTAAGAAGCTCACTGTTTTGTCCACCAACTGGGAAGCACAAGAAGGCCTTGCTTGGCGCCGTTTCCAGTCGGAGCACGTGCCAACTGCACTGTTTTGTGACCCATCGGTATCGCTTGCGGGTATGCCGGGTTCCAAGCGCGGTCGCAACCCGATGCCTCCCATTGCACGCCTGCAGGAGGCGTTTCAGAAGTGGGGCATGCAGCACGATCGTCCGGTAGTTGTCTATGACTCCCGTTCCGGAGTATTCGCAGCTCGGGCGTGGTGGATCCTGCGCTGGGCTGGTGTCGAAGATGTCAAGATTCTCGACGGCGGCCTGCGTGAGTGGGAGCGAAAGGGCTTGCCGGTGCTCGGCGGTCCGGGAAATATCACCGTCTCCTCTGATGTCGAGGTGCAGCCTGATTCTTTGCCTACCGCGACGATGGACGAGGTTCGTGAATTCCATGGCCTGCTTGTAGACGCGCGCAACGAAAACCGCTGGGCTGGTCGTCGTGAAGTTCTTGACCTCAAGGCCGGACACATCCCAGGAGCTTTGAACGTGCCGGTGGATGAACTTTTCGACGAGAACAAGATGGTTGGCTCCGTCGACCTGATCCGTGACCGTCTCGCGCAGGTGGGCGTTACCCAAAACACTGATCCTGACTCCGCGATTGTTTACTCGGGTTCTGGCAACCACTCCGCGCTGTTGCTCGCAGCTATGGCACATGCTGGGCTTCCGATCATTTCTCACTACGTTGGCGGTTGGTCGCAGTGGAGCGCTAACCAAGAAAATCAGGTAGCCCGCGCCATCTAACCCATGCGGAGACGCTAAAGTCTTCAAGTGATGGCATACGTAGCAATTATTCTCGCAGTCCTCGCCTTGATCGGGGCGGGTGTTTTGTGGTACCTCGGCTCAAAAGCTGAGGCGCCGGCCAACGCAGGCTTAACGACGACCCCTGCGCCCGAAACAGAGCAGCCTCCGGTGGAAGAACCGGCCCTAGATGACACTCCGGAACTCATGCTGGAGCTGCCTCCGGAGGAAACGGTCGAAGAACCGGAGGAATTGGTCGTTGAAGAACCGTTCGAGCCAGTAGATGACTCGCCTGAACCTGCACCCGAGCTAGAGGCTGAGCCTGAGCCTGAGCCTGAGCCCGAGCTAGTGGCCGAACCCGAAGCGCAATCTGAGGCTGAGGCTGAACCTGCGCCGCTGATTGCTCCTGCACCTCGACCACACCGCAAGTCTGGCCTTCAACTGCCTGGATCAACCCGCCGCGAAAAGCGCGCTTGGGCGGAAGAAAACGGCTACGAGTTCGTTCGCACCGATGAATACCTGGTGGACGAGTGGTCGCGCGGTGCCGCCGCCACAGGTGCCGCGGCTCGCGACATCGTGTCGGGCTCAATCTATGGACACGAAATGCTGCTGATGGACCTTGGCGGAACCAACGTCATGGCCATGCGAACAGGAACTGTGAGCGACGTCGTCGTTGACATGCGTCGCACGGGCTTTTCTGCAGTTTCATCCGATGATCTGCTTGAGGTATTTACCATCGCCGGTTTCACGGTGTTTGCCACCGAGGTAGGCCCTGCAGATCGCATGATCGATGAGCGAGTGGTGACCGCGCTGCAAAACCTGCCCAAGGTTGTCTCTGCCGTGTGGTTTGAAAGCGACTGGGTACTGGCGCAGACTGAGCGTGGCAGCGTTCCAGCGGATTGGGACGACATGTTGGCACCTTTGGGTTTGCTTGCCGACGCAGCCCGCGTTCTACCTCCACAGACATGGCAGACGCTTGAATTCACTGAGCCCACACGTGAGATGGGCGAGCCAATTTCCCTTCCGGCCCCCGAAGTAGAGATCGAGGAAGAGGCGACGGGCGTGCAGGTTGTGCGTCCGGAAGAGCCACTGGAAATGCCGACTCGCATCACTGGTGCACTGCGGGGCGTGATGGATCATCATCAGATCGGCGGCGACGAGGTGGATGCCATCGCAGATGGTGCCGATGAGCCCGCGCCGAACGACGGCACACGTGTGACTCGCGAAAAGAAACCACCGTCCATCTTCGGCGACTAGGTTTCGACGACTAGGATATGACCCATGGCTAACACACAGGTAGACTCCGCTGCCCTCAAAGAACTGGCGGAACTGGTCAAGGAACTCGCAGTAGTACACGGCAAGGTCACTTTGTCCTCCGGCAAAGAGGCTGATTACTACGTTGACCTGCGCCGCGCGACCCTGCACCACCAAGCATCCCAGCTGATTGGCACCCTGCTGCGCCAGCTCACCGCTGATCTGGACTATGTCGCTGTCGGCGGTTTGACCTTGGGCGCGGACCCAGTTGCTACCGCCGTGATGCACGCTGCTGGCGAGCCGGTCGACGCCTTTGTCGTGCGCAAGGAAGCGAAAAAGCATGGCATGCAGCGTCGTGTTGAAGGCCCATCGATCGTCGGCAAGCGAGTGCTTGTTGTGGAAGACACCACCACCACCGGAAACTCCCCGCTCACCGCGGTGGAAGCGTGTCGCGCCGAGGGCGCCGAGGTTGTGGCAGTTGCTACTGTCGTTGATCGCGCGACCGGCGCTGACCAGGTGCTCACGGACGCAGGCCTGGAATACCGTTACTTGCTTGGTCTGGATGATCTTGGCCTTGCTTAGCGACGACGCCGATGCCAAAGGCCCTACCGAGTGGGGCGAAGGCCGGCACGGGGTTGGTCCGTGGGAGGGCGAGTGGCCAACTGATGAGAAGTACGACCGTGAGATGTTGGAGCATGGCGACACTCGAAACGTTGTTGATGCGTATCGCTACTGGACTCGCGAAGCGATCGTGGCAGACATCGACACCCGGCGGCATCCTTTTCATGTGGCGATTGAGAATTTTGAAAACGACGCCAACATTGGCACCGTCGTACGCACGGCCAATGCTTTTGCGGCGGACACCGTGCATATCGTGGGCAGGCGGCGCTGGAATCGCCGCGGCGCGATGGTGACGGATCGCTACCAGCACCTTGAACACCACGCCGACGTGGAAACACTTGTCGATTGGTGCGTCCAGCGTGACCTGCCGATCGTGGCGATAGACAATACCCCAGGGTCTATTCCGCTTGAAACCGCCGAGTTGCCAGAAAAATGTATGCTGTTGTTTGGACAAGAGGGCCCGGGTGTCACCGCGCAAGCTCGTGGGGCAGCGGTGATGACTTGCTCGATCGCTCAATTTGGTTCGACCCGCTCGATTAACGCCGGCGTTGCGGCTGGAATCGCAATGCATGCGTGGATTAGGCAACATGCTGACTTGAAACATTCGTGGCCCTAATTCGATATACACTTCAATGAAACTTTCGTGACACGAGGAGACACGTGCCAGAGACTTGGGCGCACCGCGCCGATCTTGCTGAAGCCGCCATCACTGAGCGGCATGCATCCCGTTTGTGGGGGATTCCGCGCACAAACATGGGCGTGGTGAGCTGGCCACCCACCACCAAGGAAAAACTCTTTGTCCGCTGGCACTACTGGTGGCAGGCACACTACTTGGACTGTCAGGTAGACGCTGCTTTGCGACGAGACACGAAAGCTCGCCGCAACCGTATCCAGGATACGATTCGTGGTGTCCAACTTCGCAACTTGGGCAAGCTGACGAAGAACCGGTACTACGACGATAAAGCGTGGATGACTCTGGCCATGAACCGCGCGGCCGAGCTGGATCGAGTCAAACGGGCGAAGCAGCTCGACGATCTCGAATTCAACCTCATCGCAGGCATCGACTCGCTCACTGGTGTTTTGCCATGGCGTCTTGGAGAGACCTTTTACAATGTGCCATCCAACGGCCCTTCTGCGATCATGATGGCGCGAACTGGCCGTCTCGATCAGGCTCGCGAGGTGGTCGACTGGATGTATGACAACCTCATCAACGACAAGGGCCTTGTCATGGACGGTGTGCGCATGCGCATGCACGGCCCCGAAATTGTGACCAAGGTGTACACCTATAATCAGGGCGTGCTTATGGGAGCCTCGCTGGAAATCGCATTAGCGCTGCGCGAGCGTGCAGGGCTTGCCGACGACGAGGCCATCGATTCCTATGATGATGCTTCCCGCGCCGACGAATCCATGCAGTACATCACGCATATTCGTTCGCTAGTGCAGGCGATTGCGCTGCACCTGGCGACTCCGCAGGGCGTGATCGAGGAAGTCGGCGACGGCGATGGTGGGCTGTTTAAGGGAATCCTTGTCCGGTATCTCGCTGATGTTGCGATGCGTCTTCCGGAAGATACTCCGGCCAATGTGGCGACGAAGAAGGTAGCCAAGCGCATCGTGCTTGCCAGCGCCGAGAGCGCATGGAGCCACCGTCTTGAGGTCGATGGTTTACCGATCTTCTCTTCTGATTGGACGGCGGACGCTCGCCTGCCGCATAACTACGGATTGGGGCCTTCGAGCGTTCCGGAGGCGATCGGAATCATCAGAATCGCCGAACGGGACTTATCTGTACAACTGTCGGGTTGGATGCTGCTAGAAGCAGCCGCGCGGCTTACTCTCGACGACTAAATTTCCACTTTCTCGGGTGGGGGTAAGGCAAGCGTTCATTTGTTTTGGGTTTTACACACGGGGGCAGCGCGAAACAGTTTTTGCGGGCATACTGGATGTTGTATTCAACCCGCGACAATGGAGGAAAAACGCTTATGCCTATCGCAACGCCTGAGGTTTACAACGCAATGCTCGACAAGGCAAAGGAAGGCGGCTACGCTTTCCCAGCCATCAACTGCACTTCGTCCGAGACCATTAACGCAGCTCTGAAGGGCTTCGCTGAGGCTGAGTCCGACGGCATCATCCAGTTCTCCACTGGTGGTGCAGAGTTCGGTTCCGGCTTGGCTGTGAAGAACAAGGTTGCTGGCGCGACCGCCTTGGCTGCTTTCGCTCACGAGGCTGCGAAGCACTACGGCATCAACGTTGCCCTGCACACCGACCACTGCCAAAAGGAAGTTCTGGACGAGTACGTCCGCCCACTGATCGCTATCTCCCAGGAGCGCGTCGACCGCGGCGAGCTTCCACTGTTCCAGTCCCACATGTGGGATGGCTCCGCTGTCCCAATCGATGAGAACCTTGAGATCGCTCAGGAACTCCTAGAGAAGGCACGCAACGCAAACATCATCCTCGAAATCGAGATCGGTGTTGTTGGTGGCGAGGAAGACGGCGTTGAGGCAAAGGCTGGAGCGAACCTCTACACCACCAAGGAAGACTTCGAGAAGACCATCGACGCAATCGGCACCGGCGAAAACGGCCGCTACCTGCTGGCTGCAACCTTCGGCAACGTCCACGGTGTGTACAAGCCGGGCAACGTGAAGCTGAAGCCAGAGATTCTGAAGATGGGCCAGGACGCAGCAATCGAGAAGCTCGGCCTTGCAGCTGACGCGCAGCCTTTCGACTTCGTATTCCACGGTGGTTCCGGCTCCGAGAAGGAAAAGATTGAGGAAGCGCTGACCTACGGCGTAATCAAGATGAACGTTGACACTGATACCCAGTACGCGTTCACCCGCCCAATCGTTTCCCACATGTTTGAGAACTACAACGGAGTTCTGAAGATTGACGGCGAAGTCGGCAACAAGAAGGTTTACGACCCACGTTCTTACATGAAGAAGGCAGAGCAGTCCATGTCTGAGCGCGTCATCGAGGCATGCCAGGACCTGCACTCTGTTGGCAAGTCCGTGTCTAAGTAAGACATTTTCTGACGCAGAGCTTGACGACGAGCCCCCGCCGACAGGTGGGGGCTCGTTTCCTTGACTATCCACTTTCCTTGTCTACCGATATACACTGCTTCTATGAACACTCGTAAGCGTGGCGCCCGCCGGATCAACGCCGTCGTGGCGACTGTGTGCGCCTTCTTCGTCACAAGCTTCGTCGCTGGCGTTCCCGGTGCGAACGCCCAAGAAGGGGAAGATGCCCCGAAGCCCGGCTGGAACATCCTTGGTGAAGAGTCCTTTCCCAAGATGAAGCCGCGCGCAGAGGCTAACATTACGACGGAGACGCTGAAAGCTGGTGATCGGACGTCGTATGGTTTTTCCTTCTACCCAGGTATGCCTTCGCCAGCAGACGACGAAGGCAACTGGACCGCACAGACGTGGACCACTCTGATCATGTGTGAGGACGAAGACGTGCCGTTTGATCGCCCGCCAACCGAGGCGGATGTCACGGTCCAAGGTGGTCAGGTTGGGCAGGTCAAGGTCATTCCTGGGCGAACACCGGGCTGTTGGGTCTTTTTGATGGGTGAGGCCTGGTCCTTGGAAGACGGAATGACCTTTAACAATCCACGTAACCGCTCGTTTAAGGATTTCGGATTTCCGTTTACTCCAGTTGCTTTCGACCCGCCCTCGAAGGTGAGCGTTTCGGTTCCTGCGACGGTTCAACCAGGGGCCAAATCCTTCGACGCAGAAGCATCCGTAGAAGTCGGACGCATCGTGGACCGTGGTATCGAAAGTACCGATAGTAGCGAAGGCAACTTCGTTGTGGAAGCCGAAAACGAAGATGGCCTATGTACTTATCAAACGCATGAAAAAGTTTGGCTTGAATCGCCCGGCTCAACTGGAGTCTGGGTCGCACGAGCTGACCTGACTAGTAAACAGGTTGAACCTTCTGCGACTTGGGCTGCAGAAGGCAAGACTTGGGAGGATCTCGGGCGGGCGCTCAAATCAACGATCACGGTGCACCGTGAAGACGGTACGACTGAGACGCGAGAGGCAACTCCTGAGCAGTTGATGCCGCGGCTTGAGAATCCATCTGGTGGCCACGTGCCGACTCAGCGCGTTCTTGTTGAGCATGTTTTGACGCCTACCAGCGCCTTTTCATCGGACCTCTGGATGGGGCCAAATGACATGGCGGAAGTGACCATTGTCTACACCAATCTCTGCTGGCCCGGTGCCAAACCCGGTGAGCCGTTGCTTAATACCGTAGAGGCCACGGAACCCGCGGTAACATTTGCTTCAACGGTTTCTCGTCCGGCAGAAATCGCGATGGCAAAGGCGAACATCAGTGTAGAGGTGAGTTAATGGCTAAGCAGCGAATGGGCACACTAGCCCGATTGGAAATAGTTGACCGTTCGTTGCAGTCGCGCCTCTCGCGGGTAAAGAAGCGCCTTTTCTCGATCTTCCAGGCAGCCCTCGCAGCCGGGTTAGCCTACTGGGTCGCCTCCCGGTTTGTCGGCCACGAGCTCCCATTTTTTGCACCCATCGCGGTGGTTATCATCCTTGGCCTTTCCGGCGGTGGCCGCATTAACCGAGCATTTGAGATGTCGCTGGGATGTGTCCTCGGGGTGCTCCTCGGCGATTTGCTTTTCGTGCGCCTTGGTTCAGGAGCCTGGCAAATAGCTATCGCAGTTGCCGGCAGTTTGCTGGTTGCATCGTTTTTCTCCAAATCCCAATTGGTCAGCAATCAAGTGGCAATCGGCTCGATCTTAATTGCGACAATCATGCCGCCAGGCGCGGAAACGACAGGTATCGATCGCACTGTCGATGCGATCATTGGCTCGGTCATCGCGCTTTCTGTGATCGCAGTGCTTCCCGCATCGCCACTGGTCTCGGGCCGGTACGAGATTTCAAACGTGCTCGGCCTGTCGTCGTCAGTGCTCGACGATGTTGCCAAAGGCTTGCGCACGAAGGATTCAGTGCTTATCGACGAAGCGATCCACGCGATCCAAGGATCGGATTCGCAGGTGGATGCGATGCTCGCTGCGACGAGGTCGGGTGCCGAGTCCACGAAGATTAGCCCACTACTGTGGGGTGCTCGTCGTTATGTCCGCAGCCTTGAGCGAGTGGTCGGGCCGGTAGATAGTGCGGTGCGCAACGTGCGGGTGTTGGCAAGGCGCGCGATGGTGCTGGTCCGAGACAATGACACGGTGAGCGAGCAACAGGTGGAGATCATCGACGATCTAGCCAAGATTTCGCTTGAGCTGTCGGAGATTTACGACGTAAAAACGGAGCTCAATCAAGCCCAGGAAATTCCGATCCTGGTGAATGAGCTCCGTGTGTTGGGGGCGAAAGCTTCCCTCGACGTCCTCGATGAGGACAGTGTTTTAAGTGCTTACGCCATTTTGGCGCAGAGTCGGTCCATCATCGTGGACCTGTTGGAGATCTGCGGAATGTCCCGTGAATCTGCCAACGCGGTACTTGCGCCAACCTCGGAAACTCCGGCGTTTCCGCCGGAGCTTCACGAGGAATAGCTAGTTTGCTTATCGACGATCGCGCAGGTCGCGGTCACCGTCGAGATCCTTGACGCCGTCGACGCCCTCGGTCTCGATGCGCTCCTTGGCAACATCTTCGGTGACGGTCTCGGTGTCACGGACGGTCTCCTTGTCCAGGGAGACCTTCTCTACTGGAACGGATTCCTTGGTAACGTTGACGCGCTCCTCGTGCAGGGTGACGGAAGCCTCGTCGTCGCCGAGGTTTGCGCCACGCAGGCGATCAGCCTCGTTGCCGGAGATTGGCTCGCGCTCGATGCGAACCTCTTCGCGCTCGACAGGAACCTCGACGGTCTCGGTGTCGTGGACAACGTGCTTGCGCAGGCGAACGTGGCCGGTTTCCTCGCGCTCCTTGTCAACGTTTAGACGCTCCTCGGAACGAACCAGGGTTGCGTCATCGCCGTCGCGAAGGTCGGTGCGGTCGCGGTCGAACTCGCGGTCGTTGTCGCGGATCTCGCCGTCACGCAGGTCGCCATCGCGCAAGTTGGTGCGGTCGCGGTCGAAGTCGCGGTCGTTGGCGCGTGGGTCTACGTCGTAGTGGGTGGTGTTCTCGACGCTGTCTACGCCGTAGTGGCGGTAGAAGGCTGCCTGGTCCTCCTGGGAAAGGTGGCCCTCGGTGCCCCAGTTTGGTGCGTCCTTGATGCGGTCCTTGTCAAACGCAAGGTGGAGCTCGCCGTCACGTAGGGAGTGGCCGCGCAGTGGGACGATAGAGCTAGACATGTTGAACAGGCCGTGGTTAACATCCACGAAGTCTGGCTGGCCAGATGCGTCGTTGACATAAACATCGCGGACGGAACCGAGCTTGTCTCCGTTGCGGTCGTAAGCGGTTGCACGTGCAAGGTCGTCGATCGAGTAGTTCTTATTCATGATGTAGCTCCTTCACTAAAGGTGACGATTTCTATATCTAACTTCTGCAGCGTCTTGCTCCTGCAGTCCCCGTTCTGTGGGGTGCGTTACCCAGAGTAAGAGCGCTTAAACCCATTAGCAACGACGCATGCCGAATTTGAGGTGCTGTCTGACGAAGTGCGAATTTTTCGCTACCATTGCGCGCTTGTGCAGGTGACGCCCCTGTGAGCTGGCCTTATGCGAAGACGACGATGGATCGTGCAGAATCTTCCAAGCGCGAAAAAGCCGTATGTGATGTATGTCACATACGGTGGTTCTTATGTAGCTGGGTTAGGATTTTGATCCCGTGATGTAGTTTGTGGGGAGCTCTTCGGAAGGTGCTTCCGCGTCCAGCGAGGGATTGATTACCGGAGCGTCAAAGGCGTCGGGGCCCAACGGTTGGTAAACCATTACATCGGGCGTTTCATTGAGACCGTAATAATCGATGAGTCCGTCGCGGATTTCGTCGGTAAGCTCGCCTTCATTGACGTACGGAGGAGCGTCCTTCATCTGTTCCTTGGTAAAAGCGACGTGGAGGTTGTCATCGATGAGTCGGTGGCCACGGAGCGGAACGATAGTGAAGAAGTTCTGGAAGATTCCGTAGTTGATCGTTGCGAAGTCTGGCTGATGCGAGCCCTTATTGATGAAGATTTCTTTGACAGTACCCAGAATGTCACCGCGTGAGTCGTATGCGGTGGAATCAATGAGGCCTTTAATGCGCTTCATGGTGTTGCTCATCCTAACCGGTGCAAACCCTGCTCAGCGAGTTCTGGCAGGACACTTCCATCTCTAAACATAAATGAAGAAAGACATTTCGATGAAATGGAACAGTTTGGGTGGTCTAAACCCATTCGAATCATAGTTCCTTTTACCCTGTCGTGGCCTGACAAAGGTTGGTTAGTCTGGTCGAACGGCCTGCATGTCACGCAAATGACGGTAGAAGGTCACGCGTTTGACCGGTCGGGGATGGTCAATTCCGTCGATCGTGATCTGAATATCTAGGCCCCCCGACTGCACAGCTCGTCCGGTCAACAAGTGTGAACCATCGACGCGGTTCGTCGGCACGGCTTTACCCCGCGTGCGCCACCGCAAGATCGGCATATCAAACCACGCTTGCATTTGACGAGGATCGTGTTGAGTAAGTTTGCCCTCGCTGATGCGAGGGGTCACCAGCGGAGCAGCGACGATTCCCGGAGCCTCGGTCATCGGAACTAGGCGTGCACCGAACTGACCAAAGAACCGCGCAGAATCACCTTGGTCGTCACGCAGGACCAAGACATCAGAATCGACAACGATCTCCCCGATGTACTCTTGCGCGTTGAGATGCGTCAGTGTCGCCGAGCCGGCCACTACCGTCGAGGTGTCCGTTCGGATCGTCGGGACTGGGCGGACTGAGCCATGAAGAGCGTTCTGCACGGCGTTATCTGCAGTGATTCCCCAATTGACCGAAGCAGGCGACGTAGGGTCGGTGGGAATATAGGCAACCTCCGCCCACATGTAGTCAGCGCGCATCATGCGCGTGAGTACAGCAGAGAGTGCGGCGTCGCTTCCGTGAACAATCACGCGGAGCGGTTGATTCGGAATTTGGGGCGCAAAACTGGGCGCGCCCAAATGCTCGACATCAGGCTGGGCTGCGATCTCATCCAAAGAAGGGGTGGGATCAACAGGCAATTCTTCAGCGGAGATCTGGTCTAGAAAGCGCAGTTCTTTTCTCGTCGGCACTGCACGGACTTTGTATTGCTCAACTGGGGCAGGAGAATCGTCGATAAGCGAGGAAAGAATTTCCGTGCCACAGGCAACATAGATGAACCGCATGTGGGGAAAGTCTACCCGGACGAGTACAATGACCCTGCGTATTGTTCACAAAAGGATCGGAAGTGATCGCATGGCAGCCATCGTTATCGTCGGCGCTCAATGGGGCGACGAGGGCAAGGGCAAAGCCACTGATATTCTCGGCGGGCAAGTTGACTTTGTGGTCAAGCCCAACGGCGGCAACAACGCTGGACACACCGTGGTTGTCGGCGGAGAGAAATACGAGCTCAAGCTGCTGCCTGCAGGCGTGCTGAGTGAAAACGCCACCCCGATTCTGGGCAACGGAGTAGTGATCAACCTGGAAGCCCTCTTCGAAGAGATCGATGGCCTTGAGGCACGCGGCGCTGACGCATCCCGCCTGCGAATTTCCGCCAACGCTCATCTAGTGGCTCCGTACCACCAGACCCTCGACCGCGTTCAGGAGCGTTTTTTGGGTAAGCGTGCGATCGGCACCACCGGCCGCGGCATCGGGCCTACCTATGCTGACAAAGTCGGTCGTGTGGGTATCCGCGTGCAAGACATTTTCGACGAGTCCATCCTGCGCCAGAAGATCGAGTCGGCGCTTGACGTGAAGAACCAGATGCTGGTCAAGATGTACAACCGCAAGGCCATCGATCCAGAAGAGATCGTGCAGTACTTCTTGGGCTACGCCGATCGCCTCAAGCCAATGGTGATCGATTCCGAGTACGTGTTGAACACCGCCCTCGACGAAGGCAAGCACGTCCTAATGGAGGGCGGCCAGGCAACCATGCTCGATGTTGATCACGGCACCTACCCGTTTGTCACTTCTTCGAACCCAACCGCCGGTGGTGCCTGCATCGGTGCGGGCATCGGACCAACCAAAATCACCGCGTCGCTGGGCATCATCAAGGCATACACCACTCGCGTTGGTGCAGGTCCTTTCCCTACCGAGCTGTTTGACAAGTGGGGCGAGTACCTCCAGGTCACCGGTGGTGAGGTCGGAGTGAACACCGGCCGCAAGCGCCGCTGTGGTTGGTACGACTCGGTGATTGCGCGTTACGCCTCCCGCGTCAACGGCTTTACCGATTACTTCCTTACCAAGCTCGACGTGCTGACCGGTATCGGCGAGATCCCCATCTGCGTGGCCTATGACGTGGACGGCGTGCGTTACGACGAAATGCCGCTCACCCAGACTGAATTCCACCATGCGGAGCCAATCTTCGAGACCATGCCAGCGTGGGACGAAGACATCACTGGCTGCCGCACCTTTGAGGAGCTCCCGCAGAAGGCGCAGGATTATGTTTTGCGTTTGGAAGAGCTCTCCGGCGCGCCAATGTCCTACATTGGTGTGGGACCAGGCCGCGATCAGACCATCGTGCGCAACGATGTCATGGAGCGCTAAAACACAGCCGCAATTGAAAGGATTGGGTCAGCACTAGATGAACTCCACTCGCCTCGGAACACCGATGACCGCCAACGCCACCAAGGTGTTGCTGCTGGGAAGCGGTGAAATCGGCAAGGAGCTGACCCTGTCTTTCCAGCGTTTGGGGCTGGAAGTCCACGCCGTGGACCGCTACTCCAACGCGCCAGCGCACCAAAGCGCCCACTTCTCCTATATCGCAGACGCGCGAGACCCACGCCAGATCAACGAGCTGATTGAGAAGATCCAGCCCGACTTCATCGTCCCTGAGATCGAGACGGTGGCCGCTGAATCGCTAGCGCGCGCCGAGGAAGAAGGCAGCGCAGTCGTTGTGCCGACCGCCCGCGCCTGCGAGCTTTCCCTGTCTCGCGAGGGTATTCGTCGCGTAGCAAGTGAAGAGCTTGGCTTGCCGACGACCGCCTACCGCTTCGCTTCCTCCGCCGCAGAAGTCGGCGCAGCCGGCGACGAATTGGGCTACCCATGTGTGGTCAAACCAGCTATGTCGACCTCGGGTCGGGGGCACACTTTGCTCAAAGGTCCCGAAGGGGTGGAGCAGGCGTGGCAGGAGGCATACCAGCCAGATTCGCCGAACCCACAGGTCACGGTGGAGCGCTTCGTTGATTTCGACTACGAGGTCACGATCCTAGCGGTGCGTTCCATCGACCCCGCAACAGGGGAGATGGCTACGTGGTTCTGCGAACCAATTGGTCGCAAACACTCGCATGGTCGTTTGGTGGAGTTCTGGCAGCCGGCACTGATGAGCGACGGCGCGATGGACAATGCCCGCTCGATGGCCGCGCGCATCACCAATGCCATGGGTGGGCTGGGTGTTTACGGTGTCGAGCTATTTGTCAGCGGTGATGAAGTCTATTTCTCCAGCGTGTCTCCGCGACCGCACGACACCGGTACCTTGACCACCTCGACGCAGCGCTTCTCCGAATTTGACCTACACGCCCGCGCGATTTTGGGTATGCCCATTGATGTCACGCTGGTAAGTCCGGGTGCATCGCGATTTGTGTACGCCTCGGATTTCACCGAGACCGTTTCGTTCGGCGGCATCGCGGAGGCTCTGGCGATCCCAGAGACGGATGTGCGCCTCTTCGGCAAGCCAAAGGCATACCCCGGTCGTCGCATGGGAATTGTCACCTGCACCGCGGACACCATCGCCGAAGCCCGTGCGCGGGCGGAAGAAGCGGCAGCGGCGATTACGGTGCAGGCTTGAGGATCAGCTGGGCCAGTTTTGCTGCCGAGAGGCGCATGTTTTGGTGGGGGACGCCGGTGTCGTCGAAAAGCTCTCCCTCTGGCATGAATCCGTACTTTTCGTAGTACTGCACAAGTGGCTGCTGGGCATCGAGAATCACATCGTCACCTGGGTGATTCTCAAAAACGTACCTGAGTGTATAGCGAAGCAATTTGTCTCCCAGACCCGTGCCACGGTAGTCGGGAGCCAAAACGAAACGGCCGATTTGCGTGATGTCTTCTCCCGGTACAACGCGGGTAGCGCCAATGACCTGTGAATGATCCTGGGAGGTCCGCCACGCCAAGATATGGCGGGTGTTCTTGTCCGCGTCGGCATCGTCGATCTCCTGGTACGGAGTTTTTTGCTCAGCGACGAACACATCGACGCGCAGCTTGTACAGGGAGTGCACCTCGAGTGGGGAGAGATCAATCAGGCGGAGGGAGGAAAACTGAATTGTCATAGCTTCGAGACTACTCATTGGTGCAAGGAAAACATGCAGGTGACACGGTACTGTGCACCTCGGCCATTGCCACTCCACAGGCTGTAGCGCAAGAAACCACAGTGCTCGAGCAAGCCTCGTCCACCCTGTTCCCTCATTCATCTGAAAATAGGGAACAGGGCTTCTTCTGGTTTGCCCTTTCGGCCCTGCCATTCATGCCAGTGCTGTTCCTGCAGAGTTGGATGAACCAACACCTTTCCTCCTAGAAGGATCAGCTCTCCGCTGCAGTGTTGGAGTGGGAAAGCATGTCATCCCACTCCACAATCTTCTTCCGTTCACGTCCTTCGGCCTGGCCAAGGGCGCGTTCTGCTGAGTCAAGTTGGTACCAGCCGTCCCAAGTGGTGATAGGGATCTGGCGTCCTTCCAAAAAGTCCAGGATGTCCTGCGGGTCCCGCTTGGACGCTTGGGTAAGCTTTCCGGCCTTGTAGTCGTCGATAAGCATGGCGGTGGTGTCTTTCGCGTCACTCTTGGTGTTGCCGATGAGTCCCACAGGGCCACGCTTGATCCAGCCGGTGGCGTAGAGCCCTGGGACGATGTCGCCGTCTGCAGCAGTGAGGACATGGCCGTCGTCGTTCGGGATGACCGATTTTACAGGGTCAAACGGCACACCTTCGACGGCCTCGGGGCGGTAGCCTACCGCGCGGTATACAGCCTCAACTGGCCAGGTAGTGAACTTGCCGGTGCGGCGAACGCCCCCGTTGCCGTCTAGCTCGGTGCGCTCGGTCTTAAAGCCAACAACCTTGCCGTCTTCGCCGAGGATTTCTACTGGAGCTTCGAAGAAGTGGATGTAGATCTTGTGTGGTGCGTCTTGCGGCTCGCGCATCGCATAGCCTTCGAGAACCTGGCAGACGAGGTCCACGGCCTTGGTGCTTCGTCGCGCGTTAACGGAGGCTTCGTCGTAGTCGATGTCTTCTGGGTCGACGATGACCTCGATGGTGTCGGAAAGATCGAGTTCTTTGAGCTCCTGCGGGGTGAACTTTGCTTGAGCTGGCCCGCGACGACCAAAGATATGAACTTCTTTGGCTGCATTGCTGGATAGGTTTTGGTAGACGTTGTCTGGGATTTCGGTGACGTGTAGCTCGTCGGCGGTTTTCGCTAGGATGCGTGCGATGTCCAACGCGACGTTACCCACGCCGACAACAGCAACTTTCTCTGCGGTGAGGTCCCAGTCGCGTGTGAAGTTCGGGTTGCCGTCGTAGAAACCAACAAACTCTCCGGCGCCGAAGTGACCTTCCAGCTCGTGTCCTGGGATCGGGAGATACTTGTCGGCGGTGGCACCGGTGGCGAAGATGATGGCGTCGTAATAATCACGCAGTTCGTCGACAGTGATGTCCTTGCCGATGTCCACGTTGCCAATCAAGCGAATCTCTGGCTTGTCCAAAACATTGTGCAAGCTTTTGATGATGCCCTTGATACGTGGGTGGTCGGGGGCAACGCCATAACGAATCAGGCCGAACGGAGCAGGCATACGTTCAAACAGGTCGATGGAAACCTCGACACCCGACTTAACTAGCAGGTCGGATGCGTAAATGCCGGCTGGTCCGGAGCCTACAACGGCAACGCGAAGCGGAGTGTTCATGAACATCCCTCAATTTGGTGTTATCTAAGTTGAATTGCTGCATCCTAGTGTATCTGTTTCCCCAGTTCTAGCGGAAAGCGGGCCAGTGCGATACCACTAGAAATTTGCCAATAATGCGAACTTGCAACATGGAATATGTGATTTAGGGCTAGAATGATCACGAAGTGCCGCGTGCGCCACACTTTTCGACGAAAAGTTGACCAAACTACCAGTACGGCGCAGTGCGGACCATCCCAGTACTCTGCGAAGTACACGGTAATTAGAGGACTTTATAACGAAAGGGCAGGCCGATGGCAGACCAGCGATCAGCACTGATCACAGCAGTAAACCGCAATTTTGATGGCGTTGACCTTGTCGCACTGGCGAATAATCTCGGACTTCGCGTCGTCTCTCTCGACGATCACGAATCCGCTTTGGGCGCTATCTACTCCGCGAACATTCTCTCTGGTGGCCCAGCGCTGGTCATTGGTACCGGTAATAACACCTTCGACGCTGAAGTGGCCGCAGCTCTTGGCGTCCCTTTGCTTATTCTGACCGATGGTGTTGGCCGTCACGGTGAGCTGGGCGAGCGCTCTGCAAAGCGAGTTGACGCGGCTGTTGCTGGCACAGTCACTGCTGATGACCTGGCAGATTCCGCGCGTATCGCAGGCATGCTCAAGGTTGACGCTAAGCCGGTCATTTCTGCCCCGGTATTTGAGGCACAGCTGCTGGAACGTGCGAAGACCGTTGGGGCACACATCGTTCTTCCCGAGGGCGAAGACGACCGCATCCTCCTCGCGGCAGGCCAGCTCCTGAAACAGGAGATTGCAAAGCTGACCATCTTGGGCGAGCCCGAAGAACTGAAGCGTCGCGCGGGTGAGCTAGGCGTTGACCTATCCGACGCTAACCTGCTCAACCACCTGACCTCCCCGCTGCTTGAAGAGTTCGCTAACGACTTCGTCGAAATCCGCAAGAAGAAGGGCGTCACCCTCGAAGAAGCGCGCGAAACGATGAAGGACATTTCCTACTTCGCAACGATGATGGTGCACAAGGGGCTTGCCGACGGCATGGTCTCCGGCGCAGCGAACACCACGGCCCACACCATCCGACCTGCACTGCAGATCATCCGCACTACCCCAGATACCTCGGTTGTCTCTTCCATCTTCCTGATGGTGATGCGCGGCCGCCTGTGGGCATTCGGCGACTGTGCAGTCAACCCGAACCCGACCGCAGACCAGCTCGGTGAGATCGCAGTTGTCTCTGCAAAGACCGCAGCGCAGTTTGGTATCGATCCAAAGGTTGCGATGCTGTCTTACTCCACAGGCACCTCCGGTGCAGGCCCAGACGTTGAACGCGCAATCCAGGCGCTGGAGAAGGCCCGCGAGCTCGACCCATCCCTCGCCGTGGACGGTCCGCTGCAGTTCGACGCTGCCTGCGACCCAGGCGTGGCAAAGAAGAAGATGCCAGAGTCCCCAGTTGCTGGTCAGGCAAATGTCTTCGTCTTCCCAGATCTTGAAGCAGGCAACATCGGCTACAAGACTGCACAGCGCACCGGCGGTGCCCTCGCAGTTGGCCCCATCCTGCAGGGCCTGAACAAGCCGGTCAATGACCTGTCCCGTGGCGCGACCGTTCCAGACATCGTGAACACCGTTGCAATCACCGCAATCCAGGCAGGAGGCGCCAAGTAATGACATACGCACTGGTTATCAACTCGGGCTCTTCGTCGATCAAGTTCCAGATCGTCGACCCCAACTCAGCTGCGTCGGATGATCCCTTCGTCTCCGGCTTGGTAGAGCAGATTGGCGAGCCAAATGGCCGCATCACCATCAAGCACGCAGGTGAGAAGCACGCCACGCAGCTGCCGATCGCAAACCACAAGGTCGGCCTTGAGACCTCCATGGCGATGCTCAATGAGCTTGGATGTGGCCCAACTCAGGTAGAGATCACCGCTGTAGGCCACCGCGTGGTGCACGGCGGCATGGTGTTCTCCGTGCCTGAATTGATTAACGACCAGGTCGTTGAGATGATCCGCGACTTGATCCCGCTGGCGCCTCTGCACAACCCTGCGAACATCGACGGCATCGAGGTCGCTCGTGAAATCCTGCCGAACATTCCGCACGTTGCAGTCTTCGATACCGGCTTCTTCCGCGATCTCCCACCAGCGGCGGCGCTTTATGCGATCAACGCTGAGGTAGCAGCGAAGAACCAGATTCGTCGCTACGGTTTCCACGGCACCTCGCACGAGTTTATTGCGGGACAAGTTCCTGCGATGTTGGACCGCCCTGCTTCCACCGTGAACCAGATCGTCCTTCACTTGGGCAACGGCGCTTCTGCATCCGCGATCAAGAACGGACACCCGATCGACACCTCGATGGGCATGACCCCGCTCGCGGGCTTGGTCATGGGTACGCGCTCTGGCGATATCGACCCGGGCATCATTTTCCACTTGGCGCGCAACGGCGGCATGAGCATCGACGAAATCGACAACCTGCTCAACCGCCAGTCGGGCGTCAAGGGCATTGCGGGTGTCAACGACTTCCGCGACCTGCACCGCATGATCTCCGAGGAAAACGAGAACGCGTGGCTGGCGTACAACGTCTATATTCACCAGTTGCGTCGCCTCATCGGCGCTTACATGATCGCGCTTGGTCGAGTGGATGCAATCACCTTCACCGCGGGTGTGGGTGAAAATGACGCTGCTACCCGCGCTGATGCGCTGGCAGGTCTGGCGCACTACGGAATCAAGATCGACAAGGAACGCAACGAGCTCCGTTCCGGCGAGCCACGTCAGATCTCCACGGATGACTCCACCGTTCGCGTCTTCGTGGTCCCCACCAACGAGGAACTCGCGATCGCGCAGAAGGCGACTGCACTGGCTGCCAAGCTGGGCTAATCTCTGGAGCTAGCCACACACAACTTGTCCTGCGGACCAGACAGAAGTCCGCAGGCAAAGGACATCGAAGGCCCCCTGCTACTGAACTGCTCCCCACTAGTTGGACTGAGAAATCAGTTTCCGACTAGTGGGGAGTTTTTCTTTTGAGAGCACGAAGTTCGTTGAGTCAGGCACAGCGGGAGCAGCTCGTTGAGTTATTTGAACAAGGGCTGGGCTATACGGCAGCAGCTCATCGTTTAGGGGTTAACCCCTATCCGGTGAAGAGGCTTGCCCGACGGTTCAAGCTTCATGGCAAGCTATGTCTTGTGGAGAAGCCAACGAAGCAGCAATATTCCTTTGAGGTAAAGAAAGACATCGTTGATCGGTTCAATGCTGGCGAGTCCAAGATGGAACTCGCCAGGGATTTTGGTTTATCTTCGGATCAACTTGTCTCTGGTTGGGTGCGTGCCTGGCGTGCCGGCGGTGATGAAGCTTTGCGGCCGAAACCGAAAGGGCGCCCGAAAGGCAGTTCACCTGCGAAACCGTTCACTGAGGAAGATCGGTTGCGTCGCGAGGTAGAGAAATTGCGGGCGGAAAACGCGTATTTAAAAAAATTGCGGGACGTGAGGAACCAACGACGAGGCTAAAAGCTGAGGTCATCGTCATCCTCAAGTCAACTCACCGCCTGGACGATCTGCTGGGTGCGGCAGGGCTTGCCCGGTCAACGTTTTTCTATCACCAACAACGCCTCACCATGGGCGATAAGCACGCCCAGCTCAAGCAAGCAATCATCGAGGTCTTCGAGCGTATGAACCGTCGTTATGGTTACCGGCGGGTGCACGCCCAGCTGCGCCGGGCAGGATGGGTCGTTAACCATAAGCTGGTCTATAAGCTCATGGACCAGCTCGGGTTGAAGTCAAAGGTCCGAGTGAAATAGAAGTACAACTCGTACAAAGGCACTGTCAGCCACATTGCGAAGAATGTGCTGGATCGACACTTCACACCTGATAGGCCCAACACGGTGTGGGTCAGTGACATCACGGAATTTCGCGTTGCTGGCACCAAGGCTTATTTGTCGCCGATCATGGATCTATATGACCGGTCAATCCTGTCGTACAGCGTATCTACCTCACCAAATACAGCCTTGACATCACAGTCTCTGCGTGACGCCATCGCACAACAATCACCAGGGCAAGGACTGCTTGTACATACAGATCAAGGGGTCCAGTACCAGCATTCCAGCTGGCGCGGGCTGATCACAAGCATCGGTGGAGTGCAGTCAATGTCAAGGAAAGGCAACTGCTATGACAATGCGGTGATGGAAAACTTCTTCGGGCACTTAAAGACTGAGATGTACCACGGTGAATCATTTACCAGCTTGCAGGAGTTCTACAAGGCAATCGATGACTACATCTACTGGTACAACCATGAACGCATACAGAAACGACTCAAGGGTCTGACTCCGATGCATTATCGGAACCAGACCCTTGAACCCCTAACCGCCTAGAATTAAACCAGTCCAACTTTCAGGGGCCAGTTCATACACAGGAGCAGGGGGCCTTCGTGCTGCGTCGCGCAGCACCAAAGCGTTAGAACCAGGTCGAGGGGCGCACTTTATTGGCCATGTCCACCAGCGCATAACGGTGCCGTGGATAAGGCGACAAGCGTGCCTGATCGCGCAAGGTGTTGGATAGTCCCAATCGTAGGCCGTGCTGCGTGAAGTCGTATTCGAAAAGCTGATTCGGTGAGGCCGCCGAGTCCACGCCAGCATCGCGCAAGAAAGTCAGACCGGCGTTGAGTACAGCGATCTTCATCTGCAAGAAGCGTGGCTCATTGGTCGGAATTTCCTCCAGACGGCGAGCAGCACGGCGAATCCGCGATTCTGTGAGGGTGTCCGAAATCAGGTCCAGGATCGTCGTCAACTGCGCCATGCGGTGGTGGCGGGATGACTGCGGCACTTTGTCCAAGGCGGCGACCGCAAGTTCCACCTGGCGTTCCGCCATCAGCTGGCGTGCAAGACCAAATGCCGACGACACCGTCGTTGGGTTGGTTAGCCACACCAAAGAGTACAAGCGCATGGCATTAAAGCGCAGGTCAGAAGGTGTGGTGGTGATGTGGGTCCAGTCGGCTGTGAGGTCTTCGAATACTTCAGGGTCCAGCATGCCCAAGTGCGCCGTGATGCTAGAGGTGGCGCGGGCAGTGGCGTCGTCGAGAAGCTCTTCGTGAGCCATGCCCTGCTCCTGCAGGATTAACTCGTCCACAGCTGCGATGGCGAGCTTCGGCGCTGCCTCGCCGGGCAGCACCTCCAGCACGCGGACGAAATGCAGCTGGGCTGGTTCGAGCTGATTGAGCAGCAGCTCGGTGATGCCGGAGTACCAGTTGAACCGCCAGTTTTGCGCAAGACGTTCCTCCAGTGATTGCAGCCAGTTGCGCGCCTGGTTGGTCAGCCCCAGCTCGAGCATCGCACGCACCACCGCGAACGGAATCTCGTCGGACTCCTCGTATTCCGGGGTGCGCATGGCTTGGCGCAGCGACTCCAGCGTTTCCTGGGGCTCTGCGTAGGAGGAACCGCTCAGCATCGGAGCGGCAACATCATCACGATCGATCAGCGGTGTGGGTACGGCAGAAACGACTTCCTGTGGCGTGATCTCCACGGTGCGGTTGATGCCGTCGAGCAGCTGGTCAGTGCGAAACACCAGGTGTTTGGTGCCAAAAGTTGTACGTTGCGGCGAGAACAGCGAGTGCTGCGCTGGGTAATTCTTGCCGTCACGCAGCGCGATCACCTCGCGCAGCACGCCGAAGAGCTGCGGCTCAAGCTCGCTTATCGACGAAAAACGGCGCTTCGGATCGGGATGGCAGCACCGCTGCAGCAGCCTGTAGAACGACAAGAACCTGCGGAAGGTCGGCTCGACGGTCGGTGAAGGCAGCCCCTGACGGTAGATCCCATTTTGCTTGGGCAGGGGGACAGTAAGCGCGGCGAGCGTGCGGCCAATCGTGTAGATATCGCTGGCGATCGATGGGCCTTCCGTTGCCACCTCCGGTGCTTGGAAACCCTTGGTGCCGTAGATGAAACCGAAAGCACCAATACCGGAGACGGCGCCCAGATCGATCAGTTTCACCTGGTCTTCGGTGACGATGATGTTGTCGGGCTTGAGGTCGTTGTAGACAACGCCACGGGAGTGGAGATAGTCCAGCGCGGGCAGCACTTCGAGGATGTAGGCGATGGCGATGTCTAGGGGAAGTAGGTGATTCTCCTGGTTGTTGCGCTGTTTGCGCAGACTCGGCCCGCCGACGAACTCCATGACGATAAACCCACCGGGGACGCGGATGTCGTCGATAAAGTTGAAAATCTTCACGATTCCCGGGTGCGTAATGTCTGCGAGAAACTCGCGCTCGGCGATCGCGGCAGCCGTCTCGTCGGCGGATTTCTCGGCTTGCATTCCCTTGAGCACCACGAGGCGCTCGGACACGAAGTGGTCCTCGGCAAGGTAGATCCAGCCCATACCGCCGTGTGCGACAACGCCGAGGATCTCGTACTGGCCGGCGACCATGTCTCCTGGTTTTAGCTGTGGTGGCGAAATCTTCTTCTCACGAATCGCCTCCGAGGGGTCTTTTAGCGCGTTCTCCGGCTTCGTGGGTGGCACCCACGGTAGCTCGACCATGCCGTCGGCCACTGCACGGTTGGTTCGTTTGGTGCCGTGGCGCTCGCGAAAGGTGTTAATCGCTAGACGACGAGCCCGCTCCGATGTGTCTTCCTGTGGCGAAGTCGCACGGGAATCACGCAGGTGGTCGAGGTCCTTCAGCAGATCGCCAAGGCCACCTAAATCGGAGTAGGCACTATCTTCTTCCTCTTCATCGTCGGCAAAGGGGTCAAAGGCGACGGCTTCGGTGCCGGTGTCGGCATCATCATCGTCGGCGAAGGGATCAAAGGCGACAGCCTCGGTGCCCCTGTCTTGAGGATCAAGGGTGCTGGTCATCGGGGAGCGCCTCCTCTTCTTCGCGGTAGTGCAATAGCGGTGGGCCGGCAGCGGACAAGTAATCACCGAACCACTTGTTGTACATCTCGATCCACGTGCCATCTTTTCGAATGCGCTCCATGGTGGAGTTCACTTGGCGGACCAACCCCTCGTTGCCCTTTTTCACTCCCACGGCATAGAACTGGTTTGCCAGTGGCAGGGACACAATATCGGTGGAGGGGTCTTGGGCAGCCATTCCAGAAAGGATGGTGTCGTCGGCAAGTACTGCGTCGGCTTGGAACTGCTGCACTGCCATGAGGCAATCTGCCCAGCGGTTTGTGATCAGAAGGTAGGAATCCGGCGCTTGGACGCGGGCCATGTCGACGGCGGTGGAACCGTCGGCGACGCAGATGGTGCCTTTGCCGATGGTGGAGATATCGACGATGTTGGAGCCGCGTGGGACCAACATGCGCATGTTGGACGACAAATACGGCGTGGAAAAGTCGACTACGTCTTGACGCGGTGGCGTGACGGTCATGGTGCGGATGACTAGGTCCACGCGCCCCTCTTGGAGGGACTTCGCGCGGTCGGATGAATCCACAAACCGGAAGTCCACTTTGGCGCCGGTGCCCAACATGTCGTGGGCGATCTCGCGGGCGAGTTCGACCTCAAAGCCGGTAAGCTCGCCGGTCACGGGGTCGCGAAAGCTCAGCAGGTACTGGGATTGGTCAACGCCGACGACGAGGCGGTCGCGGCGTACGATCCGTGGGACGCGCTCTTGCGGGGTGGCGTCGTCAGGTCTTAACGATCCCAGGATCTCGCGGTCGCTCGCGGGCTCGGGCGCGACCTTATTCGCCGGCTCAATGTGGGAACCCGACGGCAGCGGCTGCCCAGCGAAATTCAGCGGCAACGGTTCGGGCAGCGGCACGTAATCGGGGCGCGGGCTGCAGCCGGTCACTAGGAGGACGGAGGCGAGGAGGGCCACGGTGATCGTCGATAAGCGTCGCATTACAGATACTCCTGCAATCGTGGACGGATGCCCAACCATACGGACATGATCGAGAGCAGCGACAGGAACATCACCGACGCGGACACCAGGTGCGTGGCGGAGAGTCCATCATTGATGTATTCGCGCATCGTGCTGCGGGACTGCAAGATGAGCTTTTCCAGGGTGGCGTCCAGGCGCTTGTATGCCATTGCAGAGGTCGGGCGCCCGTTCGCATCCACATTGACGGCGGTAGACAGGCGCACGGCTTCGTCGTAGTTGCCGTCTTCGATGGCGATGTTGAGTTTTTGGTGAGCCTGGTTCCAATCGTCCAAGCTCGTGCGGGCAGCCTGGATCAGTTCTTGGTTATCTTCGTTCTCGGCGGCATCGAGCGCCCAGGAAACTTCGTAGAAAGTGGTGTCGAAAGAGTGGGTCGAGGCGACGGACTCGCGACGAACCAGCGCTAGGGTTTCGTCGGTGCGCGACTCCTGCGCAAGGATCCTGCTGGTGGTGAGCTCGTCCCATGGCCCAGATGCGTCCTCGAAGCCACGTGTGCCGGCGGACCAGGTTGCGAAGTTCGAGGCCAGCACCCACAGCACCGCCACGCCCATCAGTGCAGTGGCTGCGAGGAATCCGCGGTTGAACCGGCGACGGGTCAGGCGCCACAGCCACACTTGGGAGAGCATGAGGAACACAATCGCGGCGACCAAGCCCGAGATCGGCACAAGTTGTGGCAGTGAGAGGCGCTTCTGCTCGGTGGAGACCTGTTCACGAGTGATCTCAAACAGGCGGGAGGCCCGGGGCAGCAGGTCGTCGCGCATTACGGCGGAGGCGTCAGACATATAAGTCGCGCCGACCGGGTTGCCCATGCGGTTATTCGTTCGCGCGGTTTCCACCATGCCGGTGTACAGGGGAATCTGGCGCTGAATCTCGGTGACTAGCTCCTGGATCTCATGCATTTCCTCCGGGTCTGAATACACCGCATTGCCGACGACCATGTTCGCCGCCACCACCGCTCGGTCGATCGAGGCATGGTATTCGCGCCGGGCGGAGGCGGATTCGCTGCCGCCTTCGACGAAACCACTGGTTGCGACCGTTTCCGCCTGCGACAGGCTGGTGTAGAGGATGTGGGTGGAGTTGCTCATCGGCTCAGTCGCGGTGAGTAGTGCGTCGAGGCTGTCCTGGCGGTTGGCGGATGACTGGCTCATGGCGTAGCCCGCGGCGAAGATTGCCATGGTCAGGAGCACTCCAACGGCGACGAGTCGGCCCGGCGTAGTGCCGACGAACGACCACGTTCGCTTGAGCCAATTGATTGGAACGCTAAAGGAATCGGCCAGACGGGTGCGCCAGGTCTTTTCCTCGGGGTGTTCTTCGATGCGGTCGAGCCAGGCGTCTTCGACGTTTCCCTCGCGGAAATTGACGTGGTCGGGGACATCGGCAGCGTCCTCAAGCTGTGCCGAGCTTGACCCACCAGGAACGGTGCCGGGCATGGCGGGGCCCCGCGTGTTGTCCTGAGTGGTTCGCGTCATATTTTAACCTTAACGTGAAGCCGATAGTGATTACCAGAGCGGGGCATCCCGACCTACTTGTTCTAAGGCTACTCTGGGATGCATGATTGGTGACGGCAACGGATGGCTTGATGGTCCCAATGGTGCCCGCCTTTGGGGTAAGTACGGTGCTGCGGGCGTGTTTCTGCTGGCAGGATCACGTGTTCTCTTGCAGCACCGAGCTGAATGGACGGCCAACGGTGGTACCTGGGCGCTACCGGGCGGGGCGCGCGATAGCCATGAAACTGTGGAAGAGGCCGCGCTGCGCGAGGCGGTCGAAGAATGCTCGATCGATACCGATCGCGTCCACGTGTTCCACTCACTTGTCACGGCAGGCCCGTTTGAGTCTGGCTGGAGCTACACAACCGTGCTTGCCCGGACGGTTGACGGGGAACCTATCCCGACCGAAGCGGACGAGGAATCCTTGGAGCTCCGTTGGGTTGAACTGGAAAATATTAGAGAATTACCGTTGTTACCTGCATTTGAACGCTCACTTGAAACAATTCTGTGGCACTGTAGTAACCATGATTGAACTTAGTGGCCTGACAAAGCAATACGGTCAGGTTCGGGCAGTCGATGACCTCACCTTCAATGTTGAACCTGGTGTGGTGACCGGCTTCCTGGGCCCAAACGGCGCAGGCAAATCCACAACGATGCGGATGATCCTGGGCTTAGACAAACCAACCTCCGGCACCGCCACCATCAACGGCGAGGCGTACCGCAAGATGCGGAACCCGATGAACAAGGTGGGTGCGCTGCTCGACGCGAAGGCGACTCATCCGAATCGTTCCGCACGCGCGCACCTGCAGTGGATGGCACAGGCGTCCGGCATTGATAAGCACCGTGTTGACGAAGTCTTGGCACTGGTCGGCCTCACCGATGTAGCCAACAAGAAGGCCGGCGGGTTCTCGCTCGGTATGGGACAGCGCCTAGGTCTCGCCGGCGCCATGCTCGGCGACCCCGAGATCTTGCTTCTCGACGAGCCCGTCAACGGCCTCGACCCTGAAGGTATCCGTTGGGTGCGTAGCCTGCTCAAGTCGCTTGCCGACGAGGGTCGCACCATCTTGGTTTCCTCGCACCTGCTGAGCGAAATGGCGCTGACTGCCGACCACCTCGTCGTCATCGGCCGGGGCAAGTTGGTAGCGGATACCTCGGTACACGAGTTTATTAAGCAGCACTCCACAGTGACCACCGTTGTGCGTACCGATCACTTCGAAGAGTTCAAGAGCGCGCTGACCGCCGAGGGGATTTCGTTTAACCAGGCCCTCGACGCCGACGGCCGCCCAACGCTGGAGATCCCGGAGCGTCCCTCCGATGAGATTGGCGCGCTGGCGTACTCCACCGGCGTTATGCTCTCCGAGCTTGCGGAACGCCAGGCATCGCTTGAGGAAGCTTTCCTCCAGACCACAGAAGACGACGTGCAGTACCACGGCACGGGACATCAGAAAGGGGCAGCTGAGTAATGGTTGTTCGTAACATGCTTGCCGAATGGACCAAATTACGCTCCACCGCTTCCTTCTGGTGGACCTCCGCGTTGATCCTGGTCTTCACCATCGGTTGGACGATTCTGTTCGCATCCCTGGACTCTGCCGATGCACCGAGCTACGACCCAATGCTTGTCACATCCAGCTACTCCACCTTCTCCTTGGCTGTGGTGATGATCCAGGCGATTATGATCGTGACCACGGAGTACCGTTTCAAGGTGTCGGGCACCAACTACCAAGTCACCCCGCAGCGCTGGGAAGTGGCGGTAGCCAAGCTGCTGCTTTACGTCATCATCTCGGTGGTGCTGAGCTTTGTCACCTTGGTTATCGCTTACGTCGCCGGTGACCTGATCGCGGCAAACCCGATCGACTGGACCGAAAACGAGTTTGTCAAGCGCAGCCTGTGGGTTCTCCCGCTGTGTACTGCAGCTGTTGTCGTGTTCTGTCAGGGCATTAGCTGGCTGATCCGTCAGACCGCTGGCGCTGTGTCGCTGGTTCTTGTCTGGTGGCTCATCCTTGAAGGCATGCTGGCTATGATCCCGAAGGTCGGCGACAAGATTTTCAAGTACGCGCCGTTTAACAACTTCAACCAATTCCTCAACGACACCCCGAACCCTGATTGGGGTATCTGGACTTCGTTCGGAATCTTCGCCGCGTTTGCTTTTGGTTTCTGGATCATCGGCGTGATTGTCCTAGAACTCCGCGACGCTTAAACTGAGCTCTACATCCTGCAAAGCCACTCTCTCCGGGGAGTGGCTTTTTACATTTCCAAAAGCGAGTAAACACTGATCAACAGGGCCGGCACAATGAAGTAGCCCAGCGCCATTGCACCAAACGTCAACCACACGCTGCGCTCCGCGATACGCCCTGACATGCGTGCCAAACGGTAAATCAGCCGTCGCATCGGACCGATTAATGCGACAACCAGCGCACCAAACACGTTGAATGCCACGTGGACGATAGCCGCTTGGAAAGCAACCGTTGGATAGTCGCCCGGGGTAGCAAACGCGGTGATCACCGCTAGCATCGTCGTTCCCACGTTGGCCCCCAAGATCACTGCCATATAACCGCGGAGATCCGCGAGCTTGGCGGTGGCAAAAGGAAGAGTCGCAGAGACTACTGCCGACGACGCCTGGATCAACACCGTAAGCAGCATGCCCGCACCGAATCCAAAGGCGGCCGAGCCGCTAGAGGTGTGGCCAAGGAGTTTCCAGGCAAGGGGCGTGAGGAGGTGTTTGAGCTGGTCGTCGATAAGCCGAATGCTGGCAACCAGAACCACGATGCCAGCTACGATCGACCACATGCCATGGAAGGGCACCAGGCGGGCGAGTTCGATAAATGTTTCCACGCGCAGAGGCTCGCCGGGCAGGTCAATGTGCGGGGCAAGATGCCGCATCGGGCCGAAGAAATACTCGATCGGGAAGATCAACAACACAAATACGGTGTTGAACCACAAATGCAGCGCGGCGGTGGAGTGAGCGGTGCGGAAGTCCTGCTTGTCGTGCAGGTAAGAAAACGAGACGATCATCGGCGTGACGGTGGTGCCAATGTTGGCGCCCAAAATGATCGGGATGGCAGCGTCGAGTTCGAGGATGCCTGTGGCCACACTAGCGACGACGAGTGCAGTGACCGTTGAGGAAGACTGCACTGCCGCGGTGGCTAAGAGGCCGACCATGAGCGCGATGAGGGGATTGCGGGCGAGGTCTACCAGAGTTTCAACGCGGTGGAGGCTGATCTCGTTGACTCCGCCAGCGATGAGGTACACGCTGAACACCAGCGCGAGCACCGCCACGACAATGACAGCGATGCGTGCCGCTTTGCCCGCGGCGGATAGAGCGATCCGATCGGCGTCGTGTTCCAGCGGGAACACCGTAGAAACTGTGCCCGGTGCGGCCAAAAGGAGTCCCTTTCGCAGTTGGAAGCTATTGCAGTGCGGAGGTCAACTTCATTACGTTGTCGACGTAGCGTCGTGTCCAAGGGCGCTCGTTCCACTTAGTCAGAGTGAGCTCCTTGGAAACACTGAGATAATTATTCGCCAATTCATGCAGTTCGTCCAATAAGGTGCCTTCGGTGACAAACAGGGTGTTCTCGTAATTCAGTTGGAAAGAGCGCATGTCCATGTTGGATGACCCGAACACTGCAACTTGGTCGTGGGCTCCGGGATCGGTGATGGCAAACTTGGTGTGCAGAATATACGGTGCGGGGAACTCCCAGATGCGCACACCGGCCTGGAGCAGTTGCTGGTAGTAGGCAGACTGTGCATGCGTGACCATGAACTGATCGGCCTTTTCATTGACCAAAAGATCCACGCGGACTCCACGCAAACAAGCCGTGGTGATGGCATTGAGTAGCGACTCGTCAGGCACAAAGTAGGGCGAGCAGATAATCACGCGTTCATCGGCGTGATAGAGCATCGAGTTGAACAGGCGCAGCGACGGCTCCGTGATGTAGCCCGGGCCGGAGGGAATCAGCTGGAGGACGTTGAGGTCGGGGGAGGAGGGGTCGTCGTTAAGCGGGGGATTGATGTCGAGAGTTTCGCCCGATTCGGTGTACCAGTCGATGGCAAACATAGTCTCTAGTGAGGCGACGATCGGTCCTGTGACCTCGACTAAGGCATCGATCCACTGACGGCCGGCGCGGACGTGGTTGGCCATAAGGTAGGAGCGATCGATGATGTTGTAGGAGCCCATGAAGGCGGTGCGGCCGTCGATGATAATGGCTTTGCGGTGATTGCGCAGGTCGGGGCGGCGGAACCGGCCGCGCCACGGAATCAGCGGCATCATGAGGTACCAGTCGACGCCGATCTCGGTGAGGCGACGGCGGAACTTGTAGCGGTTGGGGTACTTCCAAGACCCAATGTGGTCGAACATCAGGCGAACTTTCACACCACGCTGGACCGCGCGCTCCAGAGCCTCGTAGAACTTTGCAGACGTGTCGTCCCAGGCCTGGATATAGACCTCGACGGAGACGTATTCTTCCGCTTCGTCGACCGCGTCGGCCAGCCGTTGCATAGTTTTCTCATAGTCGGTCCACAGAGCTTTGACGTGGCCTTGCAACGCGGGGTGTCCCGTGAGTGTGCGATTGAGGCTGATTAAGCCCTCGACGTCGGCGGTATACGAGTGGCCTGCGGGGATGTCGGGGACGTGGCGCTGGACATCTTCGATCATCACCTGCGCTTCCTGCTGGATGCGGTGCCTGCGGCGGTTGACCAGCGCCGACCCAAGAATTAAGTACAGAGGAACGCCCAGAAACGGCACGAAGATGATCAGTAACAGCCAAGCGTTGGCCGTGCCCGGTTTGCGCCCCTCTGGCACCACACCAATGGCCACCACTTTGACCACGAACTCAACGAGTACGCCCAGCCATTGCCACCACGCGAGCTCGGGGAAGAGAAAGCCTGACACCTACCGAACCTCGTCGAGGCTCACATCGTGCAGGTCGTAGTCCGCGATCACCGGCGCGTGGTCGGATGCTCCCTTGCCGTCGCGCTCAGCCACATCGACCCACGACTTTACTAATCGACGAGCCAGTGGGTCTGTAACCAACTGAAAATCGATCAACATGCCTTCGTTCTTCTGAAAACGCATGCCCTTGTAATCCCAGTAGGAATAGGGTTCGTCGTGGGTGACCTGGCTGAGGCCGGATTCCAGCAGCATGTCAAAGGCGGCTCGCTCAGGCTCTGTCACGTGCGTTTTGCCCTCGAAAGCGCGAATATCCCAAACGTTGTCGTCGCGCGGCGCGATGTTGTAGTCGCCCGCAAACACCTGCGGTGCAGCCGGATTGATCTCGTCTTGCAGCGCATAGAGGAACTTCAGTTTGTAGTCGTAGTGCGGGTCGCCGATTTCTCGGCCGTTGGGCACGTACAAACTCCACACGTCCACGCCGCCGCAGGTAGCGCCGACCGCGCGGGCCTCGATTTTCTGCGGCTCCAGCGGGTCTTTGTGAAAACCGGGCTGGCGTTGGAACTGCGTGCGCACGTTCTCCAGCCCCACGCGCGAGGCGATGGCCACGCCGTTCCACTGGTGGAAGCCCACGTGTGCGACCTCGTAGCCTGCGGCTTGGAATACGAAATACGGGAACTTGTCGTCGGCAGTCTTGGTTTCCTGCATGGCAAGGACGTCGATGTCGTTGCGCTCTAAGGCAGCGACAATCCGCTCAGCGCGCGTGCGTACCGAGTTCACGTTCCACGTTGCAATCCGCATGCCAGCTAGCCTAGTTGACCTCCACGAAAGGTGGCATACCGGTGGCGGTGATGTTCCATGAATCCGAGCTTGTTGTACAGTCCCAGCCCAGCGCGGTTGGTCGAGATCACCTGTAGGTATGCGCTGTCCGCGCCTTCCTCGCAGCCCCAGTGCAGCATCTGAACGCCCAGCTCAGTGCCCAAGCCTTGACGACGAAACTCTGGTGCCACTTCCACCGCCGAGTAACCCAGCCAGCGGGTTCCGTCCTCAGACTCGGTGAGCGTGCCACGGGTGATGGCAACGGTGGCGCGGTCGTCATTGAGCAGCCTGCCAAAGCCCAGCTCGCCATCGATCTTGGCCGATAACTCACGCAGAGCGGCGACAGGTAACTCTTGGCCACGGAAGTGGTACATAGCCAGCCAGTCGGCATCGGGCTCGTTGTCGATGCGAAAAGTAAGCCGACCAGTGGGGCTCGGAATACCGGTGAGCTCGCGCGTCATGACGACGATTTCAGGAGACAATTCCCAACCGGGTTCTGCCAGTACGTGCTTCTCGGCGGAGGCACCGATGCGCTCGGGGATGAGCAATTGCACGGGCATGTTGCGGTCGCTGTAGAACTCGTTCAGCTCTTTGAGCGGCAGCGGCTCGAATCCGACGGAACGCCCGAGCGGGGCCGCGGAGTTGGAACGCTCTGCGATCTCCTCGCCGGCGCGGGCGAGCCAGCCGCCAAACCACTGGGACTCGCGGCCCGGAAAAGCCTTGGCGGTGGCGACTTCCACGGCGCGGATATCTGAGTTGCGAATCATCCGCGGGGAAAGCCGCTTGATTACGTGCAGCTCTTCCGGGGTGATTTCCACAGTGGGCAGGAATGACGGGTAGCCGCCGACCTCTTGCGGGCGGATCACCAACGGGTCGATGGACTCGACGTGGCCGATGACATCGGAAAACTGATCGCCAATCTTGCGGCGGACAACAACGCGGTCGCCGACGCCGACCTCGTCGGAACGGAAAATCCTGGACATTAGTGTCCGAACGGGTCCTCGTCGACGCCCGGCATCCATGTCAGACCCGCTTCGGTCCATCCATTGGCCTTAACGGCCTTTTTCGCCTGACGCTTGAAGCGGCCGGTGAGCACGTCAAGGTAGGTAAAGCCATCGAGGTGACCGACCTCATGCTGCAGGCAGCGCGCGAAGAACCCGGTGCCTTCGACGGTAACCTCTTCGCCGTTTTCGTCCAGGCCGGTGACGCGGGCCCAATCGGCACGGGCGGTGGGGAAGCCCTCGCCGGGAACGGAGAGGCAGCCTTCGTCGTCGGAGCCGTCGTCCGCAGGCATTGTCTTCGGGATTTCGCTAGTTTCTAGGATGGGATTGATCACGGTACCGCGACGCATCTCGCCCTCGTCTGGGCAGTTGTACACGAAGATGCGCTTAGGCACACCGATCTGGTTGGCAGCGAGGCCGACACCGTTGGCCACATCCATGGTCTCGTGCATGTCGGCGATAAGTTCTTGCAAATCTGCGATCGGCTCGGTGACTTCCTGCGTTGGGGTGTGCAGGACTGGGTCGCCGTGGATCACAATTGGGCGAATGGTCATGGCATACAGTTTAAGCATGCTGTCCGACATCGACCTCACCCTCCTCGACTTCGAGGCCCGCGCGCCACGTTCCATCGGCGCAAAAGAGGAGGCTATCCGCAGTGAGCTCGGCCTTTCGCCGGTGCGTTACTACCAACGCCTCAACATGCTTATCGACGACCCCACCGCCCTGGCCGCCCGGCCCCAGTTAGTGCGTCGGCTGCAGCGTGTCCGAGACCAGGACGATAAATCAGCACGCTAGAGTAACGCGTGTGACTAACGTGAATTCTGATACTCAAGAAACTGGAGCCGCAGGCTCTTCCTCCGCAGCCGGCGCGGGCTCCTTCCCGTACCGCGGCCTTGCCATGATCCTCATCGCCGTCGCAGTCCTTTTCGGCCTGTGGGGCCTCTATACCCTGACTCAGGGCAACAACAACCCTGCCGCGACTGTCGCCACCCCAGACATGACGCAGAACAACACCGCCCCTGCCCAGCCTGGTCAGTCTGGCCAGACCTCGGGTCAGCCTGGTCAGCCTGGTCAGCCTGGTCAGCCTGTTACACAGCCGGCCGGGCAACCATCCGGGCAGGCCTCGGATGAGACTGGTCGAGCACCAGGTGCAACCAACGCACCTGCGCCCGGTCAGCCGAGCGGCCAGGCTGGGGCGGGGGAGTCGTCGACAAGCAAAAAGATCAACGTATATAACAACTCCACTGTCCCTAACCTTGCGGCGGACGTGTCGGACAAGCTGCGCGGCGAGGGCATGGACATCGGCGAGGTAGGCAACCTCCCCGAAGAATCCATGATCGTTCCCGAGACCACCGTCTATTTTGATCCACAGGCGGAAGGCGCTGAGCAGCGCGCACGCGAATTAGCTGACCGAATTGGTGGCGTCGCGCAAGAAAATGTTGATACCCTACCTGCTGAAGCAACGCGCGATGGTGCCCTCACCCTCGTCATGACAGGACAGGTAAACCTCTAGTGGATCCATACCGGGAATTTGCCCGCTCGCCCGAGCCCACACTGGGCATCGAATGGGAAATTGGCCTCATCGACCCCGAAACGCGCGACCTTGTGCCACGCGCCGTGGAAGTCATCGAGGAGGTGGAAGCGCGCAACCCCGGCCTGCACCTAGAGCGCGAGTTCCTCCAGAACACCATCGAGCTGGTCACCCCGGTTTGCCACACGGTTCCAGAGGCAGTCGCGTACCTCACCGAGACCCTGGGCAAGATCCGCTCAGTCGCCGATGAGAAAGGCCTTCGCTTGTGGGCCAGCGGCGGTCACCCGTTTTCCGACTTCCGCGAGCAGGCCGTCTCCGCAAAGATGACCTATGCGGAGATCATCAACCGCACCCAATACTGGGGACAGCAAATGCTGCTCTGGGGAGTTCACGTTCACGTTGGCGTGCGGCATGAGGACCGCGTCTGGCCGATCATCAACGCCCTGATGACCAAGTACGCCCACCTTTTGGCGCTGTCGGCATCATCACCCGGCTGGGACGGCCTAGACACCGGCTACGCCTCCAACCGCACCATGCTCTACCAGCAGCTGCCCACCGCAGGCATGCCGTACGAGTTTCGCTCATGGGCCGAATGGGTCCAATTCATGACAGACCAGCGCACCTCCGGCGTCATCAACCACACCGGCTCCATGCACTTCGACATCCGCCCCGCCGCAAAATGGGGCACCATCGAAGTCCGCATCTCCGACGCCACCTCCAACCTGCGCGAACTCGCCGGCATCGTCGCTCTGACTCACTGCCTCGTGGTGTACTACGACCAGCTTATCGACGAAGGCGCTGACCTACCCATCCTGCAGCCCTGGCACAACGCCGAGAACAAATGGCGTGGTGCCCGCTACGGACTCGAGGCGCTGGTGATCACCTCGCGCGACACCGACGAACGTTGGGTCACCGAGGAGCTTGTCGATCTGGTCGATGAGTTGCAGCCCGTTGCGCAGCAGCTGGGATGTGCTGCCGAACTTGCGATTGTCCTGGAAATCCTCGAGCGCGGGGCCGGCTACCACCGCCAACGTCGCGTTTACGAGGTCACCGGTGACTGGAAGGCCGTCGTTGACGCCACGTGCGACGAGATGGAGTCCATGACCTGGCCGTAGGTGGCCGGTTTTGGCGGACATTTCGGCAAATCCCGAATTGCACATGCCGAACGCCCTGGATGGTTTACGCGGTCGTCGCGAAGCATCTAGGGCGTTCGGGTTCTGCCGTTAGGGAAGTGGCTCGGGGTCATGCCGCGCGGGCCACTATTGAGCGCACAGTGGCAGCAAAACTGGCAGAATGACGATGCAAATCCGCAGGCGACACCCGCAACACCCGGTAGCCTAAGTTTTGCAGCCACTTTTCACGCTTGCGCTCGGCCACGATCACCGAATCAGTTGACTTTCCGAAGGTGGCCCCGTCGTATTTCGATTCGCCATCGACCTCAATGATGAGGAAACCCGCTACGCAAAGATCGACGCGGGTACGCGAACCGACGTGCTTCTGCACCTCAAGGTCACCGATGCCTGCCTCGATCAGCAATGCACGCGCGAAACTCTCGTACGGCGATTCCGACTTGGCCACCGCGTGAGCGATGCACCGCCGCGCAACCGCAACTCCTTTGACCCGGCCAAGGAGATTGAGCTGAGTGGTCAACGTTTGTTTGGTGAATCCGGTGGCGAGCAGCCAATCGGCGGCCACCAGCCCTTCGGCGAACCCGTGGTAGCGAGCGATGTCCAAGAACGCCCTCACGCGATGCACCGCACGGGCTCCGTTGATGATAGTGATGTCGTCGCTGGTCAGCGCCGCATAGCGGTAACGCGTGCCGGCCGCCTGGTTCTTCAGTGGCGGAACGTGGCCTGACGGAAGGGCGAATTCCGCGACCTCGTCGGTCAGTGGCACCACCCACATGCCATGCAATCTAGCGGCGGTCCTCCCGATAGCGACGGCTTCGTGACGGTCCCGGCCCTTTGCCACGATGTCGATCCAGTGTTGCAGGTGACGCGGGGCTTGCTCAAACACGTCGGAGTCGATGGCGTAATTGGGCGAGAGCCGCTTTAGCTTGCCAGAGTGCAGTTGTCGCAGCGTGCGTGTGTCGGTGTTGGACAGGTGGTGCAACGGGGCGAGGGATTGCAGCAGGAATTCAGGTGTCATAACCTATTGGACTGCAAAATCTGCCGAAAGGTTGCATGGGGAGGCCGACTTTTTACCAGATCCCGAATTGCACATGCCGAACGCCCTGGATGGCACACGCGGTCGTCGCGAAGCATCCAGGGCGTTCGGGTTCTGCCGTTAGGAAAATGGCAGCGCAGCTACTTCGCGCGACGGGGACGGTGGTCGGCAGGGGCGTCATTGCGCGACATATTCTTCTTCTGGCCGTACAGCGCTTCACGACGAGACACGCGGCCGAGGCGCTGCGCGGTAACCGGGTTGGTCATGAGGGCGAAGATCACCAGGAGCACGAGCATGCCCAGGTCACCCTTTTCAGCCACACCGAACTGCGGCGAGCCGGTGACGCGGATGATCGAGCCGACCACAACCAACACAAGCCCAGTGGTCTGCGGTTTTGTGATGGCGTGGACGCGACTCATGGTGTCGCGAAAGCGGATCACACCGACGGCGGCCGAAAACACCAAGAACGCACCCAGGATGATGAGTATCAAGGAGACGATGTCAGCGAAAAGTGCATAGGTCATGTTAGGAACCATCCCTCTTGCGGAAGCGGGCGACAGACAGCGTGGAGATGAAGCCGAGCAACGCAATGACGATCATGACATTGACCACGGTGGTGTCCAGCGTCCAACAGATGTAGGTAGCCAGGGCGCATTGGAGCATGGCGGTAATGCCATCCATGCCAAGGATTCGGTCCAATGAATCGGGGCCGATGATGATGCGCCAGGTCATGATCAGAAAGCCGGCGGTGAGCAGAAGCGCCGCGACGAGAAGGAACGCGTTGTACAGAGTGGGGTCCATGGCTAGCTCCTCTTCTCGAAGATGTTGATCATGCGTTTCTCTAGGTCGAGGACGTTTTGAATTTCGCGGTCGATGTCGGCCTGCGTGGTCGCGTCCAGCACGTGGATGGTCCAGGTGCGATTTGCAATGTCGATGTCAGACACCGAGCCGCCCGGTTGCAGGTTGTAGGCGCAGGTGGCCAGGTACAACACGAGCTCGTTGGCCACACGCATCGGCACCTGGAGGATCGCTGTCTTTGGCGGTGCCTGGGGGCGCAGCGCGAGCCAGGCCACCTTGGCGGAGGCGTGCGCGAGGTCCCAGAACCAGCGGAACACAAAGGCGATCAGGGCGCCCCAGTTGATGTGCAGGTTGGAAATAGGCATGGCCGGCAGCGGCAGCGCCAGCACGACGAAGAAGCCCACGGCGAGCCCGCCGAACAGGTTGGCCCAGGAGAATTCGCCCATCAAGAGGGTCCACATGACGGTGATCCAGATGACGAAGCTGATCCGGAGGCGGTTTCGGATTCCATTAACCATTATTGGTCCACCTCCTCTTTCTTCGGTGCCGGCGCGGGGATCTGGGAGGTGGTCAGTCCCGGGTTCGGGGTGGATGTCTCGGGCATCGGTTCGGGGAGTTCGTGTTTGCGACGATCGATGGCATCAGCACCGTCATCGAGGCGTGTTTGGTTAGTGTGGCGAGTGGGGTTGTCGGCGCGGTCGCCAAGTACGGCGGTGCGATAGATCGTGACATCCTGGGCGGATTCGGCAGCGCGCCCGGTGATACCAGAGATCGGTCCGGCAAGCACGGTGATCGACAGCGACGCTGCCACAAGCGTTGCTGTGGAGGCGACCATTCCGAATGGCAGTTTGCCCACGTCGGCACGCTCTTCGAGGGTGACCACGTCGGTGACGTCGGCAAGCGGGGAGGGGTGTGCGATGGCCATTCCGCCCTCGGGTGCGTCGTTGCGGTCGCGCCAGAAGCCCTTGGACCACACCAAAACCATGACATACAGCGTGAGCAGCGACGTCACCACAGCGCCCGCGATCAGGACCCACGACATCCAGGAGCCCTCGTTCGCGCCAGCTTCAAGCAGCAGAATCTTGCCCAGGAAGCCGGAGAACGGCGGGATGCCACCCAGGTTGATTGCCGGGATGAAGTACAGCACCGCAATCACCGGCGCGGAGTACACCAGCGAGCCCAAGCGCCTTAACGACGACGTACCCGCCTGGCGTTCGATCAGCCCGACAACGAGGAACAGCGAGGTTTGGACCAGAATGTGGTGGATCGCGTAGAAGATGGCGCCGGAGAGGCCCTGGGCGGACCCGAGCGCAATACCGAAGATCATGTAACCGATGTGGCTAACCAGCGTAAACGACAACAAACGTTTGATGTCGTTTTGAGCCAGTGCGCCGAGGATGCCGACGATCATCGTCGCCAATGCAACCCACATAAGGAGGCCGTCAAGCCCACCGTCTGTGAAAACGGTGGAGCGCATGCGGATGATCGAGTACACGCCGACCTTGGTGAGCAGGCCGGCAAACACGGCGGTGACCAGCGACGGGGCGGTGGGGTAGGAGTCGGGGAGCCAGGCGTCGAGCGGGAAGATCGCCGCCTTGATGCCGAATGCCACCAGAAGTGTGCCGAAGATCGCCAGACGGGTGCCCTGGGGGATATCCTCCATGCGGATTCCCACCTGCGCCATGTTGACGGTGCCCACAGCGGCGTAGACTCCGGCGAGACCAAACAGGAAGATCATGGAGGACACCATCGACACCATCACGTAGCCGATGCCGGCTCGGACACGATCGGGCGAGGCGCCCAGTGTCAGAAGCACGTAGGACGCGACCAGAAAGACCTCGAAGCCGACGTACAGGTTGAACAGGTCGCCCGCGAGGAAGGACAGATTCACGCCCATGGTCAGCAGAAGGTAGGTCGGCATGAACACCGCGACGGGTTCTTCCTCGGTGCCGTCGCGCACGCCCTGCGAGATTGCGTACCACATGACGCAGAACAGCACGATCGCGGAGACGAACAGCATGACGGTGGAGAGACGATCGGCAACCAGTGTGATGCCGACCGGGGCATCCCAACCACCAAGTTGCACGGTTTGGATGCCTTCGAAATCCGCGACCAGGATCATCGATGCAGAAATGATGGCCAGCACGATCAGAGTCAGGCTCGCGATGAAGCGCTGCACCTGTGGGTGCTTGCCCACTAACAGCGCAAGCGCCGCAGCAGCAGCTGGGAGCAGCACCGGAAGCGGAATCAGGTACGGCATGTATGGCAGGAGGAACCCCACGTAGGAGGCAGCGACATTAATCATCGTGCGCCTCCGTGACTGGTTCTTCGAACGACTTCGGGCCAAAGCTGTCGCCCTCGGCGGTGAGGCGGCCGGTCGCTGGGTCGTCGGACGCATCGTGATCCGGAGCAGCTGAAGCCGTCGCCGGGCGGGCGGCGATTGCTGCATCCTCGATATCGTCCTCGATGATATCCGCGGTGCGATAGCGGTATTGGCGGTAGGCCAGCGCGAGGATAAACGCCGTCATCGCCATGGAAATGACAATCGCGGTGAGGATCATTGCTTGGGCCAGCGGGTCGGAAATCTCGTCGCCGTGCAGCTCAGAATCACGGAATAGGATCGGTGGCGACCCGGCCGCGCCGCCCGCCTGCAGCAGGAGCAGGTTGGCACCGTTGCCAATGAGCAAGATGCCCAGCAGCATGCGCGTCATCACTCGATCGAGCATCAGGTATGTGCCTGCCGCGATCAGCGAACCGGACGCGATGAGGAGGAACAGGTTGGCTTCCATCTACTTCTCCTCGCTTGTCGACGACTCATTGGCGCTCGCTGCGGCCAGCTGCTTCTTTTGGATTTCTTGCTGCCTGCGGCGGAATTCCGCCTTGCGTTTGAGCGATCTGGCTCGGTCGCGGGCACGTTGCTTACGCAGTGCTTCCTCGGCATCTAGCTGCGCGCCCATCGAGGTGAGGATGTGCATGATCAGTCCGACGACGATGAGGTAGACACCAAGGTCGAACAGCAGGGCGCTCGGGATGGCGACTTCGCCGATGAGCGGCACGACGATCGTCGCAAAGTCCGATGTCAATGGTGGTGCACCGAGGAACATTGGCCAGATTGCGGCGATGGATGAGACGACGAGACCCGTGCCCAGGATCTTCGCTGGGTCGATGGGCAATGCCTCTTCGAGTTCTTCGCGGCCACCGGCGAGGTAGCGCAGCGTGAAGGCGAGCGCTGCGACGAGGCCACCAGCGAAGCCACCCCCAGGGGCGTTGTGGCCCGAGAAGAAGAAGTAGATCGACAGCACCATCATGGATGGGAACAGGATGCGGGTGACCACGTCGACCATGATGGAACGGTTCTGTGCCTTCTCGGAGTCCACATCGGCGGCCAGCCAGCGGCGCGAGGTGGTGGAGAGGGTGGGTCGTCGTGAAGCTCGGGTGAAGGACTTCGTGCGGTAGATCAGGCTGGCGACACCCGTTGCTGCGATAACCAGGACAGAGATTTCGCCGAAAGTATCCCAGGCTCGAAGATCGACGAGCAAGACGTTGACGGTGTTGGCGCCGTGTCCTATTTCGTAGGCCAGGTCCGGCATGAAGTCGGAGATTGGGCGCTCTTGGCGGGAACTGATGGCAAACATCGCGACAACCGTCACCGACAGGCCCACGGCGATCGACAGCCAGGCGCGCAGGCGGTTGTCTTGGTCGGGGCGAGGGTCGATTTGCGTCGGCATCTTACGCAGCACCAGCATGAACACGACCATGACGATAGTCTCCACGAGCACCTGGGTCAGCGCTAGATCTGGCGCACCGTGCAGCGCGAAGATGAATGCGATGCCGTAGCCGGTCATGCCCACCGCGATTACTCCGGAGAGACGGTTATTCATCTGAGTTGCCGCGTATGCCATGACGACGATGATGATCGCCGCGATGGCCTGCCACGGGGTGTCCCACAGGATCATGCGGATGTCGTTACGCTCGCCGACGATCAGAGCTGCCAGAGGGAGCACGATTAAGATCCCGAAAATGACACCCAAGTTGTAGGTCAGCGAGCCGCGCTGGGTCGATGCCGTCAGCTTCAGCGAGATATTAGACAGGTAGCGCAAGGTGTTGTCGTAGACGGCGTCGGCGCTGCCCAAGGCTGGGCGCTCGTCGTAGAAATAGCGCAGGAGCTTGCGCTGCCAGAACAGGAGGCAACCCGCCACGATGATGACCAGAGTGAGGACCAACGGGACGGTGATGCCGTGCCAAAGCGCGAGGTGGGGACTAGTTTCGCTGAGGTAGCGTGCGTCCAAATGGGTGTTGATCGCACTGTCCAGCCAGCCAGGGAACGGGCCAAATGCAACGCTGAAGAATGACAGCACCGCAGGGGCGAGCCACAGTGTAGGCCCGATGGGATGCATTTTCTCCACGGCTTCCGAGGTGCCTTTGCCTTCTTTGATGGCGAAGGCTCCCCAGAGGAAGTACAGGGCGTAGGTCAGGGTCAGGATGGAGCCTAGGACCACGCCGACCAGCAGCAGCTGGCCAGGCATTCCGACGAGGAGCTTCTCGCCGATCACGGCCTGGAGCGCAGCTTCCTTTGCCACAAAGCCCCAAAGTGGAGGAATGCCGGCCATCGATGCAGCTGAGATGACTGCTAGAACGGCAATGAACGGCTGCTTCTTGCCTAGTCCTGAGAGCTCGCGGATGTTGCGGGTGCCGGTGGTGTGGTCGATCGCGCCGACGATCATGAACAGCGCCGCCTTGAACAGGGAGTGGCTAAACGTCAGGGCGAGACCGGCTTGGAGCGCCTCGCGGGATCCGATGCCCATGATTGCGATGATGAAGCCGAGCTGGGATACCGTGCCGTACGCCAGGATCAGCTTGAGATCCTTTTGTTTCAGCGCCATCCAGCCGCCCAGCAACATTGTGAAGAGGCCGAATGGAATCACAACGAGGTGCCAGGACGTAATCGCGTTGAAGTCCGGTGCTAGGCGTGCGACCAGATAAATACCGGCCTTGACCATCGCTGCGGAGTGCAGGTAGGCCGAGACCGGGGTGGGGGCCGCCATCGCGCCGGGCAGCCAGAAGTGCAGCGGTGCAATCGCGGACTTGGACAATGCGCCCGCCAGGATCAGGATGATCGCCGCGGTGGCATAAGGGGTGGAGACGACCTCGGTGTAGGTGGCGATTTCCGATAGGCGCCAGATACCCGTTTGGCGTCCAAACAAGATGATGCCCACCAACATGGCAAGGCCGCCCAGGGTGGTGACCATCAGTGCCTGGCCTGCGGCGCGTCGCGACGACGCACGTTCGCCGTAGTATCCCACCAAAAGGAACGACAACACCGAAGTGATTTCCCAGAACACGTACATGAGTAGGAAGTTGTCAGAGATGACTAGGCCGTACATGGCGGTGGCAAAGCCGACCATTTGGGCGCCGAACAGTGAGAGTCTGCGCGGGTTGGAGTCGAAATAGCCCCAACAGTAAAACAGCACCAGCGCACCGACGCCCAAGATGATCAAGCTGAATAGGCCTGCGAGCGGGTCAAGGCGCAGATCCAGATTCAGGTGCGCTGACGGCATCCACTCAAAGGCAGCGAGTATTTCTCCGCCGTGGGCGAAGGCTCCGGAGGTGAACAGGCTGACCATCCAGATGAACCCGGCCGCTGGAACTAATGCCAGTAGTCCGAACGCAGCGCGGCCGAGCACCCGGATCAACACGGGTGCCACGGCCGTGGCGATAGTCAGGGCAAGAAGCAGTGTAAGCACGTATCTGCAGCTCCCCATGTGCATAGGCGGACAAGAATTGTGAAGCCGTACTCGCCGAACGCCTATGCGTGCCGCCCCTCAGCGTGGACTACCAGAGTGAACAACTGAGGCACTATGAAAAACACCCAAATTTAAGCCGGCGTCGATTCGGCGCGGCCAACGTTGAACACTCTACCTAGATTTGTGGGGTGGCGCTAAGTGGACTGTATATATTGTTCCGCTGCGCAGGGTGGCAGTGAATTTTATCCGTAGATGCGCTGCGCTGCGGAGGAAAGAGCTGCTGCGATGGAGGTTTCGCTGGTTGGTCCGAAGCCGACCGCCCAAGCGGTGTGCAGATGATTGACCTGGTGGCTGATTTTGACGATGGTGACAGTTGCCTCGAACAGTTCGATCTGGTGGAACTTGAGGATTTCAACGTGGCGGCCTTCGTCGGCAAGCATGTGGCTGATGGCGCTCGTTGGTCCGGAAGCCAGAATCTCGCGAGTGAAGGTGACTGGTGCCTCGGTTTTGGAGGTAGCGGTGATTTCTGCGGAGAAACGGGTGGAGTAGAGGTTGTGCTGCTCGGAGGAGAGGAACTTGATGTCCAAGGTTGGTGCTGGGCAATAGGTTGCGGTGAACAAGTTCCAGTTCATGCCGCGTGATTCTTCGCGTAGTTCCTTTGGCAGGCGACGGTCTGTGCCGAAGCGCTCCTGCAGTGCGTCTCGAGTTTCGTGGAGGGTGTGCTCGGTGGACTGGATCTGCTGGATTGGGGAAATGGTTGTAGTGCGCATGAAAAACCTTCTTGTGAGTACGTGTGTGGTGGAGGACCGACTCCCGAGGTTCTGGGTTATTAACGACTACTATCCCGTGCGCGGGGAGTGGCCCTAATGCGCGTCGGGGTTCGTAGCCTTGGCTACTCGTACTACAAGAAGAAACTTTGTTGTCATGAGCGCTAGGTTAGCAAGGGGAATTGTGACGTGCAACACTTGGGTTTCGCTTGGCGACGAGATGCAGGTCACAGGCGTGTTTTCCTGGAGGGTGAAGTTTTCGCAGGTAGGCTGACTTCTATGCAAAGTGAGGGCGGATTGTTCGGCATCGCCAGCCGTGTGGCGGCTGAGTTGCCTGGCGCGGAATTGACCCACCCTTTTGGCCCGGAATGGGATGTGTGGAAAGTCTCGGGGAAAGTCTTTTGCTTGCTCACTGATTTGCGTGGCGACGACATTGTCACCGTGAAGTCCGATCCCGTGGAGGCGCGCGCCCTGCAAGAGGAATTTGCCGCGATTTCTCCGGGCTATCACATGAACAAGAAGCACTGGATTACGTTGCGCGACGGGGTGCCCGAGGATGTAGTGGCTGAACTGCTGCGTGAATCCTACCGGTTGGTGGTGGCGGGCCTGCCGCGGCGGTTAAGGCGGTGGATCCGGAGAATTTCGGGTTGTTGTAGCGGCTGTTTTCGGTCGAGGAGGGGTGTCCTAGCGCAAACTGCGAAATTCACCGTCCAGAAGCAGACTTCGGGCAAGTTTCGTCTAGCGCTCTTCCAAGACCCGGGCCCTAAAACAGCTGTGTCTTTCAATCCCGCAAGTGTCGGCCGCGAAGCCTAGTCATGCGAGAAAGACCCTGGGTGCACAGACTCCGCCGATCGACAGGCTTCCTTTTTACTGATCTTTTCCGTAACGCTGGAGGAAGAGCGCCTCGGCCACTGCAATGTGCTCGATCTCGGATGGGTCGACGGATTCGTCGGGGGAGTGGATGGTGCACTGAGGTTCCTCAACGCCGAACAGGGCAATCTCGGCATCCGGGTATGCCTCTTGCAGTGCGGAAGTCAGCGGAATGGAACCGCCCGAACCCACGGTGGCAAGCGAGGTGGCCCCGTACGCCTCGACCAAGCATTCGCCAAGTAGTTTGACGGCTGGCTTCGAAGCGTCGGTGGCAAACGGTGGGTTGATATCGTCGGCGTCGACGGTCACCTTTACACCCCACGGCGCGTGGGATTCGATGTGCGCGACTAGCAAAGACGCAACTTCCTCGGAGTTCATTCCTGGAGGCACGCGCAGGTTCAGTAAGGCGGTCGCAGTCGCAGGTACAGCGTTGATCGCCTCTGCCACTGGAGTCGAGGTAAATCCGATGAAGTTCACCGCGGGGCGGGACCAGACCATGTCGGCTGGCTCGTCGTCGATAGTGCCCATCAGCTGCACGCCTTCGAGCACGCCGGCGTCGGTGCGGAAGGCGGCGCGCTCGTAAGGCTCGCCGTCCCAGGTGCCCAGGCAATCGACGCCGTCGATGGTGGTGCGGCCGTGCTCGTCGCGAAGCGAATCCATGATGCGAACCAAAGCGGCAACAGCGTCAGGCGCGGCACCGCCGAATTGGCCGGAGTGCACCCCAGCCTCCAGCGTGTCCACCGTGACGGAGACGCGGGCGCCGCCACGCAGCATCGTCGTTAGTGTGGGAACTCCCACCGCTGCGTTTCCGGAGTCGGCGATGAGGATGGCGTCGGCTTCGAACAGCTCGGGGCGAGTCTTGATCAGGTGATCCAGGCCTTCGCCGCCCATTTCTTCGGAGCCTTCGACAAGGACGATGAGGCCACAGTCGGTGCCGTCGTACTCTTCCAGCAGGCGCAGGACCTCAAGGTGCATGACTAAATTGCCCTTGCAGTCCGCGGTTCCGCGACCGTACCAGCGGCCGTCGCGCTCGGTCAGGGTGAACGGGTCGTCGGTCCACAGAGCGGGATCGCCGGCGGGAACAACGTCGTAGTGGGAATACAGCAGCACCACCGGCGCATGTCCCACGGGAGCCTTGCGGCCGATGATCGTTCGAGTGCCGTCGATGGTGTCGATCGCCTCAACGTCGAGTCCCGCATCAGAGAGCTTGTCGACGACCCAATCCGCGGCGGCCTGGTGCTCGTCGACAAGCTCGGGCACGGAGTGGACGGAGTTGAAGGAGACAATCTCGGCTAAGTCGGTGAAGATTCTTTCGCGTTGAGGTTTCATACCAACCAATTCTTGCACTCAATTGCAACGAGTGCTAGAAAAGGAGTTAGCACTTGAACGATCAGAGTGCTAAAAACTGATCACCGAGTGGGATGAGGCTGAATTTACACTCACCAGCCGTGCCGTCGCGGGCGCCTACTTGGACCCAGACGAAGAGTGTCGTCGCTTTCTACAAATTCACGAGGAGCAACAAACTCACTATGGCAAAAATGATCGCATTCGATGAAGAGGCACGTCGTAGCCTAGAAAACGGTCTGAACCAGCTTGCAGATGCAGTCAAGGTTACCTTGGGCCCTAAGGGACGCAACGTTGTCCTAGAAAAGGCATGGGGCGCACCGACCATCACCAACGATGGTGTTTCCATCGCAAAGGAAATCGACCTCGAGGATCCTTACGAGAAGATCGGCGCAGAGCTGGTCAAGGAAGTTGCGAAGAAGACCGACGATGTCGCAGGTGACGGCACCACGACCGCTACCGTTTTGGCACAGGCGCTTGTTCGTGAAGGCCTGCGCAACGTTGCAGCTGGCTCCAACCCAATGGGCATCAAGCGCGGTATCGAAGCTGCGGTAGAGAAGGTCTCCGCTGACCTGCTCGCATCCGCGAAGGAAATCGAGACCCAGGAAGAGGTCGCTTCCACCGCAGGTATTTCCGCTGCTGACCCAGAGATCGGCAAGAAGATCGCTGAGGCGATGTACACCGTCGGCGGCGGCCAGGTAAACAAGGACTCCGTCATCACCGTTGAAGAGTCCAACACCTTCGGCGTTGACCTTGAGGTCACCGAGGGTATGCGCTTTGACAAGGGCTACATCTCCGCTTACTTCGCTACCGACATGGAGCGCGGCGAGGCCGTCCTGGAAGACCCATACATCCTCCTGGTATCTTCCAAGATCTCCAACGTGAAGGACCTTGTTCCTGTTCTGGAGAAGGTCATGCAGACCGGCAAGCCACTGCTGATCATCGCGGAAGACGTTGAGGGCGAGGCTTTGTCCACCCTGGTTGTCAACAAGATCCGTGGCACCTTCAAGTCCGTTGCTGTGAAGGCCCCTGGCTTTGGCGATCGTCGCAAGGCGATGCTGCAGGACATGGCAATCCTCACCGGCGGCCAGGTAATCGCCGAAGAGGTCGGCCTTTCCCTAGAGACCGCTGACCTGCCGCTGCTGGGTCAGGCACGCAAGGTCGTTGTGACCAAGGATGACACCATCATCGTCGATGGCGCTGGTTCCAAGGAGCAGATCGAGGGTCGCGTCAAGCAGATCCGCGCTGAGATCGAGCAGTCCGACTCCGACTACGACCGCGAGAAGCTGCAGGAGCGCCTGGCTAAGCTTGCTGGCGGCGTTGCAGTTCTCAAGGTTGGCGCAGCTACCGAGGTTGAGCTGAAGGAGCGCAAGCACCGCATCGAGGACGCTGTTCGTAACGCAAAGGCGGCTGTTGACGAGGGTATCCTCGCAGGTGGCGGCGTTGCACTTCTGCAGGCAGCGAAGTCGCTTAACGACGACCTCGGCCTTGAGGGCGACGAAGCAACCGGTGTGAAGATCGTCCGTGAGGCACTGTCTGCGCCTTTGAAGCAGATCGCGCTGAACGCCGGTCTGGAGCCAGGTGTTGTCGCTGACAAGGTTCAGAACCTCCCTGACGGCCAGGGTCTCAACGCTGCAACCGGCGAGTACGTCGATATGATGGCTGCTGGCATCAACGATCCTGCGAAGGTTACTCGCTCTGCTCTGCAGAACGCGGCGTCCATCGCGGCTCTGTTCCTGACCACCGAGGCTGTTGTGGCTGATAAGCCAGAGCCTGCTGGTCCAGCAATGCCCGACGCAGACGCAATGGGCGGCATGATGTAAACGCATCAACTTTCACGCCTTATATATAAGGCGTGAAAATAAACCGGTACACCTCCATTTTTGGAGGGGTACCGGTTTTTGCTTTACGACGACTCCGCCTGCGGTTCTACTGGTTTCCCATGCGCGCGGTCACAATGTAGCCCCACGTTGGGTGCTCGGAAATGCCCACGCCACCCATGGTGTGGCCCGTGTAGATCATTGGGAGGTAGTGTGGCTGCGACTCGATCCACTGCTGCACGGCAGTCTCGCCGGCGTTCGGGCCTGCAGCGAGGATCTCGCCGTAGTTGTTGTAGTAGTAGTTCGAAGTCTCGTGCTGCATGGTGTTGCGAGCAGCCTGCTGCTGGGACCATGCGCGGGATTCGTTAGCGATGCGCTGATCCCACTTCAATGGCGCTGAGCCGGCCTGCTGGCGGGTCTGGTTGATCTGGTCAAAGACAGCGCGCTCCATGGCCTCGATAGAGCCGTCTACGGGTGCTGGCTCTACTGGGTTGTCTGGGTTGCCCGGATTCGGTGCAGGAGTTGGGTTTCCTGGGTTTGGAGCAGGATTGCCTGGGTTTGGTGCTGGGTTACCAGGGCAGCCTCCGCCAGGGTTGCCTGGATTGGGAACTGGATTGCCTGGGTTTCCAGGGTTGCCAGGGCAGCCTCCACCAGGATTGCCAGGGTTCGGAGCCGGGTTGCCGGGGGCAGGGGTTGGCTCGAAGCCACATGCGATGCGGACGCGCTCGATGATGCTGCCAAAGAACTGTGGGATACGGGTGAAGAAGTTGCCGTCTTCGTCTTCGGTCTCGTCGGCGACTGGTGCGTCATCGTACTGAGTGTCGGCGAGGGACTCTTCGAAGGTCTCGCCGTTGATGACGTCGTCGTAAAGAGCGTCAAATTCTTCTTCTGTGAGGGTGAATGGAACCGGGTCTGCCAGTTCTGCGGTGCCGTATGCATCTTGCGCCTGGGCGGCTGGGGAGGCAATCAAGGTCATTGACAGGGTTGCAGCAGCCAGGATTGCGGGAAGCGTCCGTGAAGTCATGGAAGTGGCCTTTCGTGAAGGTGTCGAAGCGACGTGGGGGATCTGCAACGGTTGGTATCGAGGAGATCGCATTGAAACCGTTACTCAGGAGTATCCAAAACGTAACGAAAAATAAGCTGACGCTTAGCTTCCTCTTAGGTAACTGTATTCTGTGAAGGCCTTGTGAGGCGTAAAGCTAATATGTTTCCGCAGGTAGTTAACGGGAATACGGTTTCCGTGTGTGGCATTTTGACGCGGGGGATTAGGCCGGGAAACTATGAGTCCCTGTCAACAATTTCCCCTCGAGTGTCGGGCTGCGGGAATCTATAACCCGCCGGACGTGTCGCTGCCGTTATTTTCACTTCCCATAAGGTAATGAAAATCGAGCCGACCTCGAGCGCGTGAAAGTTGTGTTGACATACCGCAATGAAATTGCCTTACGCCTGCAAGGGGGTTTAAGGGGATTCATTCGACGGCTTTTATATCGCATAAAAGTGCTGTGGCGAGCGTGAATGAAAGGTATCCATGGGAAGGGTGAGGGGTCAAGTGAAGGGGAATGTACTGGCCCCCATCGATCGGCCACACCCGGAAGTGGGTAATTGTCGAACCTGATTTCAATTATTTTAACGCTGAGAATGCGTCAATTCCGCAATTTTCTCCAAATCGTCACCCAGCAATAACGCGTTACAGGGGCGGGGGTAAAAAGTATTGCGCAATGGGGGAATCATTGCCAAAAGTGCAGCTTGTTACCTTTCTGTGATTTTATTAACGGGTGTACTTAGAAAAATTCAGCTGCCGAGTGGCGTGAAAGTCGATGTGAAAAAACTGTGCGCGCAGGACTTGCAATGCTTGGATTCTGTGTCAAGATACTAGGTGTGACGCCCACTGAGGGTGTCTGCAACTGTAAATCACTTCCGGGTGAACCACCCGGAAAATTCGATTGGAGATCCTCATGGACCAGATCATCACTCACCTCGACAACTTCGTTACCACCTGGGAGGGCTGGAATGACGTCATCACCGGCGGCCTCGCACTCTCCGCGGCAGGCGGCCTTGTCAACGTTCTGAAGAACACCTTCTACTTCGTCGACAGCGTTGGCCTGTTCCTCAGCTCCGTAGCATAAGCTGACTGCACTTAACCCTCTTTCACACCATACTTTCCTAAAGGAGTAAATATGTCTTCCATCACCGCACTCACCGGTATGTTCTCTTTCCTTGCGATCTTCGACTACTTCGAAGGCGCTGGCCTCTTCCAGATCGCTGAAGGCCTTTCCGACCTGCTCGGCCTGATCGCATAAGATCAACCAAGGCTTTTACTGCTAACTAAGCAGTAACTTCAAAAACCCCACCCATTGCGGTGGGGTTTTTGCTTTGCCTAGGTAATTGCACCTAAATCCAGCACTTTTCACCCCGCAACAAACCGTTACTGCCGGTATGATCGTTGCCATGGCTGATTTCAAGGACGACGAACTCCCAATGATCGATCTCACGGAGACCGAGGGCTTTACCGTCGATGACTCCGATGACGACGATCCCGTCCTGCTCAACGCTGACGGCACCCCAATCCAAACCTGGCGCGAAAACTACCCTTACGACGAGCGTATGACTCGCAAGGATTACGAGCACGAGAAGCGACAGCTCCAGATTGAGCTTCTGAAATGGCAGAACTGGACCAAAGAGACTGGCCAGCGCCACATTATTATCTTTGAAGGTCGCGACGCAGCCGGCAAGGGCGGCACCATCAAGCGCTTCAACGAACACCTCAACCCACGTGGTGCGCGCACCGTCGCATTGGAAAAGCCATCGCCCCGTGAGTCCACTTCGTGGTACTTCCAGCGCTACATCGAGCACTTCCCGGCGGCCGGCGAGATCGTCTTCTTTGACCGCTCCTGGTACAACCGCTCCGGCGTTGAACGCGTTATGGGCTTTTGTACCGAGGCGCAGCACGCAGAGTTCCTCCGCGAAGTCCCCATGCTTGAGAACATGATCCTTGGTTCCGGTATCTCCTTGACCAAGTTCTGGTTCTCCGTTACCCGCAAGGAACAGCGCACCCGCTTCGCCATTCGCCAGGTTGACCCAGTGCGTCAATGGAAGCTTTCGCCAATGGACCTTGCTTCCCTGGATAAGTGGGACGACTACACCCGCGCCAAGGAAGAGCAGTTCCGCTACACCGATACCGACGAGTCCCCTTGGGTCACCATCAAGTCGAACGACAAGAAGCGTGCACGTCTCAATGCAATGCGCTACATCTTGAGCAAGTTCGAATACACCAACAAGGACCACGAAATCGTCGGCACGCCAGATCCATTGATCGTCAAGCGTGGTCGCGACCAGATTGGCGACTAGTGCCTTCTAACCTCGTGACAAGCCAGTCCTTCCACGAAGGCCTGGCTTGTTTGCTTACACTCAACCGCAACAGCAAACGCAACGCCCTCAACGTCGACCTCTCCGAGGAGCTTATCGACGAATTCCTGCGCCTCCAATCAACACCCGTCCGAGCGATCGTGCTCACCGGCGACGGACCAATCTTCAGCGCAGGGGCTGATCTGAAAGAGCGTGACTTCGCCGGTGAACTCTATCCAGCGCTGGAACGGCTCATGGGTACGATCCGCACCCTGTCCGTTCCCGTGATTGCCGCGGTCAATGGCCCCGCTATCGGTGCAGGCGCCATGCTCGCGATGGCTTGCGATTTCCGTGTTGTTGGCGAAACCGCGAGTTTTCGCACCCCGGTGACCGACATGGCCATCGGCGTCGACCAATCCACCGTGCGCAACCTCGAACTCCTCGTCGGTGGGGCTCGTGCCCGCGCCATGCTCATGCTGGGCCAAGAGCTTGATGCAGCGGGCGCCCTCGCATGTGGCTTTGCCCTGCAAACCGGGGGAGTAGAAGAAGCGCTCGCCCTAGCTGGGCTCCTGACACAGAAGGCGCCGCTTACCGTGAAGCAGCTCAAGATGGACTTCGCGCACGTGGCGGGGGAGCCATTCACCGAAGCTGAATGCGATAAGGCCCGGCTAGCTGCCTGGAATTCCGAGGATTTCCAAGAAGTCCGTCGCGCGCGTGAAGAGAAACGGCCTCCAAAGTTCTTAGGCGAATAAAAGTATGCAGTTTGATTGATTTTGTTGAGGGGTAAACATTTCATATCATGTGTAAATGCGTAAAATTTACTCGACATTTCTTGCATGCGCGGTCACTACGACTCTCGCTGCGCCCGGAATTGCACAAGAACGACCACTTGGCAGTAGCGATGGCTTAAGCGATGCGTTCCGTTCATCGGTCGCTGCTTCTAGTCAGGCACCGGGATCGTCGGCAATTGCACTCGATGGTCTGCTCAGCTCCCTGGGGCTAGTCGGCTCCAGCGACTTTGATATTCCGGAGATGGCGCTCGAACTCGACGACAACTTCCCATATCCAATCGATGAGACCATCACCGAGGCCAAGCTTCTGAACCGCGAAGTTTCTCCAACAGGCAACGTTGCTGCGAACGCGGAACGACGCCTCGAGCGCTGGACCGTGTCGTCTCCGTCGATGGGTCGAGACATCACCGTCGATGTACGACTTCCGGGTGGAGCCGATGCGCCGATCGTCGTTTTGCTTGATGGTGTTAGTGCGCCGATCAACTCTGGTTGGCTCTACGGTCCGGGCAAGGAAGAAATTGAAGAAGTCTTTGGCGATGAACACGCAACCTTGGTATTCCCAGTAGATGCCAACGGCACCTGGTATTCCGACTGGATTGAGGATGATCCGGTACTGGGCCGCCACAAGTGGGAGACCTTTATTGTCGAAGAGCTACTGCCGCTAGTCGAAGCGGAACCAGACACATTCTTCAACGGTCACCGCGCTATCGGTGGTCTGTCGATGGGCGCTTCCGGCGCGGTCCACCTAGCAAACTCTCACCCAGAGTTGTTCGACGCGACTTTCGGTTTCTCTGGTTGCTACTCCACTAGTTCCCGCGTTGGCGAACAGATTGTTCGCCTAGTTACCGAGACTCGCGGTGGCACGGTAGAAAACATGTGGGGCCCGGTTGGCTCCGAAGAATGGGATCGCCATGATGTGTCCGCGCACCCAGAGGGTCTGCGCGACATGGCTGTCTACCTGTCTGCTGCTGATGGTGGCATTGATGAGCTTCCTTCCGAAGAGGATCGTTCCAATGACAGCCTAATTATCGGCGCAGCATTGGAGAACGGCGTATACACCTGTACTCGTGAGCTGGATCGTGCGATGCGGGCTGAAGGCATGGACCACCACGTAGTGAACTACAAGGGCGACGGAGTGCATGACTGGCGCAACTTTGAGGAAGAGCTAGCGCCTGCTTGGGAGCATATTCGCCCATCGTTGTACTAGTCTTGCGCGCGGGGTTGCAGATATAAGTGAAACTGGGTTATGGTGGGGGCGAAGCTAATAAACCCAGGGAGGTACTCAATGAGTGCTGCAACGCTCACGGCTAACGGGCTCGTGATCAACGAGCGCACCGTGGAAAAAGCGCGAGAAACACAAATCCCCCAATCTGCCACATTGTCCATCAAGAACATTGAAGGACAAGAGGTGGCTGTTCCGGAAGAAGTACAGGAAATGCTCCTGAAGACTCTGGAATCCATAGCGCAAAAGGGCGAGATCACGATCTCTCGCATGCCCGAGGAACTCACCAGTACAACTGCTGCGGACTTTCTTGGCGTCTCTAGGCCCACGCTGATGAAATGGGCCAAAGAGGGGCGCATCGAATCGCACAAGGTGAAAACCCATACGCGGTTCAACCGAGACGATGTGCTTGAGCTAAAGAAGCAAAGGGCTAACGAACGTCGTCGCGCCGTTGCAGAATTGCGTGAATTCAACGCTGAGCATGAGGATCTGTTCGACGACTAAGAGTGAAACCAGAGTGGCCGTTCCCCGATCGGGGAACGGCCACTTTATTTTGTATATTCAAGTACTATTCGGATGTGACTCAAAGGGTGATTGTTGACTCGAACGTACTGGCCAGCCGAGTGCGCCTTGACTGGTTATTTCATCTTCAGATCGACAATGAGGGGATGTTTTCGCTCTATGCGAGCAATGATATCTACGCTGAAACGGTACGTGTATTGCGGAAACGAAATCCGCGCGCGCGAGGGAAGATGATCCGCGACCGCGTGGGTAAGATCAAAGCCTGTCTCGGAGAGAAAGTCTCTGATCTTCCCGATGACCTTCCGTTTTCCGGTACAGATGAAGGCGATTACCACGTTCACGCTGCGGCAATTGAGGGCCAAGCCGATATTTTGCTGACCTTTAACAAGTCCGTCGATTTCACAGCTGATCCGGATAATGAACCGTATGAGATTTATCATCCCGACGATTTCTTCCAATTAGTAATTCAATCAAATCCTAGTTGCCTACTGCCTACCGTTCGAGGACAGTTTGAATACTGGTCCCTGAGACCAAAACACAATGGCCTCGAAAGGGCACTGCACGATGCACAGTGCCCGGAGTTTGCGAAAATTGTCCGCGAGGCGTTAAGCGAAATCGCACAGCGAATGTGAGCTACATCCGCGGCTCAATCGGGTTACCCTGCCACACGGTGTTGGCTGGGACCTGGTCGCCTCGCATCATCAACGAGCCTGGCCAAACAGTTGCACCCTGGCCGATCGACGATGCCGGCAGCGCCACCGAGTGCGATGCCAAGGTTGCGCCCTCTTCGATGGTGACGGTGTCCAGACTCATCACGCGATCCTGGAACAGGTGCGTTTGCACTACGGTACCTGGGCCAACACTTGCGCCCTTGCCCACGTAACACAGGTCGGTTTCCGGGAACCAGTACGAATCGATCCACGCGCCCCGGCCAATCTTCACACCAAGAGCACGCAGCGCCATGTTCAGCTCGCCCGAGCCAAGCGTTGCGTTGAGGAAATAAGGTGCCGCGACGGCCTCGACAAAGCTATCCTGCAGCTCGTTGAGCCACACGAACCACGTAAACAGTGCGTGATCGCCAGGACGATGCTTGCCCACGCAGACCCACTTGACCACCACGGTCACGGCCATCGCGACAAAGCCCGCTGCCATCAGGATCAGACCACCAGCAGCGAACGGGGCCCACACACCGACACTGACCAGCAGGTAATGCATGGCCGCGAGGATGCCGCCGGTAATCATCGTAAATGTCATCGGTGCCAAAAGACGCAGCGTCTCGATCAAGCCTCGGGCGATTTTGAGCCCGGTAGAAGGGGAGTAGGTACGAGCCTCGCCACCGTCAGCGTCAACCTCGACGCGGCGCATTCGCTCCGGCGGGCTGCCCCACCAGTTTGAGCCGGCCTTCGCCTTCTTCGGCGTCGAAGAGAGCACCGCAACCAGCGAGTTTTTCGCCAGCTTGCGACCAGGTGCCGTGATGCCCGAGTTGCCCACGAAAGATCGCTTGCCGACGACCGCCTCACCTGTCATCATCCAGCCACCGCCAAGCTCGTAGCCGCCGATCATGGTGTCGTCGGCAAGGAATGCTCCTTCACGGACCTCCGCTAGCTTTGGCACCATGACCGCAGTGGACACCTCAGCATCCTTGCCGATTTTCGCGCCGAGGGAGCGCAACCACGTTGGGGTGAGCGCGCCGGCATAGAGGGGGAAGAGACGGGTACGGGCATCGTCCATCAAGCGGGTGATCGTCCAGATCTTCCAGCCCTGCAAGGAACGCACAGGCGTCACACCAGGCTTAACGCCGATGGACATGATGCGCACACCCAGCCAGATCGCTACCAAAGTAACAGCGAACAAGACTAGGCCACCCAGCGCGCCGAAGACTACTGCGCCCAAGTACGGGCTGCCGCCGGTGAGCTCGATCAGCCAGACCACCGTCGCGATGGCACACGCCGCAGCAAACAGTGGCAAAGCTCCCAGGAACGCCGAGGTCAAACCGTAGATCAGAACCCAGATGGAACGGCGTGGCGGGTGCTCGACAGGGAAGCGGTGCTTGGAGCGGCCAACCTTCTTCGCCGGCGAGCCGGACCAGCGCGCCCCCTTCTTCACGGTCTTATTACCGGTCACGGTGGAGCCTGCCTCCACGTGCGCGTCCTCACCCACGTGGGTACCCGGAAGCAGGGTAGAGCGGGCGCCGATGCGGGCCTCGCGATCGATCCGAATGGAGCCGACGCGCAGAATGTCGCCGTCAATCCAGTAACCGGAGAGATCCACCTCGGGCTCCACTGCAGCGTAATCGCCGATGGTCAGCAGACCCGTCACAGGCGGCAGGGTGTGCAGATCCACACCCCGGCCAACCTTCGCGCCCAGCATGCGGGCGTATGAGATCACCCAGGTTGACCCCGAGATAGCACGGGAACCAGACGCATCGGCCCAGCGCTCCGCCGCCCAGAGGCGCAGGTGAACGCTACCGCCGCGGGGGTACTCGCCGGGCTTGATGCCGGTGGTGAGCAGGCGCGCGCCGAGCGCACCCAGTGGAAGACGACCGAGCGGAGTACCGAAGATCACCACGAGAACCGTGGCCAGCACCCAGTCAGTGTGCACGGCCCACTCGAGGCCGAGCATGAACAAAATGTTCGAGATGATCAGCCACCAAGAAACGATACTTGCAGCTTGCAAAGTCATCACAGGTAGTTGGATCAGGCTTTGGCACAACCGAACCGCCAGTGGAACGGGCTTGACCAAGCGAGGTTCGGCAGTGGTGTCGTCGCCAAGCGAAATGCCCGAATCAGCTGCAATGCGATCAACAGTTTCGGCGAGCTTCTCCAGTCGAGGGTGGTCGTAGAGGTCACGCACGGCAACAGTCGGGACCTCCTCGCGGATGCGCGCGACCAACGTTGCCGCCGCGAGCGACGAGCCGCCAAGCTCGAAGAAGTCCGCGTCCTTGTCGCTGACTGCAACACCGAGCACGTCGACCCAAATGTCCGCAAGCCAGGACTCGGTAGGGGTCAGGCCCTCGGCCTCGACACCTACACCAGGCAGTGGCCACGGCAGGGACTTCTTGTCCACCTTTCCCGAGGTGGTTACCGGCAGCTCGTCCATCACGCAGATGCGTGGAACGAGCGCGGCCGGCATATGTTCGGCCAAAGTGTCGTGGGCGGCTTGATGGTCGAAGCCAGCCGCAGGATCGTCTAGCGAAACATAGCCCACCAGCACGGAATCTCCCGCGCCAGTCTTTTGCACCGCCACCGCGGAGTTATACACGTTCGGCAGGGCAGCGACATTCGCATCCACCTCGCCCAGCTCGATGCGACGACCACCGATCTTCACCTGATCATCAACACGGCCCACGAAATACAGGCCATCTTCTTCCAAACGCACGTGATCGCCGGAACGGTACGCGCGAGGCCAATCGCCCCACGCCGCGTACTTCTCCGCGTCCTTCGCCGGATCAAGGTAACGCGCCAGGCCCACGCCGCCGATGATCAGCTCGCCAACCTCGCCTATTGCAACAGGCTGCTCTTGCTTATCGACGACAACCAGGTCCCACCCATCCAGCGGTAGGCCGATTCCGACCTCTTGGCCTGGGAAAAGCTGTGTTGCACAAGCAACCACCGTGGCTTCTGTCGGTCCGTAGGTGTTCCACATCTCGCGGTCCGGGGTGGCAAGGCGATCCACAAGTTCAGCCGAACATGCCTCGCCGCCTACGATCAGCAGGCGCACATGGTCCAGTGCTTCCGCAGGCCACAGGCCTGCAAGGGTAGGGACGGTAGACACCACAGTGATGTCGCGGCGGATCAGCCACGGGCCCAAGTCCTGGCCAGAGCGCACGAGCGAACGCGGCGCCGGAACCAGACACGCGCCACTTCGCCATGCCAGCCACATTTCTTCACAACTTGCGTCGAAAGCAACCGACAGACCAGCAAGAACGCGGTCCTCTGGGCCAAGCGGATAGTCGGCGCAGAAGATGCGCGCCTCGGCATCCACGAATGCTGCCGCCGAACGGTGCGATACCGCGACACCCTTCGGGGTGCCGGTGGAGCCGGAGGTGAAGATGATCCAGGCGTCGTCGTCAAGCGATGGCTTGCTGGTGTCGCCGTCGCGCTCTGGTGTGAGCATGCGGAACCCGCCGTCTTCGAAGAGGCCGTTGATACCTGCCTCGGAGAAGACTAACTCGGCGCGCTCGTCGGGATCGTCAGCATCGACGGGGACGTACGCTGCGCCGGCGTAGAGAGTTGCCAGGATCGCGGTGTAGAGTTCGCGGGTGCCCGAGGTCATCCGGATGCCGATGCGATCGCCGCGACGGATGCCATTGCGGTGAAGTTCGTCGGCCCAGGCGTGAATGTCTTCGATGAGTTCGGAGTATGTGATGACGTCGCCGTCATCAATAGCCGCCGCTTCCGGGTAGGTCGCGGCGGTGTCTTCGAGAACGTCGATCAGTGTACGGGGAGCAGGAGCACGGTTCGCTGCGAGAAACTGCTGCAAGCCTATCCCTCCTCCTGCAAGATGGCCTGAGTCAACTTGCGTAGGTGCTTGAGCTGCTTCGTGGTCGTCGCGTCGAGGGCACGGTCCTCGGCGGCCGTGACAAGTGCAGCCAGTTCGGCCTGGGCCTTGATGCCCTTCTTGGTTGGGGCGATGATCTGACGGCGGCGGTCTTTGGGGTCGCGCTCGCGGGCGGCCCAGCCGTGCTTTTCTAGGGAATCGATGAGGCGCACCATGTCGGAGGCGTCAACGGCAAGCGTTTCCGAAAGGTGGGTCTGGCTCGCAGCGTTCTCTTCAACGATGCAGGTCAGGACCCAAAACTCGCGCATGGTGGTGCCTCGGCTGCCGAGGGTGGCTTCGACCTCGTCGCGGGTGCGACGGCGCACGCGTTCAATTTGGAACGACGGCGACGAGACCAATGCTGCAGGCAGGTTAATTGGTGATGACATATCTACATGGTAGATCGCGATTATTACTTTGTAAAATGATTGGCTCGCGCCCATCAATTTAAGAAAGCAAATTAGTCACCCAATGGAAGCTGCTGCTCAATCCACTCGTTGGTGCCGCCAAGGACATTGATGCCGTTGTCCCAGCCGCGTGATTGCTCCATGTACTCGATCGCTTGCGCGCTGCGACCTCCGGAGCGGCAAATGATATACGCCGGCTCATCTGGATTGATCTGATCGCACAGCTGCACAAATTGGCTTAGCGGCAGGTTGACCGTGCCCTTGGCGTGGGCTTCGGCATACTCGTCTGGTTCGCGGACATCGATGAATTGCGCGCCCTCGGGCACGTCGTTTACGTGTGCTTCTTTCATGGTGCCCAATTTATACCGAACTCGAGGCAGTAGTGTTGAGCAACGTGAACCAAAATCACCCACGATCCGCGACCGGCGCCATTACTTGGCGACTTTGGACCGTCGTCATCCTCTTCGGTGCCCTGGCAGCGCTGCTACTTTATCTCCAGATCCCAGCCGTCATCGGCGGAAGCTTAGCGACGATCGCCTCGCTCACAGCCCCCATCGCCATCATCATGACCGTCGCATGGATCCTCGGCCTCCCCGCGCGGGTGATTCCGAAAGTAATTTTGTGGCTCGGCGTGGTCGGCTGCGTTGTCGGCGTCGGTGGACTGATCATGTCTCCCGGTCAGCCGGTGTTGATCGTCGTTTTTGCTCTTGGCGTGTGGTTGCTGCTTGTTGGGTTGATTGCATCGCTCGTAGTGGCGCCGAAAGTGTAGCGACGGGCACCTTCTACAAAAGCGTCTGGAAAACCAGACGGGTTTGCAGAAGGTGCCCGACGCGACCTTCCGCAAACCCGTACCACCAGCGGCACGCTTTTGCGCAATGCAAAAACGCACCAGTATTTCCCAGGGCTTTCGCCTGAGAAAATTAGTGCGCTGGAGCAGCCGGCGAGTTTAGTTCTCGGTCTTCGCGTCCTTTTCCTCTTCGAGGTTGTCGCGCGAGTTGTCGCCACCGTAAGCATCGATGGATGCCTGCAGGATCTTCTCTGCCTCAGCCTTGTTGCCCCATCCGGAACCGGAAACTTCCTTACCTGGCTCCAGATCCTTGTAGTGGACGAAGAAGTGCTCGATCTCGTCGAGGGTGAACTGGTCAACGTCCTCGATGTCCTGGAAACGCTCGAAACGGACGTCGTCGATAACGCAAAGGAGCTTGTCGTCGCCACCGGCCTCGTCGGTCATCTTGAAAACGCCGATCGGGCGAGCAATCACAGTGACACCAGGAAACACTGGCTCCGGGGTGATGACCAGCGCGTCTAGTGGATCGCCGTCGTCAGCCAGCGTGTTCTCAATGAAGCCGTAGTCAGCTGGGTACGCCATTGGGGTGAACAGGTAGCGGTCGAGGAAGACGCGGCCGGTCTCATGGTCGACTTCGTACTTGTTGCGGGAACCCTTTGGGATCTCAATGATGACTTCGATGGCCATTGTGGGCTATCTCCTTAACGCTAGGAACAATTAGTGGGGCTATGAAAACCAAGATCTACTCTACCGTGGACTAGGGTAAAGGCCGATGAGTGGGAAGAAAATTTGGGCAAGTGTGGCAACCGTCGTGGCGCTGGGCGCCGTGGGCGGTGTTGCCGGGACCGGTTATTGGGTGCATGACCAGCTCTCCGATTTGGAGGTCAAGCCTGGCTACGTGCTGCCTACCGCCGAACAGGTGCTGGTTCCGGCGACTCCGGATCCGATCGATCGCAACGCTCTAACTGCCACATTGCAGGCACTTTCCGACGACCCCGCCCTCGGAACCTTCCACGCCCGCGTCTCCGACGGCTTCACAGGCGAAGTGCTTTTCGACGCACACGCCGCCGAACCCCTCACCCCCGCGAGTTCTACCAAGGTGCTCACCGCCGCTTCTGCGATCTACACGCTTGGCCTCGACGACACCATCACCACCGAGGTTGTCCGTGGCACCAATCCCGGCGAGGTGGTGATCAAAGCCGCAGGTGACGTGTGGTTCTCCCAGGAAACTATCGACGATCTCGCCTCCCAAATCGGCGACGCCAGCGCAGTATTCGTCGATACGTCCATCTGGTCTGGCGACAAAATCATGCCCGGCTGGGACCCCGATAACATTGATGCCGGCTACATCGCACCACTAGAACCGGTCATGATCCACGGCGGCCGCATCGGCGACACCACCGGAGACGTCCCACGCTCACACACCCCGGCTACCGACGTCGCTCAAGCACTCGCCGATCAGCTGGGAGCTGGCACCGTGGGCACGACCACTGCTCCCGAAGGCGCCGAGGTCATCGCTTCAGTCGAGTCCCCGGAACTCGCCGAACGACTCGCCGAGATGATGAAGGAATCCGACAACGTTATGGCCGAAGCGATTGGCCGCGAAGTCGCCCTGCAGCGCGGCGCCGATGCTCCCCAAGCCACCTTGGATATCCTCGCCGAGGAAGGCTTCGACCTCACCGGGGTTACCCTGTCCGACAACTCCGGTCTTTCCACGGACAACCTGATCACCCCGCAGCTCCTCGACGACATTCTCGTCCGCGCCACCACCGAAGATGAGCTGCGCCCCCTGCTGGCCACCTTGCCCGTCGCTGGCGGCGAAGGCACCCTGACCACCCGCTATGGTGACCTGGGCGGCAAGGGGTGGGTCCGCGCGAAGACCGGCACGCTCACCGGGGTCAATGCCCTCGTCGGCACCGTGACTTCCGACCGTGGCAACGTCTACACTTTCGCATTCCTAGCCAACGATGCCGACATCAATGGTGCCCGCCGTGCGATGGACACCTTGGCCTCGGCATTGCGCGATTTCTAATGATTCCGTTTTGGCCTCGTCGCTCGCCGCACTTTCTCGCTTGTCGACGAGCGACTCGCCCCTGGACCCGCCCCGCAATCATTGGCCTTTCCGGTGGTCCTGATTCGCTGGCGTTAGTCGCCGCGGCCGCTGCCGAGGAGCTACCCGTTGAGGCCGTTGTTGTCGACCACGGCCTGCAGCCCGATTCCGCCGAGATCGCGCGCAGTGCCGCCGCACAGGCCCGTGAGCTGGGTGTTTCGACGCGCATCACACGCGTTTCTGTGGCACCTGGCAATGTGGAGGCCCAGGCCCGCGAGGCTCGCTACCAGGCGTTGCATGACATAGCCGACGGTCGCGACATCTGGGTTGGCCACACCGCCGATGACCAGGCCGAAACACTCCTGCTGGGCCTTTTGCGCGGTAACCCGACCGGCATGCCTCCCCGCAATGGCCAAGTGGTGCGCCCTTTCCTCGACCTGCGCCGCGCCGATACCGTCGCCGCCTGCGCTGAACTGGGCCTTTCGCCGTGGCAGGACCCGATGAACAACGACGCGGCTTATCGACGAGTCCGCATCCGCAATGAAGTCCTCCCCCTGCTTGGTGATGTGCTCGGGGGCGATGTCGTTGATCCTTTGGCGCACGCGGCGGGTCGCATCGTCGCAGATCAGGACTACTTTGGCGCGCGGGTGTCGTCGACAAGCGACTGTGCGGAGCTCGCGGCGATGCACCCGGCGGTGCGCAATCGCAGCATCGTGGCCTGGCTGAATGGGCTGGGTGTGGGGGCGAGTGGGTCGTCGATAAGCGGAATTGCGGCGCTGTGTACAGACTGGCACGGGCAGGGACCTGTACACGTGGGTGGGGGAATCGTGGTGGTGCGCCGTGCGGGGCAGCTCGTGGCCGAGCCAGAACCCGAACGGTAAAACCCGAACGCGCCGGATGGGGGAGGAGCGGCGAGGAGGCTATCCAGGGCGTTCGGGGTTTGCAGTTCGTGATGTGGAAATGGCCTGGCTAGGGAAGAGCGCACCTTAAGCGCTACACTGGTGCCATTCATTACTACCGCGCGATGTCACAGAGAAAGAGACGAAAAGCTCACCATGACCGCTCTATATGATCACAAAGATTTCAACGTTCCCGCGAACCGTTACGGCGAAGACATTGAAGCCATCCTGATCCCCGAGGACAAACTCGCGGAACGTATCCAGGAGCTGGCAGACATGGTCTCCGAGAAGTACAAGGATGCAGACGAATCGCTCATCCTGGTTTGCGTGCTCAAGGGCGCTGTTTTCTTCCTCACCGATTTTGCTCGCGCGCTGACGATCCCGGCGGAGATGGAGTTCATGGCGGTGTCGTCGTATGGAAACTCGACAACTTCTTCCGGCGTTGTGCGCATCCTGAAGGACCTAGACAAGGAAATTCAGGGCCGCGACGTGCTTATCGTCGAAGACATTATCGACTCCGGTCTGACGTTGAGCTGGTTGATGCGCAACCTCGAAGGACGCAACCCGAAGAGCCTCAACGTGGTGACCCTTTTGCGCAAGCCCGAGGTGCAAACCGCAGAGGTCGACATTATGGAGGTCGGCTTCGACATCCCGAACGAGTTCGTCATCGGCTACGGCCTGGACTACGCGGAGCGCTATCGTGACCTGCCATACGTGGGCACCTTGCACCCGCGCGTGTACTCGTCTGAAGACTAATTCACGTAGCTGCCTGGGAACGTTTTCGACCAATCAGGCGTTACATACGGTGACGTAATCCAACGAAAGGTTTAGCCCGGAAAGTCCGTACTTTTCGCAAGTCATTCATGAAGAACAAGAAAGTCTTACAGATCGGCCTGATGGCGGCCGCAGCGTTGATGGTGCTCTACCTTTTCACCATGCTTGGCGACGACACGCGCAAGTTCCAACCGGTAGACACCTCCATTGCCATGCAGCAATTGCAGGACAACAACGTCGAAGAAGCAGAAATCGACGACCGCGAGCAGCGACTCCGACTCACGCTCAAAGAGCCCATCACGGTAGAAGAACGTGACGGGCTTGAGCAGATCATGGCGCAGTATCCCGCGCGCACCGCTCCGCAGATCTTCGACGCAGTGAAAGCCACCGAGGCAGAAAAGTACACGACCAACGTGACCCAGGAGTCCTTCCTGCTGTCCATGTTGTCGTTCATGCTGCCGATGGTGCTGATCTTCGGCCTGCTGTTCTTCTTCATGTACCGCATGCAGTCGGGCGGCATGTTCGGATTTGGCGGTTCCAAGGCGAAGGAACTGACCAAGGACATGCCGGAGACCACCTTCGCAGATGTTGCCGGTGCCGACGAAGCTGTGGACGAACTCCAAGAGATCAAGGACTTCCTGCAGGATCCGTCGGTATACGAGAAGCTCGGCGCGAAGATTCCACGCGGCGTATTGCTCTACGGTCCTCCGGGAACCGGTAAGACATTGCTTGCCCGCGCTGTTGCCGGTGAAGCGGGTGTTCCGTTCTATTCGATTTCGGGTTCCGACTTTGTGGAGATGTTCGTCGGTGTTGGCGCCTCACGCGTGCGCGACCTGTTTAAGCAGGCCCGTGAGAATTCGCCCTGCATCATCTTCATCGACGAGATCGACGCCGTCGGCCGTCAGCGCGGCTCCGGCATGGGCGGCGGCCACGACGAACGCGAGCAGACCCTGAACCAGCTGCTGGTGGAGATGGACGGCTTTGGCGATCGTGAAGGCGTCATCCTCATGGCCGCAACGAACCGCCCGGACATCCTCGATCCCGCGCTTTTGCGCCCAGGTCGATTCGACCGTCAGATCCCAGTGACTAACCCAGACCTTGCTGGCCGCGCGAAGATCCTGAAGGTTCACGCGCAGGGTAAACCACTCGGCCCAGATGCTGATTTGGACGCGCTGGCCAAGCGCACCGCTGGCATGAGTGGTGCCGACCTAGCGAACGTACTCAACGAGGCTGCACTTCTTACAGCGCGCATCGGCGGCAACGTCATTACTGCCGACGCCCTAGAAGAGGCAACCGACCGCGTCATCGGCGGCCCACGCCGTTCCTCCAAGATCATCTCGGAGAAGGAAAAGAAGGTCACCGCGTACCACGAAGGCGGCCATACCCTGGCTGCGTGGGCGCTCAAGGACATCGAGCGCGTATACAAGGTCACGATTCTTGCCCGCGGCCGCACCGGCGGTCACGCCATGACCGCAGCCGAAGACGACAAGGGCATGTACAACCGCGATGAGCTCTATGCTCGCCTCGTCTTCGCGATGGGCGGTCGCGCCGCAGAAGAGCTGGTCTTCGGCGAGCCAACTACCGGTGCGTCTGCCGATATCGAGCAGGCCACCAAGATCGCGCGCGCCATGGTCACCGAATACGGCATGAGCTCCGCGCTAGGCACTGTGAAGTATGGCGAAGAGCAGGGCGACCCATTCGCAGGTCGTGGCGCCGGAGGGTCGTTAGACTACTCGCCGTCTGCTGCTGAAAAAATCGACGAGGAAGTACACAAGCTTGTCGACGCCGCCCACGAACGCGCCTACTCCATCCTCCGCGACAACCGCGACCACCTGGACACTTTGGCCTCCAAGCTCCTGGAGAAGGAGACTCTGCGCCGCCCAGATCTGGAAGCAATTTTTGAAGGAATCGAGCCACAAGGCTCCGGTTTGGGCCCCGTGGACCAGCGCTTCCCGCGCCAGGACAACCGCGAACCAGTCAAGACCCCGGTGGAACTTGCAGAAGAACGGGGCGAAGAGCCGCCGAAGAAGTTCTCCCTGCTGGAGGCCTCCCGACAGGCACGCGAGAAGCGCCTGGCAGAGAAGGCCGAGCGTGGATCCGCAGCACCAAACATGGCGCCCATGCCGATCCCACAGGGCGGTATTCAAGGTGGTATTAAGGGTGGTACTGAGGACACCCAGAACACCCAGCCGCAGTATGACGGCCCGAAGCCGCCTGCCGACTGGCACGTGCCGGGTGGAGCGTGGCCTCAGGCAGCTCCAAAGGACGACAATCAGCAGCCGGCTCAACACCCTGGGTGGAAGAATTACGACGCGGGCACTGAAGAACGGCCAAAGCATGCCGAACCGGAGCAGCCAGAACAGACAGAACAGCCGAAGGAAGAAATCATCGGCTTCCGCCTGCCGGAGAACGAGCGACCTGACAACCCTTGGCCTGCGGAAGAGGACACCACGCAGATGCCTCGTGTGAACCCAAGCGACGTTGCTGCCCCAAAGATGCCTGAACCAGAGCTGCCGGAGCATGAGTCGGTACGCCCAGAGCATCGCCCAGAGCATCGCCCAGAGCATCGCCCAGAGCATCGCCCAGAGAAGGATGAACAATAGTGACCGAACCAGGCCCTGACAATTTTGACCAAGAGCGGGCGGAAGCGGCGGTTCGTGAACTGTTGATTGCAGTCGGCGAGGACCCTGATCGCGAGGGCTTGAAGGACACCCCGTCTCGGGTTGCGCGTGCGTACAAGGAGATCTTCGCAGGTCTGCATACCGACCCAACCGAAGTCTTGGAGCGGACCTTTGCGGAGAACCACCAGGAGCTTGTCCTTGTGCGCGACATCCCGATCTACTCCACTTGCGAGCACCACCTTGTACCGTTTTTCGGCAAGGCGCACATCGGCTACATCCCTGGCAAAGACGGCCACGTCACCGGCCTGTCCAAGCTCGCCCGTCTGGCCGATATGTACGCTAAGCGGCCGCAGGTGCAGGAACGATTGACCAGTCAGATCGCGGACGCGCTCGTCGACAAGCTGGGTGCACAGTCGGTGATTGTGGTCATCGAGTGCGAGCACCTGTGCATGGGCATGCGGGGAATTCGCAAGCCTGGTGCCGTGACGACGACTTCTGCCGTGCGCGGTGGGTTTAAGAAAAACCATGCCTCGCGTGCCGAGGTCTTGAGCCTGATTAGGGGATAGTAGTGGTACGAGTTTCTGATCTAACGGTGCCGGGGCGCACGCTGATCATGGGGATTGTGAACGTGACCGCGGACTCGTTTTCCGATGGTGGCAAGTGGCTCGACCTCGATCGTGCGATCGCACACGCCCACGAGCTGGTCGCCCAGGGCGCGGACATGATTGACGTCGGCGCGGAGTCTACTCGCCCCGGTGCCACGCGCGTCGACCCTGAACTGGAGGCTGCCCGCGTTGCACCTTTGATCAAAGCGCTTGCCGACGACGGCATCGCCACCAGCGTGGACACGATGCGCGCATCCACTGCGTTGGCTGCTGCTGAGGCAGGAGTTGCCATGATCAACGACGTCTCCGGTGGCCTTGCCGACGACAACATGTACAAGGTCATGGCAGAGACCGCGTTGCCGGTGTGCCTGATGCACTGGCGCACCGTGCAGTTCGGCGACGCCGCAGGCAGTGCCGATCACGGCGGCGACGTGGTGCGCGACGTCCACGAAACCTTGGACCGTCTAGTTACCAACGCCGTGACAGCCGGTGTGGAGCACGACCAGATCGTGCTGGACCCAGGCTTGGGCTTTGCCAAGAGCGCAGCCGATAACTGGGCGCTGCTAAAGGCTTTGCCGGAGTTCATCGCGGGCGATCTGCCGGTGCTGGTGGGGGCAAGTCGCAAACGCTTCCTCACCGAGATCCGTGCGGCCCGCGGCTTAGATCACACCCCCATCGATGCGGATCCGGCCACTGCTGCGGTCACCGCGATTTCGGCGGCCCACGGCGCGTGGGGAGTACGAGTCCACGAGGTCGCGGTGTCGCGCGATGCAGTAGACGTTGCCGCCGCGTGGGAGAAGGGACAGGATTTCTAAATGGCTGACCGGATCGAACTCAAAGGCTTGGAAGTCTTCTCCTACCACGGCGTTTTAGATCACGAACGCGAATACGGCCAGGCGTTTACCATCGACATCACTTGTTGGATGGACTTTGCCGACGCAGCCGCTGCCGACGATCTTGAACTCACCATCAACTACGCGGAACTAGCCCAGCTGGCCTATGACATCGCGGCTGGCACACCACGCAACCTCATCGAGACCGTGGTGACTGAGATCGCGGACACTGCGATCGCACGCTACCCGCAGTTGCATTCGATCGAGGTCACGCTGCACAAGCCACACGCGCCGATCCCGCTAGTGTTTGACGACGTTGCCGTGGTGGCGCGCCGCTCCCGCAAGCAAGCCCCCGCGATCATGAGGAATGCATAATGCGCGCAGTACTTTCTATCGGCTCTAATATGGACGATTCGTGGGCCTATCTCGATCTTGTCGCTGCGCACTTCACCGACGAACTGGTCAACGCATCCGGCGTCTACAGCACCCCGCCATGGGGCGGCGTAGAGCAAGACGATTTTCTCAACCAGGCCCTAATCGTCGAAGTCACCGAAGGGCCGCTTGAGTTGCTTCGGCGCTGCCAGGCGCTAGAAAACGAGGCGAGCCGCTCCCGCGAGGTCCGGTGGGGGCCACGCACTTTGGACGTGGACATTGTGCAGCTTATCGACGACACCGGCGCCGAGATTACCAGTGATAGCGAGGAACTCACGCTACCGCACCCTCGTGCGCGCGAGCGGGCGTTCGTGTTGGTCCCATGGCTCGACGCTGATCCTCACGCGAAGCTTGGTGGGGAAGCGGTGGTGGATATCGTCGATAAGCTAGACAGGGATGAAGTCGAGCAGATAAGGCTTGTGGAACGATGACCCGCACCCCCATTTCCGGCCTCGTCGCAGCATTTGTGTTTTCCGCTGCGGCGATGGCGATTGTGACCTGGGGATTTTACGGCAGCTTCTCGACGATTCCCGTGATGGTGTCAGCCACGTTGTGGATCATGGCGATCTTTTGTCTCGTTCTGACATACGTGGTGAAAGACCGCCGGAAAGAAGGGCTGATCGGGCTGGATCGCTCGCAGCTCAATCCGATGATGGTGACCAATTTCTTGCTCATCGGCAAGGCGAGCGCATGGACCGGGGCGGTTGTCGGCGGCGGATACGCGGGCATTGGCACGTATGTGATTCCCAATCTGAGCATGCTGGCCGCGGCGCAGGCGGACCTGCCCGGGGTGCTCTCGAGTGCGGCTGGCGGAATCGCGTTGGCGGTGGCCGGAATAATTTTGGAGCGTGCTTGCGAGGTGTCGCCACCCGCTGATGGGGAAAGTATTGGTTAGGGTGTATGTATGACTGACGGAAATCGCACTTCAGACCGCGGGCAGCTGTGGATATACCTGCTTGTAGGCTTAGCGATTATCGCCACGGTGATCATGCTCTTTACCGACTCCAACGCGGCGCTTAAGCTCGCGCTTATCGCCGCGCTGTGGGCCGCTGCCATCGGGTTTTTCCTGGTGTCACGCTACCGTCGCGACAAGCTTGAAGCCGAACACGAACTAGAACTAGTCCAGGCAACCCACGAAGCTGAACTCAAAGCCGTTGAGGCAGAGGCCAACACCGACAAGCGCGCCCTTGAGCTGGTGCAAACCGCCGAGGGAAAGCAGCTCGTACCGGCGGATACTGAACTTCTGCGTGAAATTCGTGAGGAGCTTGCAGCGATCCGCAGCCAATTGGAAGACCTTGCGGGTCGCGAATTTGGCTACGAGCCGGCTGCGCTCCAAGCGGAGGCGCGACGAATTTTGGAACTCCAGGCCAAGGCCGCGTCGGCGTTTAGCCCGGTGGCGGAACCGGCCCAATCGCCAGCGTATTCCGAGGAAGACTCAGTGACTACGGCATTCGCAGCCGTTCCAAGCGTTGCGGACGAGCCAGGAGAGCAGGAACCACTCGACGATGAGCCGGACGAGATCGTGGCGGAAGAGGTCACGGACGAGGTTGTCGCTGAAGAGGCTGAGCCGGAGGCTGAGCCAGAGGTAGAGCCGGAGCCGGAGGCTGAGCAGGACAACACCGACGCGGAAGAAGCAGAGGAAGACGCACCGGCACCCGCTCCCGCTGTTGCTCGTGCACCTTCGGCGGATGCCGTCGCAGGTCGCGTCGGTGGGTTCGATGAGGCACAGAACCGCAAGCCGAACCCGCTGTCGCAGCTGATCAGTGAGCGTCGCGAAGAAGCAGCTGCTGAGGAAAGTGCTGCCGAAGAAGAAGAGTCGCAGTCGCGTCGTGGTCGTCGTCGTCGTGACGAGCACAGCGAAGGCTCCGTCTCCGTCGCAGAGCTGCTTGCTAGGGCGAGGAAAGAAAACAACTAAGTGAGTGCACCCCGTATGTCCGTCGGCGTTGTCGGCGGACACTTACTATTTTCACTACTTCGCGAGACCGGTCACACAGTCCACTGGATCGAGTCACCCTCGCAGGTCGCGCAGTTCGACCTTGTGGTATTCGATCTGCCCGGAAGTGAGCTAGCCAGCGCAGTTGAGATGTATGCACCGTTTGCTCGTCGCGGTCAGATCTATTTGCACACTGCGTTGGAGTTCGGCGTGCAGGCGCTTGATCCGATGGAGACCTCTGGGGCGATCGTCGTCACGGCGCACCAGCTCACCGAGCGCATGTGGGTCACCTCGGCAGCGGACGAACTCGGAGAGACTATCGTCGAGTTGCTGGTGGGCGAAATGGGCGGAAACGCCCTGCTTATCGACGACACCCAACGCGCACAAATCGAAGCTGCAATGTCCTACATGAACTTCGCCAACTTGATGCAGTCTGATGCGCGGTTGATGTTGTCGGATGCGATTGAGAATCCGGAACTCATCGAGGATCTGATCCCCGCGCCGAAGGTGCAGACGCACACGCCGGTGGAGGATTTGGATCGGCAGTACAAGGCGTTTGATAATCCGGGGCGGGCGCAGGCGTTTGCGGCGATGGTTCGTCGTCACGCAGAAGAGCGACACATACAAGATGCTGAACTTTGGGCCATCGCCCACATGAACGTCAAGGAGTGACATGACTTTCCAACCCGGCCACGCCACCGTGGTTACCGACCCGGCGCTGTTTGCTACCTACGGGCGAGCTTTCCGCAAGACAGGTAAGCGCGTGGTACTGGTGCCTTTGGGCAGCGGTGTGCACGCGGGCCACATCGCGCTGATTCGTGCGGCGCGTTCGCTTGCCGGTGCGATCACGATGGTCACCTACTCCGGTGACGAGGTGCCGGAGGACTTTGCCAAGGAGAAGGTCGACGTGGTTTTCCATGGCTCGCTGGACACGCACGGCATTGCTATTACCTCCGGGCTGGAGCACCTCGAGGAGCCATCGCTTATCGACGATGCCGTCACCCGCATCATCGCCGCCACCATTGCGTCGAGCGCGACCGATGTTGTCGCTGGCGAGAAAGACTTCGAAACCTTGGTGGCTCTGCAGCACGCCGTGGCCGGGTTGCACCTGAACGTGCAGCTGCACAGTGTTCCAACGGTGCGGATGCCGGATGGATTGGCGATCTCTCGGCGAAACGCGGATGTGGCCGAGGACCAGCGCGACAAGGCGGTGGTGATCGCAGCGGCACTCACAGCTGGGGCGCACGTGGCCGAGCATGGTCACGCGGTGATCCTAGAAACTGCCCGTGGAGTTCTTGAGGCAGGCGGAGTGACACCGTCGTATCTTGAGCTGCGGGATCTCGATTTCGGTCCAGCACCGGAGTTGGGTGATGCGCGCTTACTCGTCGGTGTTGACCTCGGTGGGGTGCACTTGGTGGACAATGTTGGAGTGCCCGTGGGAATTGGGTTTAAGAACATCGAAGAATAGCGTGGCGACGAGCAAGCGCCCCCTGCCGAACTGAGTCGGTAGGGGGCGCTTGGGTTCGTCGATAAGCGGTTAAGGCTTATGCCATACCAATCTTGCCGCCGTCAGTCTTCCAGACAACAACTGCTGCTGGGCGTGGCTTTGCGTCGCCACCCTCTGGCCAGTTGGAGGAAGGGTTCTCAACGGTGGACTCGTCGCCCTCGCCTGGGTGCTGAACGTTGACCAGGACGTGCTCGTCGTCGATGTAAGGGCCACAGGTCTCAGCGTCAGCTGGAACGGTCATGAAGCACTTCAGCTCGCCGCGGGTGTCGCCCTCGGTGGAGGCTGCGTACAGACCGTCGTGGGTGCCAAGCGCGTTGCCGTCGGTGGAGATCCACAGCAGGCCGTGCTTGTCGAATGCGACGTTGTCAGGGCAAGAGATAGGGGAGACCTTCTCCTTGTCGAAGCCGCCGAAGTAGGTGTAAGCCTCTTCTGGGTCACCACAAACGATGAAGAGGTTCCAGGTGAACTCCTCGCCGGTGCCCTTCTCAGCGTCGTCGATTTCCATGACGAAGCCGTTCTTGTTCTCCTTGATTGGAGCCCACTCCATTGGCTCCTCTTCGTTCTTCTTAGCGTTCTCGCCGGTTGCGCCACGGTAGGAGTTGTTGGTCAATGCAACGTAAGCCTTGCCGGTGACTGGGTTCTGCTCGAAGTCCTCAGGGCGGTCCATCTTGGTTGCGCCGACGGTGTCAGCTGCAAGACGGGTGTACACGCAGACCTCTTCTGGAGAGAAGCCTTCGATGTGGGACTCGGCGTTGCCGTCGATGTCAACGGTCACCAGTGGGTGCCAGGTGCCCTTGCCGTCGAACTGGCCATCCTCAGGAAGCTCGCCGGAGCCGTCGATCTCGTCTTCCTTGGAGTTGCCCTCGAGGGATGCAACGTACAGGGTGCCGGCGGTCATGAGCTTCATGTTGTGCTCCTTGTCGCCCTCCTTGTACTTGTCAGCGGTGACGAACTTGTAGATGTACTCGAAGCGCTCGTCGTCGCCCATGTAGACAACAGCGCGGCCGTCGTCAGCGATGTGGGTATTGCCAGCTTCGTGCTTGAAGCGGCCCAGCAGGGTGTGCTTGACAGGCTTGGACTCTGGGTCCATTGGGTCGATCTCGACGATGTAGCCGAAACGGTTGATCTCGTTTGGCTCCTTCTCCATGTCGAAACGATCGTGGAAGAGCTCCCAGCCACGCTCGGACTGGCCCTCTTCTTCAACACCAATACGGTCTGCGTACTCCTTGTTGCGGCCGTCAAGTGCCTTGGAGTTGGTCCAGTACTGGTCGATGTTCTCTTCACCGGAAAGGTAGGTGCCCCAAGGGGTAACGCCACCTGCACAGTTGTTCAGGGTGCCCAGAACTTCCATGCCGGATGGGTCCTCGTTGGTCTTGAGCAGGTCGGTGCCAGCTGCAGGGCCGGAGAAGGTCATTGGGGTCATAGCGGTGATGCGGCGGTTCAGTGGGCCGAACTCCATCTTCAGCTCGCCGGAGCCTTCGACCTTGGAAACCTCGATGATGGACTGACCGTGAGCTGCGAGGCCGATGTTGACCTGCTCCTCGGTTGGGTTCTCAGCATCGTAGTTAGGGTGCATCTGTGGCTCGGTGGTGTACTCGTGGGAGCACACGTAAACCATCTTGTTCTCGTCTTCTGGGTGATCGAAAAGACCGAGGAAGTCGTTGTTAAAGCCGAACTGCTCTTCCTGAGCCTTAGCGGTCTGGTTCTCGATGTCGAACTCAGGTGCGCCTTCGATAATTGGGTCGCCCCATGCAACGAGGACGGAGTACTCGTAGCCTTCTGGCACGGTGACATCGTCGTTGTTGTTTGGCTCGACTGGCTCGAACTTCATGCCGTCAACGGAAACGGTGTCTACCTTAACGTCCTTGGTAGGTGCTGCGGAGCCGTCTGCGGAGGAGGAACCGGAGGAAGCTGCTTCTTCCTCGGAAGGGGAGCAAGCTGCGAGTGCTGCTGCGCCACCGACTGCAACGACAGACAGGCTGCCTGCCTTTAGAGCGGAACGGCGGGTCATGTCGCCGAAGTACTCGTTGTCGGTAGTGTTGCGGCATTCGCCGAAGCAGTTGTTACCGCACTTGTAGGTGCAGGTAAGGCTGGAACGGCTGGAGGTGAACTTGTTGGAGAAAAGGTTGAGGCCCTTAAGTGCCATGGGGTGCTCCTTAAGTAAAAGCATAGTTTGGTCGAACTGTATGCACTCTAAACTGGGAACATGGCCACAAAGGGGCCTTGAGGTGTTCTTTAGTTGAATTCTGGGCGAAGAACGATGCTAATGGCATTAATATCCAGCCGCCTATAGATCATAAAACCTTTACTAATTGCGCGAAGGTTTCGTCGCAAAGTGAATTAAAACGGTCAAAGCCGTGATAAATAGTCGAATTCCTGTAGCCTGGTTCCTAATCAACCCTCTCAGGAAAGGACCCCTACATGTACGTCGACCAACTTCCCGACACCACGCGACGTCTCTCTGAGACAAGCCACCAGATCGTCAAAGACACCCTGCCGCTGGTGGGGGCCAATATCAACGACATCGCCCCAGTCTTTTACAAGAAGATGTTCGCCGCACACCCCGAACTCCTCGACAACACATTCAACCGTGGTAACCAAAAAGCCGGCGAACAGCAGAAAGCACTTGCGGCGTCCGTCGCAACCTTCGCCACCATGCTTGTCGACGACAACGCGCCCGATCCCGTAAACCTGCTCAACCGCATCGCGCACAAGCACGTCTCGCTAGGCATCGTGAAGGATCAGTACCCGATCGTGCACAAGCACCTACTTGCCGGAATTGCGGAAGTCCTCGGCGATGCCGTCACCGAAGAGGTGGCCAAAGCATGGTCGGAGGTGTACTGGCTCATGGCCGACGTGCTCATCGAGCAGGAGAATATCCTCTACGCTTCCGACGGGGTCGAGCCAGGCGACGTGTTCCGCGCCGTAAAAGTCACCGCCAAAGAGCAGCTTAGCGACGACGTCACGCGCTACACCCTCGAAGGCGACCTCACCGAGCCACAGCCAGGCCAGTACACCTCCATCGGCGTCAAGCTGCCGGACGGTGCACGCCAGCTGCGCCAGTACTCAATTGTCGATTCCGCGCCGGGTAGCTACACCATCGCTGTCGAAACCGAAGGCGAGGTTTCTTCGTTCCTTCGCGACAACGTCGGCATCGGCGATGAGGTGGAAGCCACCCTAGCTGCAGGAGATCTCGTTCTTCGTGATTCCAATGCGCCAGTCGTCCTCATTTCGTCGGGCATTGGCTCCACCCCGATGATCGGCATGCTGGGGTACTTGGCTCGAAAAGACTCCCAGCGCACTGTGACTTTCCTCCACGCCGACAACACCGAACAAAGCTTTGCGCAAAAGAATGAGGCTGAAGTGTTCGTCGACAAGCTTGCAAATGCAACCCTGACCACTGCCTACCGTGAGTCGGGTGAGAAGATCGACGTGGCGGCCGCCGACCTCGCAGGAGCTGACGTCTATTTGTGCGGAGGCACCGCGTTCCTGCAAAGCATCCGTGACTCAATCGCTGAGCTTTCCGACGATGCTGCGCCTCACAACGTCTACTACGAACTGTTCAGCCCCAATGACTGGTTGATCAACTAGGTGGGTGCAGTAGTCCCATCTCGCTTGCGCGTCGCATCTGCGCGCGTTTCCAACTCGAGTCAGGGCGCCGAGCAAAGATGCTGGCTGCCGAGACAGTTCGGAGACCCCTGTACTCCGTGACTGCCCTCGGCGGCATGCCGGAATACTCCGCTACATCTACAAATTCGGGAACCTCCTTGCGCAGCTTGCCGCTGATATGCACGTGAATGTGGGGATACCACGATCGCTCTAGACCCATCATTGCGAGAGCCGATTGGGCGCCGATCCAAGAATCCTTGCCGACGCAAGCCAGGGCTGCTGCATATTTGGTCAGATGGGTCACGGGAACCTCGAGGTGTTGGTAGACGCCGTGGGATATTCGTCGTAAAGCACCAGCACTAGCTAATCGACGAAACGCTCCGGGCGGGATTCCATGGGACCGTCCTTGCTCTGTGGTGATGATGCCGTGGTGATTTCCTGCTAGTTGTCGTAATTGAGTTCGGTATGTCATTTTTTCAGCATTGGACAAAAGCGTCTGGTTTTCCAGACGGGTTTGCGGAATGTGTGGAATTCGACCTTCCACACGCCAAATCTGTGGATAACTCCCGCTTGGCGATCCTTAAAGCCAACTATCTGGTATAGATCGACTACCCTGTTAAGGCGTGACTACCCAGGACCTTTCAGAGCAGCAACAGATCCGTCGAGCCAAGCGCGAGAAGCTTCTCGCCGAGGGGCATGACCCTTATCCAGTGATGGTTGATCGCACCCATTCGCTGACCGAGATCCGCGAAAAATACGCGATCGTCGGCGAGGGCGAAGGCGACGGTGTAACCAAGCTCGAGGCTGGCCAAGAGACCGAGGACATTGTTGCGGTCGCCGGTCGCATTATGTTTCAGCGCAACACGGGTAAGCTTTGCTTTGCAACGCTGCAGGAGGGTAACGGCACCCAACTCCAGGTCATGCTGTCGCTAGCCGAGGTGGGTGAGGAGCAGCTCGCTGCGTGGAAGGCTGACACTGACCTAGGCGACATCGTCTCCATCCGCGGTCGCGTGATTGCTTCACGACGAGGAGAGCTTTCCGTCCAGGCCCAATCCTGGCACATGGCGTCTAAGGCGCTGCGTCCGCTGCCTGTGGCTTTCGCTGACATGAACGAAGAGCAGCGCATTCGCCATCGCTACACGGACCTAATCATGCGCGAGGACGCCCGCAAGAACGCGATGACCCGTATTAAGGTCATGGCAGCTCTGCGGAAGTACCTGACTGGCGAGGATTTCGTCGAGATCGAAACCCCGATGCTGCAGACTCTGCATGGTGGTGCGGCGGCTCGTCCGTTTATCACGCATTCAAATTCGCTCGATATTGATCTTTACCTGCGTATTGCCCCGGAGCTGTTCCTCAAGCGCGCTGTCGTCGGTGGCATCGAGCGAGTTTTCGAGGTCAACCGCAACTTCCGCAACGAGGGCGTCGATTCATCGCACTCGCCGGAATTCACCATGCTGGAGACCTACCAGGCGTGGGGTACCTATGAGGACGGCGCGCGCACCATTCGGGAACTGGTCCAGTTTGTGGCTCAGGAGGTGTTCGGATCCACCACCGTGACCCTGGCGGACGGCACCGAGTACGATCTCGGCGGCGAGTGGAAGGTCATGGAAATGTACCCGTCGCTCAACGAGGCTTTGCAGCGAAAGTTCCCTGGACAGCCGGAGGTAACCATCGAATCGTCGGTTGAAGAGCTGACGGCGGTTGCCGGCATCATCGGCCTGGACGTGCCAAAGGGCCAGGGCTGGGGCCACGGCAAGCTGGTCGAGGAGATTTGGGAGCTGCTTTGCGAGGACCAGCTCGAAGGTCCCGTGTTTGTGAAGAACTTCCCAGTGGAGACTTCTCCGCTGACCCGTCAACACCGCGAGCAGCCGGGCGTGACCGAGAAGTGGGATCTCTACGTGCGCGGCTTCGAGCTTGCCACCGGCTACTCCGAGCTTGTCGATCCAGTGATTCAGCGCGAGCGTTTCGAGGACCAGGCGCGCTTGGCTGCCGGCGGCGACGAAGAAGCCATGGTGTTAGATGAGGACTTCCTCGCTGCGATGGAGCAGGGCATGCCTCCGACAGCAGGCTGCGGCATGGGCATCGACCGTCTCCTCATGGCCCTGACTGGCCTGGGCATCCGCGAGACGGTGCTTTTCCCAATGGTCAAGCCTGAAGCTTAACGACGAGAATCCCTCCCGGAATCCACACAGGATCCGAGAGGGATTTCTTGTGCCTATTTACTTGCCTAGTTAGTAGCGTGCGAAGTTCTGTACCGCGTACTGCTGGCCATCGTTGGTGGTCGCGATGCCCACGCCGACGTGGGTGATCGCCGGGTTCATCATGTTCTGGCGGTGACCAGGGGAGTTGAGCCACATGTCGATCATGTAGTCGGCATCGGCGTGCGCACCGGTGGTGAGGATGTTTTCTGCAGCCTTGGTCCAGCCCTGTGGGTACTGCGCATGGTAGTCGGAGCTGTGCACGAGGACGTCGCGCTTGGCCATGTTGTTGGCCCAGTTCTGCGCGATGTTGTTGATCTCGTTCATCGGCTTCAGTGGCGCCAGGCCCTCGGCTACGCGGGCGCGGTTGGTCTCCGCGATGAGGTCGCTTTGGGTCACAGATCCTTGGCTAACGACCGGGGCGGGAGCGGGCACCGCAGCATCTGGCGCGCCGGCGCCGGGGACGAGGCTGAGGATCAAAGCGATGATTGGCTGCAGAATGTTCATCGGATATTCCTTGTGGTGTCAGGGCAAGCGAGTAGTTTCCGGGGTAACAAAACCCCTGGTGGGAAGAATATTCCCCGACGATACCTTAAGAAGTTATGAAATGTTTACCGAAAACTACCCACGGGGGTACCTACCCACGTGTTGCCCGTGGCATTCCCTCGGCGAACCCAGCCGATGACTGCACGCCGACTACGGCCCGCTCTTGGAATTCGGCAATGGATCCAGCCCCTGCATAGGTAAAGGAGGAGCGGACTCCGGAGGTGATGTCGTCGAGAAGCTTTTCGACGCCCCCATGTTCGCCCAGGTAAATACGCGCAGTGGAAATACCTTCTTCAAACATGGTGCGACGGGCGCGTTCGAAAGCCTCGGTAGCAGCATTGCGGCTGGTCACGGCGCGACGAGAGGCCATGCCAAAAGATTCCTTGTACATGCGCCCGTCGGATTCCATGTGGAGATCGCCGGGAGATTCGAAGGTGCCCGCGAACCAGGAACCGATCATGACGTTCGATGCGCCCGCGGCAAGGGCCAGCGCCACATCGCGCGGATCGCGCACGCCGCCGTCGGCCCACACGTGGCTGCCAAGCTCCCGAGCGGCCTCGGCGCACTCCAGCACTGCGGAGAATTGCGGACGCCCCACGCCAGTCTGCATGCGTGTGGTGCACATTGCGCCAGGCCCCACGCCCACCTTCACGATGTCTGCGCCAGCCTCGATCAGCGCCCTGGTGCCTTCCGCGGTGACAACGTTGCCCGCCACCACCGGCACGTCCACGCCCACATCACGCACGCGCTTGATTGCCTCCATCATGCCCTGCTGGTGTCCGTGCGCAGTGTCGACGACTAAGACGTCTGCATCGCGAAGCTTCTCCACCGAATCCTCGATATCGGCGTTGATGCCGATCGCGGCGCCAACGCGGAGGCGGCCGTCGTCGTCAAGCGCTGGTTCATAGATGGTGGAACGCACGGCGGATTCGCGGGTCAGCAGTCCTACCAGTGAACCGTCAGTGCTGGTCACCGGGGCGATCTTGCGTCCGGCGTCGCGCAGTGCGGTAAACGCTTCGCGGGGAGCGATTCCATCGGGAAGTGTCATCAAATCAGTAGACATCAGGTCGCGGACCTGGCTGAAGTTGTCTGCGCCGAACATGTCGCGATCGGTAATGATGCCGATTGGGTGCTCACCATCGACAACGACGGCAGCCCCGTGCGCACGCTTGTGAATGAGGTTGCGCGTGTAACCGATGGTGTGATGTGGCTTGACGGTGATCGGGGTGTCGTACACCGGATGCGACGCTTTCACCTTGGCGATCGTCTCTGCGATGATGTCCGCCGGCACGTCCTGCGGAATGATCGCGATTCCCCCGCGACGCGCCATCGTCTCCGCCATGCGGCGGCCTGCAACTGCCGTCATATTCGATACGACCAGCGGAATCGTTGTGCCCGTGCCGTCCGATGTGGACAGATCGACGGACATTCGCGAACCCACCTCGGAGTGGTTTGGCACCATAAATACGTCAGAGTAAGTCAGCTCGTAGGGTGGGCGGGTGTCATTGAGAAAGCGCAACGCGAGGTTCTCCTAATGCTCTTCGGGGAAGACTGTCGCCCGCCATCGTAGGTGCATTTTTGCTTACCGACGAACACTGTAATGTGGTCCAATTCACTCGCGGTGGCTAAACTTGTAAATGTCACTTGTATAAGTGTTATAGTGGACCCATCGTTAATCAACAGGGTTGTTACTCAAACACCTAAGCTTTTGAGGCAAGACCTGGGAGATCGGCATCGTTTGCGCCGGTTTCCCGGGTCTTTTTGCATTTCAACCCAAGGACTCTGAAGGGAGTGACCATGGCAAAGACACAAATGCAGGACACCGCCGCCGACATCCTCACCGGCATCGGCGGACCTGACAACATTTCGTCTTTCACCCACTGCGCAACCCGCTTGCGCTTCGAACTCAACGACACCTCCAAGGCCGACAAGGACCGCCTAGAACAAAACCCGAAAGTCCTCGGCGCCATCGCGCAGGGTGGCAGCCACTACCAGGTCATCATCGGCGGCGACGTTGCCTCCGTATACAACGCGATGAACCAGCTGCCTGAAATGCAGGCGCGCAATAGCAAGTCCAACGACGACGTCAAAGCCGAGGCCCGCGCCAAATCCAAAGGAAAGTACTCCTGGCTCGATTCGTTTTTCGAGTATCTTTCTGATTCCTTCCGTCCCCTCCTCGGCGTCTTGCTGGGTGCTTCGCTGATCATTGCGTTTACCGCGGTGATGGAGGCTTTCGGCGTCGTCGACACGCGTGCTGCAGACAAAGCCGCAGGCTGGGTCTTCATCGACGCGATGTGGCGCAGCGTGTTTTACTTCCTGCCTGTGTTCGTGGCCTACAACGCGGGTAAGAAACTAAGGATCGACCCTTGGGTGCCCGCCACCATCATGTTCGCCTTGATGACCCCTGACTTCATCGGCCTCGGCGAGCACGCCTCCGTGATCAACACCACCAACGAAGCGCTGGGCACCGTCACCCAAAGCATCGACATCTTCGGCCTGACCCTGTTGCTCAATGATTATGGTGGCAACGTCTTCGTCCCACTGATCATGGCCCCTCTGGCAGCGCTGGTGTACAAGGGGCTCCAGAAAGTTATTCCTTCCGCGGTGCACATGGTCTTTGTGCCATTCCTCACCCTGGTGATCATGATCCCTATCACCGCATTCCTGATCGGCCCATTCGGCATCTTCCTAGGTAACAGCATCGGTACCGGCTTGGCATGGCTGAACACCAATGCACCGTTTATCTTCGCGATCTTGATCCCAATGCTGTACCCATTCCTCGTCCCACTGGGTTTGCACTGGCCGCTCAACGCCCTGATGCTGGTGAACATCAACACCCTGGGCTACGACTTCATCCAAGGCCCCATGGGCGTGTGGAACTTCGCCTGCTTCGGTGCAACCGCTGGTGTGCTGATCCTCTCCATGCGTGACAAGGACCCCGTCATGCGCCAGACCTCCGCGTCCGCACTGGCTGCAGGCCTGTTCGGTGGTATTTCTGAGCCGTCCCTCTACGGCATCCACTTGCGCTACAAGAAGATTTACCCACGCATGCTCGTCGGCTGTTTCCTGGGCGGCGTCACCATCGCCGTGCTCTCCGCGGGCTCGGGCGGCGTGCAGACGAATGCGTTTGTCTTCACCTCGCTGTTGACTACGGTCGTGTTCAAACCGATCGTTCCTTACCTGATCGCTATCGCTGTCGCGTTCTTCACCGCGATGCTCCTTATCGTATTGACCGATTACCGCACTCCAGAAGAGCGCGAAGAGTCCCTGGCCCGCGCCCGCGCTGCGCGTGAAACCGAGGAAGAGGAAGCATCGCTTATCGACGACTCCCCAGCCCCTGAAGCTGACTCCGAAGCAGCTCCTGCAGCAGCTCCTGCAGTAGCCGGCGCTACCGCTGCTACCGCTGCTACCGCCGTAGTCACCGCTACCCAGCTGCGCGCACCAGCGACAGGTCAACTCGTCGCTATGGCTGATATCAACGATGCAGCCTTCTCAGCCGGCGCTCTCGGCGAGGCCGTTGGCATCGTCCCGACGACCGGCACTGTTGTCGCGCCTGTCGCTGGCCAAGTCATCTCCGTGGCAAAGACCGGTCACGCGTTTGGCATCAAAACCGACGATGGCGTGGAGATTCTCGTCCACATTGGTGTGGATACAGTCAAGATGAAGGGCGAGGGCTTCACCCCCAAGGTGGAAAAGAAACAGCGTGTCGAGGTCGGCGATACACTGGCAGAAGTAGATTTCGAGGCCGTCGACGCCGCCGGTTTTGACCCCACCGTCATCATGACTGTGGTCAACTCGAAGCAGATGTCCGATATTTCCGTCCTTGCTAGTGGCGAGGTTGCCCAAGGCGATCCCGTCCTCGCAGTAGAAAAGTAGCAGTACCCAACCGATGCAGATTCTCCGCGTATTCAACAACAATGTCGTCCTTGCCAAGCAAGCAGACGGCGAGGTTGTTGTTACCGGACGGGGCATCGGTTTCGGTGCCCGCCACGGGGACACGGTGGACAAGGCTAAAGTGCACAAAGTCTTCGTCCCCGCCGACGGTCGTGATCCCGACCACCTTGGCGAGATGCTCGCCATGATCCCGGGTGAGGTCATCGCCATAGTGAACGCCTCCCTGGAAGAGGTCGGCGTAGATCCCACGATGCGCGAGAAGATCACCCTCGTGACAGCCCTGGCTGACCACGTCGCAATGGCGATCAAGCGCCAAGCGGAAGGCCAGCAGATCGAATACCCCCTCGAAGCCGAGGTGCGACATCTCTACCCTGAAGACTTGGCCTTAGCCCAGCGTCTTCTCCAGGCGATCAACCGCAGGCTCAACGCCCCGCTGCCTGACTCCGAAGCGATCGCTTTCACCCTCCACTTTGTCAACGCGAATTTCGCGTCCGGCGACCTGTCCTACACCTACAAAATGACAGGCGTCATTGAACAAATCCTCGACGTCATCGGCGCGCATTACGGCATCGAGTTGGACTCTTCGTTCATAAGCGTCGCCCGTTTTATCACTCACATGCGCTACCTTTTCGTCCGCTTAGCGACGAAACAGCAGCTCACCGAAGGTTCTCCCGAACTGAGTGAACAGATTCGTACTTTGTACCCAGAAGCCTCTACTTGTGCCCACAAGATCGCGAATATCGTGGAGTTGCGGTTTGATAGCGAGCTTTCCGACGAGGAAATCGCCTATCTGACTTTGCATACCGAGCGTTTGGGCACCCACCGAAAGGACACCTAACATGACCACCCGCACTGTTCTCCACGGAATCGGCGTTTCCGCCGGTACTTCGTTTGGGCCCGCAGCATTTGTCACGCCTGCAGCCGGAGTCGATGCCTCCGAGCCAGCCTGCACCGATGTCGAGACCGACGGCCAACGTGTGCGCGAAGCACTCAACGCCGTCGCCGAGGGGCTAAAAGCGCGCGCTGAAGGAGCCCCTGAAACCTCCAAGGCAATCTTGGAGGCGACCGCGACCCTGGCTACCGACCGTGGCCTGATCAAGGGCATCGACAAGGAGCTGAAGAAGGGCAGCGGTGTGACCCAGGCGGTCCACGATGCGGTGGAGACTTACGCCAACAAGCTGCGCAAGCTCGGTGGCTACATGGCAGAGCGCGTCACTGACCTTTACGACATCCGTGATCGCGCCACCGCACGCCTGCGCGGACTACCAGAGCCAGGAGTTCCCACCCTTTCCGAACCAAGCGTTTTGATTGCACACGACTTGGCGCCTGCCGAAACCGCGACCCTTGACCCCGAACAGGTTCGAGGCATCATCACAGAGGCCGGTGGCCCCACCTCACACACCGCGATCCTCGCAGCTCAACTGGGCATCCCTGCCGTGGTTAAGGCGACCGGAATTTCTGCAGCACTTGCCGCTGGCGAGCAGGTCGCCCTCGATGGCGGGGTCGGCGAGATCATCATCGCACCCACCGAGGCAGACACCGCCGAACTTGCTGAGCGCTCTCGTCGTCGCGCTTCCGCCCTTGCTGGTTCCTCTGGTGAAGGTTCGACTCGCGATGGACACAAGGTCAAGCTCCTTGCCAACATCGGTACCGCCGACGACGCGCGCAAGGCAGCAGCTTTCGACCTCGAAGGATCTGGCCTTTTCCGCACTGAGTTTCTCTTCCTGGATCGCGACTCCGCTCCAACCGTGGAGGAACAGACCAAGACCTACACCGAGGTTCTCGAAGCTTTTGGTGGGCGGCGCGTGGTCGTTCGCACCTTGGACGCCGGCGCTGATAAACCGTTGAGCTTTGCTGATCTAGGCGAAGAAGAAAACCCCGCACTGGGACGACGCGGACTGCGCCTTTCCATGATGCGCGAAGACCTCCTGGAAACTCAGCTGGAAGCGCTCGCCGCAGCGTACAAGGCAACGAACGCAGACCTCTGGGTTATGGCGCCGATGGTGGCAACTATCGACGAAGCCAAGTGGTTTGAAGCCAAGGCGCGCAGCTACGGCTTACCGAAGGTGGGCATCATGGTGGAAACCCCGGCGGCTGCGATCCGCGCGAAGCAGGTGTTGTCCGTGGTCGACTTCGCCTCGATTGGTACTAACGACCTTTCCCAATACACCATGGCGGCCGATCGCATGCAGGGTGAGTTGGCCAACCTGCTTACTCCGTGGCAGCCGGCAGTGCTGTCTATGATCCGCGCTACCTGCGAGGGCGGCAGCGCCACGGGCAAGCACATCGGCGTCTGCGGTGAAGCCGGCGGCGATCCGCTTATGGCACTGGTGCTGGTGGGGCTCGGTGTGTCGTCGCTAAGCATGGCTCCAAGCAAGGTCAACGCGGTGCGTGCAGCGCTGCGGGTCCACGACCTTTCCACCTGCCAGCAGATTGCGGCTTATGCGATTGATTCCTGGACTGCCGACGAAGCGCGTGAGGCGGCCCTGCGCGTGGCTGATCCGATGCTGCGTGATCTGCTCTAGAAAAACCTGATTCCACACCCTCCAAGGGCGTGTTCGCTACTGGCGTACACGCCCTTGACCTGTATAAACGTCCCTTCTGGGTAGGATTGGGGCAACAGGATTGAATAACGTGTCGAACACGCGCGTTATGGTGGATGACACACTAAAACTAAAGCGCAATTAATAAGGGGATGCCACATGTTTGAGCGGTTTACTGACCGGGCTCGCCGCGTCATCGTTCTTGCTCAAGAAGAAGCAAGGATGCTTAACCACAACTACATCGGTACCGAGCACATCCTGCTGGGACTGATCCATGAGGGCGAGGGCGTCGCAGCGAAGGCCCTGGAATCCATGGGCATTAATTTGGAAGACGTACGCCGCGAGGTCGAGGAGATTATCGGCCACGGCACCCAGCCGCACACTGGGCATATTCCATTTACTCCACGGGCTAAGAAGGTCCTTGAGCTTTCTCTGCGAGAAGGCCTCCAGATGGGACACAAGTACATCGGTACTGAGTTCCTCCTGCTCGGCCTGATCCGCGAAGGCGAGGGAGTTGCGGCCCAGGTGCTGATTAAACTCGGTGCTGATTTGCCCCGCGTGCGTCAGCAGGTTATCCAGCTTCTGTCCGGCTACGAAGGTGGCCAGGGCCAGAACCCCGAGGTGCCTGAGCAGGGCGGCGCTGGCCCAGTCGGCGCAGGTGCCGGTACTGGCCAAGGTGGTGGCCCAGGAGTTGGAGCCCCTGGCGCAGGTGGACGCACCGGCGAGCGCTCCAACTCGCTCGTATTAGACCAGTTTGGGCGCAACCTCACCCAGGCTGCCAAGGAAGGCAAGCTGGACCCAGTAGTGGGTCGTGAGAAGGAAATCGAGCGCATCATGCAGGTGCTCTCGCGCCGTACCAAGAACAACCCAGTTCTGATCGGTGAACCTGGCGTGGGTAAGACCGCTGTTGTTGAAGGCCTCGCGCTGGATATCGTCAATGGCAACGTGCCGGAGACCTTGAAGGACAAGCAGGTGTACTCGCTTGACCTGGGTTCATTGGTTGCAGGCTCCCGTTACCGCGGTGACTTCGAGGAGCGCCTGAAGAAGGTTCTCAAAGAGATCAACCAGCGCGGCGACATTATTCTCTTCATCGACGAGATCCACACCCTAGTTGGTGCGGGTGCTGCAGAAGGCGCGATCGACGCGGCCAGCCTGCTGAAGCCAAAGCTTGCCCGAGGTGAGCTCCAGACCATCGGTGCAACCACTTTGGATGAGTACCGCAAGCACATCGAGAAGGACGCAGCGCTTGAGCGTCGTTTCCAGCCAGTGCAGGTCGATGAACCATCAGTAGAGGACACCGTGCTCATTCTGAAGGGGCTGCGCGACCGCTACGAAGCGCACCACCGCGTCTCCTACACCGATGATGCCCTGGCTGCTGCTGCGAATCTGTCGGATCGCTACATCAACGATCGTTTCCTGCCAGACAAGGCGGTCGACCTGCTCGACGAGGCTGGTGCCCGCATGCGCATTAAGCGTATGACCGCCCCTGAAGGCCTGCGCGAGATCGACGAGCGCATCGCCGATGTCCGCCGCGAAAAAGAAGCGGCAATCGATGCGCAGGACTTTGAGAAGGCCGCGGGCCTGCGTGACACCGAGCGCAAGCTTGGCGACGAGCGCACCGAAAAGGAAAAGCAGTGGCGCGCAGGCGACCTGGAAGAAATCGCCGAGGTTGGCGAAGACCAGATCGCCGAAGTGTTGGCAGCGTGGACCGGGATTCCGGTATTCAAGCTCACCGAAAAGGAATCCAACCGCCTTCTCAACATGGAAGAAGAGCTGCACAAGCGCATCATCGGCCAGGACGACGCAGTCCGTGCGGTATCGCGTGCGATTCGCCGTACTCGCGCCGGCCTCAAGGATCCGAAGCGCCCATCCGGCTCGTTCATCTTCGCCGGCCCATCTGGTGTTGGTAAGACCGAGCTTTCCAAGGCGCTGGCTGAATTCCTCTTCGGTGATGAAGACGCACTGGTGCAGATCGACATGGGCGAGTTCCATGATCGCTTCACCGCATCGCGCCTGTTCGGTGCCCCTCCGGGATACGTCGGCTACGAAGAGGGCGGTCAGCTGACCGAAAAGGTCCGCCGCAAGCCGTTCTCCGTGGTGCTATTCGACGAGATCGAGAAGGCCCACAAGGAGATCTACAACACCCTCCTGCAGGTCCTCGAAGAAGGCCACCTGACTGATGGCCAGGGTCGCGTTGTCGACTTCAAGAACACCGTCTTGATCTTCACCTCCAACCTGGGCACCTCGGACATTTCCAAGGCAGTGGGTCTGGGCTTCTCCGGTTCCAGCGCTACCGACTCGGATGCACAGTACGAGCGCATGAAGAACAAGGTGCACGATGAGCTAAAGAAGCACTTCCGCCCAGAGTTCTTGAACCGTATCGACGAGATCGTGGTCTTCCACCAGCTCACTCAGGAGCAAATCGTCGAAATGGTCGAGCTGCTCGTAGCTCGCGTGGAGAAGGCCCTTGCCGCACAAGACATGGGCATCGAACTCACCGAAAAGGCCAAGAACCTCCTGGCAAAGCGTGGCTTCGACCCAGTGCTCGGTGCGCGTCCACTGCGCCGCACCATTCAGCGCGATATCGAAGATGTCTTGAGTGAGAAGATCCTCTTCGGTGAGATCGGCGCCGGCGAAATCATCACCGTGGATGTCGATGGCTGGGACGGCGAGTCCAAGGACACCGACGGGGCGACTTTCACTTTCACCCCGCGTCCAAAGCCGCTACCACAAGGCACCTTCGACGATCTCGAAGCTGAAGAAGTCCGCGAAGTCGAAGAGTCAATCGACTCCGTTTCTTCCGATCTGCCGGACACTATCGACGAGTTGGATAATCTCGACGGCCCAGAAGGCGAGGCCGGTACCGCTGGCGCAGGCCAGCCGCTGTAAAACAGCTCGTAGACAAAGAAGCGCCACCCCGCGAAGCGATGCAGGGTGGCGTTTTTGTGTGTCGGGCGAAGGTCCTTTGATAGATTAAAGGTTGACGGGGCTACTAAATGTTGTTCGTATATCAAGCAAGGACCGGGCGATGAAAAGGGTAGTAGCAAGCCTTTCGGCGATCAGCATTATGACGTTAGGGGTGAGCGGCTGCAGCTTCGATATCAGTATTGGAACCACGAGTTCCACTTATGCGCCACCACCTTCGACTGCATCCAGCATTGCAGAAGAAATAGCTCAACCATCCAATGCCGAGACTCAAGCTATCTGTGATGACTTCTTTGAGGTGTATGACGAATTCGAGTCCACCCCAAACCTCATGGAGCTTGAGGACAGTACTGATATCGCAGACAATCGCGAAGCCATCAACCTCCAAGCGAACATGCTCGATAGCGCAGCGGACGTTATGCCCGAACAGCACAAGCACATTTTTGAAGATGCGGCCACAGAAATGCGGAATTTTGCGGCAATGCCAGACGACGACTTCCAGTACTACTTCTGGGAGGCGGGCCAAGAAGAAGTGATTGAAAAGTTTAAGGCGACAGAACGGGCCTCGACGTTCCTCGAAGAACTCGGGTGCTATGAATAGGCCGTCGTAGTCGTGAGCGAGGGGAACAAAACACTCAGACTGTGTATTCATTAGGTAGACGCTCCACCGATGGAGTGAACTCCAGTTGAATTTCACCTAGTTGGCCCACGGGGAGTCGTGCTTCCTCGTATGGTGAACATCAACTTCATTAGTTCGATAGAGGCATGGCGTGCCCAACCTCTATCCCGTGAATCCAAAGGAACTACCTCATGAATCTGAAGAAGCTTGTCACAGTCGCATTCGTCGCCAGTGTTGGACTCGGTGGACTGACAGCCTGTGCTGAATCCGCCAATCCGATCGCGACGCTCACCGGGGGACCAGAAAAGATGTGTGGCGTCGTCGAAGATTACTCGGCCAAATACGAGGAGAAGTGGGGCGATCCAGAAAACATGTCGATGGAAGAGCTGGAACAGGCTCTCTCTGCGGAAAGCATTCAGCAAGCGATGGACGATAACATTCAGCTCTACGCCGACATGGAGAAGGTAGCTCCGAAGGAAATTCGCGACGAAGTTGCGGCTGCCAAGAAGGAAGCCGAGGCACTAGCGCAGGTGGATACCAGCGATCCGATGGCCGTAATGGACCAGGAATACTCCACCGATGCGATGCAGCAGGTCAGCGAGTACCTAAAGCAACACGGCTGCACCGCTTACGACGACCTAGCGCAGTAAAAACTAGCGCAGTAAATCAGCGCAGTAGAACTAAAACCCGCCGCAGTTTGAGGTGGCGGGAACGTCGTTGAACCGATCGACAAGCCAATTCGTAGCGGGCAATGCTTGGGTGAGCATCCCGCCCGCATGGTTGATGCCCAGCTTGAGGTCGGGAGTGAGTTCGGGGATGCCTTCGTCGACAAGCAAAACGTTGGAACCGGCAGCGCAGTAATCGCTCGCCATCTGGATCGTTTGCGGCGAGGGAACAAGGTCGTCGCTACCGCCGGTTGCTACCAAAATCGGGCCGGTGGTGGGGCGAAAACCTAGGCGTTGCGCGTCGAGCAGACCCAGGACGTGGGGGTCGTTGAAGGCGGCTTGGGGTAGGCTTTCGCCGGTGGTGGTGAGGGTTGAAGTGTCGGTAAGTCCCCAGCGCAGCATGCCATCGGGGATGCACGCGTTGGCGTTGGAATCGAGGAAATCACGCCCTTGCGCGTTGACTACCGCGTCGAAGGGCGCTTTGAACTCGGGGTAGCGCTCGCCCCAACCGTGGTAGGCAAAAGCAAGCACCGCTGCGATCGAGGAATTGTCCACCCCGCCCATCACATTGACCAAGTCCGCCGGCGCTGCACCGGAATACGTGCCTTTCAGGTTGATGTCAGGGGCGTAGTCGGCAAGGTGCTCTGCGGCCGCGGCAACCGCACCGCCTCCCTGTGAATAACCGAAGAAGGCCACGGGGTCGCCGGGAGACGTGGTCGCACGGGCCGCGTCGAGAACTGCGTGAGCCTCTTCCTCGTGCAACACATAGGTATGCGCGCCGGGGGTGCCAAGGCCGATGTAGTCGGTAATCACCACGCGCATGCCGCGCAAGGAGGCAGCGGAGTACATTGCTAGCTCGTAGTTTGTGCTCAGGGATTCGTTGATCGGGTCGACTTGGCCGAACAACCACGGTCCTTTCGAAGGTGCACATGCGTCCCCAGCCCCGCGCGTGCCAGGCGCGAAGATCACGGTCGGGGTGGGGCCGGCACCCTGCCAGGGATTCGCAGGTTCGATCTTCACGCCGCTGACTCCGATGAGGTCACCGTGAACTGTGGTGGAGGTATAGAGGAATTTCTCCGCGAAGCCAGGGAATTCCGGTCCGAGAACGTTGAGCAAATGGGGCGCGGGCTGGGTGCGCAGTACATCGCCCGGTGAGCCCAGGTCTGCAGGTGGCAGATAGAACGGGTCCTCGCCCGCGACCGGCTGGCCGGCCGGGGTGGATGAGGCCCAGGCCACGCCCTCTGCCCATTGGCTCGAGGTGGGCGACGGAGGTTGGGCGGCGGCGGGGGCGGCGACGAAGGTTGCGGCGACACAAGTGAGAAGTGATGTTACCGCGATACTAAGGTGACGGAACATACTTCGCTAGGCTAACTGGTTTCCCGGCTATAATCAGGCGTATGGGTCTGCAATACCGCGATAAGAAGAAAATCGGCAAGAACTCCTGGATCAACGTGTCAGGATCGGGAGTGTCCACCTCCACCAAGGTTGGTCCGGTGACGATCAACTCCCGTGGCGGGCTGTGGGTCAACTTACCGGGTGGGCTAAACTTCCGCGGGCGCTGGAAGTAGCCCTATTGGCCAGGTAGATGAAATAATCCCTGGTCATCTTGGACGGCGAGGCCGTCGTCGAGAAGCGAAAAGAGCGCGCGGGACAGCTGAGCCTTGTCCGGCCACACCACGTCAATTTTCGACTGCCCCACCGGCGCATCCGCCTCGCGCAACACTTTCATGATTTTGCCGCGCACCTGCCGATCGGTGCCGGCGAATTTTTGTACCTTTTTGCTGCGCAACTCGTCTTCGGTGGGGGCGGGCTTGCCGGCTTGGACCCAGGCGCAGTCGGCTTGGATGGGGCAGACGTCGCAAAGCGGTGAGGTCGCGGTGCAGATCAGGGCACCGAGCTCCATCAGCCCGGCCGAGAATACGGGACCCTTTCGTTCGGGAAGCAGGCTTGCCACCTGGGCAAGTTCGCGCTTCGAGGCAGGCGGGGCAAGCGGGCGACCCTCGACCGCGCGCGAATACACACGGCGCACGTTTGTATCCACCACCGGCACATTCTGGCCAAACGCAAAACACGCGACCGCGCGCGCTGTGTAATCGCCGATGCCGGGCAAGGCGAGCAGCTCGTCAACGTCAGCAGGGACTTTGCCGCCATGCCTCGCGACGATCACCCGCGCGCATTCCAAGAGCCGAAGGGCGCGGCGGGGATAACCCAGCGTTCCCCAAGCGCGTAGGACTTCGTCGGAGCGGGCTTGGGCGAATGACTCTACGTCGGGCCAGGTGTCCAGCCACTGTTGCCAAATGGGGGCCACCCGCGCGACGGGGGTCTGCTGGCTCATGACCTCAGAGAGCAGGATTGCCCAGGCAGAGGTGGCGGGATCTCGCCACGGAAGCGGCCTGGCATTGGCCTCGAACCACGAAATAACGGTGGAAACGGGGAAGTCCGTGGGATCAAGGTTCATGCTCTTCACAGTAAGTGACATAATAATGGTTATGCCTCACAACAAGACCCCACAGCAAATCTGGGATTCCCTTTTGGAAGGAAACCAGCGATTTGTTGGCCACGCCGTCGAGCGTCCACACTCCACCCCGGAGCGACTCATCGAACTGCAGGGTGGACAAGACCCAGTTGCAGCCGTCCTGTCGTGCTCTGACTCTCGTGCACCAGTGGAACTGATCTTTGACACCGGCTTCGGCGACCTTTTTGTTGTGCGCACCGCCGGTGAATCTTTGGCGCCCGCGGTTTTCGGCTCCATCGAGTATGCGGTAAAGAACCTCAACATCGGACTCATCGTGGTTCTGGGGCACCAAAACTGCGGCGCGGTTGGCGCGGCGATCGATGCATTGGACAACGCGCAAATCCCGACCGATGGGCAGCGCATCCTGATCGAAAAGATCATCCCGTCCGTCATCGTCTCCCGCAATAAAGGCGGCACCACCGCGGAGGAGGTCGAAGCAGAGCACGCAGCGATCACCGCCGACCAGCTCATCAAGCGGACCCCGGTCATCGCTGAGAAGCTTTTCGACGGCAAGCTCGGCGTTGTCGCTGCCCACTACGGCCTGGAAAACGGCATGGTCAAGGCTGTAAAGAAGTACGGCGTCGAATAGGGGCTGCCAGGCACAACCCAGACACGCCGGAGGGCGAATACACCTAATGTGACCTCCGCCGTTTTAGAGTTGAATATGTGACCAAAGAACCGCAACGACTGCCAGAGAAAATCTATGTCCGCCGGCGAGTAGCCGCGGCCGTAATCATCCTTGTTGTCGTTGCGTTAGTCATTTGGGGTCTTGTCTCGTGGGGACGCTCCTCCTCCGAATCGGAAGGAACGGCGGCGTCGTCGCAGACCACTTCGGCGCTCCCTGCTCCTGTAACCACTCCGACGGTTCCTGAGCCAGGTAAGGAAACCACCGAGGAAGAAACTAAGGACCAGGAGACGACGGAGGAGTCGTCGACAAGCGAAGAGTCCGAAGAGGAAACCTCTGAAAACCCCGCGGACAAGAAAACTTGCGAGCTGGCCGACCTGAAGATCGAAGCATCGACCGACAAGCCGACGTACGAGGGCGGCGAGCAGCCGACCATGTACATGAAGGTGCATAACCCGACAAAGGCCGACTGCGTAATCGAGCTCGAAGACGACACCCTGCGCTTTGAAGTGTACGACCTTGCGTCCAACGAACGCATGTGGGCCGACACCGATTGCTACCCATCCGTGGTGACGGGCGAACAGAAGTTCAAGGCAGGCGAGGACCGCAACTTCGAGGCCGTGTGGTCGCGCATGGGTTCCGCGCCGGGGCAATGCTCCGGTCGCAGTGCCGTGCCGGAGGGAGCCTACATGCTCTACGGCGTGCTCGGAGACAATCCTTCCGACGCGGCCACCTTCAACCTCAAGGGCTAAACGACGACTATCCCAGGCGGTGTAAACCGTCGTGGACGTGGCGCGCCCACAGCGAAGAGACGTTCTCAGCTTGCGCGATGGAGTCTACGTCGGCTTCGAGAAGTGCGGTCAGATTGCCAAACGCCTCGACTAGGTGATCCATGAGGAACTTCTGCACGCGCGGGACGCGGAGAGAGCTCGGTAGCCGCGCGGAGTGATTTCCCGCAGGAGGGTTTCCTCTGTGCCGGGCAAGTTCAGCAAGCGGGCAATGGGGGCGGCGGTGAGCATGTCGGCGTCGGGGAGGCGGTCAAGGGCTGCGACGACGTCGGCTACCTCGCCATCGCTCGGCACCCCCGGGGTAACCATGTAGTCCCTGATCAGCAAGGAGATCTGGGCGTCGTTGTCGCCGCGCAATTCAGATAGCTGCAAAGTGAGCTGGCGGGCGTCGGTGCCCAAGCCAATCACGTCTCGGTCGAGATCCTGGCCCGCGCGTTTCAGCAGGAGCTCGCGCTGGAGCACATTGATCACGTCGGAAACGGTGGCGTAGTTATTCATTTCGGCGACGAAGAGGCGCTGGTTAGCTAGATCGAGGCGGGTACGGTAGCGCTCCATTGTGGCTAGTTGCTGGTTAGCGCGGGTCATGATGACGGCGGGTTCTTCCAAAACGTGGCGCTCGCCTTCGACGTACAAGGTGATGGTGTTCATCGACGCAGAGACTGCGATGACGGGCCTGCCGGTGTGCAAGGCGGAGCGCTCGGCGCTGCGGTGGCGCGTGCCAGACTCGCGCGTCGGGTGGGCGGCGGACGGGACCAGCTGGACGTTTGCTCGGACAATGCGAGCACCGTCGGTGGACAGCACCACAGCGCCGTCCATCTTGGAAAGTTCGCGTAGAAGGGTCGGGGCAAAAGCGACATCGAAGGCGATTCCCCCGTCGCAGATGGAGGTGACAGTATCGTCGTCGCCAAGCACGATGAGCGCGCCGGTGCGACCTCGCTGGATGCGTTCGAGTCCGTCGCGCAGAGCGGTGCCTGGGGCGAGTCGGATGAGAGTTTCGCGCATTGTTGCAGGGGCCAGGTCAGTCATGGCATTGAAGCTTACTTTCTTGCCTTCTGCACCAAATCAAGCGCCTCGGATAACGACCCCACCTGCGAGATCTTCATGCCGGGAATGGATAGCTTATCGCCCGCTGGAACAATCGCGCGCTCGTAGCCCAGGCGCGCGGCCTCCTGCAGTCTGCGGGCAACATTGGGCACGCGGCGTAGCTCCCCGGCTAATCCGACTTCACCGATGACCACGGTTTTGTCGGGAAGGGGAGTCTCGTGCAGGCTCGACCACGTGGCTAAGGCGACTGCAAGATCGGTTCCGGTTTCGGTGATCTTCACGCCACCCACGGTGGCCACGTAGGCGTCCTTGTCGTTGGTGCGCTGCCCGCAACGCGCTTGCAGGACGGCCAGCACCATGGGGACTCGATTGAAATCCAAACCGGTGACCACGCGCCGAGGATTTTTCGCTACGGGATCCACGGTGAGTGCTTGGACTTCGGCGAGCATTGGGCGCACACCGTCCATCGCCACCGTAACTGCTGATCCATCGGGGGTGTTGCCGCGGTGGGAAAGGAACAATCCGGAAGGATCCGGAACCTCGCGGATCCCGTCGGCGGTTTGCTCGAAGCAGCCGACCTCGTCTGTCGCGCCAAAACGATTCTTGATTCCGCGCAACATACGCAAGCTTGATTGCCGGTCGCCTTCGAAATTAAGCACAACGTCGACAAGGTGCTCTAAAACGCGCGGACCTGCGACATTGCCGTCCTTAGTCACGTGGCCAACCAGCAGGATCGGAATGTTCGTTGTCTTAGCCAAGCTAGTCAACGCGGCGGTGACAGCGCGAGACTGGGCCACACCTCCCGGTACACCTTCGACACCCGCGGCGTGCATCGTTTGAACAGAGTCAACGATGATCAAACTCGGTTTAATTTGATCGACGTGCCCGAACACCACATCCAAGTTCGACTCGGCGGCGAGGTAGAGGGTGTCCTTCAAAGCGCCGGTACGCTCAGCACGAGCACGGACCTGGCCGGCAGACTCCTCGGCGGTGACGTACAGTGCCTTGCGGTCGTTGAGTCCCGCCCAACGACTAGCCACCTCAAGCAGCAAGGTCGACTTGCCTACGCCGGGTTCACCTGCCATCAACACCACAGAACCGGGCACGACACCGCTGCCTAATACCCGATCGAGTTCGCCGATGCCTGAGGGCATGGTTGTGGACGAGGTGGCGTCGATAAGCGTGATCGGTTTCGCAGGTGACGTCGGGGTGAGCGCCTGCGTCTTGACCGGCCCGCTGGTGACTGCGCTAGGCGCGCTTAGCGACTCTTGGAGGGTGCCCCATGATCCGCATTCGGGGCAGCGCCCGAGCCATTTCGGGGAGGCGTAACCACACTCGGAACAAGTGTGGATGCTGCGAGGTTTTTTAGCCATGGCATAACCCTAAGGCATGGGTCCGACATAGAGGCTTGTCGACGAATACCTGTCGCGGATTTGCGCAAAGCTCCCTCGGTGGCATCGCCGGATAGTGTCTTTTGATGCCTTCCGCAAAACCGTCTGGTTTTCCAGACGCTTTTGCCGAAGGTTCGCCGAGACAACTAAACCGCCACTGACGCAGTGGGCGCCGATGGCGGTTGAAAAGCTCTTACTGAGTCTTACTTTTTAGACTGTTCAGCTTCGGGACGGTTGGAGTCCTCGTGCTCGCCGGTTGGGGCAGAGACGGTCGCGTCGACCTCGATATCGTCGAGATCACCGAAGGTGAAGACTACTGGGCGGTTGCCAGCGTAGGCGAAGTCGTCGTTGTCAAGCGTAGTCTCGACGTACTGGATGCAGCCCTCGGACTGTGGCATCGCGTCGATGCCGTCCTTGGAGTCTGCGACGAGGCGGCAGTTGTACTTGATTGGTTCGGTGGAACCAAGGTTTACGTCGGCGCCGTCAACCTTGACAGATTCCAGGGTGTGCTCCTTCTGGGCAACATCCTGGTTGGTGACGGTAAATTTCAGAGCAGCGTCGCCGGACTCTGCATCAAGGACGATTGTTACGTCCTGGACAGCTACCTCGCCATTTTCGGAGGAAGCGCTAGCTCCGTCCACTGCAGCGACCTGGTCAGCGGTCTGGGTAATCTGGCCTGCAGAGCAGGATGCGAGCGCAAGGGCCGAAAGGGCAGCAGCGGAAATGATTCCTCCGCGACGTGCAGCCGACTTCAGGGACTTCACTGTGAGTGTCCTCCATCGTTAAGTTTCACAGAACGTGTATCACCGGTTTACCTTAGTATCTTTGCTGGCGAGATACACAGTTCGGGGTGAAATGTGACCTCAAAGCATGAACAGCCGGGGGTCAACCGGGGGTATACTTTCCGGCCCGCCTTCACCCCCAAGCACCGGTTCTTCGGTGGCATTCGGGAAATGGTAGAATGAGTGGGGTTAAGTGCGCGTTTTGTGTGCAACTTTTTTCATTTAGGTGTCTAGTCACGCGTGTTAAGGAGCAGGAATGGAATTCAAGGTCGGAGAAGTGGTCGTTTACCCGCACCACGGGGCGGCTCGTATTACCGACATTGAGCAGCGAGAAATTGGTGGGGAGACCCTCGATTATCTTGTGCTGCAGATTCTCCAGTCTGATCTGGAAGTTCGCGTGCCTGTGAAGAACACCGAGATGGTGGGCGTGCGCGATGTTGTTGGCAAGGAAGGCCTGTTGAAGGTGTTCTCCGTACTCCGCGAGATTGATGTGGAGGAGGCAGGTAACTGGTCACGTCGCTACAAGGCGAACCAGGAGCGTCTCGCTTCCGGCGACATCAATAAGGTTGCCGAGGTTGTCCGCGACCTGTGGCGCCGCGACCAGGACCGCGGTCTTTCCGCAGGCGAGAAGCGCATGCTGGGCAAGGCGCGCCAGATTCTTGTCGGTGAGCTAGCCCTCGCTCAGCCTGTCGACGAGGCAAAGGCTGAGGAGATGGAAAAGGAAATCCAGACCATCATTGATCGCCACGTTGCTGCGGGCATCGTAGAGGATCCAAACCCAGACGCAATTGACGACGAAGACGATGTGGATCTAGACGATCTCAGCTTCGACGATGAAGACTAAGCAGAAGACTAAATAGAAGCAAGCAAACGTGTCTCAACGAGTCATAGCGCTGGTGGCGGCAGCCGGTCGTGGTACGCGTCTTGGCGCGGAGATCCCCAAGGCGTTTGTCCCGCTGCGGGGCCGCACCCTGGTGGAACGCTCCGTCACGGCGATGGAAACTTCCGAAGTGGTTGATGAGATCATCGTGTTGGTCAGCCCCGATATGGAAAACCACGCCCGTAGCGTGCTGAAACACTATCCCCAGGTGCGCTTTGTGCACGGTGGCGGGGAGCGGGCCGACTCGATCTGGCAGGGTCTTCAGGCAATTCGCGACGAGAACGCTGTGGTCCTCATCCACGATGCCGCTCGGGCGCTGACCCCGCCCGGAATGATCTCGCGCGTGGCCAACGCGGTGCTCAAAGGCGCGCCAGCTGTCATTCCGGTGGTGCCTGTCGCAGATACGATCAAGCGGGTGGCGGGCCAAGCGGTCGTCGATACGCCTGATCGGTCGTCGTTGCGCGCGGTGCAAACTCCCCAAGGATTCGATTTGGCGCAGCTTCGTGCAGCCAACGAGAAGTACTTCTTGGCTGATGACCCAGGTTTTGTGGCCACTGATGATGCCAGCCTGATGGAGTGGTTCGGGGTGGACGTGTTGTGTGTGCAGGGGGATCCGATGGCGTTTAAGATTACGTCGCCGATCGATCTGACCTTGGCGCAGACCATTACCAACGAGGCCGAGCCGACCATTTTCGAAGTCCCAAGCAGTTAAGGAGCAGATCATGAACTTGCGGGTTGGAAACGCTTTCGATGCCCACCAAATCCAAGCGGGCAAACCATGCTGGATCGCGGGATTGCTTTTCGACGACCAAGACGGCTGCGAGGGGCATTCCGACGGCGATGTGGTATCCCATGCCATCGTCGATGCTGTGCTTTCGGCATGCCAGCTGGGCGACCTGGGAAGTTTCGTGGGTGTCGGCCGCCCCGAGTACGACGGAGTCACCGGCGCACAGTTGCTCACGGAACTTCGCGCGCTGCTTGACCAGCACGGCCACCGCGTGATCAACGTGTCGGCCCAGCTCATCGGCCAGACACCGAAAATGGGTCCGCGCAGGGAGGAAGCACAACGCGTGTTGTCGGAGGCACTCGACGCACCAGTTTCGGTTGGGGCGACCACCACCGACCACATGGGATTTACCGGTTCGGGGGAGGGCCGGGCGGCGATCGCTACAGCCCTCGTCGAACTGGCGTAGTTGCTACTCTGGTGGCATGAATTTCGCCTTGCCCAAACGCCCCTGGAACGCGGTTCAAAAACTCTACATCGCCGGCATTGCACTCGCTCTCGTGGCCGCGGTATTGATGCTGATTGGCGGGTACTGGATTCGTGCGCTCGTCCTGCTTGTTTTCGCTGTGGTTGCGTGGCTGACATTTCCGTCAAACGACGATGACATCATGCGCGAGCTGGGTCAGTATAAGCACGTGCGCGTCGACGTGGCTGAGGTCAAGGCATACCGTGTCGAGCACCCCGAGGCATCATTGGCCGAGGCAACGCTTGCGGTAAAGAAGCGCCACGCATGATCAGCGCAGGTCACGGCCCTACGATCGTCCTCGTCCACGGTGTGGGCGACAACGCGGCTGGCTGGGCGGACTTGATCCAGGCGCTTTCACCGCATCACCGAGTGGTGGCGGTAGACCAACGCGGCCACGGCTTCGCGCCGCGGTTCGAGCAGTTCGACGACCCTTTTGGCCAGCTCGTCGACGACCTCATCGCAGTGCTGGACGACGAAGGTCCCGCCTTAGTCATCGGCCACTCCATGGGTGGGGCGGTGGCTGCAGAGGCCGCTATCAAGCGGCCAGAACTATTCCGAGGCCTAGTGCTGGAAGACCCAGCGTGGATTGACCGTCCACGGGAAGAACTCGAGCTGATCGGCCAGGCGCGCGTTCTGTCGAAGGAGATGGATCTGAAGGACTTGCCTAGGGCAATCGCCGGCAAAATGTCTGAGGGCTGGAGCAACCAGGAGGCGCTGGCGTGGGGGATGGCCCATTTTCAGACCCAACGTGAATTCTTAGAAACCGGGGTCGTTGCTCAGGAACGGCCGTGGAAAGAAGTCCAGGGGGACCTAAAGGGCGCTGCAGTTCCTGCGGTGGTTTTTGTAGGAAGTGGACAAGGGGCGATCGTCGACAAGCAAGAGCTTGCGCTTCCCTACGTGGAGTTTCCTGGTGCCGGACACTGCATTAGGAGAGAACGGCCACAGGAGTTTTTGCAGTCCGTTGCGCAATTCATGCGCGATGCCTTGTAAAGTGCCTCTTATGGAAATTCTGATCCGCCGCTCACCAGAAGAGGTGGCGACTACCGCCGCAGACATCATCTCCACCCACCTGAAGCCCGGTGCCGTGCTTGGTCTTGCAACGGGCTCAACCCCGCTGGCGACCTATCAGGAACTCATTCGCCGGACCAAAGAGGGCGAGATTTCTTTCGCAGGTACCACGGCGTTTTGCCTCGACGAGTATATCGGCTTGCCACCTGAGCACGATCAGAGCTACCACTACGTGATCCGCAATGAATTCACCAAGCACATCGATATCAACGATGCGTACGTACACTCGCCGGACGGCATGAACCCGCGCCCGTGGGAGGCCGCTGAACAGTACGAGAAGGCGATCGTCTCCGCCGGTGGCATCGATATCCAGCTGCTGGGCATCGGAACCAACGGCCATGTCGGTTTCAATGAGCCAGCGACTTCGTTGCGTTCGCTGACCCGTGTGGAGACCTTGCACTCGCAAACTGTGTCGGATAACTCCCGCTTCTTTGACTCTGTTGATGACGTGCCACGCTACGCCATCACCCAGGGGCTGGGTACCATTCTGCGGTCGGGACAAGCATTGCTCATTGCCACGGGTAAGGGCAAGGCGCAGGCGATCGCCTCGCTGGTTGAAGGTCCTGTGACCTCGCAGTGCCCGGCGTCTGTGTTGCAGTTGCACAACAACGCTACCGTGATTGTCGACGAAGACGCAGCGTTCCTTTTGAAGGAATCCGACTACTACCGTCACGTTGAAGAAGCTCGCCCGGACTGGAAGGGCCTCGACGGCCGCCCGAAGCTCTAAGGAATAACAGTCACACGCTGCGGGTGGTCTAGACTGGGTCGCGTGACTCAACGCATTTTCGACACAGCCACCCGCACGCTTCGCGATTTCGAGCCGATCCGCCCCGGACACGTTTCGATCTACCTGTGTGGTGCAACGCCGCAGGCTCAGCCACATATCGGTCACCTGCGCAGCGGTGTCGCCTTTGATATCGTGCGTCGCTGGTTTATGGCGCAGGGCTACGATGTTGCGTTCGTCCGTAACGTGACGGATATCGACGACAAAATCCTGACCAAGGCTGCGGAAAACAATCGCCCGTGGTGGGAGTGGGTGTCTACCTACGAGCGAGAGTTCACCTGGGCGTACAACACCCTCGGCGTTCTTCCTCCAAGCGTAGAGCCACGCGCGACCGGACATGTGACCCAGATGGTCGACTATATGCAACGCCTCATCGACAACGGTTTTGCCTATGCCGTCGACGGGTCGGTGTACTTTGACGTGGCGTCCTGGTCCCAGGCTGAAGGGTCCGACTATGGCAGCTTGTCCGGCAACAAGGTTGAGGACATGGAGCAGGGCGAGACCGACAGTCATGGCAAGCGCGGTCCGCAGGACTTCGCGTTGTGGAAAGCAGCCAAACCAGGTGAGCCAAGCTGGCCAACACCGTGGGGCGAGGGACGTCCCGGCTGGCACCTGGAGTGCTCGGCGATGTCCACCTGGTACCTCGGCGGTAACTTTGACATCCACGGAGGAGGCCTTGACCTGCAATTCCCGCACCACGAGAACGAGCAGGCCCAGTCTCACGCGGTGGGCGACGAGTTTGCCAACTATTGGATGCACAACCACTGGGTCACGATGGCGGGCGAGAAGATGTCCAAGTCGTTGGGCAATGTCTTGTCGGTGCCGAACATGTTGGACATGGTTCGTCCCGTCGAGCTGCGCTACTACCTCGGCAGCGCGCATTACCGCAGCGTATTGGAGTATTCGCCGGAGGCTTTGAAGGAAGCAGCGCAGGGGTACCGGCGCATTGAGGATTACCTGCTCCGGGTGCCTTCTGCAAAACCGTCTGGTTTTCCAGACGCTTTTGCCGATGCGCTTAACGACGACTTTGCTGTCCCCCGCGCGCTGGCAGAAATCCACAACGCAGTGCGCGCAGGCAACAAGGCACTTGCCGACAAGGATCAGGCCGAGGCTGAGAGGATCGCAGGTGAGATTCGCGCCATGGTTCAGGTCTTGGGCGTGGACCCGCTAGACCCGAAGTGGGCGGACGGGTCGTCGACAAGCGATGAAGCGATGCACGCGCTGGACGTTCTAGTGCAAGCAGAACTCGAACGTCGCGTCACGGCGCGTGCGGAGAAGGATTGGGCCACCGCTGATGCGGTGCGCGACCGGTTGGCAGAGGCCGGCATTGAAGTGACAGACACCCCCGATGGCCCGAAGTGGCAGTTGAAGGATTAGAAACATGGCAAAACCATACGAGCGCCCAGACAAGCGCAAGGTGAACAAGAAGGGCGCTACCAAGGGATCGGGTGGGCAGCGTCGCCGCGGTCTAGCGGGCAAGGGGCCAACTCCGAAGGCCGAGGATCGCGTTTACCACGCAAAGCACAAGGCGAAGCAGGAGCGCGTGCGTCGCGATCAAGGCCGCCACGAGCGTGACACCGCTGATCTGGTCGTGGGCCGCAATCCGGTGGTCGAATGCTTGCATGCCAAGGTGCCTGCCGAGGCGCTGCTCGTCGCCATGGGCACCAGTGCGGATGATCGCCTGACGGAGGCGGTTGCCATCGCTAATGCGCGCAACATCCCGGTGCGCGAGATCCAGCGCCACGAGATGGACCGCCTGGTAGGCAATTCGATGCACCAGGGGATTGGCCTGCAGATTCAGCCATACCGCTACGCAAACGCGTTTGACCTGATGGCAAGTGTTGCGGAGCGCGGCGAGAAGGGCATGTTCGTCTTGCTGGACAACATCACCGACCCACGCAACCTCGGTGCCGTGATTCGTTCTACCGCAGCGTTTGGTGGACACGGCGTGATCATCCCTGAACGCCGTTCCGCGCAGGTGACCGGTGTTGCGTGGCGCACCTCGGCCGGCACCGCCGCCCGTTTGCCTGTCGCCCGCGAGGTCAACATGACCCGCACGGTCAAGGAGTTCCAGAAGAACGGCTACCAAGTCGTTGGCCTGGATGCTGGCGGCGAGCACACCCTGGACACCTATGAGGGTGGCACCGACAACGTGCTCATCGTCGTCGGTTCCGAGGGCAAGGGAATTTCCCGTCTCGTGCGCGAGAACTGCGACGTCATCATGTCGATCCCGATGGCGAGCTGGGTGGAATCCCTCAACGCGTCGGTGGCTGCCGGCGTAGTGTTGAGTGAATTCGCCCGCCAGCGTCGCCAAGCCTAAAGCCCGAAGAACTTAGCGACGACCTCTGCTCCCGTAAACACATCCGTCCCCGGTCCGATGCGCGCATCCAGCTGCTTCGGGCTGGGGACTACGTGTCCCATGCCTTCCACAGACCACAGCTCGGTGGTGGCCCCGCCGGTGAAACGATCAACAACCACTGTGTCCATGGGGTCGAAGCGCTGGTGCTCGCTGGATCCGTTGAGTCCCGCGTAGTACTCGGCCGTTGCGATTGCGCTGCGCACCTCGCCGCGCTGGTGGCCTGCGTATCCCGCCGCGCCACCTGCGTACGGCACCATGTCGTCGGCGGTGCCGTGCACCATCAGGACGGGCGTTGGTTCCCAGCCCGCGGCATCCGACAGCATATTCTGCTCCGCGGGTACCGGGGCGGCAAACAGCGCAGCGCCGTCTAGCAGTCCGGGCGCGTCGTGCAGCAGTCGCGTGACCATTTGACCTCCGTTAGAGTATCCAGCAGCGAAGACGCGTCCGACAGAGTAGTCATCGCGAAGCTTGGCGACGAGCTCGCGAGTGAATCCCACATCATCGATCCGGAGACGGCGGGTGGCCTCGTTGAAGTCGCGCCGGGAGTCATTGAAGTGGTGGTGCACACCGTCGGGGTAGCAGATCACTACGCCGTGCTGGTCTGCGAGGGCGTCGAACGTGTTGCCAGTGAAGTTGCGCGCCACGTTGGATGACTGCATCGAGCCGTGGAAGTAGATCACCACGTCCGCAGCTGCGGGCATCTCGTCGGGGACGATCGCGATGTAGGTGCGGTCGCGACGATCGAATTCGAGGGAAGAGCGCTGAACTTTCACGCGACCGATACTAGCTAACGCACCTTACGTTCTTCACCGGGGTGGGGGTGGCGGCCTTCGTCGTGGGTGTGGACGCGTTTGGTGTAGGCGGCTTCATCGCGGCTGGCACCGCGCTTGCGCACGCTTCCGATAATGCGACAGACGAGGTAGATCACGAAGGAAATCGTGGCTACAAACACACTGACGGGCACTCCTGGTGCCAACGAGAGGATCAGTCCGCCTACCGACGACACGAAGGCGAATAGCGTTGACCACAACACCGCACGAACTGGACTCGATGTAATCTGCACCGCAGCCGCGCCGGGAGTAATCAACAGCGCCATGACCAGCAGCGCACCGACGATCTGCACGGATTGTGCCGAGGCTAGGCCAACCAGGACGGCGAAGAACACCGTGATGGCACCGACGGGAACGCCAGCCGCCCGCGCCATCACTGGGTCGGCAGAAGCGAACAGGAGCGGGCGCCAGAAGATGATCACCGCTGCGACCACGAACACTGTGGTGACGGCCAACAAGTTCAACGAATCGCGTGATACACCGACGATCTGGCCCATGAGCAGACTCATCGCAGTAGACGAGTTACCGGGGTAAAGGTGCAAGAACAGCACAGACAGCCCCATGCCGAAGCTCATGACCACGCCCACGGCGGAGTCTTGCTGGCCCTTCATGCCCAGCAGCGCCAAGACAATCGCTGCGACGACTGCTCCGGCCACGGCACCAAGGCCGATGTTGAGCCCAAAAAGCAGTGCTGCCGCAGCACCCATGAGTGCCAGCTCTGAGGTCGCGTGCACAGAAAACGACATCTGTCGCAGCACGATCACACTCGACATCACGCCAGACAGGATGCCCAAGAGGACCGTCGCCACAAGAGAAACCTGTACGAAGTCGACGCTGAGCAAGTATTGGGTGTCTTCGATGAATTTCTGCACCTAGATCACCACCATTCGGCCGTCAACCTCGACTACATCGACGCGGGTGTTGTACAGCTCTGAAAGTACCTCGGAGCGCATGACCTCGTCGACAGGGCCTACCGTGTGCCCATTGGGGGCAAGATACAGCACACGGTCAGTGACCCGAAGAATCGGATTGATCCCGTGGGTGACAAACAACACGGCGCACTTGTGATCGCGACGACGCTGATCAAGACGCGCCACCACCTCTTGTTGCTTCGCGATATCTAAGGAGAGCAGTGGTTCGTCGGCAAGCACGAGCTCAGGGTCATTAGCAAAAGCCTGCGCCTGGCGGACCAGCTGCTGCTGGCCACCCGACAGGGTGCCCACCGCCCGGTCCGCGATTCCCTCGGCGCCTACGGCCTCCAGAAGCTTGTCGACGACCTCCCGTTTCGGTCGCCTCCCGCGCACCACGCCGTGCGCCAACGACAATGAGACTAGGTCGCGCGCCCGGATCGGCAAGTCTTTGGGGAACATCTGCTGCTGCGGGATAAAGCCCAACCGGGCGTTGACGTCTACGGAACCGCTGGTGAGCTGGCGAGTTCCCAGAATCGCGTGCAACAGTGTGGATTTGCCCACGCCATTGGGGCCCAACACCGCGATGAACTCGCCAGGTTCGACCTGGAGGTTCAGCCCCGACCACAACGGGTCGATCGCGGCGTCGTTGAAACGCACGAGCATGTGAGAAATCCTTTACGAAGAAATACTGAAAGCCCCTGGGAGAATTCCAGAGGCTTCCAGGTTGGTGTGCTCTTTACTTTACAGCGTCGGAGAGTGCTTGCACGCGCTGCTCAAAGTACTCAAGGAAGTTGGTTCCTTCCTCGGGGGTCTCGTTGATCTCGACGATGGTGACATCGTTTTCCTCGGCTGCTTTCTTTATGCGCTCCGCGGTATCGGTAGCAGTTTGCGGGTTGAACAGCAGCACGTCGACCTCGTTGCCCTTGAGTACGTCGAGGAACGCTGCAAGATCGGAGGCTGCAGGCTCGGTCTCAGTGAGAATGGCCTTGCGGTAGGACTCAGGGGTGATGTCTTCCATGTTGGAGTCATCGATGATGTAGTCGCCAACCGATTCGGACTGGACAATTTTCGCCGCTGGCAGTTCCTCGATCAGCTGGTCCATTTCTTTCATTCGATCCAGGACTGGCTGCGCGTCCGCTTCGATACCAGGAGTGTTGGCCGTGGCAGCAGCTTCGATTTCTTCGGCCACGTACTCGACAGCGTCGGTGTCGTACCAGATGTGCTCATTGCCCTCGATCATCTCGATTGGTCCGTGGTCGTGCTCCTCGTGGTCAGTGTGGCCTTCGTGTTCGTCGTGGGCCTCTTCTCCGTGATCGTGGCCTTCATGATCCCCATGATCGTGGGCGATAAGTGGCAAAGCATTGACGATCTTGTCTTCGTCAACAACGTCGTACAGCCAGGCATCGTACCCGCCGCCGCCTACAACCACGATGTCCGCTTCAGTGGCCTTGGCTAGATCGGCCGCCGAGGGGTCGAAGTGGTGCGGGTCGATGGAGTTGCCGGTGATGATCGGTGTGACGGTTGCCTTTTCATCGGTGACAACTGCTGATGCGACATCGCCCCAGATGCTGGTGGAGGTGACGATATTAAGGCCGTCAGATTCAGACGATGCGGTGGTGGTTCCCGCGTCGCCGGAACATGCGGACGCGAAAAAGAGAGTCCCAATGGCTACTGGCACAAAATACTTCCGACTCGATTTCATATCAACCAATTAACCCCTAATGAAAATGTTTGTCAACTTGAAAATGTATTGGAAATGCGCAGGTGTGAGGGAATCGTCGTCAAGCACGCCCGCTGATAGATTGGATGCATGCCTCCACGCCCTGTCAAGCGAGGGACTCTCGCCTCAATTGCTGCGGATCTGGGGATTTCGCGTACGACGGTTTCCAACGCATATAATCACCCGGATCAGCTCTCGCCCGAGCTGCGCGAAAAGATCCTCGCTGCAGCAGCCGCCAGAGGCTACTCCGGGCCGGACCCGATGGCACGCTCGCTTCGCACACGCCGCGTCGGATCGTTTGGGGTGCTTCTGACCGAGCAGCTCTCATTCGCCTTTGAAGACTTAGCATCGATTGAGTTCTTGGCCGGACTGGCAGCGAGCTCATTTGGCAAGCGCAACTCGATGACGCTGGTACCCGTTGGGCCGCACGACGAGGATTCGACCCAGACGGTGCAGCAAGCAGTGGTGGATGGTTTTGTCGTTTACTCGGTGGCCGCCGACGATCGCCACTTAGCGGCGGCCCGTGCGCGTCAGCTGCCCATCGTGATTGTCGATCAGCCCTATGACATTTTCGACCTTCCATATGTCGGTATCGATGACCGCGTCGCGATCCAGCCCGCCGCCCAAGCGCTTATCGACGCAGGTCATCGCCGTGTTGGAATCCTTACCAAGCGTATTCATCAAGAGCGCATGGATGGCCCGGTGACCGCAGAGCAGATCGAAACTGCAGAGCTCCACGTCCAACGCGCCCGTGTCCAAGGCGCAATTGAAGCTTTCGAGGCCGCTGGAATCACTGAGGTTCCGGTGATTTCACGGCACTTCAACGATCACGCTGCAGCTGTCGACGCGGCCCGCGAAATGCTGGAATGCCACCCCGAGGTGACAGCGATTTTGTGCACCACCGATTCCATGGCGTTTGGCGTGTTGGACTACTGTGCCGCCCAAGGAATCGACGTGCCCGGCCAACTGAGTGTTACGGGCTTTGACGGAGTGGAGCTCGCTCACGTGCGCGGACTGACCACCGTTAACCAGCCGAACCGCCGCAAGGGCGCGATGGTGGGCAAGATCCTCGAAGAGCTGGTCGACGCCTACGTGAACGATCACGCGCCTGCCGACCCCACTCCGCGGGTGGTGATTCCGACCACCTTTACTCCCGGTCAGACGGTGGCAGCGCCCAGGAACTCTGCCCTCGCCTGAGCAAGTTCCTGGTAGAAAGTGGCCATTGCCCCAACGTCGGGGACGCGGTGACCAGCAACTGTGTTGGCGGAACCCACTTTGATTCCCACATCATGAGTGCCGAGAACTGGGTAGACAGATTCATCGGTAACATCGTCACCTGCGAAAACGGTGGCGTCGAAGCCTACTTTGCGTAGCTTGACCCATGATCCCTTGGTCACGTCCACCGCCGAAAACTCGATGATATTACTGCCCGGTGTGACGGGGTGGCCCTGCGTGTCCAACGCAGCAGCACGATCGAGCAATTCTGCAGCCAACTCAGGATCTTTCTGCGCCAACTGCGCAACGTGAATTACCCGCTGGTAGGGCTTAATCTCAACGTACGCCGGGGAGTGGCCGGAAACGATGGCATCCAGCTCGGCCTCGATGTGGGTGAGAAAGGCGGCGTCGTCGTCGGAAAGCACTACTGCACCATCCGATGGTTCCGCGCCGTGCGAGCCGACGAGGACCACCGGTGCCTCAAGCGGACACACGCGACGCAATCCTGCAAGGTGCCTGCCGGACAGGACGACGACCTCGGTGTCGCGCATGCCGGCTAGGCGCTCCAGGGCGGCGACCGCGCCGGGATGCGCTTGTACTGCGTAGGGATCGGGGTTGAGCTCGGCCAAGGTGCCGTCGAAATCGGTGACAACCAAAAGGCGTTCAGATTGTGCGAGGGACGCGATCAAGTTCACTGCGCCATCAACCTCATCGATGGCTGATCCACAGCGTCCGATGTCTTGGTCAGGATGATCTCGGTGTCATTGAGGCGCTTGATGGCGTAAGACGCATCGACAACGAAGAACCGTTCCATCGAATCGTGAACAAACTTCGGGCCACCTTCACATTCGCCCGGCTCGCGAAACTCGATCTTTTTCATCGTCATTTCGGTCGCCTCGCGCGCGGGAGTGTCCTTGCCGTCCTTGGTAAAGCTCACCGCGCCCTGCAACGGACCACACCCTGTATTTCCGGAGATAGTCGCCTGGCCAAACACAATGTGCGCCGCACCCGCCGCGGATGCGGGCAACACGTCAGGGGAAGACGGCTGCGTATTCAAGCTCACGATCTGCCAGTTGGGCCCGATCATCTCGTCGGAAGGTGGGGGAGTGGAGCAACCGCTGGCGAGCAGAGCCACAGCAACTGCGCCAACAACTAGCTTGTGCATCTATGCGTTTTCCTTTCCAGCGCGGGAGCGCGTTGCGTTCAACTCATTCAGGAACGTTTCCGCCCAGCGAGCCACCGTAAAGTCATTGACCTGTTGATTCAATTCCTGCATGGTGGTGCGAGCGGCTTCCGAGCCCTGCGCGGAAATCGCATCGAGGATCGCCGACTTGATCGACTCGGTATCAAAAGGATTGCACAAATGTGCCTTGTGCAGTTCGACCGCAGCACCCGCAAATTCCGACAGTACTAGTGCGCCGTTGCCTTCTGGGTGGCACGCCACATACTCCTTGGCCACCAGGTTCATTCCATCCTTAAACGGGGTGACCAGCATGATGTCCGCCGCAGCATAGTAGTTTCGCAGCTGCGCCTTCTGCATTTGGCGATGGTAGTAATGCACCACCGGACGCCCAATCTCACCGAAACGCCCGTTGATCCGCCCCACAGCCTCCTCCACCGCCGAACGTGTCTGCTGATAGTGGTCGATGCGCTCCCTCGACGGCGTAGCAATCTGGATGAAGGTGACGTCGTGGACTTGGCCTTCGTCGTAAAGCTCCTCCAGCGCGGTAAGGCGTTGCAGAATGCCCTTGGTGTAATCGAGGCGATCGACGCCCAAGAGCACCGTGTGGGGGCTGCCTAATTGTTCGCGCAGCTTAGCGACGATCTCCTGCTCCACAGGCCCAAACGTGGACGGGTCAATCGAGATGGGGAAAGTTCCGGTGGTGATGTCAGCGTCCACGATGGCGCGGAAATTCTCCTCGTCGCGGGAGCGCTGGAAGCCGACCAAATCGGCGCCGTGGAGCCCAGCTATGAGTTCCGCGCGCCACGGCAATTGGCGGAAGAGGTCCGGCGAGGGGAACGGGATGTGGAGGAAGAACCCGATGGTGAGGTCGGGACGCATCTCACGTAACAGCCCGGGAACCAGCAGGAGCTGGTAGTCCTGCACCCAAACCGTGGCGTTGTCGGCAGCAACGGCTGCGACCTCAGTAGCGAACTTCTCGTTGACGCTGCGGTAGGTTTCCCACCACGATTGATCGTAGACCGGAGGCACGATGAGATCGTGGAAGAGTGGCCACAGGGTGGCATTGGAAAACCCCTCGTAGAACTGTTCATAGTCCTGTTGATCGAGGGGGACGGGATGGAGCAACACGTTGCGGTCATGGAATGGTTCCATCGCGGCATCAACTACGCCAGGCCATCCCACCCAGCAGCCGTGGTGTGCTTGCAGGACCGGTTCTAAAGCTGCGACAAGTCCGCCCGGGGAAGGGACCCACTGGCCATAAACTAAATCTACTGGCAGCCGGTTCGCTACCACCACGAACGAGTTGTCGCCGACCATGTCTACTCAGTCTACTCAGTCTACTCAGCCGAGCCGGTGGACTTCTTAGTGGCTTTCTTTGTAGCCTTCCTGGTGGTCTTTTTCGTAGTTTTCTTCGTTGTCTTCTTGGTGGTCTTCTTAGTCGACTTCTTCTTTGTAGCCTTCTTCTTGGTGGCCTTTTTCTTCGTCGCCTTCTTGGTAGCCTTTTTTGCTGCAGGTTCGGCTTCTTCAGGGGCGAGCTCTTCTGCGAACTTCTTGTACACCAGACCGGTTGGCTCTACACCCAGCATGGACATCAAAGTGACACCGTCCAGCAGGTCCTCTGCGTAAGTAGCCACGATGCGGCGCGCGCCTTCTGCGGTTTGTTCCTCTAGCTCGTGGATTTCTTCAGCAGACGGGCGGCTGTCGTTGATCTTTGGTGGCACGTATTCCTCCTGAAATGACGCCAGGGGCGATTGAAAATAAACCTAGGTACGCACATTCTACGCTAATGCGGTCGAGGTTTTTGTCCTCGCCTCCCCTTTTGGCCGGACCGCTGAGCAAGTTGCGCACGTTGGGTGCGGGCTGCTCGCTCGGCGCGTCGGATCTGCTGGAAGGTGATGCGACCTGCGTGAAGAAACGCGGTGTACGGTTTGATCACCTGAGGTCGACGGATGCGACGAGCAATCCATTCTCCCAACGTCACGCCCGCTGCGAGCGCCAACGCAGTGGCGACCGCGATGCCCAGGTTGGTCAGGCCCACGACCATCTGATCGTTCAATACCGCGTACATGCCGCGGTAGACGGTCAGGCCCGGAAGAAGAGGGGTTACGCCAGCAACGGCGGTAATCAGCGGTGGAATCAAGAACCGACGAGCAAGCAGACCACCGCCGAGGCCGATCATGGTCGCGCACACCGCGCTGGCAAGTACTGAACTCGCGCCCATCGGAAGCAACATCAGGTAAAAGGCCACGGAACCTATCACTGCTGTGGCGCCAGAGACCCAAACTGCGCCCCACTCGGCATAGCTGGCGATGGCGAAACCAATCGTCGCTAGTGTGCCCGCAACAATACGAGCAACTGCCGACGAGAACGTAGGCACAGGGGCGAGAGTTTCCAAGGGAGGAAGCCCAAAGCCAATTACGTCGCCCAGCTGAATGCCCGTGGCTACACCGGCGACGATGCCACCGGTATGCAACATGGTTTGGAAGAAGCGCGCCGAGGCGGTCACAGGCGCACCCGTCATTCCGTCCTGCAACGATTGCACCAGGGTCAGGCCGGCGAGCAGGACCACGATGCCGGATGCGATGACCAGACTCGGGGAGAATGAAAAGCCGATACTGCCAGCGATTCTGTAGGTGATCGCGGCGGGCACAGTGGCAAGAAGCCCGCCTAGGACGCATTGGAAGAAGTAGGGGAGGTCGTGGTGGCCAAACCAATCGTTGATGATCATGATCAGCATGCCGGTGATCGCGCCGAGGAGTGCCATCCAGAGGTCGCCACCAAAAAGGATTGCCACGGCACCACCCAAAAGGCCCCATCCGAGGTAGCTCATGAGGCGACCATAGGGCGGTGGTGAGAGATAAATCTCATTCAAAATCTTTTCCGCGTGTTCTGGTCGCGTCGCACCGGAACGAATCGAGCGGATCAAGCGGTCTACCTCGGACAATTTGGAAAAGTCGAGGCCCAGAGTCTTTACAACGCGAAGCACGCTCACAGGTGTCTTCTGTGTCGTACCGATCGAGGTATGCATATTGATGGTGTTCATCGTGATGTCGATGTGGCAATAGTGCAAACCATACGACGAGGTCACCGTATGAATCTGCGCCCTCGTATCGGCGTTGGAGGTGCCCGAGGCGAGCAAGATATCGCCAATCCGCGCAGCGATATTCATCACGGCTGCGACCTGCGCCGGGTCGGTCAGATCAACAGGCGCAAGTGGCGATGGCGGTGGAGACGATGTTGCGGCATCGATGGTGGCCAATCGGCCTGATCCACGGATCTTTCCCCACAACTTTTCTACTGCGTTGGACAACTGGTTAGACACATCAAGCAGACTAGTATCTTTTTGCCAGGGTCGAGTACCCACGCATCAATGTATTGTATTACCTGAAATGGCCCTAAGAAGTAAGGATCTAAAAATGATGCGCATCGGAATTGTCGGTTACGGCAACCTAGGCAAGAGCGTCGAGAAGCTTATCGACGACCAACCGGACATGGAAGTAGGCGCAATCTTCTCGCGTCGCGCCACCTTGGACACGACTTCCCGCGTCCTCCCAGTTGCTGACTTTGCGCAGTACAAGGACGAGATCGACGTTGCAATTCTATGCTTGGGCTCGGCTACTGATATCCCAGAGCAGGCCCCAGAGTTTGCCAAGTACACCCCGACCGTAGATACCTACGACAACCACCGCGATGTCCCACGTCACCGCGAAGCAATGGACAAGGTCGCTCGGGAAAACAACACCGTCGCAGTGGTTTCCACCGGCTGGGATCCAGGCATGTTTTCCATCAACCGCACCATGGCGGAAGCTCTTTTGCCAGGCGCGAAGCAAAACACCTTCTGGGGTCCAGGCCTGTCCCAGGGTCACTCCGACGCGGTTCGTCGTATTGAGGGCGTAAAGGCCGGGGTGCAGTACACCATCCCAGCAGAGGATGCGCTGGACCGTGCCCGCAAGGGCGAGACCGAGGGCCTAGACGGCAAGAGCGCTCACAAGCGTGTGTGCTACATCGTCGCCGACGAAGCTGACCAGGAGCAGATCGAGCAGGAAATCCGCACCATGCCGGATTACTTCGTCGGTTACCAGGTGGAGGTCAACTTCATCGACGAGGTGACCTTTGAGAAAGAGCACACTGGAATGCCACACGGTGGACACGTGATTACTACCGGCGATACTGGCGGCTTCCACCACATGATCGAGTACACCCTTGAACTTGATCGCAACCCAGACTTCACCGGTGCGGTGGCAATTGCGTACGCTCGTGCTGCGGTTCGTCTCCAAGAACAGGCAGCTCACGGGGCTTACACCGTCTTGGAAGTCCCCCCATACTTGATTTCACCTACCCCGCTGGATGAACTCATCGCACGGGATGTGTAATATCTCTTCGAGTGCTGGAGTGGCGCAATTGGCAGCGCAACGCACTTGTAATGCGTCGGTTGCGAGTTCGAGTCTCGTCTCCAGCTCGGAGAAACCCCCTTCACCTGGTCAAACAGGTGGAGGGGGTTTGTTTTTGGGCCGGTGGCGCTGCGGGGAAGACCGTAAGGTGAATTTGATCAGGGCCACTTGCGCCCGCGCACCGCGCTAGTCGAACTTGATCGGCTGGTTGATATCGCCTGAGTCCGCCTGTTCGGTGCGTACCGGGTCGCGGACTGGGATGATCAGGATGGCGCCGATGAGCAACACCATGACGATGCCGATGATGCCGGCGCGGTCGTCGGCACCTGCAATACCGATGAAGGTGGCAAAGAGGAGCGGAGTCAGCCACGACACTGCACGGCCGGTGGTGGTGTACAGGCCGAACATCTCGCCTTCCTTCCCAGGAGGGGACACGCGCGCGATGAAGGAGCGTGAGGAAGACTGTGCAGGGCCAACGAAGAGACACAGGATCAGGCCGAGGACCCAGAAAGAGGCGGGGCCTTCCGCGAAGAGCATGATGAAGCCAGTGACGATCATGCTGATGAGGGACACCATGATGATGATTTTGGGGCCAACGCGATCGTCGAAAAGCCCACCGATGATCGAACCAAGGGCTGCGGCGATGTTCGCCGCGACACCGAACAGGAGGATCTCGTCGGTTGGAACACCGTAGACGGAAACGCCGAGAATCGCTCCGAAGGCGAAAACACCCGAAAGGCCGTCGCGGAAGATCGCAGAGGCGGCGAGGAAGTAGAGGCCGTTCTTATTGGTGGTCCAAAGGACGCGGATGTCGTCGAAAAGCCTTTTGTAAGACTGCACGAAGCTGTCGTTAAACTCCGGGTTGGTCGCCTGCTTCTCTGGGATGCGGAACATGAGGGGGAGGGCAAAGCCGAAGAGCCACAGCGCGGCGAAGATCGCGACTAACCGGATGTTGAAGCCTTCTTCGATCGGTAGGTTGAGAAAGCCTCGCGTATCTCCATCGCCGGCGACGAAACCTGCGTAGCACAGCAGCAACAAGACGATGCCGCCGATGTATCCCGCCGCCCAGCCGAAACCGGAGACGCGACCAACCGTTTCTTTGGTGGAAACCTGGTTGATCATGGCGAAGTAGGACACCTCTCCGAATTGGATCGTGATCGCGCCCATGCCGATGAGGAATGTTCCCAGCCAGAAGTACTCCACGCTGGTATTACGGACGAAAAAGAGGGAAGCCATGATCAGCGCGGTGACGGTGGTCCAGATGACTACCGAGCGCTTGCGGGTGCCCTTTTCGTCGGCGCGATGTCCGATTACTGGAGTGACCAGCGCGATGGCGACTCCGGCTGCAGCCATGGTTGCGGAGTACCACTGCGATGCCGTGAATGGTCCGGAAACGTGGAGTCCGACGGAATCGACTAGGTAAACGGAGAAGATGAAGGTAACTAGAACTGCGTGAAAAGCAGCGGAGCCACAATCCCACAGCGCCCACGAAAAGACCGATACTGGGTCGGTGCGCTGCTGTGTGGACGACTCTGGTGTGTGATCGGCCATGCGTTGATAGTAATCATTGCTGATCAACCCTGCTGAGTAGCGGGGTCGTGGTGCCCCGTAATAGTGCCCCCGGTAAGTCAAATATCACTTACAGCTAACGTTCAGCAAACGTACAGTGGAGGGGAGTTGACTAGTCTGAACGCAACAAGAAGGTGGAATCAAAACTCATGCCAGAAACCCAGAACCCACAAGGTTTGAAAATCCTCGTTGTCGATGATGAACCTAACATCGTCGAACTTTTGACGGTCTCCCTGAAATTCCAAGGCTTTGAAGTCGAAAGTGCAAGCTCCGGGCAGGAAGCGCTGCGCATCGCACGCGACTTCGCCCCAGACGCCTACATTCTCGATGTCATGATGCCGGGCATGGACGGGTTCGAGCTGCTGGGCAAACTCCGCGCAGGAAGCCTCGACGGCCCAGTCCTGTTTCTGACCGCGAAGGATGCCGTGGAAGACCGCATCCACGGCCTGACCATCGGTGCCGACGACTATGTGACCAAGCCGTTCTCTCTCGAAGAGGTCATTACTCGTCTGCGCGTTATCTTGCGCCGTGGCAACGTCACCGAAGGCGATCGCGAAGACTCAACGATCCGCTACGCTGACCTCACGCTGAACGACGAAACCCACGAGGTAACCAAGGCAGGCGAGATCATCGATCTTTCCCCAACCGAGTTCAACCTGCTGCGCTACCTCATGCTCAACGCTGAGGTTGTGCTGTCCAAGTCGAAGATTCTGGACAACGTGTGGCACTACGACTTCGGCGGTGACGGAAACGTTGTAGAGTCCTACATCTCCTACCTGCGTCGTAAGATCGACACCGGCGATGTGCCACTTATCCACACCGTGCGTGGCGTCGGCTACGTTTTGCGTACCCCGCGCCAGTAAAAGCGCGCGGATAAAATCACGCGGAATTCTTTCAGCAAAGTTTAGGCAGTTTCATGGCAGACAAGGGCACCGACGAGGTCGCCGCAGACATCACAGACGGAGCCGCGAAGAAGGGCAAGTCAAAGCTCTCAACTCCGCCGTCACGCGCGCTTCCCATGCGCACGTGGCTGGTTGTGCTTACGGTGATGATCTCCGCGTTTGGTCTCGTCGGCAGCTCCGTGGCCGTGCATGTTTTGATGCGTGAGGTGCTGTTCTCGCGTGTCGACGAAGACCTCGCGATGGGCATCGACACATGGGCGCGGTCAGTCCAACTCAACCGCGGCTCGTCGGTCACGCCGATGCCATCGGAGTTCTGCCAGATCACGATCAGCCCGACCGGCTCGATCCGCACCGTCAACGATCAAGGCAGCCCGCCCGATTTCCACCAAATCACAGAGCTGGGCACACCGGTGACCATCGAGTCAACAGCAAATTCACTCGAGGAGCGCGATTGGCGCGCCATCGCTATCCAGGGTGATGACGGAACTACCACCATTGTCGCGCGCTCCTTGGAGCCGGAACAACAACTCATGGCTGGCCTCGGCGCGATCCAGGCGATCATCGCAGCCATCGTCTTGATCTTGATGGGCCTTGCGTCCTACTACTTCGTGCGCCGCGCGATGGCGCCGCTGCGCGAGGTCGAATCCACAGCACTGGCCATCGCTGAGGGCGACCTCGACCGACGCGTTCCCGAGTGGTCGCGCGAAACCGAGGTCGGGCAACTGTCCTACGTGCTGAACAAGATGCTCGGGGAGCTGCAAGACTCCCTGGAAGAAGCCCAATCCAAAGAGGAGCAGATGCGTCGCTTCGTCGGTGATGCTTCCCACGAGCTGCGTACGCCGTTGACCAGTCTGCGTGGCTACACCGAGCTGTACCGCCAGGGCGCAACCGATGATGTCGACTTCGTCTTGACCAAGATCGACGACGAGTCCAAGCGCATGAAACTCCTCGTTGAGGACCTTCTTGCCCTGACCCGAGCCGAAGGTACACGGCTTTCGATGAAGCCGGTCGATTTGCTCGAACTCACCTTATCGGTGGCAAGTTCCGCCCGCGCTGCATTCCCGGGCCGCGCCATCGAGGTTGATAACTCCACCGCGGCGATCCCTGTGGTCTCCGGCGACGCAGACCGACTCCACCAAGTCCTTTTGAATCTCGTGGTCAACGGCCTAAAACATGGCGGCGAAGAAGCAACCGTGCACATCGAACTGCGCTATGACGAAGACAACGTCATCGTTGTCGTAGCCGATGATGGCGAGGGCATGAGCCCCGAAGCGGCGCAGCATATCTTCGAACGCTTCTACCGCGCAGATACCTCGCGCTCCCGCGGCAGCGGCGGCTCGGGTTTGGGCCTTGCCATCACAAAGACGCTTGTCGAGCAACACGGAGGCACAATTTCCGTGGTCAGTGAGGTGGGCGTTGGCTCGGTATTTACCATCGTCTTGCCGCGCCTGAAAGAGGCAGAGCTTCCGAGCCAGGCAGATGACGAGTAATGTACTTGACCTTTCCCCTGCGGCAAGCTCCAAGCTATAGGGCATGACCGAATCTACTGAGTACTCCATCGGCGAAGCTGCCCAAGCCCTCGGCGTTACAACCAAAGCTTTGCGCCACTGGGACGACATCGGCTTGCTGAGTCCGACCTGGCGCACCTGGTCTGATTACCGGCTCTATACCGACCGTGATCTTGAGCGCGGCGCAGCAATCGTCCTCTACCGCAACGCTGGAATGAAGCTGGCAGATATTCGCACACTTGTCGACGACCCATCGTCGTCGACAATTACCCGTGCGTTGAAATGCCATCACGCCGAACTTCTGCGACAAAAGAGAAGCGTGATGCAGCAGCTGGAAGCGGTCACCGAACTCATCGGCAAAGCAGAAAAAGGAATGGAAATCATGGACGACATGACAAAGTATCTTGGCGGAAACATGCCTGCATACCAAGAAGAAGCACGTCAACGCTGGGGTGATTCCCCGGAGTGGGCACAGTCGCAAGCCAAGATGGAAACGATGAAAGAGGCCGACTGGGCCAACGTGAAGGCCGAGCAGCAAGCCTTCGCCGCTGATCTAGCGCGGGCGAAGGTCCGTGGAGTGGCGCCGGGATCACCGGAGGCGCTGGTGCTCGTCGACAAGCACCGCGAGATGATCGGGCAATGGTACAAGGTGACGCGTTCGCGCCAACTCATTCTCGCGCGCATGTACACGCAGGATGCGCGTTTTAGCGCTGCCTACGGTGGTGCAGAAGGTTACCTGCTTGAGCTCGTCGACACGCAAGCGAAACTAGAGGGGATCGACGAGCCGAGCTGGGACTAAATGATGTAGCCGTTGTCGTCGGTGCCCAGGATGGCGCGCAACTTCGCTGCGGCTTCGTCCATCTTGGCTGGGTCGGTGGCATCGGCGCGCATGGCGGTGGAGAGGTCGTAGCCACCCATGTCGTTTGCCGGGAAGATGTGGATATGAGCGTGTGGAACCTCGAAACCAGCGATGAGGTACGCGGCGCGCTGTGAACCGAAGGCCTCGATGCAAGCGCGACCGACGTTTTGGGCTACCTCGTTCATTTGCTTCCAGGTGGATGGGCCGATGTCTGTCCACTTGTCGATCTCTTCGACAGGAATAACAAGGGTGTGTCCGTAGGCGACAGGCTCGATTGACAAGAAGGCAGCCACCTTGTCATCGCGATAGACGAACCGGCCAGGAAGTTCTCCGTTGATGATCTTGGTGAATACGCTAGACATAGGAACAATGCTACCTGGCATAACGCTATTATGAGTGACATGCGCATCCTAGTGATTGGCTCCGGCGGCCGCGAACACGCTCTGATTAAAGGCCTTTCCGGCCACGAACTTTTTGTTGCCCCAGGTAACGCAGGCATCGCCCAGCACGCGACATGTCTCCCGTGCGAAGTGGACGATCCCTCCAGCGTGGTCGGCGTGGCACGCCACATTGAGGCAGACCTAGTCGTCATCGGCCCGGAGATTCCGCTCGTCGCAGGCGTTGCAGATGCCCTGCGTGAAGCAGGTTTTGCGGTCTTCGGCCCCAACCAAGAAGCAGCAGCCTTGGAAGGGTCCAAAGCGTTTGCCAAAGAGGTGATGGCCGCAGCGGGCGTGAAGACCGCCCATGCACAGCGCATCACCGATCCAGACCAGATCGCAGAGGTTCTCGACCAGTTCGGCCCACAGTTCGTGGTCAAAGATGATGGCCTCGCGGGCGGCAAGGGCGTTGTGGTCACAACCGATCGTGCGGTGGCAGAAGAACACGCGCGCGCAGTGATTGCCGCAGGTAATCCCGTGCTGGTTGAGTCCTTCCTCGACGGTCCTGAGGTCAGCTTGTTCTGCCTAGTAGACGGCGAAACTGTCGTCCCCCTGCTGCCAGCACAGGATCACAAGCGTGCGTACGACAACGACGAAGGCCCGAACACAGGTGGCATGGGTGCGTACGCGCCTTTGCCGTGGCTACCGGAAGACGGCGTGCAGCGCATTGTCGACGAAGTAGTAAAACCTGTGGCGAAAGAAATGGTCAGTCGGGGAATCCCTTATTCCGGCTTGCTCTACGCGGGTCTGGCATGGGGTGCGGAAGGCCCCGCCGTAATCGAGTTCAACGCCCGCTTCGGAGACCCCGAAACCCAAGCAGTACTTGCGCTTCTTGAAACCCCATTGGCCGATGTTCTCAATGCCACCGCCACTGGTACCCTTGCCCAGTTGCCTGCACTCACGTGGCGCGACGGCGCGGCGGTCACTGTCGTCCTGGCTGCCGAGAACTACCCGGCATCGCCACGCACGGGAGACGTGATCACTGGTGACATCGTGGACGATGTTATCCATGCCGGCACCAAGCGCGACGGCGAAGGGAACTACATCTGTGCAGGTGGCCGCGTACTCAACGTCGTTGGTGTGGGTAAAGATCTTGCTCAAGCCCGTGAGGATGCCTACCGTCAGATCGAACAGATCAACCTCGAAGGCTCGTTCTACCGCCGTGACATCGGACAGCGTGCATTAGACGGTCAGATCACGGTTTAAGCTAGAACCTATGAAGGTTTCACAACGAGGTCAGGCCCAACCATTCCGAGTCATGCAAATGCTCGACCTTGTCCAGCGCCGCAAGCGTGAGGGCAAGGACACCATCATGTTGTGCGCTGGCCAGCCATCTACTGGCGCGCCTTCGCAGGCGCTTGATGCTGTCTCGCAGGTGCTTTACGACGACACCCTCGGCTACACCGAAGTTGTCGGCGATCGGGAACTCCGCGAGATCATCGCAACGTGGCACTCCGACACTTATGGGGTGGATACAAAGGCTGACAACGTCATTATCACCACGGGTTCCTCGGGCGGTTTTGTTAACGCCTTCATCGCCTGCTTGGATGCCGGTGACACCGTGGCGATCTCGCGACCCGGTTATCCGGCGTACCGCAATATCCTCGAAGCGCTGGGTGCCAACATCGTCGACATGGTCTGCGATCAGTCCACACGGTTTCAGCCCACCGCAGACATGTTGGACGAGCTGCAGCCCAATGCCGTCATGATCACCAGTCCAGGCAACCCGACCGGCACGATCATCGACCCAGAGGAGCTAGAGCGCATCGCTAGCTGGTGCGACGCGAACAACGCGTGGCTGATTTCGGACGAGGACTACCACGGCATGAGCTTCGGGCGCCCCGAGGCAACCGCGCGGCAGTTTTCTAGCAATGCCATTGTCGTCGGCACGCTGTCGAAGTATTACTCCATGACCGGCTGGCGCGTCGGCTGGCTGATCCTGCCCGATGCGCTGCTGGAATCCGTGGAGAACCTGCAAGCTTCGCTCGCGCTGTGTGCACCGGCGGTGTCGCAGGTGGCAGCGAAAGGGGCGTTTACCGACGAGGCTCGGACAACACTTGATGCATACGTGGATGACTACCGCGCAGTGCGCGAGGTGTTCATTAACGAGCTGCCAAAGATCGGCCTAGGAACCTTTGCCGATCCCGACGGTGGCTTGTATCTCTGGCTCGACGTTTCTGAGTACACCCAGGATTCCGAGGCTTGGTGCCACAAGCTGGTCGAAGACATCGGTGTGGCGTTTGCGCCGGGTGTCGATTTTGACCCGGTTAATGGAAACACCTGGGTACGCTTGAGCCTGTGTTCCACCCCGGAGCTAGCGCGTGAAGCGTGCGCCCGCCTAGACGAATACCTGAACAACTAACAGAAAGAACTGATCCCCCGTGGCCGAAAAACCTGTGATCGCTAACGTTTTGTCCTCCCGCTACGCATCGCCGACGATGTCCACGCTGTGGAGCCCGGAACACAAGATTGTCCTTGAACGCCAGCTGTGGATCGCGGTGATGCGTGCGCAGAAGGATTTGGGCATCGATATTCCAGAAGATGCGATCCAGGCCTACGAAGCTGTTATTGATCGTGTTGATTTGGCATCCATCGCGGAGCGTGAGAAAGTCACCCGCCACGATGTGAAGGCACGCATCGAAGAATTCAACGCATTAGCTGGTCATGAGCACATTCACAAGGGCATGACCAGCCGCGACCTCACAGAGAATGTCGAACAGCTGCAGATCTATCGTTCGTTGGAAATCGCACGCGACAAGGCTATCGCGATGCTCAAGGCCATCGGTGAGCGCGCTGCCCAGTACCAGACCATGGTCATGGCGGGCCGCTCCCACAATGTCGCGGCGCAGGCCACCACCATGGGCAAGCGCTTTGCTACTGCCGCCGACGAGATCTTGGTCGCAGTGCGTCGCATCGAGAACCTCCTAGAGCGCTACCCACTGCGCGGCATCAAGGGCCCGATGGGCACCTCCCAGGACATGTTGGACCTGATGGGTGGCGACGAGGCCAAGCTGCAGTCGTTGGAAACCTCCATCGCTGACTACCTGGGCTTTTCCAACATCTTCGATTCCGTCGGGCAGGTGTACCCGCGCTCCCTCGACCTTGACGCCGTGTCTGCTTTGGTGCAGCTTGGTGCCGGCCCGTCCTCACTTGCGACGACCATCCGCCTTATGGCTGGCAACGAGACCGTGACGGAGGGCTTCAAGGAGGGCCAAGTTGGCTCCTCCGCGATGCCGCACAAGATGAATGCACGCTCGTGTGAGCGCGTCGGCGGTTTCCAGGTCATCCTGCGTGGCTACCTCACCATGGTCGCTGATCTCTCCGGCCAACAGTGGAATGAAGGCGACGTGTTCTGCTCGGTAGTTCGTCGAGTTGCATTGCCGGATGCTTTCTTCGCCATCGACGGCATGATGGAGACTTTCCTCACCGTCCTCGACGAGTTCGGAGCTTTCCCCGCGATGATTAACCGCGAGCTCGATCGTTACCTGCCGTTCCTAGCAACCACGCGCATTCTGATGGCTGCGGTGCGCAAGGGCGTGGGACGCGAAACCGCCCACGAAGTAATCAAGGAAAATGCCGTGGCGATGGCGTTGGACATGCGCGAGAACGGAGCCGAGCAAAATCTCATCGAGCGCCTTGCCGCCGACGAGCGACTGCCAATGACCGTCGACGAGCTGGAGGCGGTCATGGAAGACCGCCACGCCTTCATCGGCGCGGCGGAATCCCAGGTGGATAGTGTGCTTCGTCGCATCCAGGATCTGGTCAACGCGTACCCGGATGCCGCGAATTACAAGCCAGGTGAAATCCTCTAGTAGAAGTACAGGCGGGTCTCCTCAAAATCGGTGTTGTGGTCGCCCCCGGTTACTTCAACACCGTCTGCGTCTAGACCGCCAGAGACTGCGACCCACGACAGGGCTGCAGTTTTGTACTCGGTTCCTTCCTTGAGGTCGTCGAAGCCGGTGGGGACCACCTCGCTGTCGTGGATGCCGCAGGCGGTTTCTTCCGGCAGCATCGAGATGCGATTGGCGCTTTGGCCCTGTTTGCTCACCGGTTTGACATCCGGCGCAGCAGAGATTGTGGCATCGCTTTCACCCGCGCCGAGGTACTTCAGCGTGACTTCGTGGCAGACGAATTCTTTGATCTCCTCGGGGTTTTCTACTGTGCCGTTGGCATCGGTTTCGAGTTCTTCCAACGTCAGGGTCTGGGGTTCGGCCACGTTGACCTCCCAGAACTGTGGCTTGCCGGATTTGAAGTCGGTGGTCACGATGTAACCGGTGTCGCCGAACGAGAGTTGTTCACCGTCCGCTGAGGGAGTGAATCCGGCCGGCAATTGGTCGGAGCTTGGGTTTTCAGGAGCCTTGGTGCTCGACGGGGATTCGGACTTCTCGGAGGTTTCCGCGGGGGCAGGGGCGTTGGTGGTTTCTTCTGCTTGGACATCGACTGGCTCTTCGTCCTGTCCGAGAAACGGCAGGTCTAGGCTGGTGCAGCCGGTGAGTCCGAGGGCAGGAAGGGAGATGGTCAGGGCAAGCGCGGCGCGCAGAATCTTGGTCTGTGTCAGAGTGTGTTTCATGCCTTTTGAATGATGGATGGGGCCGAAGTGTTCCCGCCAGGCTGGAATCTCCATCGAAAGTTTCAATCTTGCGGATTGAATTACCCAACCCGTGGTGCTGGGTCTACACTGTGATTTCATGCGACCAGAGCTGTCAGACTACACCCACCTTTCTGCAGGTAAAGTACGTGAGATCTACGAGATCGACGACGAAACCCTGCTCATGGTGGCAACAGACCGTATTTCTGCTTACGACATCTCCCTCGAGCCTGAGATCCCCGACAAGGGGCGCGTGCTCACCGCCACGAGTGTGTTCTTCTTCAACCAGATCGATTTCCCGAACCACTTGGCCGGCGACATCGATGACGAACGAATTCCAGAGGAAGTTCTTGGACGTGCGCTCGTCGTCAAGCGGTTGAAGATGCTGCCTTTCGAGTGCGTTGCGCGTGGCTACCTCACTGGATCGGGGCTGAAGGAATACAAGGAATCCGGCACAGTCTGTGGCATCAAGCTGCCGGAAGGGCTCACTGAGGCATCGAAGCTGCCTGAGCCGATCTTCACCCCGGCGACGAAGGCGGAGCAGGGCGACCATGATGAAAACGTGTCGTATGAGGTCGTCGTCGACAAGCTTGGTGAGGCTCGAGCAAGCCAACTGCGCGACGCGACACTGCAGATTTACTCGCAGGCTGCTCGCATCGCCGAGGAGCGCGGTATCATCCTGGCCGACACCAAGTTTGAGTTCGGTTTAGACACAGATGGCACGCTCGTGCTTGCTGACGAAGTCCTGACCCCGGATTCCTCCCGCTACTGGCCAGCGGACTCCTACGAGGAAGGAAAAGTGCAGCCGAGCTTTGATAAGCAGTACGTGCGCAACTGGCTGACCAGCCCGAAGTCCGGCTGGGAACCAGGTGGCACTGTAGCCCCTCCAGAGCTGCCGGGCTCGGTAGTCGAGGCCACCCGCGAGCGCTATGTCGAGGCGTATGAGCGTTTGAGCGGCGAGAAGTTCTGCGAATGGCTGGGCACCTGCGTCTAATCGACGCTGATGTGCAACACAGGGTTAGGATGGGCGGTTATGAATACCGTCCAGCCTGACCCTGCTCAGCTTTCTGCACCAGTTGCTCCGATCCACCCGACCAACCGCGAATTTCACGGGCGCACCTTTGTCGATGACTACGAATGGATGCGCAACAAGGAGTCCCAAGAGACCTTGGACTACCTAGAGGCGGAGAACGCGTACACGAAGCAGCAGACGGCTAAAAACGAATGGCTCCAGGACTCGATCTTCCAAGAAATTAAGTCCCGCACCAAAGAGACTGACATGTCGATCCCACAGCGCGCGGGCGATTTTTGGTACTACGGCCGCACCATCGAGGGCAAGAGCTACGGCGTGAGCTGCCGCGTGCCCGTGGCTGAAGGCGAGGATCCATGGACCCCGCCCGTGGTTCCTGAGGACGGATCCGGATTGCCAAACGAGCAGATCATCCTCGATCTGAACGAGCTCGCCGAGGGCCACGAGTTCTTCTCCCTCGGTGCGTCGAGCGTAACCGTGTCTGGTCGTTACCTCGCGTACTCCGTAGACACCGAGGGCGATGAGCGTTTCACCATGCACGTTAAGGACCTCGAGACGGGGGAGCTTCTCGACGATCGCCTAGACGACGTCTTCTACGGCGCCACCTGGGCTGGCGAGGACTACCTCTTCTACCAGCGTGTTGATGAGGCTTGGCGACCAGATTCCGTCTGGCGCCACAAGATCGGCACCCCAGCGGCGGACGACGTGCTGGTCTACCGCGAGGACGACGAGCGTTTCAATGTCGGCGTTGGTGCTGAGCGATCTGAGCGATTCCTCATGATCGAGTCCGGCTCCAAGATCACTACAGAGACGCGCGTGTTGGACATTACCAATCCGGAAGGGGAGTTTGAGGTGCTCTGGCCACGCGAACAGGGCGTGGAGTACGGAGTGGACTATGCCTTGGTCGCCGGCCGTGAGCACTGGGTGGTTACCCACAACGCGCTGGGACCGAACTTCTCGGTGGGGCACTGCGAGATCGGCAATCTGCCACCGCTTCGCGAACTAACCGAGCTTGTCCCACACGATGACAAGGTACGCATCGAAGGCATTGACACCTACCGCGACTTTATGGCCATGGGATACCGGCGTGGCGGCATTGGCCAAGTCGCATTCATGCAGTTCACAGAGGCAGGGTTCACCCAGTTCGAGGAGCTTTCCTTCGAGGAGGAGGTCTACACCGTCGGCGTCGGAGGCAACCCCGAGTGGGACGCCCCAGTTGTTCGCCTGAGCTACGTGTCTTTTACTCAGCCGGCGAAACTGTTCAACTACACCGTTGCCACCGGGGAGCGCACCCTGCTGAAAGAGCAGGAAGTCCTGGGCGGATATGACCCGCAGGAATACAAGGCGTATCGCATGTGGGCCACCGCGGAGGACGGGGTGCAGATTCCAGTTTCGGTGGTGCACCGTGCCGATTTGGTCGTCGATAAGCCAAATCCGACGCTGCTTTACGCCTACGGTTCCTACGAGCACAGCATCGACCCGGGCTTTTCCATCGCACGGTTGAGTCTGATGGACCGCGGCATGATCTTCGCAGTCGCGCACGTGCGCGGCGGCGGCGAGATGGGGCGCACCTGGTACGAGGACGGCAAACTACTGCGCAAGAAGAACACGTTTACCGATTTCATCGCGGCCGCTGACATGCTTATCGACGAAGGCCTGACCACCCCGGCGCAGCTCGTCGCCGAGGGAGGATCCGCTGGTGGCATGCTGATGGGCGCGATTGCGAACATGGCTCCCGAGAAATTCGCGGGTATCCAGGCGATTGTGCCATTTGTGGACCCGCTGACATCGATCCTCATGCCGGAACTGCCCCTGACCGTGACCGAGTGGGATGAGTGGGGCGACCCGTACCACGACCCTGAGGTGTACGACTACATGGCCAGCTACGCTCCATATGAAAACATCGAGCCGAAACGGTACCCGAATATCCTGGCCGTGACCAGCTTGAACGACACCCGCGTGCTGTATGTCGAGCCTGCGAAATGGATCGCGAAGCTGCGCAAGATGGCCACAGGAGGCGAATTCCTCCTCAAGTGCGAGATGTCCGCGGGCCACGGTGGCGTTTCGGGACGCTACGACCGCTGGAAGCAGACCGCTTTTGAATATGCGTGGACACTGGCTACGGCCGGGGCAGTGAAATAGTTCGCAGCCTCTCAGCCCCGGCGGGCGCGGGCGTCGCTCCTGTGAGATAATCACTCCCATGAATGGCCACCTCCTTGTCTCGATTTCAAGCATTTTCGACGAGACCCGTAAGGACGTGGCCAAGCTCATTTCTCACCTCGACCGAGAAGAGATTCCCGTATCCCTGCTGGTTGCGCCCCATATTGACGGCAACTGGCACCTAGTCAAGGACTCAGCGACCAAAGAGTGGCTCCTTGAGCAGAAGTCGGCAGGCCGCACCATCATTCTGAATGGGTTCGATCAAGCGGTGCAGGGGCGTCGCGCAGAATTCGCTACGTTGGATTCGCACGAGGCGCGGTTGCGCTTGAAAGGTGCTACTCGACAGATGGAATCCATCGGTTTTGCTACCGACATCTTCGCCCCTCCACGCTGGCGACTTTCCGACGGCACTCTCGCTGTCTTACCAGAGTTTGGATTCAAAATCGCAGCCTCCACCAAGGGGTTGTACCAGTTAGATACCGGTGAATTCCTGGCAGCGCGAAACCTCTCTGTCGGCGAGGGTTTCGGTGCTGCGAAATGGTGGCGACGAAACATTATCCGCGCAGCGCAGCGCGGTGCATCGAAGGGAAACTCAATCCGCCTTTCGGTGTCCGGGCGCAATTTGGCAGACAAGAAAGTTGCGCGTGATTTCGTCGCGGCGGCTATTGCGGCTGTAGAACAAGGTGCGACTCCGGGGCACTACGAGTTGCTTCGTCGGTAACCTGGATGTCATGACACTTCGTGATACCGAAATAACACTCAACGACGGAACAACGACCACTCTCAACGAGATCGCGGGAGATAAGCTCATTCTCTTAGTGAACACCGCCTCTCAATGCGGTCTCACCCCGCAGTACCAGGGGCTTCAGAATTTGCAGGACACTTACCAAGATCGCGGTATGACCGTGATTGGTGCGCCGTGCAACCAGTTCAACGGCCAGGAACCGGGCACCGACGAGGAAATCGCCGAGTTTTGCGCTGCCAAGTTCGATGTCACCTTCCCACTGCTGTCTAAGCTCGAGGTCAACGGTGAGGGGGCTCACCCGATTTATCGGGAGCTCACCCAGGTTGCGGATGAAGACGGTGAAGCCGGTGATGTGCAATGGAACTTTGAGAAGTTCCTCATTTCACCCGAAGGCAAGGTAGTAAAGCGCATTCGTCCTCGCACAGAACCAGACGATCCGCTGGTCATCGCCACAATCGAAGACAATCTTCCAGCCTAAAAAGCTTAACGACGACCAAGTCGCCGCGAGTATCAGCAAAAGCGTCTGGAAAACCAGACGGATTTGTGGAAGGTAGAAAAAGCGACCTTCCACAAACCCGTACCATGGGCGGTACGCTTCTGCGGAAGGAAGAAAAAACCACCGTCCCGGTAGCATTCCGGGGCGGTGGTTTCGTCGTTAAGCGAAGGTTTAGCGGCTAGAACCGGAGCTGAATGCGCCCGGCAGCTTGACCCCAAATGCTGGGAAGAAAAGCTTGACTAGGCGGTAGATCGCGGTGCCCAAGCCTGCAACACCGAACAGGGTGCTAAAGAGCTCGGCGAAATTCGAGGTGCCACTGCCTGGAGTGGTTGGCTCTTCGGTTTCTTCGGGATCGGTTGGTGTGACTGGAGCCTCTCCGTCAGTCGATTCGGAACCGAGTGTGAATCCGACCTTGATTGGGTCATGGTCGGAGGAGCGGAACGGAGTCTCATCGTGGAAATCGATCGTGTTGTAATTGCGACGGGAGTATTCGAAAGCGATCGACTCGTCGGCGTTGATGTTCCACACTGCTGCGTCGACAACGCGGGTCATCGCGGCTTCATTGCCCAGTGCGTGATCGAGCGAGCCCACCATGCCACCGAATTGATAGGTCGGGGTGGAGCCAGCGTGGGACTCGTTGATGTTGGTGAATCCCTGCTGCTCAAAGGCGCGGACCGCGTCCTCTTGGGAGTACGCGTTCAGGTCGCCGATGACGAAGACCGGTGCATCTGCCCAGTCATCTTGTGCGTCGAGGTGCTCGATCAGTGCAGCGGCCTGCGCCGCGCGCAAATTGGCGTTGTTGCCCTGGCCGTCGCCGGTGTCAGCATCACCGTTTGCTACAGAACCCTTGGACTTGAAATGGTTGACCACTGCGACGAAGGATTCGCCGCCACCTGCTGGGCGGAATTCCTGAGCCAGCGGCTGGCGGGCAGTGCCGGTGTAGACTGCGTCGTCGAAAATGCGCGACTCGCCAACGGTTTCAATCTTCGCTGGCTGGTAAATGAAGGCGGTGCGGATGAAATCCTCATCCGTGCCCAGCTTGGTCGGGGACTCAACGTATGCCCACTTGGTTTCACCTGCTGCTGCGTTGAGAGCCTCGACAAGCGCTGCGAGGGATTCGTCGCGGCGGGTGACATCGCCGGTGACGGTCGCGGTGTTCTCGATCTCCTCTAGACCTACGACGTCGGCATCGAGCTGATTGATCGCGTTGACGATCTTCACCTGCTGGTCAGCGAATGCCTCAACGGAGTACGCGCCGCGCACGTTGCAGTAGTTCGTAGCCACAGGATTGCCGTACATATCCTCGTAGTAGCGACACCCAGCCTCATCCTGGCCCAGCGAGGTGAAGTAGTTCAGCACGTTGAAAGATGCAACAGTGTATTCACCTTGCACTGAGCCAGGAACCGCGAGCTCGGCGGTGCGGGATTCTTCCCACGAGATTGGCAGCTCAGCCTGCAGGTTCGCACCGGTAATTGGCGTCTGCGGCTGGAAGCGCCACATGTCGTGGCTGTAGTGAACAACGACCGGGTTGTCGAAAGCTACTCCATCACCCGTGCGGATCGGCTTGATGCCTCCATCTTCAGTGTGAAGATACGGAAGTGGGGTTGTTTTGTCGGAGTTCATGTAGTTGCGGGTGCGACCGTCGTCCAGTGTGACCAACAGAGCGTCGATCTCAGCCTGCAGCGCGATGGCCTCCTGTCCAGGAAGCACAACATCGGTCGGCTGGCGGAAAGCCTCAGTGCCCGGAGCCAGTCCGATCTCGCCGAAGGTGTTGAGGGCGTAGTTGTTCGTCACGGTGTACGCGTCGGTAGGGATAACGAGCATGGACTCGTATGCCTCACGAGCCTCCTCACCTGCAGGGAGGTGGTCGATGGCAACAGGGGTGACCGGCTGCAGTGGCTCGTCGAGAAGCTTTACAGTTGCGTTTGCGATCTGGGTCACTTCGAAATACTCGGTAGCGGTACCGCTGACTTCGACGGAGTCGCCGATCTGTGGGTACGTTGCGCTAGCGCCCAAGTAAACGAAAACGCCGTGCGATGCGTCGGTAGCAGCCTGCAAGTCGCCGCCGGTGCCTTCGGTTTGAATGTAGAAGCCGTCGCGGCCGCCTTCGTCGTACACGCCAGTGACAACGCCTTGGGTGGTCACGGCCTGTCCCTCAAGTGGGGTAGCAGGGCCTGCGCCTTGAATATCGGCGATAGGGGTAATTTCGCCAGCAGGATCAACAGGGTCTACAGGGTCTACAGGGTCAACTGGATCAACCGTGCCACCGGAGTTCTGCGGGGTCGGCGCATCCACGGTGAAGTCGGTCGCGTTGTTGTCGGTGTCTACGCCGACCTCGACGCGCTGGATCGAGGTGGAGTTCGAGGTTCCGCCTGCGGGAGCACCCTCGAACGCGCTGGCGCCGCCCCAGCCGACGAGATCGATGATGGTGGAGGATTCGTCGACAAGCTCGGCGATCGCGCCGGTTCCAGAAAAGTTGAATGAGCCGGTTCCGTCAGCGGTGGGCAAAACGCCAGTGTCATTGGTGCCCTTGAACCCCTCGACGAGGAAGTAGGACTTCGCAGGTACTGCGCCAGACAGTGTCGCTGTGCCACCGACGCCCCCTCTGGTGGACTTCTGGACGATCTTCCATCCGGTCACGTCGATAGGCGTGTCGGTTGGGTTGTACAGCTCGACGAAGTCGTTGGAGTAGACGGATCCGTTGTTACCGCCTCCACCGTAGACCTCATTGATAACGATGTTGCTGCCATCCGGTGCGGCGTTTGCAGTTGGTGCGACTACAGACACAGCACCAGCTGCCAGGGCGATGGCAAAGGCTGTAGCGCTGCGGGCGCGCGAAAACGTAAACATGAAAATCCTTCTGGGAAAAAGGGGAATATAGTGTGCCCTTTTACTCATAGCTCATTTCCAGGTTGTTTTACGGTGCAATTTACAAACTCAACTGCACGTTTAAAGTGAGGTAATCAAGAATTCATTTTGCATTCAGAGCGAAGTAAGACGCATTTTGCTTGTCGACGATCCCTGTGCGCCGCCCACTCACCGACTAGCGGGGTACGTGGGGTGCGGGGTCGTCGAAAAGCCTAGCGTTGCGCGTCAACCTACTTAGGCGTAAGTTACGTGACCGAAGGTTGCTTTACGACGAAAGGCCTAAGCGGTGCGACAGCTCGAAAGAACAATCACATACGTAGACAGGGGCCAACGCCCAAAGGTTCGCGGATGGTTCCACTTTGTCGCGGCGTTTTTGGCGATCATCTCGGGCAGCGTGCTCGCGACATTCTCCTGGATGACTTTGAACTGGTGGCAAGCGCTCGGAGTCACGGTCTACGCCGTCGGATTCTTCCTGTTATTCGCGATTTCCGGGCTGTACCACCGCGGTCGCTGGCGCACGGCTGATCAAGTGCAGTTGTGGCGTCGCGCCGACCATTCCACGATCGCAATCTTTATCGCATCGACCTACACGCCGCTTGCCCTGATTGTTTTGGAATCGCGACAAGCCTTGTGGCTCCTGCTCGTGGCCTGGGTAGGTGCACTGGCTAGTGTCGTCATGAACCTGGTGTGGATCAACCATCCGCGGTGGCTGTCCGTACTGATCTACCTCGTCCTCGGCTGGCTGGTCGTGCCATTGATCCCACAGTTGTGGCAGTCGGCTGGCCCTGCCGTGGTGTGGCTGCTCTTCGCTGGTGGGGTGATTTATTCTCTCGGGGCGCTGGTTTACGGCTTTCGCTGGCCGGGTAAGAACGCCCAATTCTATGGCTACCATGAGCATTTCCACACCGCGGTCCTCGTAGCCGCGATCGTGCATTTGGTCGCGGTGTGGATGGTCGTGGTCTAACTTCAGGTCTAACTTCAGGTCTAACTTCAGGTCCAGCCGATGAACTAATCTGTGATCTGTTTTGCAGCCTGAAGTGGAGTGAGGGGCAGCGGGGCATACTCGGCACGCAATTCCTTGAGTGTGAGTGCGTGCTGGGCTAGGCGCTTGTCCTCCGCGGTGGCAGGGATGAACTGGCGCGCGCCGATCGGGTCGCCGTCCACGCTGATGCCGATGTAGGTAAACGTCGCGTGGATGGCGTTCTTAAGGTTCTCGCGACCGCCTCGAGGGTCGCCCGAGCGGACGTGGACAGAGATATGCATGCTGCGGGCATCGGTACGAGTCATGCGGGCATCCACCTCGATGAGGTCGCCGATAGAAATCGGTGTGTAGAAGCGAATGCCGCCAGCGTACACAGCCACGGTGCGCTCGCCCGACCACTCCATGGAGCAGGCCAAGCCGGCCTCATCGATCCATTCCATTGCGGTGCCACCGTGGACCTTGCCTCCCCAGTTCACGTCGGTCGGCTTGGCCAAGAAGCGGTGGATCACTCGTGGTGCCTCAGACTCGCCGTCGTAGGTCTGGTGCAGCATTTCCTCCTCGATCGCCTTGCGCAGCTCGATGCGAGACTTTGCAGCTTCCTCAACGCGCTTTTCCTCGTCGGTAGTCGGCGTGAATTCAGGTACCGGGGTGGATTTGCCGGTTGCAGGGTCCTTAGCGACGAAAATGACCAAGCAATCGCAGGCGCGGGTGAACACTCCTTCACGTGGGTCTGCGGACAGGACCTCGTTCACGATGTGCATCGAGCTGCGCCCGGTCATCGCGATACGAGATCGAACCTCAACCATGTGCCCCGACGGAATCGGGCGAGTGAAGTGGATATGTCCCACGTAAGCGGTAACGCAGTACGTCGATGACCACTGCACCGCGCAAGCGTAAGCTGCCTTATCGATCCATTCCAGGACGCGACCGCCAGAGACACCATGGGCGCCGGCAACGATGACGTCGGTCGGCGCAGCCATGAAGCGCAGGGTGACGGAAGGCGATTTGGTCGTCGGCACTGGAGTGTTCGGCATGCGGGCTACCTATGTCTTTCTCTTAACGGCGTGAGGTCTAAAGATACGTTCTACAGTTGTGTTCCTAGAATAGTGACTATGGTCTCAAAACATGATCCCGCCGAGACGCGTCGGGCCGTCGAAGCGGTGAAGGACTGGATTCTAGCGCCGGAAAACACTGAACGACCAGCGCGTGGGCTGCTTGCCAACGCGGTGCGTCGCACAGTGCGTGCCGTAGAGGCAGAACTGCCAGGGCATACTGTAGAACTTCGAGTACCCCCGTTTGTGGCGATTCAATGTGTTGAAGGCCCCCGACATACGCGTGGCACACCCCCGAACGTTGTGGAAATGGACCCCCAGACTTGGCTGCGCGTGGCAACCGGGCAAGTGAGCTTTGAAGATGCCCTTCACGCTGGGAAAATCGATGCTTCGGGCAGTCGTGCTGCAGAAATCACGCAGGCTTTGCCGGTGATTAGTTTCTGAGTGGGCATTAATCCACTAAGGTAAAGAACGTGCACAACACCGATGTCATGGCTAGTGGTGCCCCTTTGAACGATCAACCTGAATCAGAACCACGCGAAGAATGCGGCGTGTTCGGTGTTTGGGCCCCGGGCGAAGAGGTTGCCAAACTCACGTACTTTGGGCTTTTCGCCCTCCAACATCGCGGACAGGAAGGCGCCGGCATCGCAGCCGGTGACGGCGACCGCATCGTTGTTTTCAAAGACACAGGATTGGTTTCGCAGGTTTTCGACGAGCCAACCCTGGGCGCTTTGCAAGGCAACGTAGCAATCGGCCATACCCGTTACTCCACGGCAGGTTCCACCAGCTGGGAAAACGTTCAGCCGATTTTCCGCTCCGCAGTCGACGGCACCGATATCGCCCTCGGCCACAACGGCAACCTCACCAACTACGTTGAGCTTCGCGACGAAGCCATCGAGCGGAAGCTGCTGCGCGACACAGGTGTCGATGGGCAGGGCTCATCGTCGGATAGTACGGTGCTCTCGGCGCTCCTCGCGGCCGACATTGACCACGACAAGACGCTTTTCGACGCCGCCCGCAGCCTGCTCCCGCGCCTGCGCGGCGCGTACTGCCTAGTCATGACCGACGGCCACACCCTTTACGCCGCCCGAGACCCGCACGGCGTGCGTCCGTTGAGTCTGGGCAAGTTGGAGAACGGCTGGGTCGTCGCTAGTGAGACCGCAGCGTTGGATATTGTTGGTGCCTCTTTCGTCCGCGATATCGAACCGGGCGAGCTCGTTGCAATCGACGAGGCGGGGGTGCGCTCGGAGAAATTCGCCGACCCAACCCCTGCAACGTGTGTTTTCGAGTACGTTTATCTGGCTCGTCCAGACTCGGTTATCGCTGACCAATCGGTCAATGCCACCCGCATCAACATTGGTCGTCGTCTAGCGCGCAGCCATCCTGCCGAAGGTGACCTTGTCATGCCCGTCCCGGAGTCAGGAACCCCGGCGGCTGTGGGATACGCCCGCGAATCCGGCATTCCATTTGGCCAAGGCCTGATGAAAAACGCGTACGTGGGTCGCACATTCATTCAGCCATCGCAGACGTTGCGACAGCTAGGCATCCGACTAAAGCTGAACCCAGTCCGCGCCGTGATTGAAGGAAAGCGCCTCATTGTTGTCGATGACTCCATCGTGCGTGGCAACACTCAGCGCGCGCTGATCCGCATGCTGCGAGAGGCGGGCGCTGCCGAGGTTCACGTTCGTATCGCATCCCCGCCTGTGAAGTGGCCGTGCTTCTACGGCATCGACTTTGCAAGCCCAGGTGAGCTCATCGCGAATAATGGCGACGCCACCGATGAAGAATCGATGATTGAATCCATCCGCCACGCGATCGGCGCGGATTCACTCGGCTTTGTCTCCTCCGAGGACATGATCGCTTCCACCAATCAACCAGGCGATTCTTTCTGCTCCGCTTGCTTTGATGGCCACTACCCGCTGGGCCTTCCAACGGGCAACCCAAATGCTGACGCAGTCCGCAGGATCAAGAAAGGCAACTAGTCTCAATGACCACTCCTAAAAACTCCGATCAGGGCGCTTCCTACGCAGCAGCCGGTGTGTCTATCGAAGAAGGCGACCGTGCAGTCGAGCTGCTCGCGCAGCACGCGAAGCGCGCAACTCGTCCCGAGGTTCGCGGCGGCATTGGCGGTTTCGCCGGCCTCTTCGCACTTGGAAAGTACCGCGAGCCACTACTGGCTGCGGGTTCCGATGGCGTGGGTACCAAGTTGGTCGTGGCCCAAGCAATGGATAAGCACGACACCATCGGCATCGACTTGGTGGCAATGTGCGTGGACGATTTGGTAGTTTGTGGCGCCGAACCGCTGTTCCTGCAGGATTACATCGCGATCGGCAAGGTTGTCCCTGAGAAGATCGCAGAGATCGTCTCGGGCGTGGCCGAGGGCTGCGTCCAGGCTGGTTGTGCACTCCTCGGCGGCGAGACCGCCGAGCACCCTGGCGTAATGGGCGAGGACGACTACGACATCTCTGCAACCGCGGTCGGCGTGGTGGAAGCTGACGAACTGCTCGGCCCAGACAAGGTCCGAGTTGGCGACATCATTATCGGCATGGGCTCGTCCGGACTGCACTCCAACGGTTATTCACTGGCCCGCCACGTTCTGTTCGACCAGGCTGGTCTTCCGGTGGATGCATACATGGATGAACTCGGCCGTACCCTCGGTGAAGAGCTGCTCGAGCCGACCCGCATCTACGCCCAGGACTGTCTCGCCTTGGTTGCCGAGTGCGAGGTGCGTACTTTCTGCCACGTCACCGGCGGTGGCTTGGTCGGCAACATGGAGCGCATCATCCCAGAGGGAATGGTCGCCGAGATGAACCGCGCAAGCTGGACCCCACAGCAGATCTTCCGCACCATTGAATCGCTGGGCAAGGTCGAACAGCTGGAGATGGAAAAGACCTTCAATATGGGCGTCGGCATGGTTGCTGTTGTCTCGCCGAAGGATCGCGACCGCGCACTGGCGATGCTTACTGCGCGCCACGTTGAGTGCTGGGAGCTGGGCCAGGTCCGCTCTGCCGAAGAGGGCGAGGACTTCCGAGCCATCCTCACCGGGCAGCACCCGAAGTACTAAAAGCGAAAGAAAGCACTTCACCCCGCCTCCCAGGAACGGGAGAGGCGGGGTGAGCTATTTTCAGGTACTAGCAGCTAGCGACGACCAGTGTCGTCTTGATCGGGGTCCCAATCCGCATAGTCTGCGTATTGTTCATCAACCCCGTACTCCTCTTGGTCGTCATCATCGTCCCAAGAACGAGCCGGTGCTTTACCGGCAAGCTCGCGTTGGAGCGAGTCTAGGTCCATCTCGGGTGTGTTGTACTTTAGCTGGCGTGCAACCTTGGTCTGCTTTGCTTTGGCGCGTCCGCGGCCCATGGCGTGACCCCCTTGAGGTGTGTGAGGGCGCGCCAGGGAATTCGGGGCGCCCCATCTGCTATCAATTCAGTGTGTATTCCTGTCACTTACAATAGCGTGAAACGTAAAAAAATTCCTCCCCCACCCTTGAACAGCGGAAATGGGTTTAGTTCTGACCTCTCAGCTTAGCGATAGCGTCTCTTCCGGCTTTTGTTGATTCTTCATCAGGCAGAAAGTCGGCATCGACCTTCGCTGATACTGGAGATTCCCCACTAATTGCCAGTTCATCGGCCTCAATCGCCGAACGCTTCAACAATGCCAACGCGATCGGACCGTAGTCACAATCGTGTACGACAGTCCCCAGACGACCTATACGGCGACCCCCATAAGTAACGTCCGATCCCGGCGCTGGATCTTCCGGCGCAGACCCATCAAGCTGCAACAACACCAGCAGCCGAGGGGAGCGACCCAGGTTTTCCACCCGAGCCACAGTTTCTTGTCCGCGGTAGCACCCCTTTTCGAGGTGGACCGCCCTCGTTTTCTCTCCACGATTAATCCAGCGCGGAATCTCGTGTGGGATAGACCGCTCATCCAAATCGGCGCGCAGCTCCGGTTCGCCCGCTCGCACTCGCTCGGCTGTAAACGCCATCAGGCCAGCCAGCTTCGCGCCACGCTGTATAAGCTTGTCGACGACCGCGTCGAGGTCACCGCGCGCCACAGCGAGATCGATGCGCGCCACTCCGTCCCAATCGACCACGCGGGAGTATGCGGCGGGAAGGTCGTCGATAAGCGGACGCTCGGTGCCTAACAAGGTGA